>NZ_JBIWDW010000001.1:0-705254 GCF_044762205.1 Arthrobacter sp. NPDC097144 | reverse complement strand
GGCCGCAAAGGGGTTTATGTGTTCGGCTAAGTCACACATGAACGGTGGGGGGCGGGCTGCGCACAGCCGCCACCCCTCCCTGCAACTGATCTGAACTATGCCGAGTAATTGCCGAACTTCTTGGCCTGACGGTAGGCCTTCTTCTTGGTGAAGTATTCGCTGGACGGCTTCATCCACAGCAACACGACGGCGGCAATGGTCGCCAGAGTGGCCAGCAGTGTGATGATCCCGGAAAGCGTCCCGGTGGAGAACAGGCCGATAAGTCCAAACAGCGAGAAAACGGCGAAGATCGTGATGACGATGCGTGCCCAGTTGTATCCGGCGCGCACCAGCAGGGCCAGCGCCACCCGAACTGCCAGGCCCAGGATGCCGGAGAACACGGCCGTTAGGGTGCCGGCGGCAACACCGTTGGCCAGCGCCTCGGAATCGACATCCAGCCCGGCGCTCCGCAGCGTTTCTTCGACGGTGTCGAGATATTCGGGGGAGTTCACGTACACCAGGGCAAACGGCAGCGCGATCAGCCCCAGGACGGCGCTGGCGATCAGCAGCCAGAACGCCTGGTTGACCTGCTTGGGGCGGGCGGGGTCCTCAGCCGGAGCCGACTGCCCGAACGGGTTGCCCTGGTAGGCGTAGTTGCCCTGTGCCGGGGAGCCGGATCCGGGGTAGTTGTAGTTGCCCGGAGTGCCGGGGGTGCCGGGGTAGGGCTGTCCGCCCTGGTTCGGTCCGGGCTGGCCCGGCTGTCCTGGCTGTCCGCCCTGACCGGGTTGGCCCGGTGCCGGCTGGCCGGGATTCCACGGTCCGGGATTGTTCCCTGATTGGTTGTTGGGCTGCGTCGGTTCACTCATGTTGTTCCCCCTAGAGACATGTCGCCGTGACGGCGCTCGCGGTGTGCCCGCCCGCTGCGGGCGGATGCATGCTTCAGCGCCAGCCTAGCGGTGATCAGCGCGGGGAGGGTGGATTGGAACTCCGACGGCGGTGCGGGCGCGGGAATTCCCGGGCCGGGGATGCTGCCCCGGCCCGGGAACCCTTTCCGGCTGCTGGCTAGCGGCCGCCCTTCCCGAACACTCCTGCCATGTCCTCGGCGGTCAGTTCGGTGCCCGCGCCGTTGTAGATGGCGTTGGTGACCACCGACCAGGAAGCCCTCGGCCAGGTGCGGAAGGTGATGTGGCCCCCGGCGATTGTCACGTCACCCTCGCCGACGTCGAACGAGGCAATGTTCGTTGCCCCGTTGATCGCTTCGGCGCCCAGCGCATAGCCACTGACCAGCGGGTTGCCTTCGGCCGGGTACTGCGAAACCGAGGTTCCCTCCCCGGTGAGGCGGAAGGCGGCGTCGTTGTTGAACCACGTGGGCCACGACGCCGGCATGCCCCAGGCAGCGGGAGCGGAGGTGTCATAGTTCTGGGCCAGCAGCGCGCCGGGAACCATGAAGGCCGCGCGGTCCGTCGGCGTGATGTTCTCCACCGGCAGGCTCATGGCTGAGGCTGCGGTGAGGGACGAGGAACCAAGCGCCAGGATGCTGCCGCCCTGGTTGGCGAACTCCGCGAGTTTCTGGGGTGCGTCCGGCACCCCTGCGGCCCAGGCGAATTCCGCCGGGTACTTGGTGGTGTCCAGCCCGGCGGTCAGCCGTTCGGTGGAGATTCCCGGTGCCAGCACAATGGAATCGAACTTGTCGGACAGATTGGCGTAGTCCGCAGCTTCGACCACTTCGTAGTTCGTGCCGAACTGGTCCATCATCCACATCAGCCAGCCGCCGGGCATGTTGTTGGCGCCCCGCACCAGTCCGATCCGGGTGTTTTCCGCGAGCTTGACCGCCCCTGTGGCCGGCATCTGCGCCGTCGCGTAGACCGGCAGGCTGGTCTCGCGGATGGCACGGGTCAGCGTGCCGCGGGCACCGCGCTCGCCGGCGGGAACCATCAGCGCACCGGGAGCGAATTCCCGTCCGTCCACGGTGATCGGACCGGCAGCACGGTACGCATCCACACCCGCGTCCTGCAGTTCATCAATAATCCGCCCCAGGCCGTAGGACTCGGCGCTGAGAATGTAGGCACCGTCCCGACCCGGCGGACGGGGCATCTGAACCCGTTCCTGCCGGATCTCGCGCACCGGCCGGGTAGCAGTCTCGAAAGGCTCCTGAACCGCGGCAACATTCACGCCCATGAACAGAGCGATGTTGTCGGTGGTTTCGCTGTACGGCATGATCAGCGGGCAGTCGTCGCATTTGCGGGCACTGTCCGGATACTCGTCGATGCGCAGCAGCTGGTCCACCCAGCGGCCGAGCGGCTGCTGGGTCCGCAGGATGTAGGAACCTGCGGCGAATTCCTGGCCCTCAGCAGCGAAGGGAGCCTTGGCCTGCTCGATTTCGACGTCGCCGATGTCGAAGATCCGCATCATGTCATACACGGCGTAGGGGTCGCGCTGACCGCTGGGCACCACATAGGCGTACGGGCCGCCCTCCCAGTCAACACTGTTCCTGTTCACGCGGTAGAGGTTGTTCAGCAGCCAGGACTGGGGATCCGAGGCGACCGTGTTCATTCCGGAGAAGGCCGCCGCGGTGGCGTACTGGACAATCTGCTTCAGCGTCCAGGTGTCGGAATCGTAGGGCAGGGGAGAGCGCATGGTTTTGTCCACCGGTTCCAGCACGCCGTCCCCGGTGAAGGGATAGGCCAGGTCCCGGACGGAAGCAATCTCGGTCAGGAAAGTGGAGGTGCCCAGGAACGTCCCGTAACCGGCGACGTCGGCGTTCCAGAGGATGCCGTACGCGTCGTCGGACTTCACGCCCTTCAGGCCTTGGGCCACGAGGTCACGCTGGGTGAACTGGCCCAGCGCGTTGGAGGAGGAGATGGCGATGGGATCCACGGCCGTGGACAGCGGCTCGTCATAGGGCGGGGTCCAGATCCGGGGACTGTTGGTCCCGGCCTGGTGCATGTAGTGCTGCACCACGGGACGGTATTTCTGCTCCAGCATCACCCGGGTCCGGGATTCCTTCTGCGTGAACATGAACCAGTCACGGTTGTTATCGTGCCCTGCATAGGTGTGGTACAGATCCGGGTACACCCGGTTGTAGGCCGTGCCCGCAGTCTCGTTGAAGTAGTCCACCACCATCTGCTGGCCGTCGGGGTTGGCGGAGGGGACGATCAGCACCACCATCTCGTCCAGAATCTTGTTCATGGCCGCGGAGTCTTCGGTGGCCAGGCGGTGGACGACGTCGACCAGCGCCTGCGTGTTTCCGACCTCCGTTGCGTGGATGGACGCCTCAATGTAATAGACCGGGACGGTCCCCGCGGCGACCTTGCGCGCGTAGTCCTCTTCTTCCATTCCGGCGGCGGTGGCCTCGGCCGCCATCGCGTCGGGATCGGCGAGGCGCTCGTTGGTGGCGAGAATTTCATCCAGCCGCTGCAGGTTCTCTTCGCTGCTCAGTCGAAGGATGGGATATTCGTTGTTGTCAGTGGTGCGGTCCACCACTTCGTAGTCGACTTCCGGGGACTGCGCGGCGACCGTCTCGAAATAGTCGCTGATGTCCGCGAACGATGCGAGCCGCCCCTCGTCGCCCATTTCAAAGCCAAAGTACTCGGCAGGGGCAGGGATGTTTGGCAGTTTGCTGCCCGGGGGTGCGTCACCGCGGTACCCGGTGGCCGGTGAGATAGCCACGCCCAGCAGGGCTATGGAGGCGAGAAGGGCTGTGGCGGTTTTGTTCCTTATCTGCATGGATGATCCCTCATACGGGCCGCGGCCACCTCTGGCCGCGGCAGGGTGCTGCTCTTAATCAGCGCATCGGAAACATGCGGTGTTGCAGCTGGTGGTGCCCGGCCGTCATCGAACCGGGCACTCAGCCGTGTCTGTGCCGCACCTAGTGGTGGTGCGGCGGCGCGAGTGTAGGAGGGACGCTAAGGGGGTGGGTGGCGATGGTCAACCGTTGTGGACGGATTTTGCCCGGGTTGGCGGAAGTGGTGTTGTTTCTTTTGCGGGAGTGTGGGTAAAGAGGCGCGAAAAATTGATCGCTCTATGTCTGTTCCTTGTTTTCATCACCCGCAGTTGCTGTTGGCCGAGTGGCCGGATACTTCAAGCCTGAGATGCGTGCGTTAGTTATTGCTTGCCATGTGCCCGGTTACGGGCGGTGTCTCCAGTGCTCCTGCCCCGGGCTCTCGGACTCGAATTCCTTTGGTCTCGCAAAGAGTGCCGACGGCATCCGAAAGCGTGCCGCGGAGAAGTTCCAATTCATACTGGTAGTCCTCCGGCTCGTACTGCACATTCTCCAGATAGCGGTTGCAAGCGGAGGACATGCTGACAAGTATTTGAAACTCAGCGGAGGACCCTGGTCGAAGGCAAAGCCTGGCTTCGCGTATTCCGGCGCGAATCTGAATGACGGCTTCAGTTACAAATCTTCTGTCATCGCTTTCCCCTGCGGGAATTCTTTGTGGGGCGGCATTAGCGGACAGAGCCCGGCGCAAGTGCAGATCTGTCACTAAGTTATTCAGTGCAGCAACTTGCACGGCTGTGGCATCACGGACCCGCAGGAGACGTTCTGACAGGAAGGCAGCAAGGGTACCCAGGAACGCACCGATGAAAGTCGATGGCAGATCTGCAAGGATGTCCATGGCGTGAGTCTAAGTGGTTCGTAATCGTCCGATGAATAAGGCCACGCGGAGATCCTCAGATAATTGCCAGAGGGCACTTTCCCGCCGGCTGGCTGTCCCTGAGGCAGCCGGAAGGACAACTGTTCAAATGGGCGTTACTTCGCGGGGGTATCCACGCCTGAATCCGCGCTCTTGACCGGTTCACTGTCCGAGTCAGTTGGCTTGACCCTTGGGATGCGGAGCTGATTGCCGGCCTGCCCTACGGGCACACGGCGATGGTGCTCCTAGCGGTGGAGCGGCTACGGCAGGATAATGCGCGGACGCCGGACCCTGCGACTCTCCTCGAGCAACCCTTCACGTTGAAGAGCTCCGGGACCTGCACGAGGCGGTCGCCGGCAGGCCGCTGATGCGTGACACTTTTCGGCGCCACATGGAGCCGCAGCTGATCGGGACGGGGCTGATGTCCGACGGGGGACATTAGGAGACGCTGATTCAAGCAGAGTCCATCTGGGCTGCTTACGTCTCGCAAGACCCCGTCACCATTCGTGACGGCAGCCGGCGATGCACAGCGCCAAGAGTACAAAAATCGTGTGGAGGAATGACGCATCCCTCGTAATAGGTCTTGGGCCAGGGATCGTCCAGCTCGGGGTCAGGCATGCCGTAGACAACCGGCCACGCTTCGTGGCCTCAGACCGGACAGGGACGGGTTCGTTTTCCGGTTTCTGGGTACAACCCCGGAGGTACAACGTCCGGCGGATGCGGGGCAGGAAAAAGGTCATTCCAGTCGGAATCCATGATGGGGTCCTTGGAAAACAGGCATGGATTATTGTTGGGTATTTTCCATAGTAAATCGCTGCTGATTCACCTCATAAGACTGGGTCCTGCAGATCACGCTCGTGTGCCCAGGTGGCTTGGTCCGGTTCCGTTGGTGTTGCCTCAAGCTCGGCGGCAGCTTCAATCAATAAGGCCTCGGCGTCGGCTGCCGTCACATCACGGCCGTTTGCTCGGTTGACGAAATGGACTGTCCGCCGATCGGCCTTGATTCCCGGTTTTCCGAGCAGCATGCCAAAGTACTCTCAGATCACCCAATTGCATGGCCGCGAGCTTTTACAAAACCACGTTCCCGGCCATGTGTCCAAGGGGCGGACTAATTGTGAAGTGAATTTCCCTAGAAATACGTCTTATAAGACGATTGGTCAATTGTGCTTGGTGTTCACGGCCGAGCAGAAATGTCTTGGTTTAAGTCTCGGTTTCTATGGGGGTATACGGTGGTGCGACGTGTGTATGGAGAGATACCGGGGTATCCACCCGGAAGTCGATTTTCTAACAGACAGGCAGCATACAACGCAGGCATACACCGGCACACCCAAGCCGGGATCTCCGGAACTGCTGACGGGTCTGAGTCAATCTGCCTTTCGGATGGTTATTCAGATGATGAAATCCAGGGGGACTTGATTACCTATACCGGATTCGGGGGTCGTGACTCCAATACAGGCCGTCACGTGACTGACCAGAAATTGGTCGGAGGAAACGCCGGACTGGTACGGGATTACGAAGTGGGGCGACCAGTGCGGGTCCTGGCCAGAGAATCGGTACTGACCGGACGAAAAAAGGATAGCTGGTACACGTACCTCGGCCTGTTCTTCGTAACGCAGTGGAGCTGGGGAGAACGTGACGGGTACAAAGTCCTTCGATTCCAGTTGCAGGCAGATCCTTTGGACAGCTATACACCCGCCGAGGTTTCCCATGCTTTGAATCGGGGAGAGGATCTTCCGCCGCTTCGACGGAACACGGTCGTGAACCGCAGAGTGCGCAACGCGGAAGTGGCTGAGTCCGTGAAGAGGCTGTACGACAACACTTGTCAGATCTGCGGTACCCAGTTGAAGACGGCAGCGGGAACATACGCAGAAGCGGCACATATCCGGCCCTTAGGCATTCCGCACGATGGGCCAGACATCCTGGCGAACTTGTTGTGTCTCTGTCCCAACTGCCACAAAGAATTTGATGGTCATGCGGTGACAGTGGATGGCGACGGGAAGGTTTACCAATTTGGCCACTATAAAGCCGACCTTGTCGTTCATGCACAGCACCAGCTGGACATGACGTACCTGGCATATCATCGGGAGATATCTGAGGGCAGCTCGAGATAGGCGACGGCACTGTTGCAAGCAAACGTGCGGTGGATTTCCCCCTAGCTTCATCATCACCGGTGCCACTGATGCTGTGCGCGCCAGACCGCTCGGTTCTCCCTGTGCCGCTTCCACTCGAGCCTTCCGTCCGCTCCGGCTCTAACAGGCCGGGACGCTAGCGGACGAAGCCGGGTAAATGAGACACCCTAGACCGATCGGGCCGCAGCCCTGCGCAAACTCCGGGACCGGGAACTGAACTGCCTATTCGCCGTCGACCTCTTCAACGAAGGGCTTGACCTGCCGGAGATCGACACCATCATGCTGCTGCGGCCCACGCAGAGCGCAACTGTCTTCATCCAGCAGCTGGGCCGCGGCCTGCGCCGGGCGAAGGACAAGTCAGTCCTCACCGTGCTGGACTACATCGGGCCAACAGCGCCGTGAGTTTCGGTTCGATGCCAAGCTGAAAGCCCTCACGGGTCTCCGGCGCAAGGCACTGGAGAAAGCCGTGGAGGACGGGTTCCCGTACCTGCCGTCGGGCTCACAGATCATCCTGGACCGAGTGGCGCAGCAGACCGTGCTGAACAACATCCGGGAACAGCTCCGCGTCAACCGGAAGCAGCTCGTGGCGGAGGTGCGGTCCTATGGGGAGCACCTGCTGGAGGATTACCTCCGGGAATCTGGGCGGGACTTGCCCGATGTGTACCGCAAAACCGGGGACTCCTGGACCTCGCTCATCCGGGAAGCCGGGCTGACGGACATCAGCCATGCGCGCGACGTCGTGCCGTCCTCCCAGCTGACCGAATGGTCAGTACTGGAGGAGGAACTACTGCGCCGGATGACCGCGATGCTCTGCATCGATGATCCGGAACGAGCGGAGACTTACACGAAACTGGTCTCAGAGAATGCACCCCGTTATGAGGAGCTGAGTGACAGGGAGCAGATCCTGGCCCGGATGCTCTTCTTTGCGCTGTGGCCGAACGGCGGAGGGCACACATCGTACGACGCCGGACTCCAGTTCCTGCGCCGCTATCCCTTGGTTTGCGCGGAGATCCGGCAACTGGCAGCCCTGGGTGTTCAGCGTTCCGGGTATGCGCCCAAAGGACTCGGGCTGGGACTGCAGCAGATTCCGTTGTATTCGCACGCCTCTTACCGGCGGGAGGAAGTCCTGGCGGCACTGGGTTACTTCGCGCTGGGTGGCAAGACCAGCCATCGGGAAGGCGTCGCTTGGTGTGGGGAGACGAAAACCGATGCGTTCTTCGTGACGCTGGAGAAGGACGAAAAGGAACGCGCGGCGTCCATCATGTACAAGGACTACGCCATGAGTCCTGAGGTGTTCCACTGGGAGTCGCAGAACGCGACGTCTCCCGAGAGCGTGACCGGCCGCCGGTATATCAATCACAAGTTTCTTACGAAGCGCTGGCTGCTGCCCTGTGGGATGACTCTCCCCGAGCCAAGCAGCTCGACCAGCACTAGGCGTCGGATGCGATAGATTCTTCTTAGGACCTAGGGAACATGGGGGACGAGGGTGTCAACGAATCAAACTGCAGTGGAAGCCATCAGAGCGTATGTTCAACAGGTTGCTGCTCTAGCAACGAACCCAATCGCCAGAGAGCATAGCTACCGGCCGGCGCTGGTTCAAATGTTCAACGCTGTCTCCACTGAGATTGAAACGTTCAACGACCCCGCTAGATCGAGCGCGGGCCAGCCAGATTTCGTCTTCGTGCAGAAGGCAAACGCGGAGATCGTTCGGGGTTACGGCGAGGCTAAAGACCTCGGAGAGAACCTGAATCGGATTGAACAGACCGAGCAGCTGATTCGTTACTCGGGATATGACAGCCTGCTGCTGACCAATGAGCTTGAATTCCGGTTCTACTCGGCCGGGGAGCTCTACTCCACGGTGCAAGTAGGGCGTCTGGACGCAACGGGGCTGGTTGTCCCTCTTGATGCGAACTTCGCGAAGCTGGTGGCTGAGCTCCGAGCCTTTTTTGACCTGCCCCCCGTCAAAATCACTTCTGCTACAAAGCTTGCTATCAGCATGGGAGGCAAGGCTCGACGGGTGCGGGACTACGTCCTCGAAGCTTTGGTAAGGCCCAACGGAGGCGGTGACCTTGAACTTGCCAAGGTTTATAGTGTCGTGAAGACTAATCTTGTAAGCGGTATGAGCGTTGAAGAATTCTCGGACATGTACGCTCAAACTCTCATCTACGGCTTATTCTCCGCCCGTTACAGCGACTCCACTTTGTCGAGCTTTTCGCGCCAAGAAGCTAGGGATTTGATTCCCGCGACAACGCCGTTCCTCAGAACATTTTTTGATCACGTTGCGGGCCCCGGGTTCAGCGAGGGGTTGGCCCGTATCGTGGCTGAGATGTGTGACATACTCGCGGCAAGTGACGTCGAAAAGATTGTCCACCGGCAATTGGCAACTCACGATGATGCATCAGGCCGAGACCCAATTATCCACTTCTATGAGGATTTTCTCCGAGAATATGACGCCGGGCAGAGGAAAGCGCGAGGAGCATACTATACGCCCACGCCTGTCGTGAGATTTATCATTAGGGCAGTTGATAATGCGCTCAAGGCGGACCTTGGTATTCCTCAGGGCCTTTCGGACAGCAGTAAGAAACAGATCACGCTACAAACACAGCCTGGGCTAGTTCGCATGCCGGGTAATGTCAGAAAAACGATGTCCACACAATCGTGGGTTGATGTACACAAGGTCCAAGTACTTGACTTCGCCACCGGGACCGCAACCTTCCTGAATGAGTTGATTAAGCACGTAAAAAGGGGATTTGTAGGCCAAGAAGGTCTTTGGCCGTCATATGCACGGGAGAACCTGATCCCACGCCTTAGTGGGTTCGAGCTTATGATGGCGCCATATGCGATTGCGCATATGAAGCTAGGCATGACAATGAGTGACTTAGGTGTGACGGGTGCCAACCAATTCCGCGTCTACCTCACCAATACTTTGGAGAAGCCACACGGTCTTAACCCCGATCTGTTTCAGTTCGGGCTATTGGAAGCACTCACCGAAGAGTCGGCGGCTGCTGCCGAGGTGAAAGAGCAGAGACCGATCATGGTTGTTATTGGAAACCCCCCATATTCCGGTGAGTCAGCCAATAACTTCGAATACGCAAACCAATTTGTCAAGAAATATAAAAAAGAGCCAGGGGGTCAGCTGCCTCTGAAGGAGAGGAACACTAAGTGGCTTAGCAATGATTACGTTAAATTTATCGGGTTTGCGGAGGACCTCATTGCTAAAAACGGGACTGGTGTCATCGGCGTTATTACTGACAATAGCTACTTGATGAGTCCCACATTCAGGGGCATGCGATGGCATCTCGCGAATACTTTCGATCGCCTGCTCATACTGGATCTTCATGGTCGGAAAATTCCCGGAGACAAACCCGGCGTTATGGACGACGACCAGAATGTGTTTGACATTAGACAAGGTGTATCAATTCTGATCGCCATCAAGACCGCCTCAAAACCGGATGGTGCTATGGCGGAAGTTCTTCACGCTGAGCTGAAGGGGAGTCGACTCTCCAAGTTCTCGGCACTGGAAGCGGGTGAGATCCACTGGGAGCACCTAGAGCTAGATCAGAGAATGTTCTATTTCAAGCCGACCCGAAAAGCGGATACCGAAGGTTATGGACGTGGCATTCCGTTGAATGAAGTTTTCAATGTGCAGAGTGTTGGGATTGCCGCCGGACGCGATTCACTTGCTATCGACTCGGACCGCAACCGCCTCGTTGCGCGACTCCGCGACTTTGCATCGACGGATCCGGAGGCGGCTCGCAGCAGGTACCTTTTGGGGAAAGATGTTCGTGACTGGAAGGTAGCTTCAGCTCAGGCGGATGTGGGGCGAGTTGAAACTTCCAAGGTTGTGCCAATTACTTACCGTCCCTTTGATCAGCGCTGGACGTACTACACGGGTGTTTCCAAAGGGCTGCATTGCTACCCGCGTAGTGCCGTAAGTCGGCAGATGATTGGCCGGGATAATCTAGCGTTGTGCTTCACGCGTCGAATTGAACAAGACCGACCCTTTGCTGACGCCTTTGTTACCGATAAAGTGATTCAGTTTCATTCGCTAAGTATCAAAGAGAGTAACTACTTCGCCCCTCTTTGGACTTTTGATGGCGCTGGTGTCAGGCATGCGAACTTAAAGCAGGAGTTTTTACGTTCCGTCTCAGGAAACGTCACCAGTGAACCCAGCCCAACCGACGTCTTCCATTATATCTATGGTGTTCTAAACGATCCCGTTTATAGGGCACTAAACCAAGAAGCGTTGAGGCTTGACTACCCTAAGATTCCAATTCCGACGGGCGATAGCTTTTTTGAAAGCTACCGGTTGCTGGGCGCGCGGCTTACGTCGCTTCACACTATGCATGCGGCGGACCTCGACACCATAGAGACTATTTTCCCAGAAGCCGGGGACAATGTGGTCTCTCGCCACGAGTATTCGGATGGAAGAGTCTGGATTAATGCTGGACAATATTTCGGCAACGTCGCTCGGGAGTCATGGGACGTACTGATTGGCAGCTACTCTCCTGCATTGAAATGGTTGAAGGACCGCAAGGGGGTGAGACTCTCGGCTGATGATATCCGCTACTATCAACGGGTTCTCCGGTCGCTGCAACTGACGGCCAAATCAACGGCGGAGTTCGTGTCACCACTAGCGGCCACCGTCCCAGAATCCTGATTTGCGAGAAATCCCTGGGGTACACCGAACCTGCTACGCGTACAGTTCCACGAGGGATGCAGTCTTGACGGTGCGATCTTGAACGACTTTCGTATATGGGAGCTCCCCTTGTTGCGTCGTTTTCCACCGTGAAGCACTGTCATTATTTTCGTCGAGGTAGGTGAGGTTTTTTCATGAGTGCCAGCGGACCTCGTGGTCGCCGCGATAACTAAAACGCGGTATGAGCTGCGGGTGCTGATTGGGAGACCAATGCTCCTTCTGCAAGGATGTTTGTAAGGCTACTGATGAAGGAGATCCCGTGCAGGAACAGAATCAGGAACATCCCGCTGACGAGAACGCCCCGTTAACCCCAGATACAAAGACGCGCAGGACAACCCCGCTGATGAACATCCCGGCGGCAGACATCGTCGACGCCGGAGCATCAGCCGCCAAGCCCCGGGACGTGGACCCCGTCGAGGTCGCGATTCTCGCCGAGGCAGAGGATCCCGGAACCCCGCCGCTGCGGCTGCAGGAACTGGCCACCGACCAGCCGATCGCACGCCCCGCCGTCGCCGCTAACCCGGCTGCCGGACCGGAACTCCTCAGCTGGCTCCGCGCTATGGATGACCCGGCCGTCAACGAAGCCCTCCGCCGCCGCGCACAGGTTGAACAGGGCCGCTAGGTTCGGCTTCACAACACAAGGAGAACCATGACGTCCCCCACCCCCACCGGAAAAGCCGCGTCCTACGGCGTGCACTCCGAGGTTGGCAAGCTGCGCAAGGTCCTTGTCTGCGCCCCGGGTCTGGCCCACGAACGGCTCACCCCCACCAACCGTGAAGACCTGCTCTTCGACGACGTCATGTGGGTGGAGAACGCCCAGCGCGACCACGCGGACTTCGTCACCCAGATGACCAGCCGCGGCGTTGACGTCGTCGAACTTCACGACCTGCTCGGGCAGACCATGGACATCCCCGAGGCACGGACCTGGCTGCTGGACCGCAAGATCATCGCCAACCGCGTCGGACTGGGACTAGTGGCCGGCACCCGGGCCTTCCTGGATTCGCTCTCCGGTGCGGAATTGGCGCGGATCCTCATCGGTGGGCTCACGACGTCGGACCTTCCCGATGACTACCTCTCCGGCTACGTGGGCCTGGTGCGGGAATCCACCGGCCGGCCCGAGTACCTGCTCCCGCCGCTGCCCAACACCCTCTACACCCGGGACACCACCTGCTGGGTCGGCTCCGGCCTGACCCTGAACCCGCTCTACTGGCCGGCCCGGCACGACGAAACCCTGCTGATGCAGGCAATCTACCGGTTCCATCCGGACTACACCGGCTCGAAGATCTGGTGGGGTGACGCGGAAAAGGACTGGAGCCAGGCCTACCTGGAGGGCGGCGACGTAATGCCCGTGGGCAACGGCACCGTGCTGCTCGGCATGGGGGAGCGGACCTCCCGGCAGGCCATCACCCAGCTCGCGCAGGCGCTGTTCAAGGACGGAGCCGCGGAACGGATTGTGGTCGCGGGCATGCCGAAGCTGCGCGCCGCGATGCACCTGGACACCGTGTTCACCTTCGCGGACCGGGATTTGGCCACCATCCATCCGGCCATCGTGGACGGCATCCACCCCTTCACCATCCATCCCTCGGACAAGCCACTGGGTCTGGAAGTGCGCGACGAGCGCGACCGCCGCTTCGTCGACGTCGTCGCCGAAGCCATGGGCTACAAGCAGTTGCGCCTGGTGGAGACCGCCGGCGACTACCACGCCACCGAACGCCAGCAGTGGGACAGTGCGAACAACGCCGTCGCCCTGGAACCGGGCGTGGTGTTCACCTACGACCGCAATACGCAGACCAACGCGGCACTGCGCAACGCCGGTGTGGAGGTCATCCCGATTGTCGGGGCCGAGCTGGGCCGCGGCCGCGGCGGCGGGCACTGCATGACCTGCCCGATCATTCGGGAGCCGCTGGACTAGGTGGAAACGGGACGGTTCCGCTAGGGCCAGCCCGCCTCCACGGCGGCACGAATGCCCTGCAGGTATTCCTCCGGACGCTCCCAGGCAGCGAAATGGCCGCCCTTGGCGTACTCCTGCCACTGCACGACGTTGAAGAAGCGTTCGGCGAACTGCCGCGGGGCGTTGGCCAGGTCCTTCGGGAACAGGGTGAACACCGTCGGCGCCTCGATCCGCGGCCAGCCGGTAGGCCGGCCCGCAGCATAGGGAGCGAACGAGGTCCCAATGGAACCGGTCAGCCAGTAGGAACTGATCCACGTCAGGGCCTCCTCATAGCTGAACACATTCGTCAGGGTCCCCTCCGAATCGGTCCAGCGGATCAGCTTTTCCCCGATCCATGCCGCCAGCCCGGCAGGGGAGTCGCCCAGCCCGGCAGCCAGCGTGTGCGGGCGGGTCGCCTGCTCGTGCGCGTACCCGCCCTCGGCCGACTGCCAGCGGGCCGTGCGCTCAGCGTAGGCACGCTCCTCCCCATCCAGGTCAGCGGGCGGGTCGACGTTGATGTGGTACTGGGAAACATCGGTCAAATGCAGGGCGGCAACGGCGCCGGGATGCCGCACCGCCAGGGCCTCGGCCACATCCGAGCCCACATCACCGGCAGAAACCACGTACCGGGCGAACCCAAACTCGGCCATGGCCTCAGCAATCGCATTGGCCATGGCCACACTCGACAGCCCGCCGCCGGTCACCGCAGCAGCGAAGGGAAAACCGGGCAGCGCCGGAGCAACATAGGTCAGGTCCGTGAGCAGCGGAAACAGGCGCTGGAACCGCAGGACCGAATCGGGCCAGCCATGCAGCAGCAAAACAACAGGGGACGACGGCGACTGCCGGGCAGCGGCTGCCCGGGACACGATCGCGCGGATTGGCACCTGCGCCAGCTCCGTCTCCACCCACGGGTAGGCCGAAATCCAGGCTTCCTGGGCGGGCCAGCTGAACTCCGTGCGCCAGTATCCCACCAGCTCCGTCAGCAGATCCCCTCCCACACCCAGGAAACCGGCGTCGGGCAATTGGACCTGCGGCACCGGACGGAAGCGGGCGAGCCGGTCAGCGAGGTCCTCGACGGCGCCGGGCGGGGTAGGGACGTAGGCGTTCTCTTTCACGGCTGCTCCTCATCACGGCCACCAACGACGGCGAACCACTTGGGGGCCTGCGGGTGAGAGCCGCCGATTCGGACCCCGCCGTCTCCTTCTGAGACGATAGTGCCGAGGCTATTGACAAAGGAAGATCCCAGGCAGGAAGCGGTCCGCCCCTCCACTGTTGTCTAACCCGTGCTGCCTCAGCGGCCGTTACACCCGATTGGAAGAGAACCATGTCTAATCCGCCTGTCTCAGGGGAGAAGGCTCCAGCGGCCAAACTCTCCCTGCTGACCCTCACCACTGTGGTGATCGGGTCCATGGTTGGGGCCGGGGTGTTTTCCCTGCCCCAGCGCTTCGCCGAAGAAACCGGGGTGTGGGGCGCGCTGGTCGCCTGGCTGATTGCGGGATCGGGCATGCTGATGCTGGCCTTTGTCTTCCAGCGGCTGTCCATGCGCAAGCCGGCACTGGATGCGGGGATCTTCGCCTACGCCAAGGCCGGCTTCGGAAACTACGTGGGGTTCTTCTCCGCAGCGGGTTACTGGGCCAGTGCCTGCGTTGGAAATGTCACCTACTGGGTGCTCACCATGTCCACGCTGGGAGTCCTGTTTCCGCAGCTGGGCGCAGGGGACACCCTTCTCGCCGTCGTGCTCTCTTCGGCAGGGCTGTGGGGATTCTTCTTCCTGATCAAACGCGGCATCAGGGAAGCCACGGCCATTAACCGGATCGTCACGATCGCCAAGGTGGTGCCCATCCTGGTCTTCGTGCTGTTTGCCGTCTTCCTGTTCGACCCCGCCGTCTTCGCGGGAAACCTCACCGGGGCGGCCTACACGGGGCCGCTGTTCGAGCAGGTCAGCAACACGATGCTGGTGACGGTCTTCGTGTTCCTCGGCGTTGAAGGCGCCAGCGTGTATTCGCGCCATGCCCGACGGCGGGAGGACGTTGGCCGGGCGACCATCCTTGGCTTTGTGAGCGTCTTTGCCATCTTCGCCTCGGTCACGATCGTTTCCTACGGGGTCCTGCCGATGGAAGAGCTTGCCGAGCTGCGCCAGCCGTCCATGGCGGGCGTCCTGGAAGCGGGCGTGGGGACCTGGGGGCTGGTGTTCGTCAGCGCCGGCCTGATCATTTCGGTGATGGGGGCCTACCTGGCCTGGAGCCTGATGGCAGCGGAAGTCCTGTACGTGGCCGCCACCGAGAAGGACATGCCGCGGTTCCTGTCCCGGGTCAGCGACGACGATGTCCCGGTCAACGCCCTGCTGCTGAGCACCCTGCTTAGCCAGCTGGTCATGGTCATCACCTACTTCTCCGAGGATGCCTTCGACTTTGCCCTGGACATGACCGCGGTCCTGACGCTGTTCTCCCTCCTCTTCGCGGCCCTCTACGCGCTCAAGCTCGGCTGGAGCGGGGAAACGTATGAAGGAGCCCCGAGCCGCATCCGGCAGGGCGACCTGGCCATTGCCGTCATTGCCACCGTTTACTCGGTGTTCCTGGTCTACGCCGCCGGGCTGCCTCTGGTGCTGCTGTCCATGATCTTCTACGCCCCTGCCACCGTCCTGTTTGTGATCGCACGGCGTGAACAGGGGCAGCGCGTTTTCCGGGGAGGGGAGCTGTTCCTTTTCCTTATTGCGCTGGCAGGGGCCGTTGCGGCTGTGCTTGCCCTGACCCGGGGCTGGATAGAGCTCTAAAGCAACGGGCCGGTCGACGTCGTCGAACTCCACGACCTGTTCGGTCCGGCCCGAGTGACTCCAAACTATTTCAGGCGCGGAGCAGCGGACTCCATAGCAGGCGGGGCCGCGACCGAACCGCGGATGACCGCGGGGCACTCCAGCATGATGGTTTCCTCATGCTTGGTGCTGACTCCCCGGTCAAGGTCCCGGCACAAGAGCTCGATGGCTTTCTCTCCCATTTCGCGGTGGGGCAGTGCCACCGTTGTGAGACCGGGCACTGATGTCCTGGCGAGAGGCTCGTCGTCGTCGTAGCCCACGATGCTCACATCGTGAGGAATCCGGAGTCCCAGCTGGCCACAGGCGAGCATGACTCCCATCGCGACGCGGTCATTGGCGCACACAATGCCAGTTGGCCCGAACACGCCGGCCGTGCGCTTAGTGCCGGCGTCGAACAGGTGCATCGCGGCTTGGAACCCATCATCAATCTCCCAGCCGGTGGCGATCGTTGCAGCAGGTGCCAGACCGGCGGCGGCCAAGGCCTCGTTAACACCCTGCGTGCGGCGTTCAGTTGCGATCAGTTCAGCGCTGCCGGAAAGGTAAGCGATCTGACGATGCCCGGCATCGAGCAGGATTTGGGCTGCAGACCGGCCGCCCGAGACCTCATCGGGAATGATGGATCGAAGCTTGTCGGCAGGATCAAAACAGTTTGCAAGGACCGATGGCACGCTGCCCAGGGCTGAATGCGGAGAATGCGCCCGCAGGCTCATGGTGGCAAAGACCATGGCATCCACCTGCCGGTTCAGGAGGGTGGCAAACGCTTTATCTTCGCGGATCTCGTCACCCTGCGTGTCAATAACAAGCAACAGATAGCCAGCATCGAAAGCTGCATTGCTGGCTCCTTGAAGCAACTTGCCGGCAAAAGGACCCCCGGCGATTGAATCCGTGACCACGCCGATGGTGTGCGTACGTTGGCTCTGCAGGGAACGCGCCACGGCATTGGGTGTGTAGTTGAGTTCCTTGGCCGCCGCCAGGATCCTTTCCTGCTTGTCTTTGGAGATGTTTCCATCGGCACGCCCGTTGAGAACAAAGCTGACAGCGCTGCGGGACACTTTTGCGCGGTCGGCAACATCTTGAGATGTCGCTTTTCTTGCCATGGACACTCCTAACTCGAGTGAGGTCATCTTATCCCGTTGATGGACACCCACAATCGTTTCCTCGACGCCGCCACCAGGTCACAGCCTTGCCCATGACTGTGTGCCGTACCGGCGACAAATGACCGTGCCCGGTTTGACCATTGGCGCGCTCCGGGTCAGGTCCCAGGGCAGGAACGGAGGGCGACCGGAATCCTGAGCGCCTCACGGCGAGGATACGGTTCCCTCACCGTGAAACTGGCTCGAGTTCTCGGCGTGTGGGTGGGTTGGCTCCGGGACGGGAGACGGTGATTGCGGCTGCTCGTGCGCACTGATGGAGCAATGCGGCCAGTTGTGCCCCGTCCAATGACAGGATGACCTGCCGCGCCCGGTGGCCCGCTGCTCCTGCTGCAATCAGTCCGTCGATGAGGGCTCCCATAAAGGTGTCTCCCGCCCCGACAGTGTCCGCCACCTCGACGGATACGGCGTCACCCCGGATCACGGTGCGTTTTGTGACAGCGAGCGATCCCTCCGCGCCCGAGGTGACGACGACGAGTGCCGGCCCCAGCGTGGCCCAACGTCGCGCGACGGCTTCCACGGTTTGACCAGGATGCAACCAGGCGATGTCTTCGTCGCTGGCCTTGACGACGTCGGACCGTTCAATGAAGGACAGCACACGTTGGCGAACGGCGTCCTCGTCATCGATGACACCAGGACGGATATTGGGGTCGTAGGTGACAAGCGCCTGCGTGCGGTGACGGTCAACAAATCGTGAAACGGCTGACGCACCCGGTTCGAGAACTGAAGCAATAGATCCGATATGGAGTGCATCTACGTCAGTTGTTTCTTCGACTGCTAGGTCCCAGTCGAGGACGAAGTCATAGCTCGCGGCACCGCTCGCATCAAGCCGGGCCGTCGCAGTTGACGTCTGTGGTGCAGGCTGAGCCTGCACCACAACGCCGGAGTCTTCAAGCCAGGTTCGGGCTTCTCGGCCGTGCTTGTCGTCGCCAAGCATAGTGAGTAACCGCGGAACCCGATCCAATCGCCCGAGCGCAATCGCCACGTTGGCGCAGCTGCCTCCCGGTTTCTCCACCATGTCACCGTCAGCGCGGTGCAGAATGTCGACGAGTGTCTCCCCTACGATCAGTACCCGTGGGGGCTGTGGGGTCCCGGAAGGTTTAGTGGTAGTCATTCTGCGGTCCTGTTCAGGTGTGTTTCATCAGGAGTGCGGCGCTCTTGGATCGATGGGGGCTGGCGCCGCTACAAGGCCAGGCGATGGACAGTGACTCGGGTGGACTCAGGCGCGTGTATCTCGAACCGGGAGGTTGCCGTGGGATACGCCCGCTCGGTGGCGGAGGAAGCGTCTGCCCCAAAGATCTCGATGAGCGAGCCGTCCACCAAAATCCGCCCGGCGTTCACTGACGCCACCACAGTCTGGGTGTCGCCGTCGACCATGACGAGCTCAGCGGCGCCGGCAGCGACCACTTCAAACGCGCGTTCGTTAACGGGCACGTCCGCTCCGCCCGCGCCGTCGGACAAGATACCCGCACGCAGGCTGGTTACCTCTGCCACGGGCTCGGAGATAAGTGCGCCGTTCAGAAAGCTGAGCTGACGGGCGTAGGTGAGCACGCCGGCCCACCCAGCCGCATGGATGCTGGCCTCGGGACGGGATTTTTCCCAGCTCCAGCCCCACATCAGCGTGCGCGGTTCGGCTTTTGTGCCGGCCACGACCTGCGGGGCATAAAACGCATTCCCTGAGTCCACCAAACCACCCGCGGTGGGCAGGAACTTGAGCCCGGCTCCGCCTTCGCTCAGCTCGCCCGAAAGGTAGACCACGCGGTCCAGCGCGTGGTCGTCGCGGTTCCACAGGGAGAGCATCAGGATCCACTGCTCATCAACTTCGAAAAGCTGGGGGCATTCCCAGATTTCGGCAGGAGCCCAGTCCCGGGCAATCCCGGAAGCGCCAGTGACCAACGGTCCCAGGTATTCCCAATTGGTCATGCTGTGGCAGCGGTAGAGCAGGATCGCCGGGGTTCCGTTTTCGTAGCCGGCACCCTGAATTGCGTACTGGACGCTGTTGAACGTGAACAGGAACGGATCGCGCACCGCGCCGATGCCCGGTTCATCCGGCATCCCCAGAATTCCGTGGGATTCCTGCTGCCACTCCAGCAGCGTCCTGTCCGAGGTGGCGGTCATAACTTGTGAAGCGTGCTCACTTTCGGCAATGCCCGTGTAGAACGCCGTAGGCATGTCTCCATCAAAAGCGACGACGCCGGACCATGCCCCTGCTGCGTCGGCCGTGCCCTCGCGGGGAAACAGGGCAATAGGCTGCTGGGTCCAACGGACCAAGTCTGTGGAGGTGGCATGGCCCCAATGAATGTTTCCGTGAATAGGAGCGTCCGGGTTGAACTGGAAGAACAAATGGTGGACGCCGTCGACCTTGATGCAGCCGTTGGGGTCGTTGATCCAGCCCTGATCCGGGCGGCCGTGCAATGCCGGGAAGGCGGGGTCGGTGGTGCTCACAGGTATATCTCCTTGATGGTGGTTTGGTGTTTCGGGACGGCAGGAGGTCATTTGTTAATTCCCGCTGTCAGGCCTTCACGCAGGTAGCGCTGGCCGAAGAGGAAGACAACCAATGCAGGAATCATGGACAGCACCACGCCGGCAAGAACTGTGGCGACGGAGCCCGTTCCCATGTTGCCCTGCAAGGAGACCAGACCCAGGGGCAGGGTGAAGTTCTCTTCGCTGATGGTCAGGATGAGGGGCCGGAAGAATTCATTCCAATGGAAGTTGAAAGCGAGGATGCCCACAATGGCCAGTCCCGGCCAGGCCAGCGGCAGGTAAACGGAACGGAACGTCCGTAGGGGGGATGCGCCGTCGATCGCGGCAGCTTCAGCCAACTCGCCGGGCAGTCCCATGAAGAATTGGCGCATGAGGAAGGTGCCAAACGCGGTGGGAATGGCTGGCAGAATCAGGGCCAGCAGGGTGTCGGAAAGACCCATTCCGCGGATCAGCATGAACACGGGAACAATCGTCACCTGCATGGGGACCATCATGGTTGCCAGTACCACGCTGAACAGCAAACCGCGGCCCTTGAACTCAATACGGGCAAACACATATCCGGCCAGCGCCGCCGTGAACATCTGCCCTACGGCGATGAGTCCGGTGACAAGAACTGAATTCCAGATCAGCAACCACATGTGGACCTGTTTGAACACGTCCGCGTAAGAGCTGAAATCCAAGCCGCCGGAGAAGATGGAACCACCAGCACCCAACGATTCGGTGGGTGGACGCATGGAGGTCAAAACAGTCCATACCACGGGACCAAGCGTCAGGATCGTGGCGACAATGAGGATGGTGGCACGTCCGACGGTGCGCCCGGAGAGGCCTTTTCTGCGCGGAGTCAGCGCTGTGCGGCGGCCGGTGGAAGCGATGCTTTCGTTCTCGGTAAGAGTAGTCATGGCACTGTCCTAGTTGTAGTGCACGAAGCGTCGTGAGAGGCGGAATTGGATGGCGGTCACCAGCATGATGAGCAGCGTCAGCACGATGCCGATGGCGAAGGCACGGCCAAAGTCCAACTGCTTGAAAGCCGTTTCATAAATGACCATCACGGCGGTGCGGGTCGAATCGCCGGGGCCTCCACGGGTAATGACATAGGGCTGATCAAAGATTTGCAGGGCCGAGATAATGGCCATGACACTCGCCACCAGAAGAGTTGGACTCAACAGCGGAAGCGTTATGTTCTTGAACTGTTTCCAACCGGTGGCACCGTCAATGGATGAGGCTTCATACATCTCGACTGGGATGGAGCTCAGGCCACCGATGATGAGCAAAAAGGTGAAGCCGAAGTTCTGCCACACGTACACCAGGATAATGACCACCATGGCCCCTGATTGGGATGTCAGCCAGGGCACTGCGGGGATGCCCGCCAAACCTATGATCTGATTTACCAAACCAAAATTCTGGTTGAACAGGTAAGACATGATGATGGACACGCTGGCGGCCGAAAGAACGAGCGGGAAAAAGAAAGCTGAACGAAAGAAAGTGCGCAGCCAGCTCGGCATCTTTGACTGAACCAGAACGGCCAAGCCAATGGAAGCAGTCAGCTGCAGGGTCACGGCCACCACGACGAAGCCGATCGTGTTCAGGAACGCTCGGCGGATGGTGGGGTCTGCGCCGATGGAGGTGAAGTTGTCCACGCCGACAAATTCCGGTGCGCTGATGATGTCCCAGCGGAAAAAAGCCAAGGTCAATGAGGCAACGATGGGGATGAGCGTGAAGATTGTAATGCCAACAATGGTCGGTGCTAAAAAGAGTGCAGCGAGACGCTTGCCGCCCTTTTGTTTTCCTCTTTCTTTTCCCGGACCTTTGGTTTTGAATTCCTGCTGCGGCCCACTGGCTGCGGATACCTTGACTATGGTTGACATTAGTTTCTCCTCATAGCCAGCTCGAGGTCACGCTGCAGCGTGGACATGGCAGGTTGAATATTGGCTGCGGATCCGGTGACAGCGCCCAGGACATTCTTGATCAGGGCACTTTCGACCGCAGCCTGCTGAGGTGGGGCCGGAATGGGCCCGGAAGTGGGAAACTGGTCCAGCGTGTCGTAGAAGACCTTCCAACGGGCTGGCCCCTTGCCCGTATACAGGGCCTCGTTGACCATGGACCGTCGCGCCGGCGTTGTGGTGGGCAGTGGCATGGCCAATTCCATCGCCTCTTTAGTGGCGCAGAACTTGATCCATTCCCACGCTTCGTCCTTCCGGGTGGAGGTTTTCATGATTGCGTAGCCGGCCGCACCGAATTGGTGCCTCTGGGTGCGCCATTTGGGGAAGAACTGCACATCGAAGGCATCCTCTGCCATGCCTGCCTCCTGCAGACCTTCCACCCAATAGCCGCCGGCAGGCGTTGTGCCAATGAGTCCGGAAGCGAACTGCGCGACCAACTCGTTGCCGCCGCCCTGGGCCGGACTGGTACCTAGACCCTCAGCCACCAAGGTGCGCAAGAATTCGAAGCTCTCCGCAACCCGCGGGTCCTCGGCATTGGGCTCCAACCACTGATAACCGCCGGAGCGCATGCTGCGCGTGGCCTCATTGGGGTAGAACCTGTCCCAGAACCAGCTGCCGCCGGTGCTGCGGGTTTCCTTCAGGAAGCTCGTGTCATTGGCGTACAGCCACGGCACCACTCCTCCGAAGAGCCTGTTGGTCCAGTAATAGGGAACAAACTGCTTGCCGCCGGTTCTCTTCATGGCGGTCAGCGAATTGTAGAAGTCGTCGTGCGTCCAATGGGCTCCCGGAAGCGTCAGGCCTGCTTTTTCAAACGCCCCCGTGTTCATATACATGTTGGCGCTGTTGAAATCCATCGGAAGTTGAAACAAGCTGCCCTGATACATGAATGCTTCAATGAGCGAAGGATGTACATCATCGAAGTAGTTCTGTATTTCTTGTTGGTCCCGCTGTACGTACATGTCTAGAGGTTCAGCCAGGCGCTCGGCAAACAGCTGAGCGCCTTCCGTCGCCACTAACACCACGTCAGGAGAGGTTCCTGCGGCCACCATGGTGAGGATCTTCGCGAAAAAGTCTCCCCAATCAGCACCTTGAATGGCTTGAATTCTGACCGTGATGTCCGGGTTGGCCGCCGAAAAAGCCTTCACCAGATTGACCCGGCTTTCGGCATCCTGGGCATTGCCGAGGATGGCAACACTGAGCGAGTCCGATCCCCTTCCAGGGATGTCTGCTCCTGACATCCTGGGCCAGCTTGCCCCAAGGGCGCCGACCGCACCAACGCCCAGCAAACTCAAGGCCAGTCGTCTTGATACGTCGCTCATGTTGCCTCCTCACCTCTACCTAACTCGTGTCAGGCAGCATTGCAGAGCGACCTAACACGTGTCAAGTGTGACTGCCGTCGCAGTATGCAAGTGGTGACGGCCGTGGATGGGGCTAGGCCTCCCGTGCCGCGGAGTCCTCTCCGGTTACTGGCGGCACTGGTATCCCTTGGGCCATTGGATTCTGCCCCAACTCGGCCTTCCGCAGAGCTTGATCCTGGCCTTGGTGGAGCTTGGTGAAGGGTTCAGCCGCGACGTGACCAACATTGGCCGCTTCGGGACAGGTGGCGGGGAATTGAGAGTTGAACTCGAATCACAGTGGTCGGTTGTGGAAGACCTCACTAGGCCTGTGTACCCGGCTAACTAGTAGTCCAATGCGATTCTCCGCAGTCTTCCGGGCCGAGATGTTCCGCCAGTGAAGGAATACCGCTAGGACGATCAGCGGCACGTGGATGGCAGGGAGGTTCCGGGCGAACCATCGGGGGAGATAGATGTCAGTGACAGACCCGGAACTGTCTCCGAGCTCCCGTGCCACCGCGGTCAGCGGGCAGTGGAAACCGTTGCCGGCGAAGACGAGGATTTCCGCGGTGACCACCGCAGCCGCGATCCCAACCCTTCGGTCAGTCCGCTTGCGGACGCCGGCGTAGAGAACGTAAAGCATGCAGGCCTCGATGGTGAACCACGCAAATGTGTGAAAGGCCTTCACTGCCCTCAGCAGAATGGCGCGTTCATCCATGCTTCATTGTCGCGCCCGCTCTCGGGAAAGCGGGCGCGGATTCCGAGACTCCAAGCCTCCGAGACCCCTGATTCCGAGACTCCGAGCCGCCTTCCGCATCCGTACCCGCTTATTCGGCCGGGACCGGTTTAACTGCCAGGGCCGACCGCAGCCGGGACCCGATGAACTCGCGGGCAACCACGGCATCGTCAATGAGCCCGGCCATATAGAGGAACGGATGCACCTGTCCGCTGAACCGTACGGCGGTTGTGGGCACTCCGGCTTCCCGCAGCCGGCGGGCGTACGCCTCACCCTCGTCGCGCAGCGGATCGCATTCGCCGGTAATGACGGTGGCGGGGGCAACGCCGGAGAGGTCGGGGTTCCGGGCGGGGGAGAGCCGGACATCGTCCAGATCCGCCCCGGCCGCATAGGTGTCCACGAAATACTGCATATCCCGCTGCGTCAGGAAATGCCCGTCCGCAAACTCTGCATAGCTCGCGGTGGACCCCACGCGGGCATCGGTCACCGGATAAACCAGCACCTGGTGTGCCAGCGGCGGCACATGCCCGGCGAGCTGCTGGGCGGTGACCGCGGCCAGGTTTCCTCCGGCGCTGTCCCCGGCCACCGCCACGCGGGTCGGGTCAATGGCCAGCCCGGACTCGCCCGAGAGCAGCGCAGCGGTGACGGATTCGGCGTCGTCGGCCGCTGCCGGGAACACGTGTTCCGGTGCCTTGCGGTAGTCCACACTGACAGGGGCAGAGCGTTCTCGAGGTCGGCACGGTTCTGTTCCGCGGTTTGAGTGTCCAGCGGCGGGGCGTCCTTCAGCAGGTCGAGGAAAGTCTGTGCCTGGGGATGGACCTGCATAGCTGCTCCTGGGATTGCCGGGGTGGGACAAAAAACCTAGCACGCCCGCAGCAGTGTTCGCCGGATTGCCCATCGCACGGGAAACCTTGCGCTTCCCGGCGCACCGCCATAGCCTCACACCCACATGCAGCGGCAGCGGTGGCCAGGCAGGCGTCCGCTGACACGTCCGCTGAAAGCGACCAGGGACGGGACAGACAGTGGCCTCGATTCAGGTGTTGGGAACCGGCGGAACCATCGCCTCCCGCGGGCAAGGCACTGCGGGGTCCGTGGCGGCCGACGGCGCAGCAACCCTCACCGCCGGCCTGACCGGCGGGCACACGGTCACCGCCCGCGACATCCTGACCACCGGCAGCTACCGCCTGACGCTGCAGGATCTGCGCATCATCGCGGAGCAGGTCCAGGAAACGCTGGAGCAGGACGACGTCGACGGCGTGGTGGTCACGCACGGCACCGACACCATGGAAGAGACCGCCTTCCTGCTGGACCTGGTGCACGACAGCCCCAAGCCCGTGGTTTTCACGGGTGCCCAGCGGCCGGCGGACAGCGATGCTCCGGACGGCCCGCACAACCTCGCCGAGGCCGTAGCCGCCGCCGCGGAGGACCGCCTGCGCGGCGCCGGGGTGGTGATCAGTTTCGCCGGCAGCATCCGCACCGCCCGCGGCGCCCGCAAAATCCACACCACCGCAGCCAGCCCCTTTGCCGGCGGAGTGGAGGTGGCGCACCTGGCCGGGAACGACGTCGTCGTCACGGCTTTTCCGGGTCCCCGCCGCGCCCTGCCGCTTCCCGGGCAGGCCTTCGACTCCATGAGCGTGGAGATCATTACGGCTTACCCCGGCGCAACTCCGACCCTGATGCGCCACGCCGCCGACGACGGTGCGCACGCCGTCGTCCTGGCCGGAACCGGAATCGGCAACGCCGGCGACGGGTTTGCCGAAGCCGTCGCCGAACTGACCGGCAACGGCGTGCCGGTGATCCTGAGCAGCCGCACCCCGTGGGGACCGGTGATTCCCACCTACGGCAACGGCGGCGGCAAGGACCTGGCCCGCGCCGGCGCCGTCGTCTCACGGGATCTGAACCCGTTCCAGGCCCGGATCCTGGCCGCCGTGCTGCTCGCCGCCGACCCCAATCCGCAGACCTTCGCCGCCCGCTTCACCCGCTACAGCTAAACCGCACCGATACACCCCGACGCCGTCAACCAGGAGGACACCATGGCCAAGAACATCTACGTTTCAGTGGGGATCGACGTTGACGCCGTGGGCGGCTGGCTCGGCTCCTACGGGGGAGAGGACTCGCCCGGGGACATTTCCCGCGGCCTGTTCTCCGGCGAGGTGGGCGTACCCCGCCTGCTCAAGCTGGCCGCCGACCGGCAAATGCCCGTCACCTGGTTCTGGCCCGGGCACTCCATTGAAACGTTCCCGGAACAGTTTGACGCCACCGTGGCCGCCGGGCACGAGGTGGGCGTGCACGGTTACAGCCACGAGAACCCCATCGCCATGAGCCGCGAGCAGGAAACCGAGGTGCTGGATTACTGCATCGAGCTGTTCACCGCCCGCACGGGCACCAAACCGGTGGGCTATGTGGCGCCGTGGTGGGAGTTCTCTCCCGTCACCAATGAGATCCTGCTGGAGCGCGGCTTCCTGTACGACCATTCCCTGATGCACAACGACTTCACCCCGTACTACGTCCGGGTGGGAGACTCCTGGACCAATATCAATTACGACGCCGGTTCGGCCCGGGAGTGGATGAAGCCCCTGGTCCGCGGCGACGAGACGGACCTGATCGAGATTCCCGCGAACTGGTACCTGGATGATCTGCCTCCCATGATGTTCATCAAGGGCAGCGCCAACAGCCACGGCTTTGTGTCCCCGCGGGATATTGAGCAGCTGTGGAAGGACCAGTTTGATTGGGTCTACCGCGAAATGGATTATGCCGTATTTCCGATAACGATTCATCCGGACGTTTCCGGGCGGCCTCAGAACCTGCTGATGCTGGAGCGGCTTTTTGACCATATTGCCGGGCACGACGGCGTGGAGTTCGTAGATATGGAAACCATTGCCCGCGACTTTGCTGCCCGGAATCCCCGCGGCGATTCCGCAAAAGGATCCGGCTCGAAATTAGGCTGATTTCCTGCCTCAGCCAGGCGCGTTTTTCAAGAATTCAGACGTGGCGGTAGGGACACCAATCAGGCTGTAGGCTATGGACTCGATGCAATCGCATCATTATGAGCTCATCCACCCGGTACAGCTATTTCACAGTCTTTAGTCCATGGGGGACCTATGCCGTTTTTGTCTTTCTCCGGTGCGCGCGCCGGAGCCCGCACTCTGTCGTGGAGCGCGCTCACTCTCACGGCAGTCCTCGCCGTCGCCGGCTGCGGTGCCGGCGACGGAGCCGAAGCTGCCGCCATCACCGCCCCGTCGCCCACCAAGTCCTCGGCCACGCCGACGGCTACGCGGACACCCACGGCTACGCCGACGCCCACTCCGACGGCGACTCCCATCGCAAACCAAAGCTGCACGACGGCGGGAGCGAGCCGGACCGTCAATGACGCCGCCACTGCCAGCCCCAGCCCCACACCCTCAACGTCTTCTGCCAGCCCTTCAGCGTCGGCCTCGCCTTCACCGTCAGCCTCACCGTCGCCGACACAGACGTCCCCGTCCGCCACGCCCACTATTCAGAGCGCGGTCTACGTCTGCACCGAGGATGACAACGGCGCACTCATCTGGATGGACGAGGACAGCTCGGTGACGCTCCTCGCAGCACGCAAGGCCAAGGCAGAAGAACAGGCCGCCCGGGATCAGCAGAAGGCTGAACCGGCGCCGCCGCCCGTTGATCCTGCCCCTGCTCCTCTTCCTCCGGCACCTGAACCGCCTGCTCCCGCCCCGGCTCCGGAGCCTGCCCCGGTTCCGGCCCCGGTTCCGGCTCCCGCCCCTGTTCCTGAGCCTGCGCCGGTGATTCCCGAGCCGGCACCTGCTGCCGTGTATTACAAGAACTGCGCTGCGGCGCGTGCAGCAGGCGCTGCGCCGGTGTACGCGGGCCAGCCCGGTTACGGTACTCATCTGGACCGAGACGGCGACGGAGTCGGCTGCGAATAACCCCGCCCGAGCAGCGGGAGCCCGGGAATCGTTCCGGGCTCCCGCTGCTGTGTGAGGGTGCCGGCAGTCCGGCCCTACCTCGTGCGGATGTGCACGGAAGCGCCCCGGAAGCGCCCCGGAACCGTCCCGGCGTCGTACGCGCCCTACGCCCGCCGGCGGGGCAGCGTTGCCACGGCAACCCCGCCCAGGGCCAAGGCTCCGCCAAACAACGCCGCCACCGGCGGCACCTCCTGCAGCAGGAGCCAGGACAGGACCACCACCACGGCCGGGACCGCGTAAGTGGTGGCCGCCGTGCGGCCCGCGCTGAACCGGGCCAGCACATAACCCCAGGTGGTGAAGGCAATCGCGGTGGGGAACACCCCGAGGTACACCACCGCCAGGGTGGAGGAGAGCGGTGCGGCGGACAGTGCCCGGACCAGGTCGGGAGTGAAGGGCAGGCACGCGACGGCGGCCGCCAGGCAGCCGATCCAGGTCATGGTGGTGGCGTCCACGTGCTGCAGCAGACTCTTCTGCAAGGTGGCCGCACCGCCGTAAAGGACGGCGGCTGCAAGCCCGAGGCCAACGCCCACCGGATCCACTGTCCCGGTGGAGGTGGCGGCCGCGATGACGGCAACGCCGGTGAAGGCCACCAGCATGCCGACGATCAGCCGCCGTGGAAACCCCTCACCCAGCAGCAGCCCGGCGAGGATCGCGACGATCATGGGTGCCAGGTTGACCAGCAGTGCAGCGGTGCCGGCATCCAGATGGCGTTCGGCCGCATTCAGCACCAGGTTGTAGACGCCAAACCAGGCCAGTCCCCAGACAATCACCAGTGCCAGGAGTCGTCCCCGCAACGGCTTGCGCGTCGCCCGCAGCTGGTCCGCACCGACGGCACCCGCACCGTCGGCACCCCCACCACCGGCACCCGCACCCGCAGCGGCAGCCAGGCTCCGGCGTCGTCGGCCGGCGACGGCGGCAATGGCCATCAGCGCCACCGCTCCCACCGCGATCCGGCCCAGCGTCAGTGCGCCCGGGCTGAAGTCCGCACCGGCGGATCGGATGCCCACAAAGGCGGAGGCCCAGAGCACCACGGTCACGGCCATGGCGGCCCACAGGCGCGGAGTGTTGCCGTTTGAGACCCGGGCGGGTCGGGAAGCTGTAGAAGTCATGCTTGAATTCTTGCCCACCGGATGATTCAGCACCAGTTCCGATTATTGATTCACTCTTCAGTGGCGCTGTAGAGTGCACGCCATGTTGGATGTTCATCGGCTTCGGATCTTTTCCGCCGTTGTGGCCAGCGGTTCCGTGGCCGCCGCAGCAGCAAACCTCGGCTACACCCCGTCTGCCGTCAGCCAGCACCTGACCGCCCTGCAGCGCGAAACCGGGCTCACCCTCCTGGAGCGGGCCGGCCGCGGCCTGCGCCCGACGACGGCTGGCCTGGTGGTGGCCGAACAGGCGGAAGGGATCCTGGCCCGGCTTAGCGACACCGAAGCGGTGCTCGCTGATCTTCGCACCGGACGCAACGGCAGGCTCTCCATCGGCTACTTCGCGTCAGTGGGTGCTGCGTGGATGCCAGAAGTGGCCCGCCGCATCACCGACGAGCTGCCCGGGGTCCGTCTGGAGCTGCAGCTGCGCGATGAGATCGCCCCCGAGCTCCGCGACCGGCCGGACATCCAGCTGGTGGTCGGCCGGAAGGGAACCGTCAGCCCCGGCAGCGGATTCGACGCGCACCACCTGATCAATGACGCCTATGTTGCCGTCCTGCCGGAGAACCACCCCTTCGCGGACCGGGACGAGGTGGAGCTGGCGGAATTGGTGGGGGAGCGCTGGGTGGACAACGACTTTGCCTACGGACTGTGCCGGCAGAACCTGCTGGACACCTGTGCCGCCGCCGGGTTCACCCCCACCTTCCATGTGGAGGCCCATGACTACGCGACGGCGATTGCCTTCGTCAGCGCCGGCGTCGGGATTACCGTGCTCCCCGGACTGAGCGCCCGGCAGCTGCCGGGCAATGTCCGCAGGGTCGCCGTCGTCCGCCCGGAACCGGTCCGGTCCATCTACGCCGTGGTGCGCCGAAGCATGGCCGGCACCGTCCCCGTGCAGCTGGTGCTGGAGACCTTGTTTGCGCGGAGCCGGCAGCCGGAACCCGCATCCGCGGTTACGGAATGACAGCGCCACAGCCGTAACAACTGTCACAACTTTGGTAAGGCATGCCTTAGTCTTATTTGGTTAGGCAATCCTAAATCCAGTGCGATGCCCCGAGTGCGCGCCTGTGGCCCCCGGGTTGCTCCCCACTGTTGACGAAGGAATACCACCTTGCGCCTTTCACGACTCACTGCCGTCACCGCGGCTGCCCTGCTGACCATCGGGCTGTCCGCCTGCGCCACCTCCGAGGCCAGCACCGATGACGCCACCGGCTCCGCGTTTGAGCCGATCACCATCGAGCACGCCCTGGGCACCACCACCATCGAGACCAAGCCCGAGCGCGTGGCCACGGTCAACTGGGCCAACCACGAGGTACCGCTGGCCCTGGGCATCGTCCCGGTGGGCATGGCCGCAGCGAACTACGGCGACGACGACGGCGACGGCCTGCTTCCGTGGGTCAGCGAAAAGCTCGAGGAACTCGGCGGCGAAACCCCTGTCCTCTTCGACGAGAACGACGGCATCGACTTTGAAGCGGTGGCCGACACCAATCCGGACGTTATCCTCGCCGCGTACTCCGGCCTGACCCAGGAGGACTACGACACGCTCAGCGAAATCGCCCCCGTGGTCGCCTACCCGGAAACCGCCTGGGGCACCTCCTGGCGCGAAATGATCGAGCTGAACGCCGAAGGCCTGGGCATGAAGGAGGAAGGCGAAGAGCTCATCACCGACCTCGAAACCGAAATGTCCGACGCCGCTGCCGAGCACCCGGACCTCGAAGGCAAGAACGCCATGTTCCTGACCCACGTGGACACCACCGACCTCAGCGAAGTCAGCTTCTACACCACGAAGGACACCCGCACCATGTTCTTCGAGGACCTGGGCATGGCCGTTGCCGACAGCGTGAAGACCGCCTCGGACGCCACGGACAAGTTCTCCCTGACGCAGAGCGCCGAGCAGGCCGACGCCTTCAACGACGTGGACGTGATCGTCAGCTACGGCGGCCAGGAACTCGTCACCGCACTGGAATCCGATCCGCTGCTCTCGCAGATCCCCGCCGTCGCGAACGGCTCCATTGTCCTGCTGCCCGACACCCCGCTGGGCACGGCGGCCAACCCGACCCCACTGGCCATCTCCTGGGTCCTGGACGACTACCTCACCCTGCTGTCCGACGCCGCAGCCAAGGCGAAGTGACACCACACCACACGGTGACGGCGCCGGTCGCTTACCGGCGCCGGCGCCCGGCCCGGCTTCGCGCCCTCTGGTTCCTGGCCGCCGTCGCCGTGCTCGCCGCCCTGATGCTCGCCAGCATCACGGTGGGCGCGCGCGACGTCGGCTGGAATGACATTTTTGCCGCACTGGGCGGCTCGGCCGAGGGCTTTGACCAGGCCGCCGTCGCCAAGCGCATTCCGCGCACCCTGCTTGCGGTCGCCGCCGGCGCCGCGCTGGGCCTCTCCGGCGCCGTCATGCAGGGCGTGACCCGCAATCCGCTGGCCGATCCGGGCATCCTGGGCATCAACATGGGCGCCTCACTGGCGATTGTGGCCGGCATGGCGTTCTTCGGCCTGGCCGCCGCCTCCAGCTATGTCTGGCTGGCGATCGCCGGTGCCGGCATCACCGCCGTCTTTGTCTACCTGATCGGTTCGCTGGGCCGTGGCGCCGCCACCCCGCTGAAACTCGCGCTGGCCGGTGCCGCCACGGCGGCCGCGCTGTCCTCCTTCGTCAGCGCCATTGTGCTGCCGCGCAATGACCTGGCGCAGGGCGTGCGCTCCTGGCAGATCGGCGGCGTGGGCGGCGGCTCCTATGACAGCCTGGGCCAGATCCTGCCCTTCCTGCTGGCCGGCTTTGCCATTTGCCTGCTCTCGGCCCGCGGGCTGAACTCGCTGGCCCTGGGTGATGAGCTCGCGGCTGGCCTGGGCGAACGCGTGGCCCTGGCCCGAGGCGGCGCAGCCCTGGGCGCAGTTATCCTCTGCGGGGCATCCACCGCGGTGACCGGCCCCATCGCCTTCGTCGGCCTGGTGGTCCCGCACGCCTGCCGGCTGCTCGTCGGCGTGGACCACCGCTGGCTGCTGCCTTTCACCGCCGTCGCGGGCGCCGCGCTAGTGACCGCCGCCGACGTCGTTGGCCGCATCATCGCCCGGCCCGCCGAGATCGACGTCGGCATCATCACCGCGCTGATCGGCGCCCCGTTCTTCATCTACATTGTCCGCCGGCAGAAGGTGCGTGCCCTGTGAGCATTGAAGTCTCCACCGTGCAAACCGCCGGCGAAAGCACGGCCGCCGCGGTTGCCCGGGTCCGCCACGGTGCCGCTGCCCGCTACCGGCTGGTGGTCACCCTCCTGGCCGTGGCAATCCTGGCCGTCTTCGCGCTGAGCCTGATGGCCGGGCGCACCTTTTACGCGCCGGCGGACGTGCTGCACGTGATCCTCGGGGAGGACGTGCCCGGCGCCTCCTTCGCCGTCGGCCGGCTGCGCCTGCCGCGCGCGGTGCTGGCTGTGCTGACCGGCGCCTGCTTCGGCCTGGCCGGCGTGGCGTTCCAGACCATGCTCCGCAATCCGCTGGCCAGCCCGGACATTATCGGCATCAGTTCCGGCGCCGGCGCGGGAGCCGCGTTTGCCATTGTCGGGCTCGGCCTGGGCGGCACCGCGGTGTCCACCTTCGCCATCGTCTCCGGCCTGGCCGTGGCGATGGCCGTGTACGCGCTGTCCTATAAGCGGGGTGTGGCGGACACCCGGCTGATCCTGGTGGGCATCGGCATCGCCGCGATGCTGGACTCGGTCACCGCCTACGTGCTGAACCAGGCCCCGGACTGGAAACTGCAGGAAGCCATGCGCTGGCTCACCGGCAGCCTCAACGGTGCTTCCTGGAACCAAGTCCTGCCGGTGCTCGCTGCCCTGGCCGTGCTGGCGCCGGTGCTGCTGAGCCAGTCAAAAAACCTGGCCGTCACCCGGCTCGGCGACGACGCCGCCTCCGCCCTGGGCGTGCGCGTGAACCTCACCCGGATTGTGGTGATCGTGACCGCCGTCGGGCTCATTTCCTTTGCCACCGCGGCCGCCGGACCCATCGCCTTCGTCGCATTCCTCTCCGGACCGATCGCGGCCCGGCTGGTGGGCCCCGGCCCGTCGCTGCTGGTTCCCGCCGGACTGGTGGGGGCGCTGCTGGTGTTGGTGGCCGATTTCTGCGGCCAGTACGCCTTCGGCACCCGGATGCCGGTGGGCGTCATCACCGGAGTGCTCGGCGCTCCGTTCCTTGTTTACCTCATTGTCCGCGTCAACCGCGCAGGAGCCTCGCTGTGACCGCAACCCACACCTTAAACGTCGAAAACCTCACGCTGGGCTACGGCGACCGCACGGTCATCGATTCCCTGGACCTCATGGTTCCGGCCGGGAAGGTCACCGCGATCATCGGCGCCAACGCCTGCGGCAAGTCCACGCTGCTGCGCTCGATGTCCCGGCTGCTCGCCCCGCGCTCCGGGCACGTGCTGCTGGACGGCAAGGCGGTGCATTCCATTCCGGCCAAGCAGCTCGCGCGCACGCTGGGGTTGCTGCCGCAGTCACCGATCGCGCCCGAAGGCATCACGGTGGCCGATCTGGTGGGCCGCGGCCGGCACCCGCACCAGGGCATCTTTGCGCGCTGGAACGCCGACGACGACGCCGCCGTTGCCGCCGCGCTGGACGCCACCTCCACCGCCGCGCTGGCGGACCGGGCCGTGGATGAACTCTCCGGCGGACAGCGGCAGCGGGTCTGGATCGCGATGGCACTGGCGCAGCAGACGGACCTGCTGCTGCTGGACGAACCCACCACGTTCCTGGACGTCAGCCACCAAATTGAGGTGCTGGATCTGCTCACGGACCTGAACCGCTCCCGCGGCACCACCATTGTGATGGTGCTGCATGACCTGAACCTGGCCGCCCGCTACGCCGACCACCTGGTGGCCGTGGCGGACGGGAAACTGCACGCTGCCGGCCTGCCGGAGGACGTGCTCACCGAGGCCACCGTGCGGACGGTGTTCGGCATGGACAACATGGTGATCACCGACCCGTCCTCGGGTAAACCGCTGATGCTGCCCCTGGGCCGGCACCATGTGGCGGAGGCGCGAAACTCAGAGGCCGGAACGCCCCGGGACTAAGCGACAGGTATCCGTTCAGCCGGGCCTCGTTTCGGTCAGGTGCCTGCCAAGACGCTCCGTGCGTGCTCGTACTTTGCGGCCAGCCGCTGCCGGGTCTCCGGATCCAGCCGGGCTGTGCGGGCGGGATCAGTGTTGTCATCAAGGTCCGCCTGCTTGACCGCCCGGGCGATCCGGTTGGCCCGCACCCGCCGGTAGTAGGCGTCCCGATCCTCGTCGGCCCGCTTGGTCATGGCATCCACGGCGGCAACAACCTCGGCCGGGAACTGCTGCGCCAGATCCTCCAACGTCACCGGGGTGTCCTCCACAACGTCATGCAGCCACGCCACCGCCTGCGCCGCTTCCAAGTCGCCGGCGGCGGCATGCCGGGTCACGTGGCCGGCCACCCGGCCGGGATGCCCGATATACGGAGATCCGTTCTTGTCCACCTGTCCCTGATGGGCCTGGGCGGCAACGTCCTTCGCCTCGGTCACTAGATCGCGCATGATGCCTCGCCTTCTGCCGCGGATGCCACGGCGTTGGAGCATGTCCTTTCTCCGACGATAACCGGTGCCTCTGACACGCGCTGTGCGCGACTCGGTTCGGCTCACCCGGCCGGTTGTTCCTCGCCCGCCGCTGATCCCTTACCCGGCCGACGCGTGCAGCGCGCGCAGGGTCAGGTCCAGCCGGTGCACGGATCCGCCGGCGGGAACCGGGGTGCTGAGCCGCTCAAGGTCCGCCAGGATCAGCCGGGCCAGGGCATCGCTTTCCCGGAAGGACGCCGCGTTGCTGTGCGGCCGGGCAAATGCACCGGAACCCCAGGATGATGCGGCGGCCCCCACCGCATAAAGCCGGGGCGCCGCATGTCCGTCCCGGCCCACCATCCGTCCGCGGGCGTCCACCAGCAGCTTCCCGGATGAGCCATCCTCACAGCCCAGTCCCGCAGCTGCCAGCGAGCTCAGGGCCGGGTTCAGCGACCCGGCCACCGACGGCTCCGGCAGGCGTGCCTCAATCAGGGCCCGGGCGTGCACGCTGGCACCGGTCTGCGGTGAACGGGCAGTAAACATGCCCCGTTCCTCGTCCCCCGCCACCTCCAGGCCCGGGCCCAGGAAGTGGAGCAAACCGGCGTCGTGCAGTGCCAGCAGTTCCCGCAGCCGGTGTGCGGGCGGCCCGGAATCCACGTGGCTGAAGAATCCGTGCCACCAGCCTCCCGCCGCGTCCCGGGACGCGGGCGTCAGCACTGCCGGCGGAACCAGCGCACCCAGTGCGGCGTAGACATTGAGCAGGCCGTAGAACAGGCCCAGGGTCTCGGAATGGGCACCGCTGTCCCGCAGCCGCAGGTCCGCGCGGATGTGGCCGGCCACGGCGTCCTGCACCTCGGCAAGGTCCGCGAAATGCCGTCCCGCCAGCGGCCGGTCCAGGTCCTCGAACTCCAGATGGTCCGCCGGCGCGGGAACTGCCGCTGCCACCAGCCGGCGGCGCTCCGCGGAGTACCAGGGAACGGCGTCGAACGCCCGCTCAAAGCCAGGCCACGCCATGGCCACGCGCGCCGGATGACCGGTGAACAGCTCCCGGTAATACGCCAGCGCGGCGTCCTTGGCAGCCAGCGGCCACAGGTGTTCGTAAAAATCCAGTGTTCCGTGCTCGCGGACCAAAGCGCCGACGGCGCCGGCGGTCAGGTAGCGCAGCGGGGCCACCGGTTCCCCCTGCAGCGGCGCGGTGATCTTGGACCGGTACGGGACTCCGCGGCGCGAGCCGGCCCACAACCGTGGTTCCCTGCCCGAAGCCCGATATTCCAGGGCGCCGCCGGGCAGCTGCCGGAAGCTCCCGCCGCGGCCTTCCATCAGGAGCACCACCAGGTCAATGAACGCCAGCCCCATTCCGGTTACCACGGCGTCCTGCCCCGGAGCCAGGGCGGAAAAATCGACGTCATTGGTGTAGGCGGGCGGAACGTGGAACAGCCGGTGCCGGGCAGCGAAACCGGCCAGGTCCCGGGAGCGGCCCGAGGGCACGGAATCGGTGTGCCCCACCGCAGCCACTACGGCGTCGGCCCGCAGTTCAGTTCCCGAATCCAGTGCAACGGCGTAGCTGCCGCCCGCCGCCCGGACACCCACCGCCGTGTTCCGGTGATGGGTCACCGAAACCTGCGGGCCGAGCTCCGCCGCGGTGCGCCGAAAAAACCATTCCAGGTACAGGCTGTGCAGCCGGCGGGAGGGGAACGACGTCGGCTCCAGAGTGCACGCCTGTTCGGCCAGATCCGCGTCCGGCAGGTCCACGTCGGTGATGGTTCCCTCCGCCACGCCCCGGCACCACTGGAGCAGCCCCGGGCCCGGGCGGGCCGGCCCGGCGCACTGCACCGAGTCATCGGTAAACATGGTGATGTCCGCTGCCATGGAATTGAGCAGCAGCTGCGGACTCTGGCTGCGCCGCCAGATCCGGCCCGAGCCGGGGCTGTGCGGCTCCACCACGTGGATCTGCAGCGGTGCGCGGAACCGGCCGGACGAGATGCCGGCAGCGAGGCGCTCCAGGATGAGAGCCGCCCGGGGGCCGCCGCCAATGAACACGAGGGAGGCGGCGCCTGCCGCGGAAGGCGCGTCCGGGGACGCGGAGCCGGCACGGATCACGGGTGGCTTCCTTTCAGCTGGCGGTACGTCCGGCGTTGCATCCGGCGGAGGTTCGAGGGGGTGGAGTCCGCCCATGCTAGGCCCGCCGGGGCGGCTTCCGTGCCTGCCGGTTCACGTACGTTCACGGCCCGAAATCCGGCGTCATCCACCGTCATTCGGTGACCTCCGGAGTCGTCCCGGAGGCGAATATTTCCTCCGCGGTCCCCGTGCGAAGCGATGTTTTGGGATGCCCGGCGAGCGCTCTAGATTCCTCAGCAGAAGCCGCGGCGACCGACGCTCCGGATCGGAGGCGCACCGCCGCAGCCGGACTCTGAAGGAAGGGACAAACCCCATGAGCGCACCGGGGATCCATACCGCGGAAGCGGACACATTGCCCGTCCGGGACCGGGACCGGGACTGGGACGGAGACCGGACCGCGGAGTATCAGGGCTACCGCGCGGTTCCCGCCCGCCGCCCGTGGCGCTGGGTGGGAACTTTCCTGGTGGCGTGCGGCGTGGCCGCCGTGATGTGGTCCCTGTTCACCAATCCGCGCTGGGAATGGGGTGTGGTGGCGCAGTGGTTCACGGCGGAATCGGTGATCCGCGGGCTGGGGGAGACCCTGAAACTGACGGTGGTCACCGGCAGCCTGGGCTTTGTCCTGGGATTCCTGCTGGCCCTGATGCGGCTCTCCGCGTCCCCGCTGCTGGTGGCGGTGTCCTGGACCTTCTCCTGGATTTTCCGCTCCACCCCGCTGCTGGTCCAGCTGCTCCTTTGGTACAACCTGGGGTATCTGTACGAGAAGATTTCGCTGGGCATCCCGTTCACGGATGTCCGCTTCTTCGAAGTGCAGACCACCACCCTGATCAGCCAGTTTGCTGCTGCTGTGCTGGGACTGACGCTGAACCAGGCCGCCTACTCGGCGGAGATCATCCGCGGCGGAATCCTGGCCGTGGACCAGGGCCAGCTGGAAGCGGCCGCCGCACTAGGGATTCCGGCCTGGCGCCGCTCCACCCGGATAGTCCTGCCGCAGGCCATGCGCTCCATTCTGCCCACCGCCTTCAACGAGATCATCGGGCTGGTCAAGGGCACCTCAATTGTCTATGTGCTGGCCTACTCCGACCTCTTCTACACCGTCCAGGTCATTTACAACCGCACCCAGCAGGTGTTGCCGCTGCTGCTGGTGGCCACCCTCTGGTACATCACCATCACCTCGGGGCTCAGCGTCTTCCAGTACTACATCGAGCGGCACTACTCCAAGGGCGCCCTGCGCACCCTTCCGCCCACACCGCTGCAGCGGATCCGCCGCGTCCTGGGCACCCATGCGAGGATTCCGGCCCTTGGCAGCCCCCTGACCACGAACAGGAAAAACCCATGACCCGTCTGGAACCGAGCCGGCGCAACAGGACCGGGCAAACCCTGCCTCCCGCGGAGCAAGCCCTGCCTCCCGCGGAGCAGCAGGGCCGGGTGCACATCTCCGGTGTCTGCAAGAGCTTTGGGCCCGCCCAGGTCCTGAAGGACATCACCCTGACCGTCCAGCCCGGGGAAGTCACGGTGATCCTGGGCCCCTCCGGATCGGGGAAGTCCACTCTGCTGCGCACCATCAACCATCTGGAAAAAGTGGACTCCGGGCTGATCAGCATTGACGGCGAACTGGTGGGCTACGTTCCCCGCGGCGGAAAACTGCACGAGCAGAAGGAAAAGGACATCCTCAAACAGCGCACCGGCATTGGCATGGTGTTCCAGTCCTTCAACCTGTTTCCGCACCTGAGCGCTTTGCAGAATGTCATGGAAGCTCCGGTGTACGCCCAGCGCCGGGACCGGAAACTCGTGGAGTCGGAGGCCCGGACCCTGCTGGCGCGGGTGGGACTGGGCGACCGGGCGGATGCCTATCCCCGCCAGCTCTCCGGCGGCCAGCAGCAGCGCGTGGCCATTGCCCGCGCGCTGGCCCTCAAACCCAAAATCCTGCTGTTTGACGAGCCCACGTCCGCCCTGGACCCCGAACTGGTGGGGGAAGTGCTGGACGTCATCAAGGACCTCTCCCGGTCCGGAACCACGCTGATTGTGGTGACGCATGAGATGGGCTTTGCCCGGGACATCGCGGACACCGTGGTCTTCATGGACGCCGGCCGGATCATCGAATCCGGCCCGCCGGACCTCATCTTCAGCCAGCCGGTCCAGGAACGCACCAAGGCGTTCCTCTCCGCTTTCATCCAGCCCGCTTTCCACCTCTGACCCGTAAGGACAGACAACCATGATCCCAACAGCACCCCGCCTGCTGCGGTACAGCGCAGCGGCCGGCCTTCTCACACTCGCACTGTCCGCCTGCTCCGACCCGGGCGCGGCCGCGACCACCGACACCGGCGGCGCCGGTTCCACGGCTCCCGCCACCGCCGCCGCCAACGGCGTGGTCTACAACAGCAGCCCGGACCAGGACCGGATCCGCAGCCAGGAGGACGCGGCGCTCGCCGCGAAGGTGCCCGCAGCCATCGCCGCAGACGGCAAGCTGACGGTTGCCACCACCGCCGGATCGGTGCCGCTGACTTTCCATGCCACCGACAACACCACCGTGATCGGCAGCGAAATTGATGTCGCGCAGCTGGTGGCGGACAAGCTGGGCCTGGAGCTGGACCTGCAGGTGACCTCCTGGGAGAACTGGCCGTTGAAGACCGAATCCGGTGATTATGAAGCCGTCTTCTCCAACGTGGGCATTAATGACGAGCGCCTGCAGAAGTTTGATTTCGCCAGTTACCGGGCCGCCTACATGGGCTTTGAGGCCCGGAAGGACTCGGACCTCACGGTTTCCTCGGCTGAGGACATTGCCGGCAAAACCATTGCCGTGGGATCCGGAACCAACCAGGAGAAAATCCTGCTGGCCTGGAACAAGGAGCTGGAAGCGGCGGGCAAGGCACCCGCTCTGCTGCAGTATTACGGGTCCGACGCCGACACCATCCTGGCGCTGTCCTCTGGCCGGCTGGATTTGAATCTGGCTCCGTATCCCAGCGCCGCTTACCGAGAAAACACCCGCGATGACCTCAAAGTGGTGGGCAAGGTCAACGCCGGCTGGCCGAACGAGACCCTGGTGGCTGCCACCACCCGGCGTGGCAACCAGCTGGCACCGGTGATTTCCGAGGCGGTCAACACCCTGATCCAGGACGGTACCTACGGCGATGTCCTGGACCGCTGGGGGCTCGCCGAAGAGGCACTGCCGGAATCGGAACTCTTCACGGCGGACCCGAAATGAAATTCCAGGTTCTGGACATCATCCCGCATCACAGAGATCCGCGGACCGGGCATCGAGTCTCCGCCGCCGAACGCTTCGAACAGGTGATAGAGACGGCCCGGCGGGCCGAGGAGCTGGGGTTCGATTCCTTCTCCGTGGGGGAGCGGCATGCCGGTGACTTCCTGTCCTCCTCACCGGCAACCGTGCTGGCGGCCGTTGCAGCGGTCACCGCCCGCATCCGGCTGCAGACCGGAGTAAGCGTGCTCTCCGTACTGGATCCGGTCCGCGTTGCCGAGGACTACGCCACCATTGACCAGCTCAGCCGCGGCCGGCTGGAGCTGGTGATCGGCAAGGGCAATGAAGTGCTCCAATATCCGCTCTTTGGACTGGACCTTGCGGACCAGTGGGATCTCCTGGAAGAAAAATATGCACTGCTCCGCAGGCTGTGGCGTGAGGAAGACGTAACGTGGCAGGGCCGTTTCCGCAGCCCGCTGACCCAGCCCGTCACCACCACTCCCCGGCCCTTCGCCGGCCCCCTTCGGGTATGGCACGGCTCAGCCACCTCGCTGCGTTCGGCTGAGCTGGCGGCACGCTGGGGTGATCCGCTGTTCACGGCCAATGCCATTCAGCCCCGGGAAAACTATCAGCGGCTCATCGACCATTACAACGAGCAGTACCTCGCCGCGGGCCACGACCCCGCACAGCGATACATTGCCTCCGGCAGCGGCGCAGGCGGGATCTTCCTGGCGGACAGCACGGCTGCGGCTAAGCGGGATTTTGGTCCGGTCTACGAGGGCCTGACCGCAGGGCGGAACGTGCCCGGCAACAACACGCCGTTCCGGGACATCGACCACGCCGTGGCCGAGGGGCCGGCGCTGGTGGGCAGTCCGGAGGACGTTGCAGCTAAAATCCTGGACTACCACGCGGCGTACGGACACTCGCTGCAGTCCGTTTCCCTGCCCACCACGCTGCCGTTCGCGCAGCAGCTGGAGATCCTGGAGCGGTTTGCAGCCGAGGTGATCCCCGCGGTCCGCAAGGCCGCACCGGACACCCTCTGGGAGGCTGAAGATTCCTGGGCGGCCCGCCCGCAGGGAAGAGCGGGAATTGATCCCGCAGGCATCGGCGGAACGGCGGCCGGCGACGTTGGCGAGGCCGGCACAGACAGTTCATGGGCTGGCGTCTCCATCGGAGCGCACCAGTGACCGGGCGCGGAATCATCGCCCTGGAGCTGGACGGCGCCGGCACCCATCCTGCCGCCCGGCGCGCGTTGGGCCTGTCTGCGGACAGTGTGCTCGCCCCGGAACGGATCCGGAGCACCGTGCTGGCCGCGGAAAGCGCCGGCATACACGCGGCAACGTTCGATGACGGGCGGCTGGCCCCCGCACACGGACCCCGCGGCCGGCTGGACGCGGTGCAGCGGGCGGCGTTCGCCGCTCCGGCGACCCACCGCATAGCCCTCGTGCCGGTGGTCGACGTCGTCTATACGGAGCCGTTTCACGTAGCCACCCAGCTGGCCAGCCTGGATTATGTCTCCGGTGGACGGGCCGGCTGGATTGTCTCAGCCTCCGGCACGGCGGAGGAAGCGGCAGCTGTGGGCCGCGGCCCGGTGTCCGGTGGCGCCCTGCTGCGGGAGGCGGCGGACGCGGTGCAGGTCAACCGGCTGCTCTGGGACAGCTGGGAGGACGGCGCCGTAATCCGCGATGTTGCCTCCGGGCGCTACCTGGACGCGGGGCAGGTGCACTATGCCGATTTTCGCGGGGCAACCTATTCCGTCAAAGGCCCCTCCATTATTCCGCGGCCGCTCCAGGGCCAGCTTCCGGTGTTTGCTCCGGCGGGTCTCGTGGCGCCGGGCACCGGCCCGGACGCCGACGTCGTCCTGGTGTCCGCACCCACCCCCGACCTGCTGCTGGCCGAAGTCACCCGGCACAGCGGATCCGCACCGGTGGTCGCGGAACTGGAAATAGTGCTCGACGCGCGGGGGCGCCGGGCCGCGGACCGGCTCGCCGAACTGGAGGCCTGGGAACCCCGGAAAGGGGACGCCTCAGGGCCGGCCCGGCTGGCGGGCACCGCGGAGGAAATCACCGACTACCTGGCCCAGCTGCTGGCTGTTGCCCGCGGTGTACGGCTGCATCCGGCAGTGCTGGAGATTGAGCTGGAGGAACTGGACCGCGGGGTGCTGCCGCGGCTGCGCTCCGCAGGCCTGCTGGCTCCCTCCGCTCCGGACACCACCCTGCGCGCCCTTCTGGGCCTGGGCCGTCCCGCCAGCCGGTTCACCCCGGCCGGCTAACCGCCGGACCCCATAACACCGGCCCGCCAACCGCCGTCCCGATAACACCGGCCCGAAAGGACCACCATGCCTACAACACCACGCCAGCTGCAGTTCGGCGTTTTCTTTCAGGGAGTCAACTCCGGCACCGTCTGGAAGCTGCCCCAATCCGGTTCGCAAACCGATTTTGACTCCTTCCGGCGGCTGGCGCAGACCGCCGAACGCGGCCTCTTTGCCGCCTTTTTCCTGGGCGAAGGGCTGAGGCTGCGTGAACACCTGGGCAGGATCCACGAACTTGACGTGGCCGGCCGGCCGGACGGACAGACCATGCTGGCGGCCCTTGCTGCGGTCACCAGCCGGATCGGTCTGGTGGCTACCCAAAACACCACGTACAACGATCCCGCGGACCTGGCCCACCGGCTCGCCTCCCTGGATCTGCTGTCCGGGGGACGGGCGGGCTGGAATGCCGTAACCACGGACAACGCGTGGACCGGAGCCAATTTCCGGCGCGGCGGCTATCTGGACCATGCGGACCGGTACACCCACGCGGCGGCGTTTGTCCGCACAGCCAAGGAAATTTGGGCATCGTGGCCGGCAGGCGCGGACGGTCCCGGCCGGCCGGTCCATCATGAGGGTGCCCACTACACCGTGGATTACGCGGCCCGGCTGCCGCAGAGTCCGCAGCACCGGCCGGTCCTGTTCCAGGCCGGAGACTCCGCTGATGGCCGGGATTTCGCCGCGCGGGAGGCGGACGTGATCTTTTCCGCGCACCCCGGGTTCGACGCCGCCATGGCCTTCCGTGCGGACCTCACCGAACGCGTCCTGCGCGCCGGCAGGGCCGAAGACGCGGTCAAAATCATGCCGGCCAGCGAGTTCATCCTCGGGGCCACCCGGGCTGAGGCGGAAGAGAAGAGGCAGTGGGTCCGTTCCCTGCAGATCGGTCCGCAGCAGGCCGTGGCGTATCTCGAGCAGTTCTGGGGCCGCCCGCTCAGCAGCTATGATCCGGATGGTCCGCTGCCTGACGCGGCTCCGGTGGTCGCTTCCTCTTCCGAGACACGCGGCAGCGGATTCCACGGTGCCAAAACGGAGGAGCTGACCCGCCGGTGGCGGCAGGAAGCAGCGGAGCAGAACCTCAGCATCCTGGAGTTTGTGCGCTCCCGGACCGGCAGGACCGACGGAACGTTTGTGGGCTCCTATGCGGAGGTTGCGGACCGGCTCGCCGACTATGCGCGCGCGGGAGCGGTGGACGGTTTCAACATTTCCCCCTGGCTGATTCCCACCGGACTGGATGACATTGTGAATCATCTGGTGCCCGAGCTGCAGGAACGCGGGGTCTATCCCGCACAGTACCGGGGCTCCACCCTGCGCGAGAACCTTGGGCTCAGCCTTCCTGACGTCAGCGGGGAGCCGGTTGCCGCCGAAGACGGCAACCGGCTGCTTATACCGAGCTGAGCCAGAGCCGAGGGCCCGGTGCTCCAGCGCCCGGTGCCCCAGTGCCCGGTGCTGATGCATCCGGCGCCGCGGCGCGGGCCGCGGCCAATCCGGTTTCCAGATCCGCGCGGAGATCCGGAAGGTCCTCCACACCCACTGACAGCCGAACCAGGTCCGTGGGCACCGCGAGCGCGGTGCCGCGGACCGAGGCATGGGTCATCTCCGAGCAGTAGCACACCAGGGACTCCACCCCGCCAAGGCTGACGGACAGGGCAAACAGGCGGGTGGACTCCGCAAACGCCCTGGCCGCTGCCTCGCCGCCGGTGAAGCGCAGCGACACAATGCCGCCGAAACCGCTCATCTGCCGCGCCGCCAGCTCATGCCCGGGGTGGTCCGGAAGCCCCGGATAGAGCACCGACGCGACGCCGGGCTGTGCCTGCAGCCAGTGCGCCAGTGCCTGCGCGTTGCTGCAGTGCCGTTCCATCCGCAGCCCCAGGGTCTTCAGCCCCCGGGCGGCCAGATAGCAGTCCTGCGGTCCGGCCACGGCACCGCCGGCGAACTGCTGGTAACCGATTGCCTCGGACAATCCGCGGCCGCGGAAGCTGCGGTCCGAGGTAATCACGGCCCCGCCCAGCACATCCGAATGACCGCCGATGTATTTGGTGGTGGAGTGCACCACCAGGTCCGCGCCCAGATCCAGCGGCCGCTGCAAATAGGGGGAAGCGAAGGTGTTGTCCACCGTCAGGAGGGCACCGGCGTCGTGCGCCGCCGCCGCCCACTGCGCTATGTCTGCGATCTGGAGCAGGGGGTTCGACGGCGTCTCCAGCCACAGCAGCGCCGTTTCACCGGGCCGGACCGCGGCGCGCACGTCCCCGGGACTGGTGATGTCCACTGCCGTATGGGACACGCCCCACGGTTCCAGGAGCTGGCTGATCAGCCGGTTGGTGCCGCCGTAGCCGTCTCCGCCCAGGACTATGTGGTCACCGGGACGCAGCAGCGCCCGCAGCAGGGCGTCCTCCGCGGCCAGCCCGGAGGCAAAGGCGAAGCCGGAATGGCCGTGTTCCAGTGCGGCAAGCTGGACCTCAAACCCGTTGCGGGTGGGGTTGGAGCCGCGGCTGTATTCGTGTCCGGCGCGCAGCACGTTGATGCCGTCCTGCACAAAGGTGGAGGTTTGGTAGATGGGCGGAATCACCGCTCCCGTCAGTGGGTCCGGCTCCTGCCCGGCGTGCACGGCGGTGGTGTTGAAGCCCGCGTCCGAGCGGATGTCCGATGCCATCTCAGCGGCCCCCTTCCTGGTAGCGGGCTGACGAATCCGCCGCGGCCGGATGCACGTGCGCCGCTTCCAGGGCATGCTCCAGATCCGCGATCAGGTCCGCCGCAGACTCGAGTCCGACCGAGAGCCTGATAGTGGTGTCCCGGATTCCCGCCTCCGCCCGCTGCTGCGCGGACAGCCGGCAGTGCGTCATGGCCGCCGGATGCGCCACCAGCGACCTGGTGTCCCCAACATTGGCCACCAGTTTGAACAGGGACAGGCGGTCGATGAAGGCGCCTACCTCGGACGGGTCCGCGGCGAGGTCGAAGGAGACCACGCTGCCGGTGCCGCCGGGGAAATCGCGGGCCGCCAGCCGGGCCTGCGGATGCCCGGGAACGGACGGGTGGTGCACGGCGGCGACGGCCGGATGCGCCGCCAGGAAACGCACCAGCTTGAGCGTGTTGTCCGCGTGCCGGGCCACGCGGATATCCAGGGTCTCCAGCCCCTGCAGAATTTGCCCCGCATTAAAAGGGGACAGTGACGGGCCCAGGTCATGCAGGTACTTGCTGCGGGCCAGGGCCAGATACGCGCCGTGGCCGTGCCGGTCCCAGAGCGTGTCCCCGCCGTAGCGCTGTTTGGGCCGGGTGAGCTGCGGCCATTTGTCCGGATAGGCGGAGAAATCAAAGCGCCCGCCGTCCACCACCACTCCGGCCAGGGAAGTGCCGTGCCCGCCCAGGAACTTGGTGGCTGAATGGACCACAATGTCAGCGCCCAGCTTCAGCGGTCGGCACAGCACCGGAGTGGCCAGGGTATTGTCCACCACCAGCGGCACTCCGGCGCCGCGGGCCAGGCGGGCCAGGGCGGGCAGGTCCTGCAGGTGCCCCAGCGGATTGCCGATGGATTCGGTGAAGAACGCCCGGGTCTCCGGGCGCACGGCGGCAGCCCAGGCGCCGGCGTCGTCCGGATCCGCGAAGGTGACCTCAATGCCAAAGTCCGCAAACGTATCAGTGAGCAGATCCACTGTTCCGCCGTACAGCCGGGAGGACGCCACCAGATGCTGGCCGCCGCGCACCAGCGCCAGCAGCGCGACGGCGACGGCGGACTGGCCCGTGGCGGTGGCCAGGCCGGCTACTCCTCCCTCCAGGGCAGCCACCCGCCGCTCCAGCACAGCAACCGTGGGATTTCCGGTGCGTGAGTAGGTGAACCCTGCTTCCTTCAGGGCAAACATCCGGCGCGCCGATTCATAGTCCGGAAACTCATAGGCAGCGCTTTGGTACAGGGGAACGGCAACCGTCCGGTACGGCGCCTGGGGCTCGTAGCCGGCGTGGATTTGGGCGGTGGCGATGCCGCTGGGCTCGGGGATGGTCATGGCAGCTCGGTCCTTTGCTACGCGTTCACGGCCAGCGAGGCACGGGCGGCACGGGCCGCCGCCACCACATGGCGGAGGGATTGGACGGTTTCTTCATAGCCGCGGGTTTTCAGTCCGCAGTCCGGGTTGATCCACAGCTGGGATACCGGGATCCCGGCCAAAGCCGTGTCGATCAGCGCGGCGACTTCCGCGTGGGACGGCACCCGGGGCGAGTGGATGTCATAGACGCCGGGACCGATTCCGCGCCGGAAGCCGAATCCGGCCAGATCCGCCACCACCTCCAGGCGGGAGCGTGCCGCTTCGATGCTGGTCACATCCGCATCCAGCCCGTCGATCGCGGCAATGACTTCACCGAACTCGGAGTAACACAAGTGCGTGTGGATCTGGGTGCTGTCCCGCACCCCGGAGGTGGCAAGGCGGAAGGACTGCACCGACCAGTCCAGGTAGGCGTTCTGGTCACTGGCACGCAGCGGCAGCAGCTCGCGCAGCGCCGGCTCATCCACCTGGATGATTCCGGTGCCGGCGGCTTCCAGGTCCGCGATCTCATCCCGCAGGGCCAGGGCCACCTGCCGGGCGGTATCGCCCAGCGGCTGGTCATCCCGGACAAAGGACCAGGCCAGGATGGTGACGGGGCCGGTGAGCATTCCCTTAAGCGGGCGCTCGGTCAGCGACTGCGCGTACGTGGTCCAGGGCACGGTGATGGGTGCCGGGCGGACCACGTCGCCCCAAAGAATGGACGGGCGGGTGCACCGCGAACCGTAGGACTGGACCCAGCCCTGCGAGGTGGCGGCGAAACCGTCCAGGTTCTCGGCGAAGTACTGGACCATGTCATTGCGTTCGGGCTCGCCGTGCACCAGGACGTCCAGGCCCAGGTCCTCCTGCAGCTGCACCACGCGGGCAATTTCGTCCTTCAGGAACCGGTCATATTCCGCAGCGCCGATGCTGCCGCTGCGGACGGCCGCGCGGGCGCGGCGGACCTCGCCGGTCTGCGGAAAGGACCCGATGGTGGTGGTGGGCAGCACCGGCAGCTTCAGGTGCTCCTGCTGCAGTGCGGCGCGCTGCTCGGCCGGACCGCGGGTGAAGTCATCCTCGCTCAGGCCCCGGACCCGGCTGCGAACGGCGGGCACCACCACGCCCTGATAAGTTGCCCGGTCCCGCAGGGCATCCTCGGCCTCCTGCAATTCGGCAGTGACGGCGGCCCGCCCGCCGGCCAGGCCGCGGGCCAGCACTCCCACTTCCTGCACCTTCTGGTCTGCGAAGGCCAGCCACTGCGGCAGGTGCGCCGGCAGCGCGTCCTCGGCGTCGACGTCGTGCGGCACATGCTGCAGTGAGGTGGCCGTGCCCACCGAAACCACGGTTCCGGCGGAGTCCTGCAGGTTCTGCAGGACCTTTAGCGACGCGGTGAGGCGGTTGCGCCACACATTGCGGCCATCCACAATGCCGGCGAGGAACGCGGTGCTGCCCAGGCCGGCGAGCACCCGGGCGGACGGCAGCTGGCCGCGAACCAGGTCCGCATGCACGGCTTCCACCCCGGCCGCTGCGAGCACGGCCAGGGCTTCGCCGGGAGCTCCCGGGTTTCCGGCGGTTCCGTAGCCGGTGGTCACGAGCAGGGCCGGGCGGCCCGCGGCGGGGTTTCCGGCTGCGGGGTTTCCGGCGGCGGGGCCCGCGACGGCTGCCCGGGGAATACCCGCCAGGGTCCGGTACACCCGTTCCACCAGCCCGCCCGGGGCTGCCAGCGCGCCGCCCTTGTCCGTGACCAGGCCCGGCTCATCAAGTTGGACCCACTCGGCGCCGGCCGCGGCCAGCTGGCCGAGGATGCCTGCATAGGCGGCCACGGCGTCGTCAATCCGGTCCAGCGGGTCAAAGCCGGCGGGTGCGCCGTCCTCAGCCTTGGCCAGCAGCAGATACGTCACCGGACCCACGAGGACCGGGCGAAGCACCGCACCGTTGGCCCGGTGCCGGCGGATGGTGTCCGCGAGCTGGTGCGCGACGGCGGTAAAGGGGGTTTCCGGGCCGATTTCCGGCACCAGGAAGTGGTAATTCGTGTCAAACCATTTGGTCATTTCCAGCGGCGGGCGTTCGCCGCTGCCCCGGGCGAGGACGAAGGAAGCTGCGGTGCTCACGGCGCCGTCGCCGCCGGCCAGATCAGCGAACCGGGACGGCAGGGCGCCGAGTGCCGCGGTGGTGTCCAGGACCTGGTCGTAGAGGGCAAAGTCCGCGGGAATGGAGGAGTCGGCGGCATTCAGGCCGAGCTCCACGAGGCGGTTGACCGTCCGGTCCTGCAGGGCCCGGGCGTCCTCGAGGAGCTGCTGCTCGCTGATGGCGCCGCTCCAGTGCGCGTCGAGGGCCTTTTTGAGTTCACGGTTGGGGCCGATCCGCGGGTAGCCCAGGACAGTGGCGGCGGGGAAGATGCTGACGGCGGTCATGTTTGTCTCCTGATGTGCGGTGGATTCGCGATGGATGTGCGGTGGTCTGAAGTGGATATGCGGTGGTGTGGAGTGGTCGGAAAAGAGCGGAAAAAGGGGGAGGGGGCTGTCAGGCGGGAAGGCCGTCAGGCGGAGCGGGCGCCGCGCGTTTCACCCGGCACCCCGCGCGAGGCCGGAAGATTGAGGGCTTCGACAATTTCCACGCAGGCACGGGCCTCGTTGAAGGTGTACAGGTGCAGGCCCGGCGCCCCGTCGTCGAACGCTGTCCGGGCCAGTGCAACGGCGGCGTCCACGCCGATCCGGCGCCGCTCGGCGTCCGAACCCGCCAGCTCCAGCCGGTGCAGCAGGGCAGGATCCGGATGCACTCCGGTCATCCGGGCCAGGCGCTGCAGCCGGGCGGAGCTGGACATGGGGATGATGCCGGGAATGATCGGAATGGTGACGCCGGCGGCCCGTGCGGCGGTGACCAGCCGGACATAGTCGGCGGGGTCGAAATACACCTGGCTGATGGCAAAGTTGGCGCCGGAGCGTTCCTTGGAGACCAGCACCTCGATGTCATGCTGGAAGGAGGGCGATTCCGGATGCCGGTTGGGATAGGCCGCCACGCCAACAGCCATCCGGCCGCCGGCCAGCGTTGCGGAATGCTGGTCCTCGATGTCCCTGATCAGCTCCACCAGGTACCGGGCAAACGGCAGCTCGCCCCGGAAGGCGCCGGGATCCGCCGGCAGGTCACCGCGCATCGCCAGCACGCCGCGCACGCCCAGCCCCACTAGCCGGGTTACCAGCAGGCACAGGCTCTCGCGGGTTTCACCGACGCAGGTCAGATGCCCCAGCGGCCGCAGCCGGGTGGCGTGCACCAGGTGTTCAAGCAGCCGGACCGAGGCCTGGCGCCGTTCCGGGCTGCCGTTGTAGGTCACCGAAACGTAGTCCGGACAGGTGCCGGCCAGCTCCTCGATAACGCGCATCACAGCGGTTTCGGTCCGGGCACTCGTGGGCGGATACAGCTCGTAGGACAACGCCGGCGGAACGGCGGCAGGCACTGACAGGGTCATTCGGGCTCCTCGGTCCGTGCCGAGGGAGTGCCGCAGGGGCTGCCGGGAAAACCGGCTGGCCATGCGAGCGGCAGGGTATTGCGCTGACAGGTGTCACGGGCAAGGCTCCATCGGTCCTGGCGTTAGCACCGTTCAATTCAGCCTCCGGAGGAGGGAAAAGATGGTTGCTGCGGCGTCAACGAGCCAGATCTCTCAGCCGCTCTGGATGGGTGGTGGGTCCAATCTAGGGGCCTGCAGGGACGGTGGCAATCCATGCACCTGATGCGTCAGAGTGTTGCGCCACAAATCCCTGGGGCGCGTCATGAACGACACACGCGCCACAGTGCGTCACATACCGGGGCTGCCGGCTGCAGCATCTTTCGCCCGGAAAACGGTGCTCCCGGACCGAAGAACACCCGTGACTTCCCCCGCCGCCTGTAGTTGGATGACGGGACAGCCCAACATCCGGACAGTCCAACATATGGGGGAGAACGCAATGGGAAGAGTCAGCGGAAAAACGGTCTTGATCAGCGGGGGAGCGCGGGGCATCGGAGCGGCGGCAGCCCGGCGCCTTGCCGATGAAGGGGCACGCGTGGTTATCGGTGACCTGCTGGACGCGGAAGGCCAGGCACTGGCCGAAAGCCTCGGTGCCGGCAACGGGGCATCGGGCGCCTATGTGCACCTGGACGTAACGAATCCCCAGGACTGGGCGGCCGCCGTGCAGGAGGCCGAAAACCGCTTCGGCGGACTGGATGTGCTGGTCAACAATGCCGGAATCGCCAACTTCGGCAGCATTGAGGACTACACGCTGGAGCAGTGGAACACCATCATCGCGGTGAACCTCACCGGAGTGTTCCTGGGCATCAAGGCCGTCCTCGAACCGATGAAGCGTTCAGCCGCAGCGTCCATCATCAACGTCTCCTCCACTGCCGGCCTGCAGGGCTACAAGGACCTGCCCGGCTACACGGCCGCCAAGTACGGGGTGCGCGGGCTGACCAAATCGGTGGCCCTTGACCTGGGCCCGTACGGGATCCGGGTGAACTCGGTGCATCCGGGAGCGGTGCGCACCCCCATGACCGACGGGCTCGACGGCGGACAGCAGCACGTCGCGCTGCACCGCATGGGCGAACCCGGGGAGATCGCCAACCTGGTGCTGTTCCTGGCCAGTGATGAATCCAGCTTCTCCACCGGCGCCGAGTTCGTGGCCGACGGCGGAGAAACCGCCGGGCTTGCCCACAATGAGGCGGTGGAACTGAGCTCGGAACCGGCTCAGGCGCCGTCCTCCACAGCAGGCTTCACCGCTCCCGCCGAACCGTCGGCCGTTCCGGCACCGCCCACCGCATAAGGCACGGATTCGGACCGCAGACGAGTGAGGGCTCCGGAAACCCCGGAGCCCTCACCTGTTTCGCTACCGCCTGCAGAGGCAGGAAGCGTTAACCTGCGTGGAGCACGCGTTCGGCGATCAGCCGCGAGTACCAGAGGGCGCTGTCCTTCGGGGTGCGCTCCAGGGTGTCGTAATCCACGCGCACAATGCCGAAGCGCTTGGAGTAGCCGTAGCCCCACTCGAAGTTGTCCATCAACGACCACACCTGGTAGCCGCGCAGGTCCACGCCGCGCTGCATGGCGCGGTGCGCGGCAGCGAAGTGGCGGTGCAGGTAATCGGTGCGTTCGACGTCGTGCACGGCAGGCGCGCCGTCCTCCCCGGTCACCAGCTCATCCGCAAACGCGGCGCCGTTTTCGGTCACCATCAGCGGCAGATCCGGCCAGCGCTCATGCACCGAGACCAGCAGGTCTTCCAGCCCGGCCGGGTCAATGTTCCAGCCCATCTCCGTGTACGGGCCGGGCTGGGCGACGAATTCGACGACGCCGGCGCCGGGCCAGGCGGTGCCTTCGGCGGGCTTGTGTCCGTCAGCGTTGACGCGCTCGCCCTTGCCGTCCCAGATCCGCACCCGGTTGGTGGAGTAGTAGTTGATGCCCAGGAAATCCAGGGGCTGGCAGATCAGCTGGGTGTCACCGTCCTGGATGAAAGACCAGTCCGTGATGGAGGCGGTGTCCGCGAGGACGTCCTCCGGGTAGGTGCCGTTGAGCATCGGATCCAGGAACAGCCGGTTGGCCAGCCCGTCCACCCGGCGCACGGCTTCGGGGCCGGTCTCGCCCTCGGGCCGGAACACGTGCAGGTTCAGTGTCACGGCAATCTCGGCGCCGGCGGACACCACGCGGCGCAGTTCCTTCACGGCCAGGCCGTGGGCCAGGTTCAGGTGATGGACGGCGGTGAGGGCTTCGACGTCGCTGGTCCGTCCCGGAGCATGCGCACCGGAGCCGTAGCCCAGGTAGGCGGAGCACCAGGGCTCGTTCAGCGTGATCCAGCCGGTGATGCGGTCGCCGAGCCGCTCACCCACCAGCCGGGCGTAGTCGGCAAAGGCGTAGGTGGTCTCCCGGTTGGTCCAGCCGCCCTCATCCTCGAGCGCCTGCGGCAGGTCCCAGTGGTAGAGGGTGGCCAGCGGCTTGATGCCCCGGGCGATCAGCCCGTCCACGAGCCGTTCGTAGAAAGCCATGCCGGTCTCGTTGACCGGACCGCGGCCGGTGGGCTGGATGCGGGACCAGGAAATGGAGAACCGGTAGGCTTCCAGACCCAGTTTCTGCATCAGGTCCAGGTCCTCTTCCAGCCGGTGGTAGTGATCGCACGCCACATCCCCGGTGTCTCCGTTCCAGACCTTGCCGGGGGTTTTGCTGAAGGTGTCCCAGATGGACGGGCCGCGGCCGTCCGCGTTGAAGGCACCCTCAATCTGGTACGACGCGGTGGCCGAGCCGAAGATGAAGTCCGGTCCGAAGACCAGGCCCTCGTCCCGGTAATCCGGGCTCAGGTCTTTTGAAGCGGTGGGAGACGATGTCACTGGAGTACTGCCTTTCCTTGGGTTGAACTGACAATCCTGCCGTTGCCCAGGCGTGCCCGGAAGGCGCCGCCGTCGGAACGGATCAGGGTGGTTTCGGAAGCGCCGATCTGCGCGGCGATGGTCACCTCGGTGCCGTCCGGGTTGGTGATCCGCACGGTTTTTTCGACGACGACGGCGGCGGGTTCCGTACCGCCGCCGGCTGTCCCGCCGGCTGTCCCGCCGGCTGTCCCGCCGTCGGGCGCGCCCGGGTAGACGGTGACCAGCGGGTTGTCCGTGTAGTCATAGTCCGGCCGGTCTTCCCGGGATCCGGTGACCAGCACGGCGTTGCCGCGCACCCACAGCGGCAGGCTGTCAAAGCCGTGCTGCTCGGTGCGCCAGGCACCGCCGGACACTGTTTCGCCGGTGAAGTAGTTGGTCCAGGTGCCGGCGGGCAGGTAGTAGGTGACGTCTCCGGCGTCGCTGAACACCGGGGCCACCAGCAGGTCACTGCCGATCAGATACTGCCGGTCCAGGTAATCCACTGCCGGATCGCCGGGGAATTCCAGTTGCAGCGGCCGCATAAAGGGCAGCCCCTGCTCGTGTGCCTGCCGGCCCACTTCAAAGAAGTAGGGCATGAGCGACATCTTGAGCCGGGCGAACCTGCGGGTAACCTCCACTGCGCTCTGTCCGGCCGGTTCATCTCCGGTGTCAAAAGCCCACGGCACCCGGTAACTCCGGGACCCGTGCAGCCGGGAGTGGCTGGAGAGCAGGCCAAAGGCGACCCAGCGCTTGAACACGGCCGGATCCGGGCTGCCCTCAAAACCGCCAATGTCATGGCTCCAGAACCCGAAGCCGCTCAGGGCCAGGGACAGTCCGCCGCGCAGGGTCTCCGCCATGGACCGGAAGCTGGAGGAGTTGTCTCCGCCCCAGTGCACCGGCATCTGCTGGCCGCCGGCCGTGGCGGAGCGGGCGAACAAGACGGCGTTGCCCTGCCCGTGCTGTTCTTCCAGGACCTCGAACACTGCCTTGTTGTAGAGCTGGGTGTACCAGTTGTGCATGGCCGCCGGCTGCGCGCCGCTGTGCCACACCACATCGGTGGGGATGCGCTCGCCGAAGTCGGTCTTGATCGAATCCACACCCTGCCCGATGAGGCCGCGCAGTTTGTCCTGGTACCAGGCGGTGGCGGCGGGGTTGGTGAAATCCACCAGTCCCATGCCGGCCTGCCACATGTCCCACTGCCACACCTCGCCGTCGGCCTTTTTCACCAGGTATCCGGCAGCTGAGGCCTCGTCAAAGAGCGGGGAGCGCTGGGCGATGTACGGGTTGATCCAGGCGCTGACCTTCAGCCCCTTGTCATGCAGGCGCTTGAGCATCAGTTCCGGCTCCGGAAAAACCCGCGGATCCCATTCAAAGTCCGTCCAGTTGAATTCGCGCATCCAGAAGCAGTCAAAGTGGAACACACTCAGCGGCAGCCCGCGCTCCGCCATGCCGTCCACAAAGTGGTTGACGGTCGCCTCGTCATAGTCCGTGGTGAAGCTGGTGGACAGCCAGAGCCCGTAGGACCAGGCCGGAACACGGGCCGGACGGCCGGTGAGGGCGGTGTAACGGCGCAGGATCTCGGCCATGGAGGGACCGTAAATCACAAAGTACTCCAGCGTTTCCCCGGCTACGGAGAAGGACACTTCCTCCACCGATTCCGAGCCCACCTCAAAGGAGACGTGCTCCGGATGGTTGACGAAGACGCCGTACCCCTTGTTGGTCAGGTAGAAGGGGATGCTCTTGTAGGACTGCTCGCTGGCGGTGCCGCCGTCCGCATTCCACACGTCCACGGTCTGGCCGTTTTTTACCAGCGGCCCAAACCGTTCGCCCAGCCCGTACACCAGCTCGCCCACGTCCAGTGCGAGCGTGGCCCGCGTGTAGGCCCGGGCCGGCGGGCGTCCGCCCGCACTGACTCCCGTGGGGCCCACGGGTTCGACGGCGACGGCGGCGTCCGGCGCCAGCTCCACATAGCTCACCGACTTCGGTCCGCCGCTGGTGAGCGTCCGCCCGGCTGCCTCAAAGGACAGGCTCCACGGATGTCCGTGGGCTATCCGCGCCCGCAGGGGGCCGGCGTCGAGCACCCCGCCGTGCTCGTCGGTGCTGCTGCCGGCCTCCGGGTTGGCGGTGTGGAGGAGGTCGAAACCGCCGGATCCCGCCGCGCCCCGGTGATGGTTGATGCGCACGCCCACCACCCCGTCCAGCGGACTGGTGAGGTCAACGGTCAACAGGGTGCGGTTCAGGGTGTCGCCGCGGCGGGCGATGACCTTGGTGGGGGCGGAGATGGACAGTCCCGCCGGCGTTGCCTCGACGTCGTAGGCTTCCTGCGCGTGCAGGGCATTCACCCCGGGGCGCTCCTGCCAGAATCCGTCACTGAATTTCACGTGGTCTCCAACTGTGCTGGTGGTTCGGTCATGTGGTCCGGGGTTTTCGGAAGGTCTAGCGAGACGCCGCGGCCGGGTTCGAGGTGGACGGTCTGCCGGGCGCCGTGCACCTCGATCTGCTGCGGTCCGGCGGCGGCTGCGGTGCGGGCCGTCAGCGTGGCGGAAGTCAGCCGCCCGTTGTTCCAGGTCAGGTCCACGGTGATGCCCGGCCGGGCGACGAGGCCGCGGACCTGCCCGAAGGCAAACTCGGCCGGCAAGGCGGGCAGGAGCCGGATGACTCCTGCGTGGCTCTGCAGCAGGGTCTCGGTGAGCGCCGCAACGTAGCCGAGGTTCGCGTCCAGCTGGAAGGGCGGATGCGCGGTGAAGAGGTTGGGATACAGTCCGCCGGCATGCACGCCGGAGCCTGCGTTTGCGGATTCAATTCCGGTTCCGGCCTCGCGGAACAGCAGGCGCAGCAGGTCGCTGACTTTCTCCGCCTGTCCCAGCCGTGCGCGGAGGCAGATTTTCCAGACGAGGGACCAGCCGGTGGAATCATCACCGCGCCCGTCCAGGCTTGTCCGGGCGGCGGCTGCCAACTCCGGCGTCAGGGATCCGCTGCCGGTGCGGGCACTCCGGTCCGGATAGACGCCGTGAAATGAATATCCGCCGTTGCCCGGGTAGAGAAAGCTCAGGTGCGAAAGGTGCCGGTGGAGCGGGTCGACGGCGGTTTCCGCCGGGCCCCATTCCAGGATCCCGCCCTTGTTCCCGATGGCCGGCGGCGCGATGCCGGGCAGTGCCCGGCGGACTTCGGCAACTACCGGATGGTCTTCCTGGCCCGTGAGCGGGGCCAGGGAGAGGACGACGTCGAACAATTCCGTGATGAGGGTTCGGTCCATGGCGGAGGAGGAGGCCAGGGCAGCGGGTCCCTGCGCGCTTTGGTAAGTGTTCTCCGGCGAGGTGGATGGCCGGGTCTGCAGCCAGGGGCCCCCGTCGTCCAGCAGCCAGTCGCAGAGGAACTCGGCGCAGCCCACCGCCAGGTTCCAGATCCTTAACAGGTCAGCGGAGCCGGCCGCGCCGAAGCGCCGGCCTTCATCCAGCTGGCGCACCAGCCACGGACCGGCCATGGGCCAGTGCGCCCAACTGGCGTCTCCGGCGGTGGGGGAGGTGAAGGCCCACGCATCGGTATTGTGGTGGGCCACCCAGCCGCGTGCACCGTAGAGAGTGGCAGCCGTGGACCGGCCGCGGTCCGCCAGGGCCTCCACCAGTTCCAGCAGCGGTTCGGTGCATTCGGCCAGGTCCGCCGCGTGGGCACCCCAGTAATTCATCTGAAGGTTAATGTTCAGGGTGTAGTTGGAGGACCAGGGCGGCTGCATGTCCTCGTTCCAGATGCCCTGCAGAGTGGCAGGCAGGGCGCCCGTAGTGCCGGCGCGGCTGTCGGGACGGGAGCTGCAGATCAGCAGATAGCGCCCGTAGGCGAACAGCAGCACGGCGAGTTCCGGGTCCGCGGCCAGGGGACCGGCGGGGAAGCGGTTGGCCTCCCGGATCCGGACATCGGTGGGAACCCCGGACCGGTCCGGCAGGGCCTGCGGGCCGGGAAGGAGCGTGAGCTCCGTCCGGTTGAACAGGAGCCGGTGGGCCTGGACGGAACCGCTGAGCAGCTCGTCAAAACCCTTGTCCAGTGCTGCGGCGGCCTGCCGGGATGCGGCACTGTGACAGTCCGCCGCGGTGCCGTCGGGGTGTTGGCCCGGCGCGGTGAAGGTGGTGGCCGTGGCCAGGACGAGCAGCAGCTCGGTCACGCCGGTGAGGACCAGATCCGCCGGGGCGGGGGAGCCGCCGGCGGCGGGCGTGCTGTTGGGGTCAGTGCCGGTGGGGCCCGTGCCGTTGTGCGTCAGCGCGAGGTGAACGGCTCCTTCCACCGGTCGCACGCCGTCGGCCTCCCAGCGCAGCGGAGGCTCCTCCGGAGCGTGGCCGGGAGCAACGTCGGCGGGCAGCCGCAATTCCAGGCCGACGGCGTCGGCGCCGGCATGGCGGGACAGTTCCCGCAGGGGAGTGGTGAGGCGGATGCTGACGTCCAGGGGAACCGTGGACGTCAGGCGGTGCACCAGTACGCCGTCGGCGGCGCTGATAAAGGTGTCCTGCCGGGATGCGCCGCCGGGAAACTCCTGCTCGGTGGTGTGCACGCCGTCGTCGAGGTGAAGCTCCCGGCGCAGGCGTCCGCCGGCTCCTGCCGTCAATTCATCGGCGGACGTGGACAGCAGGACGTCGGCGAACGGCAGATACGCCTGGGAGTAGCGCGACTGCAGCGGCTCCAGCAGCCGCTCCGCGTCCACCGGCCGCCCGTTTCCGAGCGCTTCACGGGCGGCGGCGAGTGCCTGCGCGGCGTCGGCCGCCTCCACCTGCCCGAGCCGGTGCTCGCTGTCCGGGCTGCCGGACCAGGCAGTGCTGTCATTGACCTGCAGGCGCAGGCCCCCGGGCCCGGGCAGCACCATGGCCCCGAGCCGGCCGTTGCCAAGGGGCAGCCCGTCGAGCCACTGCTGCGCGGGGCGGAGATAGAACAGCGTGTTGGCAGTCATTTAGAAGCGCACACCGCCTGCGGCCAGGCCTGAACGCCAGAAGCGCTGGAGTGACACGAAGACCACCACAATGGGGATGATCGAGACCAGGGCGCCGATCACCACCAGGGTTTGGAGTCCCGGAATGGTGATGGCGGCCTGGCTCCAGCCGCTCAGGCCCACGGTGACCGGCATCAGCCTGGCATCGCTGATCACCAGCAGCGGCAGCATGAAGTTGTTCCAGCTGCCAATGAACGCGAAGAGCATGATGGTGACGCCGCCGGGGCTGAGCAGTTTCAGGGCAATGGAGAAGAACGCCCGCCATTCACTTGCGCCGTCCAACCGTGCCGCCTCCAGCAGTTCCTGCGGCACCGAGGACTGGGCGTAGACAAAGGCCAGCAGCACTCCGAACGGATACGCCAGGCTGGGAACCAGAACGCCCCAGATGGTGTTGTTCAGGCCGATCTGCACCAGGAACTGGTAGGTGGGCTGCGCCAGCACGGTCTGCGGAACAAGCATGCTCCCCAGCACCGCCGCCAGCACAATGCTGCGGCCCTTGAACCGGTACATGGCCAGAGCGTAGCCCGAGATGAGGCAGATGAAGGTCATCAGAATGGACCCGATCCCGGAGTAGATCAGGGAGTTGCCCATCCAGCGCCAGAAGATGCCGTCATTGTAGGTGCTCAGGTCGGACAGGTTCTGGACGAAGTTCATCTTGGAGAACAGGAACCCCGGTGTGGAGAACAGGTCCGACGTGCTCTTGGTGGAGGCAACAATCAGCCAGTACACGGGCACCAGGAAGTACAGTGCGGCGGCGGCCATGACAATCCACCCGAGGGCACGGGCGCCGCGGCTGGGACGCTCACCCTCTCCGTGGACTGCCGGTTTGCGGATCCTGCCTGCCATCTCACGGGGTGCCGGCGGGGCAGCGAGCACGGGAAGCTGGGTCACTGCGTGCCTCCTTTTTTCCTGTTGGACATGGTGGAGACGACTATCGAGAGCACGAAGGTCACGAGGCCGATGATGATGGCCATGGCCGAACCGATGTTGATGTCACCGCCGAGGGTGGTGGCGGAGAAGACCGCCATGTTGGGGGTGTAGCTGCCGGAGATGTTCGAGGTGACCGAGCGCATGGTCATGGGCTCGTTGAACAGCTGCAGCGTGCCGATGATGGAGAACAGGGTGGTCAGGACCAGGGCCGGCAGGATCATGGGCACCTTGATCTGCAGGGCCATCCTGAGCTCCCCGGCACCGTCAATCCGGGCCGCCTCGTACATCTCCCGCGGCACGGTCTGCAGGGAGGAGAACAGGATAATCATGTTCACGCCCACCACCGACCACACGGAAATGTTCGCCAGCGACCACAGCACGTTGTCGGGGGAGAGGAAATCCGCTGATATGCCGATGCTCGCCAGGCCCTCCACGATGGGGCTGACCTTGGGCTGGTAGAGGAACCCCCAGATCAGTGCCGCCACGACGGAGGGCACCGCGTAGGGCAGGAAAACGCTCAACTGGAAGAACCGCTTCCACCGTACGACGGCGGAGTCGAACATCAGGGCCAGAAGCAGGGAGATGCCGAGCATGACGGGCACCTGGACCAGGCCGAAGAGCAGCACCCGTCCGAAGCTCTCAATGAAGGCGCTGTCGGCGAAGGCCTGGGCGTAGTTGTCGAACCAGACGAACTGCTTTTCGCCGGTGCCGCCGAAGCCCAGGCCGCTGCGCTTCACCTGGAAGAAGCTCGTGTAAAGCGCCAGGACGATCGGCAGCAGGATGAAGACCAGGAACAGGATGATGAAGGGAGCGAGGAAGACATAGGGGGCCGCCCGCAGCCCGCCGCGGCCTGAGCGGCGGCGCGGCGGGATGCCGGACGGACGGGCGGCGGGTTTGGCCGGTGTCATTGCCGGTGCACTCATTCGACGCTCAGCCCCATGTCTTTGAGATCCTTGACGGCGGATTCCTGCACGGCCTTGAGTGCCTCGGCGAAGGTGATCTCCTTGTTGCCGACACGGGCAAAGGCGTCCTTCAGATCGTCCGCGGCCAGGTCGTAGCCCGGTCCGTCGACCCAGGCGCTGGGGACCTTCTTCGCCGCATCGGCGAAGACCTCGTTGATGACCTGCCCGCCGAAGTACTCCTCCGGCTCCAGCAGCGCCGGGTTCTCCAGGCCGGCCCGTGCCGAGGGGAAGATTCCTCCGTCGCGGATGAGGATATCCAGCGCCTCGTCGGAACTGTTGAGCCAGCTGGTGAATTCCACGGCCTGCTTCACATGCTCGGTGCCCTGGGGGATGACGTCCACGCTGCCGCCGGTTTCGCCGGCGGTGTCCTTGCCCGGGAAGGCGGGCGACGGCGCCACGGACCATTTGCCGGCCAGGCTGCCGGCGCTTTCCTCCAGCAGGGCCGGGAACCAGGCCGCGTAGTTGACCGTGGCGATGCTCCCGGCGTTGACCTCCGCCCAGTACTCCGGGGTCCACATGTCCACAACCTTGATCAGATCCTCGTCCAGCAGGGTCTGCCAGACCGCGGCCACCTCCTGGCTGGCAGCATCATCCACCTTGACCTGCCAGGCATCATCGCCGATGCCGTACCAGCTGCCCTCGTTCTGCCAGACCGTTTCAGCCCAGAGACCGGATTCGTTCGGGGAGAACTGGCCGATGTAAAGGTCAGGGTTGGCGGCCTTGAGCTTCCGGCCGGCCTCGATGTACTCGTCCCAGGTGGTGGGAACGGCAACGCCGTACTGCTCAAAGAGGTCAGAACGGTACATCAGGCCGGTGGGCCCGGAGTCCTGCGGGATGGCATAGACGCCGTCGCCAAAGGACACGCCCTTCCAGGAGCTTTCAGTGAACTGCTCCTCCAGCCCGTCCGTGTATTCGCTGATGTCGGCCAGCCGGTTGTTGATGATGTGGCCGGGCAGGGAATGGACGGACATCTGGACCACGTCCGGCGCGGTGCCGGCGTCGATGGCGGCGGGGACCTTGGCGCCGTCGTCGCCGGTCATCCGGAAGAACTCCACCTGGGTGTCCGGGTTCTCCTCGTTCCAGGTGTCCACGGCCTTTTCCAGGCCGGGGGCCCAGCCCCAGAACTGAAGGGCAACCGGTCCGTCGTCGGCGGCGTTACCGGCGGAACAGGCCGTGAACAGCAGGACCGACGCCGCAGTGAGCGCCAGGGCCGGGAAGGCTTTCCGGCGTGTGGGGGTTTGTGCCATCGAGGGCATCCTTTCTAGGTGTTGCTCAGTTTTCAGTAGTCTCGGAGGGCTCGCGCAGGATCAGTGCGCCGCCGGGTTCCAGGGTGGCGGTGCCGTGGTGATCGGTTCCGGTCAGCAGGTCACGGCCGCGCACGTCCACGGCGGCGGCGTCCGGGCCGTGGTTCAGGAGGAAGAGGTAGGAACGGGTTCCGGCGTGCCGGCGGACCGCTTCGACTCCGTGTCCGGCCGCCGGGTGGTCCGGGCCGACGCCGGCTTCGGCGAGGATCCGCTGCAGGTGCGCCTCCAGTGCGTCGCCGTCCAGCCGGGTCCCGATGTAATGGGCGGTTCCGCGGCCGGCGACGGCGCGGGTGACGGCGGGACTTCCGGCCAGGGGGTAGCCGGTGAATTCCGTAACGGCTTGGGCGCCCTTCAGCTGGATGGTTTCGGCCCAGCTTTCTGCGGCTGACCCGTCGCTGAGGGTCAGCACAGTTCCGGCAGGTTGGGGATGGTGCTCCTCCACCCGGATGCCCAGCAGATCAGCGAAGGCACCGCTGAATCCGCCCAGGCGCACGTTAAGGTTTTCATCGGTGCTGCCGCTGAAGTACCAGACGGCGGCATGCCCGCCCGCGGTGACATAGGCACTCAGGGAGCGGGCCTCGGCGTCGGACGCCGCCAGCTTGCTGGGCACCAGCACCAGCCGGTACCGGCTCAGGTCCGCATCCAGGCGCACAAAGTCCGCGTTGATGCCCAGCCGCCACAGGGCCCGGTGGACGGAGCGGACGGCGGGAAGGAACGCCAGGTCATTGGAAGGCAGGGCGCGAGTGTCCGCGGACCACCAGGCGGCGGCATCCCAGACGATGGCCACACGGGTGTCATTGACCCGTTGCCCTTCGGCGGGTGCTTCACCCAATTCCGCCAGGTGCTCGATTGTGGTGCCCAGTTCCACGATCTCCCGGAAGGTGCGGGAATCCTCGCCGACGTGCGGAACCATGGGGGAGTGGAAGAACTCGGCGCCGGCACGCGGGGACCGCCACTGGAAGAACAGCGAACCGGTGGCGCCGCGGGCCAGGTACTGAAGCGTGTTGAACTTCAGGGCCCCCGGCGCCCGGGCGAGAATCCGCCCCTGGGCGTAGTCGTAGACCATGGTGGTGGCCTGTTCCATGAGCACCCAGGGCCGTCCTGCATTAAAGGAGCGGGCAAGGTCGCTGCCGAAGGCCACCTGGATGTCGCCCTCGACGCCGGGCGTATCCGGATAGTGGTCCACTGACACTTCGTCGATTTCTCCGGCGAGGTCCCACTGGTCGTAGTGGTTCCAGCTGGGCAGCATGAAGTTGGTGGTCACGGGCACCTCGGGCCGGCAGGCGCGCACCACGGCCACCTGCTCCCGCAGGCAGTCCCGCAGGAGGTCAGCGCTGAAGCGTTTGAAGTCCAGCAGCTGCGAGGGATTGGGCAGGTACTGGGTGGCCTGCGGTGCCAGAATCTGGTCCCACCCGCTGTAGCCCTGGGACCAGAACGCGGTGTTCCAGGTGGAATTCAGCTGCTCCAGGTTCCCGTACCTGGCCTGCAGCCAAACGCGGAAGGCACGGTCCGTCTCCGGACCGTAGGACACCGTTCCGTATTCATTGTGGATGTGCCACATGCGCAGCGCCGGATGAAAGGCGTAGCGGTCCGCCAGGGCGTGGGCCACGCGCTTGGCGGCCGCCCGGTAGGCCGGTGCGGCGGGGTTGTAGGTGTCGCGGCTGCCGTGAACCAGCCGGACGCCGTCGGCCGTAACGGGCAGCGCTTCGGGATGCGCAAGGGTGAACCACGGCGGCGGGGACGCCGTGGGGGTGGCAAGGATGACGCCGATGCCGTTCTCCGCCATCAGGTCCATGACCCGGTCCAGCCAGCCAAAGCGGAACTCGCCTTCGCGGGGTTCGATGGAGGACCACGAAAAGACGCCCACAGTCACCCGGTTCACCCGTGCCTTCCGCATCAGGCGGATGTCTTCGGCCCAGACCTCCTCCGGCCACTGCTCGGGGTTGTAGTCACCGCCAAAGACCAGGTGGGGGTCTTGTCGAAACGCTTCGATTTGAGACATGGTCTTCTTTCAGCGGGAACGGATGCGGGGGAAGTGGGGGGAAGTGTGGGTAGGCGGGGGAGGCTAGGCGGCGGCAGGCGGCAAGGAAACCCGGGGCGGGGCAACAGAGCCGTGGCTCGTAAACCGCGGGGCCACGAGTTCCACGTGCGGTTCGCTCCGGCTCTCCAGGGCGGCCATGACCAGGGCTACGGCGCTGTCACAGGAATCCGCGGCTACCAGGGGGATGACGTCCAGCGGCGGGGAAAAGGAGGAGGTATCAAAGCTGGAGCAGGCCGAGAGCACGGACAGGTCGCCCGGAATGCTGAGGCCGGCCTCAGCAATGCGGGCCAGGGCGCGGGTCTGCAGGGATTCCTCGCAGTGCATGACCAGTCCCGTTGCCCCGGCCCCGGAACGGATCAGAGTGTCAACCGCGTCTGCTGCCCCGGCAGGCCCCGGGCCGGGCATGGCGAATGCGGCTTCGAGTCCGCGCGCACGGGCATGCTCCAGGAAGGCGGACCGGAACCGGTGGGCAAAGTTGGAACCGCGTTCGTAGACGGCGGCCGGATGGCCCAGCAGCCCCACGGACCGGTGTCCGGCGTCCGCCAGGGTGTCTGCGGAGAGCCGTGCGGCTGCCTCAAAGTCCAGGTCCACGCAGGTCAGCCCGGCAGGCTCACCCGGAATGCCCACCAGTACGGAGGGGGTGGAGAGATTGCGGATCACCTCAATGCGCTCATCATCGATGGCAACGTCAAGCACAATGATGCCGTCCACTAAACGGGATGAGGTGACCCGTTGGAGGCCGGAGGTGGCCTCGTCCTCGGTCAACAGCAGAATGTCATAGTCGTACCGGCGGGCTGCCGTGGCCACGGCCAGCACAAAAGCCATGTGGGCCGGAGCGTAGGTGTCCGCACGCAGCGGTGCCGTCACCGCCAGGATCTGCGTCCGGGCGCCGGCCAGCATGCGTCCCGCAGCGTTGGGGAGATAGCCCAGTTCCCGGACGGCGCTGTCAATGCGCTCGCGGGTTCTTTCACTGACGCTGCGTTTGCCGCTCAGGGCGTAGGAGACAGTGCTGATGGACACACCGGCGACGCGGGCAACGTCGTGGATGTTGGCCATGAGGGGGACTCCAATGTCGGTAGGGCGGTCAAGCGCCGGGGTGCGCAGTGAAAAGGGATCTAAACGCTTCGATTTATCTAAACGTTTCGATTTGGTTTGTAACGTACGTCATATCCCTCCGCTGTGCAACAGGAGGATGCTGTGAGTCGCGGCGGCAGCCGAGCCGCGGTCTCTGCTGCGGGGTGCGCCGGTACGCCCATAGAATCGTCCAATGCCGGCAACCATCGAAGTCCCCGTTCAACGCGTTTCAACCGTGGCGCGCGTCGTCACTGAAACCTCCGCCCCCGCCGTCCTCGTGGGGATCCTCCTGCTGCTGCAGCCCCTGCTCAGTCCCGGAGTGTCCTGGGTTCACGGCATTGTGGCAGCGGGCTTCACCGTAGGTCTGCCGTTTCTCGGGATTCTCTGGCTGAAACGGCGCGGGCGGGTCACGGACCACCACGTGGGTGTCCGCGAACAACGGGCTCCGATCCTGCTGGCTTCCGCGCTCTCCATTGGCATCGGTGCCCTGATCCTGGTACTGCTGAATGCACCGGCTGTCCTGTTCGGTGAAATCGGCGGCGTCTTCATTGGCCTGATGCTCTGCCTGGCGGCGAACCTGGTGTGGAAGCTGTCGGTCCATTCGGCAGTGGCTGCATACGTCGGTTTGGTGCTCCTGGCTCCCGTTCCGGTTTTCGGTCCTGCGCTGGCCCTGATGCTGGCCTCGGCCACGGGGTGGTCCCGGGTGAAGCTCGGAGACCACACTCCCACGCAGGTTCTGGCGGGCCATCTGGCCGGATGCGTGGCTTTTGCTGCGGCACTGTTGCTGCCATAACGGAAATCATCTGCTTCTTGGATGCCGCGGTGGGATAGGGTCCTTAGGGTTCGGTCTCTTCGCGCGTCGCTGAATGCGCGCGAACCAATGATGGGGAATACATGGCAGTGCGTTTTCGAAAGTCCGGCGGCGGGGAACGGGCGGCTGCGGAAGCGGCGGTGGCGGCCCTGGCACTTGGCGGGCATGTCACTTTCGATGAACTATTGGACAATGTGGCGGAAATCCACGGGAAACCAATTGAACTGCGCGATATTGACCATTCTGTGATTCCCGCCGTGACCGGGCTCTGGATAGAGAAGGATCAGAAGTCGATCATTCTGCTGCCGGCCGGTGACAACAGCCTGCATCGCACCCATGCTGCGTGCCACGAATTCGGGCACATCCTTCTTCGCCATCAGGGATGCGGCGGGGTGGAAACAGCAATGCCGTCCGTTTTCCAGCATGTCGGCAGCCGCAAGGGCATCAAGGCAATGCTGGCACGGTCTCTGGACTGGAATGAAACCGAACGGACCGCCGAGCACGTGGCTTATCTGCTCTCGCTGGCACTCCTGCCCAAAGAACGCCCCAGCTCCAACAAATTTGAGCGGACATTCCTGTGATCACGCTGCAGATGCTGCCGGCCGCCGCCCTGTGGGCAGTGGTGCTGATTCGGCTGATAGGCCTCCGGCTCGGCTGGAACCTGGGTGTTCTGCCCGGCCTCGCAGCGGTCGCTGTGGGAGCCACGCTGAACATCGATCAGGTGTATGTCTTTGTAGACGGTCTGCTGGGGAACCGGAATCTGCTGAATCTGATCGTGCATTTGTTTATGGGTGCGGGGGTGACGGAACTGAGCCGGTTGTTGCTGAAAGCCACGGGGCGCGCCGGACACCACGGGCGCCATGTCAAAGCCCTGGTGGGGATGGGAATTGTCCTGGCCGTCCTACAGGCGGTGCTGCTGCTGGTCTCCGACACGGAGGGCTCCGCCACCAATTTCACTGATACTTTCGCTGCCATCCCCACGATTGCTCCATACCAGGCGAGTTTTTTCGCCTGGATGGGAGTGGTGCTTTGTTACACCGGTGTGGAATGCCTGCGCCGGGACAGGACCGGGGAATCGCGGGAATTTGGTATTGGGCTTAATATTGTCAGCGTCGGGTGTTTGGCCGGCGTAGCCGCTGTCCTGGTAAAAATGCTGCTCATCGGTTTGGAAGTCGCCGGACTGGAGGCGGCATTCAGCCTCTATATCGGATACCGGATATTCATTGCATTGACCCTTCTCTGTTTCTCTGCGGGGTTTATCATTCCGTCCTTCCGGCGGTTTAGGGCGGCCCTTGCAGAAAGACGCCGGCGCGCAGGGGATTTGAATGCCCTGCGGCCCATCGTTCGCCGTCTGGCGCTCAGTCCCGAAGGTGCACAGGCCCTGGATGCCGCCAATATTTCCGTGACTGCACGCACTTCCAAGATCCAGCTTTACCGCTGGTTCATCCTCATCGGCGACGTCCGGGTGATGCACCCCGAACGCTTGTCTGAGCAGGAGACCCGAATTATTGACGAGATAGGCAGAAGAATTGAAGACAACAGAACAACGGACCGGCGCACAGCAGCTGCAGGCCGCTAGCTGGTTCTCCAAGCTCCTGCCGCCCGCACTGATCCTGACTGCAGTGGTGGTTGCCGCCGGGATTCAGGCGGGGCTGGGCCCGGCGGGGGTGATCCTGCTGGTGGCAGGCATCGTGGGTATTCCGGGCGCGATTTACAAAGGCACCAAGTCCGTGTTTCGGCGCCGGGGACTTCCGGACAGCTGGCGGACCAACCTCGTGGCATTTTTGATGCTGGCGGGAACTGTTGTCAGCTGCCTCATTCCCTTGGAGCCGCCGGTTCCCCACACAGTGGCGGGGTTGTTTCTCGGCAATGCAGGGCTGGTGTTCTTTCGCCGCTGGCTCGACGTTTCCGCCCATGTGTCCGTTATTACGTTTGCGGGGCTGTGGTTCACCGCAATATTCGGGGGAGCCTGGGCATGGCTGTTGATACTATCGCCGTTGATGATGTTCAGCCGGGTGTCCCTGCGCGAACACACTCCACGGGAGGCACTGACCGGTGCAGCACTGGGAGTGGGAACGTTCTGCTGTTTTCTTGTAGCAATGACTTGGAGCTGACCTTAGTGAGCGAATTTGATCTTTCCGCGGAACGGGCAGCCGGCGTTCGCCGTGCCGAAACGCTCGCCCGAAAGATTAATCTCCTGTTGGACGTCATCATGTCCGACTCCGGAAAGCCCTATGACTATCCGGCGATTAGGGACGGCGCCCTCAAGGCCGGCTATTATCTTTCCCGCACCCGCTGGTCACTGCTGAAATCCGGCAGGGAACAGGTTGTTCCGGACGAAGCGCTGCGGGCAATTGCAACCGTCTTTGACGTGAATCCCGAATATCTGCTGCAAGACGGCGGAAAACTGCCCGAGCGGGTTGAAGCCGAACTGGAACTTCTCCGCAGCATGCGCCGGGCCGAGGTGCGCAATTTTGCCGCCCGCGCGCTGGGCCCCGTTGACCCCGAGGCACTGCGGGCCATTGCCAAAATCCTGGACGAGGAATAACGTTCGATTCCTTCGGACCAGTCGGACAAAAAACTTTGATTTCGACTCTTTCCACTGCTATGGTTCAAACACGTTTCACACATGTGTGAAACGTGTTTGAACCATAGAGCAGCAAGCGGGGACGGCAGTTGATCGGGGGGTCGCTTCCGTCTCAGCTTGGGCTTATGGGAGGTCCAGATGAACCTGTTGGTTTGATGGACCGCCCTTTGTGGGGCATCCGCTGATTGGGGGGTCAGCGGAACGTTGCTAGCGAAGCCAGCGGATTTATTTCCGCTGGCTTCGCTGCGTTTCGGGCCGGATCCAGGCTGTTCCGGGGTGCCCCCCCCCGGCAAATCCGGGGACGCGGCTGCCTCGCCCGGCGGCGTCGTCGTCATGCACTGACGATGGCGTAACATTCACAAAGTGAAACTCAATTCCTTTTTCCGTCTGATGGCTGCCGGACACATCGGCCCCATGGAGACCCACAACCGCATTGTGCTGCCCGCCATGGACATGAACGTCTCCGAGCATGGTGAGATCGAGCAGGCCGAAATCGATCACTACGTGGCCCGCGCGGCAGGCGGTGCCGGGCTGATCATCACCGGGGCCTGCGCCATCGCCTTCCCCTACGGGGCGGCTTCGATGAAGGAACCGGGCCTGTCGGATGACAAGTACATTCCGGGCCTGAGGGCGCTGGCGGACGCCGTGCATGCGGCAGGCAGCAAGCTGTGCATCCAGTCCACACACCACGGCAAAGTGGCCCGCGTGGACGTTGCCAACGACCGGCCGGTGCTTGCACCGAACAAGCAGGACTACAGCTATGACATGTCGGCACTGGCTGACAGCACGCCCGAGGAGCTGGGCAAGATGGGCGCAGCCACTGCCGGCAAGCCCGTTGTCTTCCGCGACATGACGGACGAGGACATCTCCTGGCTGGTCTCCACCTGGGCCGATGCCGCCGAGCGCATCGCCAAGGCGGGCGCCGACGCCATCGAGATCCACGCAGCCCACGGCTACATCCTGGGTGTCTTCCTCAACCAGCGGGACAACAAGCGCACCGACGAGTACGGCGGCACCCTGGCCAACCGTGCGCGTCTGGCCTGCGAAGTCATTGCGGCCGTCAAAGAACGGGTGGGTGACCGCCTGGCCATCCTGGTCCGGGTTTCCGGCGAGGAATACGGACAGGAAGGCGGACTGAGGCTGGATGAGGCCATCGAAGCCTCCAAGCTGTTCGAACAGGCCGGTGCCGACGCCATCCACGTGACCGGATGGGGGCGCAACCCGTTCAACAACTTCACCGACGGTCCGCTGCCCAGCAAGGTTGGCGCATATCTGGACAACGCCGCCGCAGTGAAGAAAAACGTGGGCATCCCCGTCATCGCCGTCGGCCGCATGCTCCCGGAAATCGCCGAAAAGGCGCTGGCCGCCGGGCAGATCGACTTTGCGGCCATGGGCCGCCAGCTGCTGGCCGACCCCGAACTGCCCAACAAGATCCGCGACGGCAAGTTCGACCAGGTCCGCCCCTGCATCAACTGCTACCTCTGCGTCGCGGAGAACTTCTTCGACGACACTCCCTTCTGCGCGGTGAACCCGGCACTGGGCAATGAGGCGCTGCTGCCGCTGAAGCCCGCCTCCGCCACCAAGCACGTGGTCGTCGTCGGCGCGGGGCCGGCGGGGCTGGAAAGTGCCCGCGTCCTGACCGAACGCGGCCACCGCGTCACCGTCGTGGACAAGTCCGACCGCCTCGGCGGCACCATGTGGTTCTCCACCATGACGACGCCGGACAATGAACGGCTGCTGAAATGGTTCAAGTCCGAAATCAAGCGCCTGAACATCGCGGTCAAGCTGAACACTCCCGCCACGGTGGAATCCATCAAGGCCCTGCACCCGGACCACGTCATTGTGGCCACCGGCGCTGTCCGGCCCAAGCCCGATTTCCCCGGCGGCGACCTGCCGATCGTGCAGACCGGCGACACGCTGCGGGCCATGATGCTCGGCACGGCAACCGCCGAGGAAGCAGGCGCCGTCCTGAGCACCCTGGGCAAGATGGGGCGCCTCTCAGGGCTGACCAAGAGCCCCGGGTTTGTCCGCCAGTTCACCAAGTTCTGGCTGCCCATGGGCAAGGACGTGGTGGTCATCGGCGGTTCGCTGGTGGGCCTGGAACTGGCGGAATTCCTCGCCGAGCGCGGACGCCGGGTGACGCTGCTGCATGAAAAGCAGCAGCTCGGCCTGCCGCTGGCCATGCCGCGCCGCTGGACCGCGGTCAAGGATTCCGAAGCACACGGCGTGAAGATCCACCGCAACGCCACGATCACGCGCATCACCGAGAGAAGCGTCGAGTGGACCGTCGGCGGGGAAAGCTTCTCCGCACCGGCCGCCATGGTCGTCTACGCGGACGGAACGACGTCGGCATCACCGCTGGCAGATGAGCTGCGGGCCGCGGACCTCGGCATTGACGTTGACGTGGTGGGCGACGCCGGTGCGGTCAACTACATCCACGGCGCCATCCACTCCTCGTGGAAGGTGAGCACCGAGCTCTAGGGATCGATCGCACATACGTTAGGGCGGTCCGGTTCCTTTGAACGGACCGCCCTAACTTTGGTGTCGGGGCCAGCCGGCGGACGAGCAGGGAACCTTGTCCATCTTCTTGAGCCCCCATAGCGTTGAATGACCGGATAAACGACCCCGCAGCTGGGCAGGGACCAAGGGTCTGCCCTCCTCCTACGGCGTCCGAGCCCCTGTGAGGCGATTATGGGAACGCAGCCGAATGAGCCGATGCCCAACTACGGTGACGGATATCCGCCGCCGCCGGAACCGCAATCGACCGACGGCAGGACCCTCGGGCTGGCGGGCCTGATCCTCGGAATCATTGCGCTGGTGCTGTTCTGGATTCCGCTCCTGAACTTCGTGTCGCTGGTCCTTGCCCTCGTTGGCCTGGGGCTTTCCATTGCTTCGCTGGTCATCGTCCGGCGAAGGGCAGCAGCCCAGGGGTTGTCCATTGCCGCGGTGATTGTCTCCGCGGTGGCCCTGATTGCCGCTATTCTGGCCACCCTTTTCTGGAGCTCCCTGTTCAATTCGGTGGATCAAGTAATCGAGGAGCCTTTGCCCACCGTCACGGTGACGCCCCCGGCCGTTCCCACAGTTACCCCGTCATCCATCCCGCCGGTTGGTCCCACAACTACGCCAACCACCGGTCCGACGCCGAGATCCTCCGCCGCACCCAACCCAGCCATCCTTCCGCTGGGTACAGAGGCCGAGGTGGGGGACTACGCGGTGGCAGTCTCAAGTGTTCAATTGGATGCCACGGATGCAATTCTCGGCTTCAACGAGTTCAACCAACCGCCGGAGGGCCAGTATGTGCTCGTAACGCTCGACGTGGTTTACAACGGCACGGAGGAAGGCGATCCCTGGCTGGATCTCAACCCCAAGTTCGTCGGGTCGGACAATCGGCAGTATGACCAAGCGTCATGTTTGCTTGACCTTCAAGGCTCCTCCCTGCCGACGCTGGAGAACGGAGGTGCCGCGCAGTACGAAGTGTGCATGGATGTACCTGCTGCGGCACTCCCCGGGAAGCGGATACTGATCGAAAATACCGTGGATTTCAGCGGCACTGATGAGGCGAGCTGGGAGACAGAGTAATCAACGGCCGGGTAAGCCCGTCGGAGAATGAACAAGGGGCGCGGTTACCTGCGGACCGGACGGCGCGACGGCGGACGCCCGGGTTTTGCGGTCGACCGTTCGCCCGGAGCCAGATACCGGACGCGCCGCCGTCCGTCGCTGATCAGGCGGACGCCGTCGAGCATTGTTTCCCGCAGCTCCATGAGGGCGAACTGATAGCGCTCCGGTGCCAAAGCGGCTTCGCGAAGGTACAGGGCGCATGCCGCTGACATCCGGAGCAGGACCGAGATGTCGGTGGAACTGCTGCGCAGGTGGGTGAGGGTTTCCAGGATCCGGTCACGGGTGTCCAGCACGGTGGGGCGAAGAAGGGCCTCGGCCCCGGCTCCCTGAACCACCCGGGGTTCAATGGCTGCCAGCGGACGCTTGAGATGCAGATCCATGATCAGCGCGTTCAGGGCTGCGGACTCATCCCGGCGGTCCATCCCCGTGCGGGTGCCCCAGCCCGCGCCGATCCCCACAAGGAGGCTGAGGACGGGTGCACTGACTGCCAACCATTCCATGGGAACCCTCCGGAAGAAGCGTCCTTCGACGGTACGCGGCGAGCCAAACGCAGGCCAGTCTCCGGAGGATTCGGCGGGCTCCGGGGAGCAAACCGGAGGCGCATCAGCTCGAGGACCGAACCTGTCCGCAGGACCCTGCTTTCCGCTTCTTCGCGCTCTTAGCGTGAAGGCAGGAACAAGGAGGACAGATCTGTGGGACTGATGGAAATCGAAATGGCCAGGATGCTGCAGCAGGAACGGATGGCCGAGGCGGAAAACTGGCGGCACAGGAGAGATCTCAAACGCGGGGCCAGGCAGGAGCGGGATGCGTGCCGCGACCCGGCCGGAACACCTGCCCCGGCACCAAAGGTGGACTGGCCGGTGTTCTCAATCCGGATTGGCAGCTTCCAGTTCGCGATATTCCGGACCATACGGGTCCGGTGAGGGAAACCCCGGCAGTTGGTTGATCAGCGGTTGTTGATCCAGGCGCCGCGCGTGGCCGGTTCGTCATAGTTGAGCTGGTAAGTGGGTGTGTAGAGGACCACGAACTTGCCCGTCTCGGTTGTTTTATTGGGGAAGCAAATGTCTCCGGTAACGGTGCCTCCTGCCGCTATTTGCCCGTTTGCAGGAGCGAAATTGTCGCTTCCTTCCGTGGAATGGTAATCAATAAACCCGGACGGTGTCTGCAGGTTCCAGTTGTACGACCCAAAATCGCGGACTTCAGTGGAAATATTTTTCATGGTGATGGTGGTGCAGAGCGTGGGGCTGTCGTTGTAGGAGGGTGTCCCGTCGACCAGTGCGGCAGCGGTCACCTCAAGTCCCTCCACCTCCAGGGTGTCGCCGCCCTCGCCCACAGTGTCGTTCTCCTGTTCGCCCAGGAAAGCAGGGTCTTTGGCAGGCGCGGGTTCTTCGGAAAGCTGCTCAGCCGGTTCGCTCGCTGCGGGGTCAGAGGTGGAGCCGCCGCTGCCCGTCCCGTTGGCAATGAGGACAACAACCAGGAGCACGAGTGCCGCTTCAATCACCAGACGCAGGACTTTGGGCCAGGAGCGGGCCGGTTTTGCGTCCGCCTTTTCCTCGGAGGACCAGCCGTACGGGTTGTCCTCCGTGTCAGGCTTTTTCATGTAATCAAACATCGACATTGTTTTACCGCCCCCTATTTCCGGCACCAAGATTCCGGGTACCTTCCGGCGGGCAGCCGCCACCGAATGGACGGATCTGCCGAAATTACCTTACGGACGGTAATTCCCCCACCGGAATATATCGCACTTTCCCCTCCGCCTTTGAACGGCAGATATCGCTGCCTTTTACCCAGGCGCTGCCCGCGTAGGCTGGGACGCATGCAGCCTCAACCCGTGATCGCAGTCCTTGCCGAAAACAAGCCCGTAGTGGGCCTGGATGAGCTCCGAAAGGAAGCCGAAGTCCGGGTCACCGACGCGGCCGGCCTGTCCAACGCGCTGGCCGGAGCGGACATCCTCTACCTCTGGGACTTCTTCGCCGACGGTGTCCGTGAGGCGTGGTTCGCTGCGGACTCCCTGCAGTGGCTCCATGTTCCCGCGGCCGGGGTGGACAAGCTGATGTTCCCTGAACTGGTGGAATCCGACGTGGTTCTGACCAACGCGCGGGGCGTGTTCGACCAACCCATGGCCGAACACGTGCTGGGAGCCATGCTGTACTTCGCCAAGGATTTTGGCCGGGCCTCCGCCCAGCAGCAGCGGAAGCAGTGGGCCCGCTACGCCACGGGGAGCCTGGCCGGAGCCTCGGTGCTGGTGGCGGGAACCGGAAGCATCGGCCGTTGCACCGCACGCCTGCTCACCGCCGTCGGACTCCAGGTGGAGGGGATGGGGCGCACCGCGCGTACCGGCGAGCCGGACTTCGGCACCGTCCACGCGAGCGCCGACTTCCCCGCCGTGGCCGGACACTTCGACTACATTGTCCTGGCCGCGCCGCTGACCCCGGACACGCGCGGCATGCTCGGACGGGAGGTCCTGTCCGCCCTGAAGCCGACGGCGGTGCTCGTCAACGTGGGCCGCGGCGCCCTCGCGGATGAGGCGGCGCTGGAGGAGGCGCTGCGCAGCGGGCAGCTGGCCGGCGCGGCGCTGGACGTCTTCGAGGCCGAACCGCTGCCGGAGCGCAGCGGGCTCTGGGCACTGGACAACGTGCTCATCACTCCGCACCTGTCCGGGGACGCCAGTAATCAGCTGCCGGTCCTGGCCCGGCAGTTTGCGGACAACCTCGCCGCCTGGAAGGCAGGGCAGCCGCTGATGAACGTGGTGGACAAGAAGTTGGGTTTCGTCACCTCCTGAACCGGCCGCCGCCGTCGAACCCCGCACCCGCCGCCGTCGAACCCCACCGATTGCCGCGATGGTGCCGTTTTCCCTCGTCGAGTGACGAGACGATGCGGCTTACGCGCTGTGAAAGAGACGTTTTCTCCACAACCGGCGCGGGAAAGGGGCATCTTCCCGACTCTCGACGCAGCAGGCGAGGGCTGTCCGGGTGCACCGCACCCCAATCCGCTGACCCGTTGACCCTGCGCCTGCCCCGGACAAGACTGGGGAGCGACTGCTGAGCGAGTTCAGCTGACGGAATTCAATGGAGAAGGAAGTGCGGCGTGAAAGCTGTCCGGGTGCACCGCTACGGCGAGGATCCACATATTGACGAGGTGCCGGAGCCGGAAATCACCGGTCCGTGGGACGTGATCGTGGACGTGGGGGCGGCCGGCCTGTGCCGCACGGACCTGCACGTCATCGAGGGCCAGTGGGACGCCATCCAGCATCCGCAGCTGCCGTACATCCTCGGCCACGAGAACGCGGGCTGGGTCCGCGAGGTCGGCCCCGCCGTCTCCAACGTGGCTCCCGGTGACACCGTGATCATGCATCCGCTGGTCACCTGCGGGCTGTGCGCCCCGTGCCGGGCAGGGGAGGATTCGCACTGCGAAAACTCGCTGTTTCCGGGCCTGAATACCGACGGCGGCATGGCCGAACAGCTCAAAACCAACGCCCGGGCCGTCGTGAAACTGGATCCCTCCCTGCAGCCGGCGGACATCGCCGCGCTGGCCGACGCCGGCCTGACCGCCTATCACGCGGTCCGCAAGGCGGCCCCGCTGCTGTATCCGGGCACACAGGCCGTGGTGATCGGCGCCGGCGGGCTGGGGCATATCGGCGTGCAGTCACTGAAATCGCTCACCGCCGCCAACATCACCGTCATCGACACCTCCGAAGCGGCGCTGGAACTGGCCTCGGGCCTGGGCGCAGACACCGTGCTGCGCAGCCCGGACACCGCCGCCGTCCTCGACGCCACCGACGGCGGAGCACACGTGGTCTTCGACTTCGTGGGGGAGCACGGCACCGAAGCCCAGGGACTGGAGATGCTCCGCAACCGGGGCAGCTACTACGCGATCGGCTACGGCGGCGAGGTCCGGATCCCCACCATCGAGCTGATCTCCCGGGAAATTTCCGTGGTGGGCAACCTCGTGGGCACCTATCAGGACCTGGTGGAACTCATGACCCTCACAGCCTCCGGCGACATCACCCTGCACACCACCGCCTATGACCTCGACGACGCAGTCCAGGCCATGCACGACCTCGATGCCGGAAAACTCACCGGACGCGGCATCCTCATCCCGGCAGCAGGAGGAAGAAGATCATGACCTACCCGGCCAAATACCCCACGCTGAACGAAACCACCCTCACCCCCGAAGCCCGCGCCATCCTCAAGCGCATCATCCGCACCGCCTTTCCGCATCCGGGCTTTCCCGATGAGGCCTACGAGCGGATGACCAGCAGGATCGTCACCGAAGCGGACGCCTCCACCTGGTTCCGGGTAGTCCTCACCCAGGGGCTCATAGCCTTGGGCGCCCAGTCGGAGCAGCCCTTCCTGGAGCTCTCCGACGAGCGGGCCCTGGCCGTCCTGCGCCGGGTTTCGGACCTGGAATTCTTCGGCTTCATCCGCCGTACCACGGTACTGAATCTTTACGATGATCCGCAGGTCTGGGAGGCACTGGGCTACGAAGGCCCGTCCTTCGACAAGGGCGGATACGTGAACCGCGGGTTCGATGATCTGGACTGGCTGCCCACGCCGCGGGTCGAAGGGCCCGAAGACAGCAGTGTCCCGGACACCGGCCCGCTGCCGTACCGGGTGGCCCAGCCAGGCCAGCCAGGCCAGCCAGGCCAGCCCGGACAACCAGGCCAGCCCGGCCAACCCGCCGCATCGGCCCGGCCCCAACCGGATGCCTCGGCCGGCTCACCGGCGGCGGCCGCCGCCGGGCCCGCCCCGGAATCCGGCACCGGAGCCCAGGCACCCCAGCAGCGCGGAGGAGGAAGCAAATGAGCGAAAAGATCAGCAGTTTCTCTCCCACCGGGTCCGCGGATCCGCTGGCCGGGTCGGCACACTTTGAGCTCGACGACGATTCCGTCGTCGTCGTGATTGGATCCGGAGCCGGCGGCGGCACCCTGGCCCACGAACTGGTGGAAAAGGGCGTGAAAGTGGTCCTGCTCGAGGCCGGGCCGTTCCTGACCAACTCCGACTACGTGAACAACGAGTGGGAAGCGTTCAACCAGATGGCCTGGCTGGATCCGCGCACTACCTCGGGAACCTGGCGCATCGCGCGCGATTTCCCGAACCTTCCGGCGTGGATCGTCAAGGCGGTGGGCGGCACCACCACGCATTGGTCCGGTGCCACCCCGCGGTTCAAGGCGCACGAGTTCGCCTCCCGCACCGTGTACGGACGGATCGACGGCGCCAACCTCCTGGACTGGCCGCTTACCCTGGCGGATCTGGAACCCTATTATGACGTTGCGGAACGCAAGATGGGCTCCACCCACGTCCACGGCAGGCCGCCGCTGCCGGCAAATAACAACTACAAGGTGTTTGCCAACGGCGCCGAGAAGCTGGGTTACCGGCACTTCGCCACCGGCCCCTACGCCACCAACGCCGAGCCCTATGACGGGCGGCCCGCGTCGGTCCAGGACGGCTTCAACTTCCAGGGCGACAAGTCGGGCGCCAAATGGTCCACCCTGGTTTCGGAAATCCCCAAGTCCCTGAAAACCGGCCGGCTGGACCTGCGCCCGGACAGCCAGGCTGTGCAGATCACCCACAGCCCCGAAGGGAAGGCAGACGGAGTGGTGTATGCCGACGGCGACGGCCAGCTGCACCATCAAAAGGCACGGGTGGTGGCGGTGGCGGGCAACGCGATCGAAACCCCGCGGCTCCTGCTGCTCTCCGCCTCGCCGCTGTTTCCGGACGGGCTGGCCAATTCCTCCGGCCAGGTGGGCCGGAACTACATGCGCCACACCACCGGCTCGGTGTACGCCCAGTTTGAGGAACCGGTGCACATGTACCGCGGCGAAACCATGGCCGGGCTCATCGCAGATGAATCCCGGCATGACACGGACCGCGGGTTTGCGGGCGGCTACTACATGGAGACCATTTCGCTCGGGCCGGCGTTCCTGGCTTCCTTTGTGGATCCCGGCGCCTGGGGTCCGGGCTTCGCGGCGATCCTGGACGGTTACCGGCGCACGGCCGGCATGTGGATCGTGGGGGAGGACATGCCGCAGGAAACCAACCGCGTCACGCTGAACACCACGGTGACGGACCCGCTGGGGCTGCCGGTGCCGAACGTGCACTTTGACGACCACCCCAACGACGTCGCCATGCGCGAACACGGGTACGGGCAGGGCATCGCGCTGTACGAGGCGGTGGGTTCGACGTCGGCGGTGCGGACCCCGCCGTATCCCTCCACCCACAACATGGGCACGGCCCGGATGAGCCTGCGTCCGGAGGACGGGGTGTGCAACGGATTCGGGCAGACCCACGACGTGCCGAACCTGTTCATCTCGGACGGCTCGCAGTTCACCACGGGCGCGGCCGCCAATCCCACGCTGACCATCGTGGCGCTGGCTATCCGGCAGGCGGAGTATCTGGCGGCGCAGATGGCGCTGGGCGAGATCTGAGGCCGGGGATGGGTTTCGCTTCCCCGGGCGGGAGTGCCGGCACCGGAACGGGACCTCAGATTGTCGTGCTCGGCGCAGGGATCCTGGGGGTCTCGACGGCGGTTCACCTGCTGCGCGGCGGCGCGTCCGTGACGCTGGTGACGGAGGCCCATCCGGGCAGCGGTGCCTCGGGGCGCTCGCTGTCCTGGCTGAACTCCGGCGGCACCTATCCGATCGAGTACCACCAGCTCCGGCTGGCCGGAATGGACCGTTACCGGACGCTGCTGGCCGAGAACCCGGACCTCGACTGGCTCCGGTTCGACGGCGGGGTGTACTGGGACGGCGGGTCGCTGGCGGACCGGTGTGAGGCGCAGCAGGACCGCGGGTACGACGCGCGGCTGGTTCCGGCGCGCAATGTTGCCAGGGTGGTTGCCGGGCTGGATCCGGCGGCGCTGCCGGAGGAGGTGCTGTTGAATCCCGGTGAAGGCTGGGTGAGCCTGCCGCATTTGATCCGGCACCTGCTGGGCGAGTTTGCCCGGCTCGGCGGAACCCTGGTTACCGCTGCGGGACGGGTCTGCGTGGCGACGGACGGAGGCACCGCCGTCGGGCTCTGCAGCGAGGCCGGAGAACTGTACCGGGCCGACGTCGTCCTGGTGGCTGCCGGCGCCGGAACTCCCGCGGTGCTGGACGGGCTGGGGGCGCCGCTGCAGGACGGATCTGATCTGGCCATGCTGGTGGTGACCGAGCCCAAGGCGCACAATCTCAAGGCCGTGCTGAACACGCCGCGGGTATCCCTGCGGCCCCACCCGGGCTCCCGGCTGGCGATGGATTCCACTTGGTATCTGGATTCGATCACGCCCAACGGCGACGGCGGCTGGTCAGTGGATCCGCAAGTGGTGCTGGACCTGGTGGACGAGGCCTCGGCCCTGCTGGCCGGACATCCGCGGCTGGTGGCCCAAAGCTGGCGGATCGGGCTGAAACCGATACCCGGCGATGGGCGGCCCGTGCTGGGGGAGCTGACCGGCCTCCCCGGCTGCTACGTGGCGTTCACCCATTCCGGGGCGACGCTGGGGCTGATTGCCGGTGAATTGCTGGCCCGGGAAATGCTTACCGGGCGCCGTCATCCGATGCTCGCCCCGTTCCGGCCGGAACGGATGGCATCGGACGCTTCGGCGGCCGCGCCCTAAGCTGCGGCATCCATGAGGCCGAGGATCCTGGTCCGGAGCTCCTCCGGCTCCACAGTCCGGTTGATGAGCGCCGCGGCTGTCGGATCGGCACCCCGCAGCAGTCCCAGAAGCAGGTGCTCCACTCCGATGTCACCGTCCCCGTGGGCCTTTGACTCGCGCAGGCTGTTTGTCAGAACGTCCCTCGCACCGGCGCTGAACGGGATCTGCCCGGCCGCGCGGAACAGGCTGCGCCTGGTTTTCGGGGCGGGAGCGGCGCCATCCAGGGTGCCCTCGCCGAACTGCCCGTCGACGGCGCGGCGCACCTGCGCCACATCAATACCCAAGGACTCGAGTGCTGAGGCGTCGTCGTGACCCTCACCCAGTTCCTGCAGCTCCGCGTGCAGCCGTACTGAGGTGAGGCCGTACCCGCCCAGCAGGGCGGCAAGGGACGGGGAGGATTTCTCTGCTGCGGCGACGATGCCCACCAGCAGATGAACTGGAAGGACCTGGGGTGCATTCAAGGAGCGGACTTCCTCCTGCGTACCGATGACACTCTGTCGGGCTGGGTCAGTAAACCGTTCAAACATGACGTCACTTCGCTTTCCGGTTGTATTTCTGGTGGACGGCCTGCTTGCTGATGCCAAGCTGGTCCGCGATCGCCTGCCAGGACCAGCCCTGCGCCCGGGCATTGGCCACCTGCACGGCTTCGAGCTGGTCGCGCAGCCTTCCGAGGGCGACGACGGCGCGCAGCCCGGTAGCCGGATCAGGACTGGCTGCCGCGGCGGCCTTCTGTGAAGGGTCTTCCATGCGTCAATGTTGGTTGACGGCATGAGACGCGTCAAGGGTGGTTGACGAATTTTCTGAATTTCGGCTGTTTCTAAGGCTGCCGGTCCGTGCTGTCCTGCCGGGGCGCTGTCTTAACGGGGGAGAGTCCTACCGGGGAGCGAGGACAGCTGCCGCGCGTTCCAGCGCGCCCGGCACGATGGAGTAATAAGCCCAGACGCCGCGCTTTTCGCGGTGCAGGATGCCGGCGTCCACCAGGATTTTGAGGTGATGCGAAACGGTCGGCTGGCCCAGGCCGATCGGTTCCGTGAGATCACAGACGCAGGCTTCCTTGTGCTCCTGCGCGGCAATCAGGGAAACCAGGCGCAGCCTCGTCGGTTCGGCAACGGCCTTGAGGAGCTGGGCAAACCGCTGGGCATCCTCGGCGCTCAGTACTTCCGTTACCAGGGGAGTGCAGCAGGACTCGGCAACGGGATCGGGAGCGGTCTGAGTGTTCATCGTTCCATTATGCACTTGGATTGACATCCGTCGATGGCTGAAGGAATACTCGGAATCGAAGGATATCGATGATTCTCGATGCCTGCCGCAATCAGAGGAGTTACGTGAGCACCCCCGCCGTTCCGCGCCACACCGAGCAGGTTACTGCCCGGCTCTCGACCCTGGACCGGTTCCTGCCTGTGTGGATCCTCGCCGCGATGGCACTGGGACTGCTGCTGGGCCGGCTGGTTCCCGGCATCGGGCCGGCGCTGGATTCCGTGAAGGTGTCCAATGTGTCCCTGCCCATCGCCGTCGGCCTGCTGGTGATGATGTACCCGGTGCTGGCCAAGGTCCGCTACAACGAGACCCATAAGGTAGTGGCCGACCGGAAGCTGATGATCACCTCGCTGGTCCTGAACTGGGTGGTCTCGCCGGCGTTTATGTTCGTGCTGGCCTGGATCTTCCTGCCGGACCTGCCCGAATACCGCACCGGGCTGATCATTGTGGGCCTGGCCCGCTGCATTGCCATGGTGATGATCTGGAATGACCTGGCGTGCGGTGACCGAGAAGCCGCTGCCGTCCTGGTGGCCGTCAACTCCGTGTTCCAGGTGCTGGCCTTCGGCGCCCTGGGCTGGTTCTATCTGCAGGTGCTGCCCGGTTGGCTCGGCCTGGAAACCACCAGTATGGACTTCTCCTTCTGGGCCATTACCGCCAGCGTGCTCATCTTCCTGGGCATCCCGCTGCTGGCCGGCTTCCTCACCCGAACCCTGGGCGAAAAGGCTCGGGGCCGGGATTGGTATGAGGGCACGTTCCTCCCGAAGCTTGGCCCCTGGGCCCTCTACGGACTGCTGTTCACCATCGTGCTGCTGTTCGCGCTCCAGGGGGATGAGATTACGTCGAATCCGCTGGACGTGGCGCGGATTGCGCTGCCGCTGCTGGTCTATTTCGTTGTGGTGTTCGGTGCGGGCATGCTGCTGGGCAGGGTCCTGAACCTGGGCTATCCCCGCACCACCACGTTGGCGTTCACCGCCGCCGGCAACAACTTTGAACTGGCCATCGCAGTGGCGATCGGCACCTACGGCGTGACCTCCGGGCAGGCCCTGGCCGGCGTCGTCGGGCCCCTGATCGAGGTGCCCGTTCTGGTTGCGCTGGTCTATGTTGCCCTCTGGGCACGGAAGAAATTCTGGCCCGCCGCCAACTCCGCCCTCACCGCCGCACCGGCAGAAAAGACACACTGATGAGCACTCCCGCCAGCTCCGCTTCCGAAGCGGCCAAGCCGTCCGTCCTGTTTGTCTGTGTGCACAACGCCGGCCGCTCCCAGATGGCCGCCGCGTACCTGCGCACCCTTGGCAGGGGACGCATCGAGGTCCGCTCCGCCGGCTCCGCGCCGGCGGACTCCGTCAACCCCGCCGCCGTGGCCGCCATGGCCGAGGACGGCATCGACATGTCCGCCGAACTGCCCAAGGTCCTGACCACCGCGGCCGTGAAGGAATCCGACGTGGTGATCACCATGGGCTGCGGCGACACCTGCCCCATCTTCCCCGGCAAGCGCTATGAAGACTGGAAACTCGAGGACCCCGCCGGGCAGGGCGTGGAGGCCGTCCGTCCCATCCGGGACGAGATTAAGGCCCGGATCGAACATCTGATCGCCGACCTGCTGCCCGCGACATAGAAACCGCGTCAAAGAGGAAAACACCATGAGCACCGAAATTACCGAACTGCCCGTCGCCGTGATCGGCGCCGGACCCGTGGGCCTGGCCGCCGCCGCAGAGCTGCTCGAACGCGGACTGACGCCGATCATCTTCGAGGCCGGCGCAACACCCGCCGCCGCCGTCGCCGCCTGGGGACACATCCGCCTGTTCTCGCCGTGGCAGTACGACGTCGACGCCGCCGCCCGCCGCCTGCTCGCTTCCACCGGTTGGCAGGAGCCCAACCCCGACACCCTGCCGACCGGAGCCGAGCTCCATGAGCAGTACCTGTCACCGCTGGCCGCGGTCCCCGCGATCGCCGAGGCGCTGCACACCTCCACGCGGGTGCTCGCTGTCAGCCGGGAAGGCCTGGACAGGACCCGCAGCGGCGGCCGGGACAGCACCCCGTTCCTGATCCGGGTTGAGGACGCCGAGGGCTCAATCACCGACTACCGGGTCCGCGCCGTCATCGACGCCTCCGGCACCTGGAACACTCCGAACCCGCTGGGCTCCGCCGGGCTGCCGGCCATCGGAGAAACCGAAGCGTTCGCCGCCGGGCTCATCACGGCCCCGCTGCCCGACGTCGTTGGCCGCGACCGCGCCCGGTTCACCGGCAAGCACGTCCTGGTGGTTGGGGCCGGTCATTCAGCCGCAAACACCCTGCTGGCCCTGGGCGAACTCGCCGAGCAGGAGCCCGGCACCCGGATCAGCTGGGCCATCCGCAGCGCCTCCGCAGCCGGTGTCTACGGCGGAGGGGACCTGGACGGTCTGCCAGCCCGCGGCGCGCTGGGCAGCAGGCTGCGCACCCTGGTGGCGGACGGCCGGATCGAGCTGCACACTTCCTTTACCATCACCGGGTTCAAGACCTCTGACGCCCTCGCCGTGATCGGCAGCACGCCGTACGGGGAGAAGCAGCTGGAGGTTGATCTGCTGGTTCCGGCCACCGGGTTCCGCCCGGATCTGGAGATGCTGCGTGAAATCCGGATGGACCTGGACCCCGTGGTCGAGGCCCCGCGGGCACTCGGGCCGCTGATTGACCCCGAATTCCACAGCTGCGGCACCGTGGCCCCGCACGGCGCCAACCTGCTGTCCCATCCGGAGAAGGACTTCTATATTGTTGGCATGAAGTCCTACGGCCGGGCCCCCACGTTCCTGATGGCCACCGGTTATGAGCAGGTCCGTTCCATTGCGGCAGCCCTGGCCGGAGATCAGCAGGCCGCCGATGATGTGCAGCTGGTCCTGCCCGAAACCGGCGTCTGCTCCACGGATCTGGGCGGAAGCTGCGATGCTCCGGCCGTTGGCGGGGCCATCGAAGCCGCTTCCTGCTGCGGAACGGCAGCTGTTCCCGAGCCCGCGGCGTCGTCGTCCTGCTGCGGTGCACCCGAACCGGCGTTCCTGGGCATCCCCACAGGCCTGGAACACGGCCGTTCCGCAGAGCGGGAGAGCTGATTGCCTGCCTCGACGGTGCGGGATGTCGACATCCTGGTGATCGGCGGAGGCCAGGCCGGGCTCGCCGCCGGGTACTACCTGAACCGCCTGCGGCGGGATGAGGCCTCCGGTCGGTCCGGTCAGGCGCCGTCCTTCGCGATCCTTGACGCCAACCGGGAGCCCGGCGGCTCGTGGCAGCACTATTGGTCGAGCCTGGAACTGTTTTCCCCGGCGGTCTACAGTTCCCTGCCCGGTTACCAGATGCCGGCCTGGGATGGCGTCGGCAACCCCTCCGCAGACCACGTTGCCCGGTATCTGTGCACCTATGAGGCGCGGTACGATCTCCCGGTGCACCGGCCCGTTCGAGTGGAGGCGGTGCGGGGTGCGGACAGCGGGTTCAGCACCGATACCGACGCCGGGCAATGGACCAGCCGCGTTGTCATCAGTGCCACGGGCAGCTGGAATGCGCCGGAAATCCCACGGATGCCCGGCAGCGGTGACTTCGCCGGAGAACAGCTGCACACCGCCGACTACCGCGGACCGCAGTCATTTGCGGGACTGGACGTGGTGGTGGTGGGCGGCGGAAACTCCGGCGCGCAGATCGCCGCGGACCTTGCTTCGACCGCAAGGGTCACGTGGGTAACCCGTAAGCCGCCGCGGTACCTGCCCGACGACGTCGACGGCCGGGCACTGTTCGACATCGCCACGCGCCGCGTCAAGGCTCTGGCCGCCGGGGAAACCGGAGCCGGCGGGGTCGCCGATCTGGGGGACATTGTTGCCGTTCCTTCGGTGCGGAAGGCCCGTGACGCCGGACTGCTGGAAACCCGGCCGATGTTCGCGCGGCTGGTTCCCGGGGGAGTGCAATGGGAGGACGGAAGCAAGCTGGACGCCGACGTCCTCATCTGGTGCGCCGGGTTCCGCCCCGATCTGCACCACCTGCAGCCACTCGGGCTGACCGGGCGGAACGGCGTCCCGGCCACGGACGCCAAGCTGCCGACGACGTCCGTCGATCACCCGGGTCTGTTTTTCCTCGGGTACGGAGACTGGTGCGGGCCGGCGTCGGCCACCCTCATCGGCGTGGGGGCAACCGCCCGCGACACCGTTGCCGCCGCTGCCCGTTACCTGGCGCCCTGACAGCCCGTCCCTGCACAATACTCGCGTGTTGAAGCCGGCCGCTGAGTGCTGTGGGCTAGGCTCCCCGCATGGGGAATCAACAGCGCACACCGGAAGAGGATTACCGACGCTATGCCCGGCCGGAACCAGGACGCGCCGGGGACTGGGTGGAAGTGATCGACGACGGCCGCGGCCGGCAGAACGACGCCGACCAGCCGCCGGGGACGCCTTACGGAACGGTCGAGAATCCGGACTCCGCCGGCGCAGTGAACGACGGCGTCCCGGTTCCGGGACTTCCGGGGCAGCCGGGTTTTCCGGGACAGCGCCGCCGCAACCGGAGCCTGTGGACCGCCTGGACCCTGGTGGCGCTGATGCTGGCCGTGGGGACAGGATGGCTCTTCGGACTTTTTGAGCCGGAGTGGAACAGCTATCCGCCCGTGGAGGCCGCCAATCCGAACGGAGCCTCCGGCACCTCAGCGCTGAGCCAGGAAGTGCAGGCCAACCTCTATTCACTCGGACCGTTCGTGATGGTCTTCGGACTTCTCGGCGCCGTCATCCTGCTGGCGATGCAGGCGACTGTGCTCAGCCGGACTCCCCGGGCGGACTAGCCCTGCGTCCGTTGTACAGATGATTCCGTTGTACAGATAGTTGGCCTATCCGGCCGTCAGAACACCGTCATCTGTACAACCGTTGAGCCAGAACACCGTTATCTGTACAAGCGATGCCCGGAGGCACCGAGAATCAGCTGGGCACGGGCTCCGGGAGAGCCCCCACCGACGCCGGATCGGCCAGCAGTGCGGCAAAGACCAGTTCCGCCGCGCCCACCAGAAGCAGTTCGGTGCCCAGAGCGGCGCGACGGATGGATACCTCGCTGCCCAGGCCGCCGATGCCCCCTGCACCTACGGCTGCGTCCAGCCTGCCGGGGGCAAACGAGTGCAGGACACCCAGGAACCCGCCGAGCACAATGATGCCCGGATTGAAGATGTTCACGAAGTTGGTCAGCGCCACCGCCAGCAGGTCCAGCTGGCGGTGCGTCTCGGCGAGGAGGGCGGGGGAGTTGTCCGAAGCCATGGCGGCTTCGAGCTGGTCCTGGTCTGCATGCTCCAGTCCCAGGACGGCCAGCAGCCTGCCCAGGCTGACCTCCGTTTCCAAGCATCCGCTGCGCCCGCAGTGGCAGGGTTGACCTCCTGGAGTCACCACCGTGTGGCCGAGTTCCCCGGCATATCCGCTGGCGCCCCGAAGCGGTGCACCGCCCACCACCGCGCCGCCGCCGATGCCGCTCGCGCTGCCGTTGAGGTAAACGACGTCGGACGCTCCCACAGCCGCCCCGAAGAGGCTTTCGGCCAGCGAACCCAGGTTGGCGTCATTCGCGGCACGGGCCGGAAGTCCCAGTCCGGCATGAAGCTCTGCAGCGAGCGGGGCATTGAACCATTTCAGATGCGGCGCCAGCAGGACAGAACCATCGGTGCTGTTGACCAGTCCCGGAACTGCTGCGCCCACGCCGGCCACGCGGGTCATCCCTGCCAATTCAGTCTGCATCCCCTCGACCACGGCCCGGGCAATGTTCACTGTGTCGCAGACGGTGGGCAGGGAACCGGCGTCGTAGCGGATCCTGCGGTGGACCGTCCCGCCGAGTCCAACCAGGCCCACGGTGACGGCATCCACGTCCGGATGCACGGCAATGGCGGCAACCCTTTCATTGGCATGGACCAGCGGACTGGGCCGACCCACGCGCTTCAGGGCGGGCGGCTCCGTCTCATAGGCCAGCCCCAGTTCGCTGAGCTCAGCCACCAGGGCCCCGACGGTGGAGCGGTTGAAGCCGCAAAGACGGGTCAGATCGGCGCGGGAAAGCGGCCCGCGGCGATGCAGCAGCGTCAGGATCCGGGAAAGGTTTTGGGCGCGGATGCTCTCCGTGCCGGAGGAAATGCCGGTGCTCATGCTGCTGCCGTTTCTGCTGGAGGTGATGTCCGGGGCCAGGCTGCGCTGTGCTCGCAGCCAAGCGGACCGCTTCTCACCCTAACCCCGGCCGGCGTCGTTTTGAACGGTTTTGTTGCCGCGGAGAAGAAATCCTCTTCCGGAAGGCGGATCAGGGCCTGAAGTTTGGAAAGACCATTGACACGGCTCACATTGCGCCATAAGTTGTTGCTCCCAACTAATCTTGCTTTTGGAGTGAATTGTGACAACGACGCCATCACCATCCGACCGCTTTACCTTTGGCCTCTGGACCGTGGGCTGGACCGGCAACGACCCGTTCGGTGTTCCCACCCGCTCGGACCTGGACCCGGTTGAGGCCGTGCACCGGCTGGCCGACCTGGGCGCGTACGGCATCACGTTCCACGACAACGACCTGGTCCCGTTCGACGCCTCGGCGTCCGAGCGCGAGCAGATCCTCAAGAGCTTCCAGGGCGCCCTGACCGAAACCGGCCTGAAGGTTCCCATGGTGACCACCAACCTCTTCAGCCATCCGGTGTTCAAGGACGGCGGATTCACCTCCAATGACCGCTCCATCCGCCGCTTTGCGCTGCGCAAGGTCATGGCCAACATGGACCTGGCCGCCGAACTCGGCGCCGAAACCTTCGTCATGTGGGGCGGGCGCGAAGGCGCCGAATACGACGGGTCCAAGGACTTCGCCGCTGCCTATGACCGCATGAAGGAAGGCGTGGACACCGTTGCCGCCTACGTCAAGGAGAAGGGCTACAACCTGCGCCTGGCGCTGGAGCCCAAGCCGAACGAACCCCGCGGCGACATCTTCCTGCCCACGATCGGCCACGCTCTGGCCTTCATCAACGAACTGGAACACGGCGACATCGTGGGCCTGAACCCGGAGACCGGCCACGAGCAGATGGCCGGGCTGAACTTCAACCACGGCATTGCCCAGGCGCTGTGGGCCGGCAAGCTCTTCCACATTGACCTCAACGGCCAGAAGTCCATCAAGTTCGACCAGGACCTGGTATTCGGCCACGGCGACCTGACCAGTGCCTTCTTCACGGTGGACCTGCTGGAGAACGGCTTCCCCAACGGCGGACCGACCTATGACGGTCCGCGCCACTTCGACTACAAGCCCTCGCGCACCGAAGGCTACGACGGCGTCTGGGAATCAGCGAAGGCCAACATGGCCATGTACCTGCTGCTCAAGGAACGCGCCGTGGCTTTCCGCGCGGACCCCGAGGTCCAGGAAGCGCTGGCCACCTCCGGCGTCTTCGAGCTGGCCCAGCCCACCGTGGATGCCGGCGAGAGCCTGTTGGACTTCCTGGCGGACGCTTCCTCCTTCGAGGAGTTCGACGCCGAGAAGGCCGCCGAGCGCTCCTTCGGCTTTGTCCGCCTGAACCAGCTCGCGCTGGAACACCTCATGGGCGCCCGCTAAAAGCATTGCCCTACTGCCGCCGGGTCCGTTGTTACGGGCCCGGCGTTGCGGTGTTTGACGAAAAAGACTCAGAACGATGAAAGGTAACGCCATGGCACTGGTTGCCGGAGTGGACAGCTCCACTCAATCCTGCAAGGTGGTCATCAGGGACTCGGAGACCGGTGCCTTGGTCCGCTCCGGAACGGCCCGGCACGCCGACGGCACCGAAATTGATCCCGAGATCTGGTGGCGCGCGCTGCAGGAGGCATTGGATGCCGCCGGCGGACTCGACGACGTCGACGCCGTGGCGGTTTCCGGCCAGCAGCACGGCATGGTGTGCCTGGACGAGGACGGTGCCGTGGTCCGCCCCGCCCTGCTGTGGAACGATGTCCGTTCCGCCGCGGCGGCCGAAAAGATGGTTTCCGACGCGGGGCCCGACGGCGCCGCCTACTGGGCGGGGCAGACCGGCACCGTTCCGGTGGCCTCCATCACGGCGGCCAAGCTTCGCTGGCTTGCCAAAAATGAACCCGAGAATGCGGCCCGGACCGCCGCCGTCTGCCTGCCACATGACTGGCTGAGCTGGAGGCTGGCCGGCTACGGCCCGGGCAGCGGCCGCGCCGGGCTCGACGCTCTGCGGACCGACCGCTCGGATGCCTCCGGGACCGGTTACTGGTCGCCCGCGACCGGTGAATACCTCCCCGCCGTCCTGGAGCAAACCCTCGGCCACGTCCCGCTGCTGCCGCGGGTCCTGGGACCGCTGGAAGCGGACCAGCAGACGCCGTCGGGCGCTGTCATTGCTCCGGGCACCGGGGACAACGCCGGCGCCGCGCTGGGCGTGGGAGCCGGGGTGGGCGACGTCGTCGTCTCCGTGGGCACCTCCGGCACCGTCTTCGCCGTGACTGACGAATCCTCCGCTGACGCCACCGGTTTGGTGGCTGGATTCGCCGATGCCACCGGCCACTACCTGCCGCTGGCCTGCACGCTCAACGCGTCGCGGGTCCTGGACGCCACCGCAGCCCTGCTCTCCGTGGACCTTCCGGAACTGACCCGCCTGGCGCTGGCCGCTTCCGACGGCGCGGGCGGGCTGAGCCTCGTTCCGTACTTTGAGGGTGAACGGACGCCGAACCTGCCCGACGCCAAGGGCTCGCTGCACGGCATGACGCTGGCGAATTTCACTCCGGAGAACCTGGCCCGGGCCGCCGTCGAAGGCATCGCCTGCTCGCTGGCGGACGGGCTGCAGGCCCTGCGGGACCTCGGTATTGAAGCCCGCCGGGTCATCCTGGTGGGCGGCGCGGCCCGCTCGGAAGCACTGCAGCAGGCAGTATCCTCCGTGTTCGGCCTGCCCGTGACGGTTCCGGCTCCGGGGGAGTACGTGGCCGACGGCGCCGCCCGGCAGGCCGCGGCCGTGCTGTCCGGTGCCTGGCCGGCCTGGACCGCGGCGAGCGAATCAGTGGTGGAGGCTGCCGCCGCCCCGCAGATCCTGGAGCGTTATCGGACGGCAGCTGCCACGGCTCGGTGATGTTCGGCTTGGGCTCCCATGCTTGCTTTGGCCGGTAGGTTGGGCGCACGAAACTTTGGGGGCAAGCAGTATTGAGGGGCGGAATTCCGCTCGTTCTGATGTCCGGGATCGCCGTTGTGCTCTATGCACAGGGGCAGGCGGAGGCCGGACGCAGCACGCTGTGTGCCGCGCTGATCTTCGGCGTGCTGGTTCCCCGCGTCCAGGCGCGGTCCGCAGCTCGCAGCCGAGTGTCGAGCTAGGGCCCCTTCGCTGCGTCCATTGTAGAGATGATGCCGGAATACGCGCCTGATTGCGGCGCGACGTCGACGCTCGGCAAGGGCTAAGGTCGCGGAGTCGACACTCGGCGAGGGAATGCACGCCTGAATGCGGCACGACGTCCACACTGGGCCTGGCGAGGGTCGCGGCAGCGTGTCGGGGCAGCTTCCCTGGCTGACACAAGTAATTACGGAAACCTTGTAATCACTCCGGATTTACGTAATTATTTGTCATGGCCCCAGAACAACACCCCGGAGAGGAATCCCTCGAGAGCAGGGTAGAAGCCCTGGAGGCGCGCCTCGGCGCCCTCGAACAACGGGCGGAAGCCGGGGAACGTCAGCCTCCCGCAGATGCCGCGGACGTGTTCTGGGCCCTCAACGGCGTGCGGGACCGCCATCCCGACCCCGGCGCCGTTTATTTCGCCGGCACAGCAGCACCAGCGGCCGGCGTCCGGTACGAGTATCAATACGGCCTGGAAACCGGGCACCTGCTGGACATCGACTGGACACAGTTTTCCGATTCATTGGCTGCGCTTGGCCATCCCGTCCGGCTGGCCGTTCTGCGCGCGGTCCTGGGCGGAACAGAAACCGTTGCGGGACTGGTGGAGGATCTGGCGCTGGGAACGTCCGGACAGATCTACCACCACGTTCATCAGCTCACCGACACGGGCTGGCTAATGCCGCACGCCCGGTCCCGTTATCAAATTCCGCCGGCACGGGTCATCCCGCTGCTGGCCATCCTGACCGCTGTCTCCGGAGGTACGTGAGTATGGGAAATCAACGGCGAAAGATCTTATGCGTCCTGGCAGCTGCGGCCGTTTTGGCCTGCGGACTGCTGGCCGCACCGTGGGGCCCGCGGCTGTCAGGCGATGTGTCCGGGGATGCAGCGCTCGCGGAAGCTGTGCGTCCCCTCCTGAAGAATCCCGCAGACCGGATCAGCGTGGCCTACATTGAGGACGGCGACGTCCGTTTTGCCGGGTTCGGCGCCGACGAGCAGACCGAATTCGAAATCGGGTCCGTGTCCAAGACGTTCACCGCCGCCCTGCTGGCCGACGCCGTGGAACGCGGAGAAGTCACGCTGGAGACAACCGTGGCGGACATTATGGGGCCGGACCTTGCTGATCCGGATGCAGAGGTCGGCAGCCTCACCCTGGCGGAGCTGGCGAGCCACCGCTCGGGGCTTCCCCGCCTGTCCTCCGATCCTGCCTCGCTTGCCGCAGCCCTGCTGGGCACCTACCTGCACCGCGACCCGTACACAGCCTCGCCGGCCGCAGTCCTGAAGCATGCCCAGAAGGCTTCGGTGAGCGGGCGGGGCAGCTTGAGCTACTCCAATCTGGGCTATGCCTTCCTGGGCCAGCTTCTCGCCAAGGCTGCCGGCATGAGTTACGCCGATCTGCTGCGGCAGCGCATCCTGGAACCGCTGGATCTGAGGGATACCTATGTGCCGGTGACCGCAGACAACCTGCGTCCGGATGCTCCAACCGGCCGCAGTGCTTCCGGACTTGGCCAGGGGGCCTGGACCGCCAACGGCACTGCTCCGGCGGGCGGAATCCGTTCCACCGCTGCGGACATGGCCCGTTACGCCCAGGCACTGCTGGCGGGAACCGCACCCGGGGTCAAAGCACTGGATCCGCAGTGGGACAGCGACGTTGCCGGCGAGCAGGTGGGGCTGGCATGGTTCACGAAGGTCTCCTCCGAGTCGCCTGCCCGGTCCGTGACCTGGCACAACGGTATGACTGGAGGATTCGCTGCCATGGCGGCGCTGGACCGCGATGCAGGAAGGGCCGTGCTGATCTTCTCCAACGTAGCCTCCAGCCAGGAAGAGGCCGCTCTGACCCTGCTGAAGGAAGGCCTCTGATGGCTGCCTCCCTGCTGTCGTGGCTTCTGGCGGGAGTCCTGGTGGTGACCTGTCTTGCCGCGGCCCGTTCGGCGTGGAACCTGGGTGAACGGGCGCCCGGCATCAGCCGGATGGCGTTGCTGTCCAGCGTGCTGGAGGCAGCAGCCGTCGCCGCTTTCTTCCGTCTGGTGGTGGCGTGGAGCACCGGAACAACGCTGCTGTGGGTGGTGGCCATGGCGGCGCTGGCCGCCGCCGTTGCCGGACTGGTCATCCGCTGGCCGCAGCTGCCCTCACACGCCGCTCTGCTGGATTTCCCGGATCCGGAGGACATTGAGCAGGAACGGGAACCGGCGGCTACACGGCGGGCGCAGGGCGAATCCCGTCATTCCGGCCCGCTCCGGACCAAGCCGTGGAAGAAAAAGCCGAAGAAGGAACCAGGACGGCGGGCGGTAGCGGTGCGCGCCGTGGTGCTGGCCGCCGTCGTCGCCTTCTCCTTTGCCGTGGGCTAGGCCGACGCCGGACTAACCGGCAGCGGTCATGTCGCGAAGGAAGTGCACGGCGGCGACGTCATCCTCGGACCCTCCGCCTTCGTGCCCGTTGAACGGCCACGCAGTGATCTGCTTGGAACCGGCGTACGCGTTGTAGGCCGCGTAGACGGTGGACGGGGGAGTGGTGACATCCATGAGTCCGGCAGTGAACAAAGCAGGGATGGTTGCCTGGGGGGCGAAGTTCACGCCGTCGAAGTAGCGCAGCGTCTCCTGGGCACGGTCCGCTTCGGTGCGGTGGACGGACAGGAAATCGCTGATTTCCCGGTAGGGATACGCATCGGTGATCTGCAGGGCCCGCGGAAAATCGGAGAGGAACGGAACGCGAACCACGGCGGCGCGCACGTCAGGGCAGAGTGCCGCGGCGGCCAGTGCGACGCCGCCGCCCTGGCTGATTCCGGTGACCGCCACCCGGTCCGGGTCCACTGCCGCCAGTTCACGCGCAGCCTGAACGGCACGGACCGCGTCGGTGAACAACCGGCGGTAATAATAGGTCTGCGGGTCCAGGATGCCCCGGGTCATGACGCCGGGAACCTGCGGTCCGGCGCTGCCCGCACCGTCCGGCGTGGCACCCCGGCTCCAGCTGGCGCCCTGGCCGCGGGTATCCATGTGCAGGTGGGCAAATCCGGCCCCGGCCCAGAGCAGGTTTTCATGGGCCTCGCCGCGCCCGCCGCCGTAGCCGACAAACTCCACCACACAGGCCAGCGGCCCGGTGGCCCCGTGCGGCATCCGCAGCCACGCGCGCACCGTTTCGCCGTTCCAGCCGGCGAACTCAACGTTGTAGACGTCGATGGTTTCCAGGACCGTCGGCTCCGGTGTGACCTTGAGGTTCAGGGGATGGGACTGCGCCTGCTCCAGCGTTTCGGACCAGAACGCGTCGAAATCCTCCGGGCGGGTCTGGGAGCTGGTGTAGGCCTTCAGCTGGTCTGCGGGCAGGTCGGAGTACATGGCGGAGAGGTCCTGTCTGTCAGGGGAGACTGCCGTCCTGCTGCGCGACCACCACGGAAGCAGGACCGCGGGGAGACTGATGTGCGGTGAGATCCACGACACAGTGTATCCGCCCCAGGGGTGGTGTTCCTGCCAGCGGGTGCGGAGCGCCGGAGGACTCAGCCCAACTCGTGGAGGGAAAAGGCCGCGAGGAAACCAAGCGCTGCAATCAACCCGGTGAACATGTGGCTTTCTTCGAAGGCTTCCGGAATCATCGTGTCCGCCAGCATGGCCAGGATGGCGCCGGCAGCAATGGCCGTGATGAAGGCTATGAGTTCCACGGGCGCGTCCTGCAGGGTCAGAAAGCCAACCATGGAGGCAATGCCGCAGATCGCCGCAATGCCGCCCCACACACCAAACACATACTTGGCGCTGCGTCCCGAGCTCTTCATGCCGGCGGTGCTGGAGAGGCCTTCAGGGACATTGGAAATAAACACTGCCGCCAGCATGGCCGGACTGACGGCCGAAGCGGTCACCAGTCCAAGCCCGAGCACCACGGATTCGGGGATTCCGTCCAGCAGGGCACCGATGGCAAGGGCGCTGCCGCTGCCGGGCTGGTCGGCTTCGCTGGGCTGCCGGGAGCCCGAGCGCTTGCGGTGCCGCGCACCGGCCCGGGCCAGCAGGAGGTTGGCCCCAACGTAGGCAACGGCGCCGGCCAGGAAACCGCCGATCGTGGGCTGGAGCCCGCCGCCCTGGACTGCCTCGTCCACAAGTTCGAAGGCCAGCGCTGAAATCAGCACCCCGGAGCCGAAGGCCATGATCGAGGACACAACCTTCGGGTTGATCCGCCACTTCCAGGCGATACCGGAGCCGACCACCAGTGCCGAACCGGCAACCGTTCCCCACAGCAATGCCGCAAACCACGAGCCCAAAGCGCGTCCTTCTCCTGAACCGATAATCGGTACTCAGGATACTTACTTTGTTGCCCGGCTAGTTTTTGCCCAGGTCCGCGGCGGCCGCGGCAGCGGCCTGCTCGCCTGCGCTGCCGCCCGGGTTGTCCAGCCTGGCCACTCCGCCGCGCCGGTAGGCCGGCGTGGCCAGGGCAAGGATGAGGGTCATCAGCACGCAGCAGCCAATGATGACACCGGACATCGCCAGCGCCCCGCCGCCGAACACTCCCACCAGGGGGCTGACGACGCCGGCGATTCCCACCTGCAGGGCACCAATCAGAGCGGCTGCGGAACCGGCCATGTGGCCGTAGCCGCCCAGGGCGGTGACGGTGGCGTTGGCGGCGATCAGCCCGTGCATGCCCAGCACCAGCCACAGGCCGGCGGCCAGGCCGAAGACCCCGCCCAGCCCGGTGAGGATGATGACCGGCAGCAGCAGGGACAGTCCCAGCAGGACGGGGACGGTGACGCGCATGATCCGGGTGGGGGAGGAGCGGTGGACCAGGGCTGCGTTGAGCTGCGCGGAAAGGACCATTCCGGCTCCGTTGACGGCGAACACCAGGGCATACTGCCCGGGCGTCAAGCCGTATTCGTCCTGGAACACAAACGGGGAGCCCACCACATAGCTCATGATCACGGCCATGCCGAGGCCGGGAATGATGGACAGGGCCAGGAAGTGCCGGTCCCGCAGGAGCACCTTGTAGCCGCGGAAGACACTCGGCCCGCCGCTGGTGCGACGCCGTTCCGCCGGGAGCGTTTCAGGCATGAAACGCCAGACAATCAGCACCAGCACCAGGCCGATTAGGGCCAGCGCCACGAACACGGCCCGCCACTGCCAGATGCCGGCCACCGCCTGGCCAATGGTGGGTGCCAGCAGCGGTGCCAGCCCGATGACCAGCATCAGCCGCGACAGCAGCCGTGCGGCGTCCGAGCCGACAAAACGGTCCCGGATGACGGCGATCGCCACCACCCCGGCCGCGGCATTGAAGAATCCCTGCAGGACCCGCAGGCCAATAAGCGTGCCGATCCCCGGTGCAACGGCGCACAGCAGGGACACAATGACGTGAAGGCTGATACCGATCAGCAGCGGCAGGCGCCGGCCGAAACGGTCCGAAAAGGGTCCGATCACCAGCTGCCCGACGGCGGCGCCAATGAGCGTTCCCGACATCGTGAACTGCGCTGCCGCCTGGCTGGTGTGCAGCTCCGTGGCCACGGTGGGCAGCGACGGCAGGTACATGTCCGTAGTGACGGCCGGCAGTGCCGCCAGGGCACCCAGCATCAGGACGTACTTAAACCCCGGGCGATGCTGGTGGCGGGTGCCGGTCCTGGGGGGATTGCTCAACGGTGCTCCTGGGTTCAGTGCAGGGGAAGAAGGAGGAAAGGACGACGGCGGCCCCGTCCAGCCTAGGGGCGCGCCCGGTACGGGACAAGAGCGGCCCACAGTGGCGTGCACCACTTCCGCGCCCGGGGTCCGGCGAAGCAGCCGCCGGCTGCGCGCAGCTCGTTGACCGCGAAACAGCCGTCTTCCACACTGGGAGGAGCCCCGGAGTTGCAGTACCGGCCGCGGGCTCCCGCCACTTTCGAAGGGGCACATCCCATGGACAAGAGATTCCTCAACTACGACGACTGGCAGGACACCGCCGACACCCTGCACCTGTTCCTGCAGATGGCGGGCAAAGTGAAGCTGGAGCGCAGCTATAAACGGCCGCAGTGGGCGCACGTCCGGCTGGACACCACCATTGAGGGCATCGGTACCGGCATCATTCCCGCCGAGGACTGCAATTTCGAGATCTATTTCAATCTGGCCCGGCACCATGTGGATGTGCAGAACAGCTTGGGTACCCGGGTCCGGATACCCCTGCTGGACGGACTCAGCGTGGCCGCGTTCCACCGCGAGCTGATGGCGTCGCTGGACACGATCGGCACGCCGACGGCCATCAACACAACGCCGCAGGAGTTTTACGACCCCGTGCCCTTCGAGCAGGACACCAAGCACCACTCCTACGACCGGGACACGGTGGAACTGTTTTTGGCGAACCTGCAGTTTGCCTACCGGTCCCTGGCCGGGTTCCTGGCGCCCATGCGCGGAAAGGTGGATATGCCGGCTTTCTGGTTTGGCACCATGGACCTCTCCGGCAACGTGTTCAGCGGGCAGCCCGCGCCTTATACGGGAACGGACGCCATTGGGCGGAACTGCTTCGACGAAAAGTTCTGCGAGTTTGGGTTCTGGCCCGGGGACACCAAGTGGGATGCGCCGTCGTTCTATGCCCTCCCGTATCCCTTCGTGGCTGATATCGGCAGCTACGGATCCCTGCTGGCACCGCGAAAGGCGAAGTTCCTGGCCGAGGAGAGCGAGTTTGTTTTCCGGCTGGAGGATGCCTTTGCCGCGCCGGATCCGCAGCAGGCGGTGGAGGAATTTTGCCGCAGCAGCTTCGCGGTCCTTCAGCGGGTGGACCGCTGGAAAGATTTGGACTGGATCACTGAGCCCCTGACCTACGGGAGTTAGCTGCCGCGAAACCCGGCGGGTACGGAACCTAGCGGGTGTAGGGACGCAGCGGCTGTTCCAGGGCGCCTTCGCGCAGCAGCTTCAGCCGGATCCGCCGCGCGGTTTCCATGTGGTCGCGGGCCACCCGGCGGGCGGTCGAAACATCCTGCCGGTCGATGGCGCCGATCAGCGCTTCGTGTTCGTCCAGGGCATCGGTCCAGCGGTGCTCCACGGACAGCGTGGAGCGGGGTGCGTGGATCAAGTGAGTGGAGAGGCGTTCCAGCAGATCGGTGAGCACCGGGTTGTGCGCACATTCCCAGACTGCCGCGTGGAACTCAAGGTTGGTGGTGATCCGGGTGTGGTCATCGGGATCCGGAAGCTTACGGTCCCGTTCCAGCAGTGCTTCAAGCCGCATGAGGTCGGTGAACTGGCGGGACCGGGCCGCCTGCCCGGCTGCTTCTTCCTCCAGCAGGATGCGCATGTCGTACACCTGGATGACCTGGGCAGGGTCCACCTGGGGAACCTGCAGCCCCCGGGCCACCCGTTCCAGCAGGCGTTCCTGCTGCAGGCGGGAGAGCGCCTCCCGGACCGGAGTCCGGGAGACGCCGAAGCGCTCCGCCAGCGTTATTTCCCGCATCGGGGTTCCGGGGCCGTGCACGCCGGAGAGAATCTCGCTGCGGAGCGCCGCGAAAATTGCCTCGCCGTCAATACGTGCTGATGCTGCTTGGGCCACGGGCATGTCCTAGGAAGAGATACGGAAAAGGGGTCAAACGAACGGAGCCAACTTTACGCCCGGTCCTAGGCCAGCGAACCCGCCCGCCGGCCAAACACGCAGCCTGCCGCCAGGCCTGATCCGCCGGGGTAGTTGGTGCTGAACAGCCCGCCCAGCATCTCGCCGGCGGCGAAGAGCCCCGGGATGGGGTTGCCCCCGGCGTCGAGCACGCGGCCCGAGGTGTCGCCCTTAACCCCGCCGAAGGTAAAGGTGATGCCGCACGTGACGCCGTAGGCGTAGAACGGTCCGGTTTCCAGGGGAACTGCCCAGTTGCTCTTGACCGGTTCGGTGGCTGCGGCGCGGCCGTCCAGGACGTTCGGATCAAAGTCCACGCTGCGGTCAATGGAGGAGTTGAAACCGGTGACGGTCTTCTCCAGGGCTTCGGCGCTGATGCCGATCTTGGCGGCCAGTTCGCCGATGGTGTCCGCGGTTTCCACGGAGACTCCGGGCATGTCGTACTCCTCGGTGCGCAGCATGGGCCGCAGTGTGGCATCGAAGATCTGCCAGGCGACGGAGCCGGGCTGCTTCAGGATTTCGCGCCCGTACTTGGCGTAGGTGTAGTTGCGGAAGTCCGCGCCCTCGTCCAGGAAGCGCTCGCCGTCGCGGTTCACGATGATGCCCAGGGGATAGCTCTGCCGGGTCAGGCGGTTGGTGAGCTCTCGGTTGCTTTCGTTCTCCTCGGTGAAGGCATCCCACTGCACGCTGTGGCAGGTGTTCCAGTCGCCGCCGCGTGCCGCACCGATCTCCAGCGCGGCCAGGATCATGTCACCGGTGTTGCACGGCGTGCCGCGCACCTTGGCGTTTTCCCAGCCCTCGCCGAGGTGTTCGCGGCGCAGGGCCGGGTCTGACTCGAAGCCGCCGGCGGTGAGGATCACGGATTCGGCATGGATTTCATAGTCGCCGTCCGGGCTGGAAACGACGACGCCGGTCACGCGGCCGCCGTCGTGCAGCAGTTTGGTTGCCGGGCTGGCGTAGCGGATGTCGACGCCGTGTTCCCGGGCCACGCGGGTGTGGTCCGCCATCATGCCCTCGCCGCCGCCCACGTTGCCGACATGCAGCCCGCCCCAGAACAGGTAGCCGCCGTCCGGGCGCTCGTAGGCCTGGCGCTCATACATGAGGCGGTACTTCAGTCCGAGGCTGTTCAGCCAGCGCAGCGTTGACTGGCTCTCCTCGATCAGGACCTTGGTCATGTCCGGATCATTGCGGCCCTCAGTCACCTTGGCCAGGTCGGAGGCATAGTTCTCAGCTGTGTACGGGGGAACCTCAGTGGTGGCATGCCTCTCGTCAGGCTCGATGAGTCCGGCCAGGTCTTCCAGGCCTCCGTGGACAATCCGGGTGGCACCGGCCGTGTAGAAACTGTTGCCGCCGGAGAGGTCCTCGGAACCCTTCTCCAGCAGGATCACCGACCGCCCGCGCTCGGCGGCGGCGTGCGCGGCAGTGAAGCCTGCGTTGCCGCCGCCCACCACCACTACGTCCGTGCTGACGGAACCGGGATTTTCTGCCACTGCCATGTGCTGCTCCTGACTCATTGCATACCGTTGTATACATCGACACTGCGAATGGCATTGAGTCTACGGATTCAAGCGCCCCCGTCAAATAAGGGTCATATTGGTCTCGTTTGTTACCTGCGCCATAGACACCTATTGTGGTGATCTGCGTCACCTGCGGTATATGTATGTCCTTGTGTACAACCAGTACACCTGCACCGAACACCGTCCGTCCGACAACGAAGTATTGGAACGGGAACAATGAAAAAGTCCATCCGCACGGGGGTCTTTGCCCTCGTCGTCGCCGTGGTTACGGTCCTGGCGTTCGTCAACGCGGCGGCATCCGGCGGCACCGCCACCGCGCGCAGCAAACTCACCCTGATTGCCCCGGCGGCGCCGGGCGGAGGGTGGGACGGGTTTGCCCGCGAGTCCCAGCAGGCCCTGCGCAGCAACGGAATCGTCAACAATCCGCAGGTGGTGAATGTCCCCGGCGCCGGCGGCACCATTGGCCTGAGCCAGTTTGTCCAGACTCCGGGCCGCGAGGACGCCCTGCTGGTCACCGGCGGCGTGATGGTTGGCGCCATCGAGCTTGCCGACAACCCCGAATCGATGGCCGACGTTGTGCCGATTGCGCGCCTCGCGGATGACTTTGACGTCCTGGTGGTTACCGCTGATTCCGACTTCCAGACCCTGGATGACTTCCTGGCGGCCTGGAAGGAGAACCCGGGCGGCAACTCCATCGGCGGCGGCTCGCTGGGCTCCATCGACAACCTGCTCAGCGGCCTGCTCGCCCAGGAGGTCGGCATCGACCCCGCCGAAGTAAACTACGTGGCCTACTCCGGCGGCGGCGAGGCCCTCACCTCGCTGCTCTCCCACACCACCGCGGTGGGCATGTCCGGCTACAACGAAGTTGCGGATCAGATTGAGGCCGGCACCCTGCGGGCCCTGGCCATCTCCTCCGAGGAGCGGCTGGACGGCGTGGACATCCCCACCTTCAAGGAACAGGGCGTGGATGTTGCCATGTCCAACTGGCGCGGCGTGGTGGCCGCCCCCGGCATCACGGACGAGGCCAAGGCCGAGTTCATTGCCATCATCACTGAAATGCGTGAGTCCGATGAATGGAAAGACACCCTGGAACGCAACAGCTGGACCGACAGCTTTGCCACCGGCGAGGAGTTCGAAACCTTCATCCAGGACGAAGTCTCCACGGCCAGCACAATCGTAAAGGAGCTTGGACTATGAGCCTCGCCCAGGACAAGCCCGCACCGCTGAAGACTGACCCGCCGCCGCGCCGGCCGGCGCTGGAGGGCCGCAGCGAACTGGTGGTGGTGGCGGTGCTCTACGCCGTGGCCATTTTCCTGACCATCGGCACCGCCACCATGAACGTGCAGGGCACCGCCTCGCCCGGACCCCGGTTCTTTCCGATCCTCGTGTGCATTGCGCTCTATGCCGTCGCCACGGCGCTGGCCATCTCCGTGATCCGGCGTCCCAACGTTCCCGACACCCGGATCCACCCGGGCCGCGGCAACTTCTCCGGCGCCATGCTGGATGACCTCTCCGGCGAGCATGAGTTCGCCGCCCGGCATGACGACGACGGCGACGCCGCCGGAGCTCCTGCCGTCTACAAGACCTACTCCGACTGGCGCACCGTCGGCCTGGTGGTCGGCGGCGTGGTTGTCTTCACCGCAGCGCTGAACATCCTTGGCTGGATCATCAGTGCAGCCTTCCTCTTCTGGGTCATCTGCTACGCCATGGGCAGCAAGCGTCCGCTCTTTGATGTGGGGGTGTCGCTGCTGTTCGCCTCCGCCGTCCAGCTCGCGTTCAACGCCGGCCTGGGCCTGAACCTGCCCTCCGGCTTCCTGGGAGGGATGCTCTGATGGATCAGATCGGACTGCTCTTTGAAGGGTTCGCGCACGCGCTGACCCCCATAAACCTGCTCTGGGTGCTGATCGGCGCCGTGCTGGGCACCGCCGTCGGCGTCCTGCCCGGCCTGGGCTCCGCAATGGCCGTGGCACTGCTGCTTCCGGTGACCTTCTCGCTGGAACCCACCGCCGCGTTCATCATGTTCGCCGGAATCTACTTCGGCGGGCTCTTTGGTGACTCCACTGCGGGCATCCTGCTGAATACCCCCGGCAATTCCTCGGCCATTGCCTCCACTTTTGAAGGCCACCGCATGGCCCGGAACGGCCATGCCGCCAAGGCGCTGGCCACCGCGGCCATCGGCGCCTTCATAGGTGGCCTCATCGCCACCACGCTGGTGGTGTTCTTCGCTCCCACCCTGGTGAAGCTGGCCACGGTCTTCGGTCCGGCGGAGTACTTCGCCCTGGCCGTCTTCGCCTTCCTGGCGATCTCCGCCGTCGTGTCCGAATCAGTGGTCCGGGGCATCGCCGCCCTGGGAATCGGACTCGCCCTGGCCCTGGTGGGCATCGACGGGCCCAGCGGCACCGCCCGCTTCACCCTCGGCCTGCCGCAGCTCTTCGACGGCATCTCCGTCATCGTCATCACCGTTGGCCTGCTGGCACTGGGTGAAGTGTTCCACGTTGCCTCCCGGATCCACCGCGACCCGGTGGCCACCCGGCTGGAAACCCGCGGCAACGCGCGCATCAACTTCAAGGACTTCCGCAAGGCACTGCCGGCCTGGCTGCGCGGCACCGCCTTCGGCGCTCCGTTCGGCCTGATCCCCGCCGGCGGCGCCGAGGTTCCCACCTTCCTGGCCTACGGCACGGAAAAGACGCTCGCCAAGCGGCGCAAGGACCCCGAGTTCGGCACCACCGGCTCCATCAAGGGCCTCGCAGCGCCGGAGGCCGCAGCCAACGCGACGGCGGGAACCGCCATGGGTGCGCTCCTGGCTCTGGGCCTGCCGACGTCGGCCACCGCCGCGATCATGCTTGCTGCGTTCCAGCAGTACGGCATGCAGCCGGGCCCGCTGCTCTTTGAGCGCTCCGGCGACCTGGTCTGGGCCCTGCTGGCCTCGCTCTTCATCGGCCTGGTCATGCTGCTGATCATCAACCTGCCGTTTGCTTCCGTGTGGGCAAAGCTGCTGACGATTCCCCGGCACTACCTTTACGCCGGCATCACGGTCTTTTCCGTGCTGGGTGTCTACGCGGTGAGTTCCTCGCTGATCGACCTGTGGCTGCTCATCGCCATCGGCCTGGTGGGCTTCATGATGCGCCGCTACAGCATTCCGCTGGCCCCCGTGCTGATTGCGGTCATCCTGGGTCCGATGGCGGAGACCGAGCTGCGCCGTGCCCTGGCCGTCTCCGAAGGGGACCTGGGCATCCTGGTGGGCAGCCCCATCACCATCACGCTCTACCTGGTGCTGGTGGTTGCCCTGCTCGTCAGCGCCCTGCAGCACCTGCGGCACCGCCGTGATGACCGCCGGGCAGCAGCTGCACAGGAGCTTGAAACGGTGTAACGGACCGGCACAAAAACCAACGGCCGGCCGCGGTTATCCGCGGCCGGCCGTTTTGTTGGCCGGAAGATGGAAGAATCACTGTGGGCAACCTCACGGTGAGGAGCGGACGAAGGAGTTCCAATGGATGCGCGCGAGAACCAGGCGCTGGACGCGGTCAAGCTGTATTACGAGGCCGGGCTGTCCCAGGGCGAAGTGGCCCAGCGCCTCGGTTTGTCGCGTCCCACGGTGTCCAAGCTCATCCAGTACGGCAAGGACCGCGGCTACGTCACGATCGCCATCCACGATCCCCGGGAGCAGGGCTCCACCCTGGCCGCGGAGCTGCGCGAAGTTTTCGGCCTCGCGGATGTCCGGCTCGCCGTCGTTCCCGATGCCCCGCACCTGCTGGGTGAACTCGGAAAGGTGGGAGCCGCCGTACTCGCCGAGAACGTCCGCGACGGGGACCTTGTGGGGGTCACCTGGGGTTCCACCATGTACTCCGTGGCCCGGAGCCTGTCCCGGCAGGAACGCCACGGCGTGGAAATCATCCAGCTCAAGGGCGGGGTTTCCTACACCACCCGTGCCACCAACGACTTTGAAACCATCACCCTGTTCTGCAATGCCTTCGGCGCGTTTGCCCGCACCCTGCCGCTGCCCGTCATTTTTGACAGCGTGGAGGTCAAGCGGCTGGTGGAGGAGGAAAAGCACATCCGCAGGGTGATCCAGATGGGCAGGGAGGCCGACGTGGCCGTCTTTACCGTCGGCGCCATCCGCCCCGACGCCATGCTGTTCAACCTCGGCTACCTCAGTGAAACCGAAAAAGCCGGCATCTCCGCCCGGGCCGTCGGTGACATCTGCTCGCGCTTTATCGACGACGACGGCAATGCCTGCGTGCCCCAGCTCGATGAACGGACGGTCGGCATCACTCTGGCGGACCTGCGCGGAATCCCCACCCGGCTCCTCGTGGCCGGCGGAGAAGAGAAGGTGACAGCCATCGAGGCCGCCCTGCGGGCCGGCTACGCGACGCACCTCGTGATCGACTCCGATACCGCGCAGCGCGTGCTCAACGCTTCCCGGCGGCGGGCAGCCTCTTAATCGGGCATGCCGCTCATCGCCGCACATGTAAACGCATCGGCACACATGTAAAACAGTAATTTGACATGTGTTCCAAGCCACTTCTACAGTGAGTGAAAACCCTCAATGAGGAGGCTCACATGTCGAAGATTTCGCAGCTCATCGATCACACACTGCTTGCCCCGACGGCAACAGCCACGCAGATCGAAACCCTTGTCCAGGAAGCCGTAGAACACGAGTTCAAAACGGTCTGCGTCAACCCTGCCTGGGTGGCCCTGGCCAGCCGTGCCGCTGAAGGCACGCCGGTTGGCGTCTGCACCGTGGTCGGGTTCCCGCTGGGCGCCTCCACCACCGCCGTCAAGGTCTTTGAAACCAAGGACGCACTGGCCAACGGTGCGGATGAAGTGGACATGGTCATCAACATCGGCTGGGCACTCGCCGGAGCCTGGGACGACGTCGAAGCGGAAATCCGTGCCGTCGTCGAGGCCGCCGCGGGCAAGGCTCTGGTTAAGGTCATCCTGGAAACCTGCCTGCTTGATGACGAGCAGATCGCCGAAGCCTCCCGCTGCAGCGTCGCCGCGGGTGCGGACTTCGTCAAGACCTCCACCGGCTTCTCCAAGCACGGCGCCACGGTGGAAGCCGTGCAGATCATGCGCGAAACCGTTGGCCCGGACCTGGGCGTCAAGGCCTCCGGCGGCGTCCGCACCGCTGAGGATCTGGCCCGCATGGTGGACGCCGGTGCCACCCGGATCGGCGCTTCGGCAGGAGCAAGCATCCTCGCAGGCAGCACCCTCTAATGCTCTTCAAGACTTCCGCCGTCCAGCAGCCGGACGGCTACCTCAGCCGCATTCCGTGGTTCCAGTTCCTGCTGATTTCGCTCTGCTTCCCGATGTGGGGCGCCGCTGCCAGCCTGAATGACATCCTCATCACCCAGTTCAAGTCCGTGTTCACGCTCTCGGACCTGGCCACTGCGTTTGTGCAGTCCGCCTTCTACGGCGGCTACTTTGTCATCGCCATTCCGGCCTCGCGCATCATCCGCCGGTTCACGTACAAAACCGGCATCCTGATTGGCCTGGGCGTCTACATCCTCGGCTGCGCCGCCTTCTTCCCGGCCTCCCACATGGCCACCTACAGCATGTTCCTGGTGGCACTGTTCGCCATTGCGGTCGGCCTCAGCTTCCTGGAGACCGCCTGCAACACCTACTCCACCCTGCTGGGCCCCAAGCCCACCTCCACCTGGCGCCTGAACGTCTCCCAAACCTTCACGCCCATCGGATCAATCCTGGGCATCCTGCTGGGCAAGTACCTGGTCTTCACCGACGGGGACACGCTGGAAAGCCAGATGTCCACCATGTCCGCGGAGGAAAAGGTTGCCTTCAGTGCCGACATGCTGCAGCGAACCCTGATGCCGTACAAATACATCATCATGATCCTCGTGGTTGTCTTCATTGTGGTGGCGCTGACCCGGTTCCCGCACTGCAAGCCGCTGCGCGACAAGACCCACGAAGCCACCGCACGGATCGGCGAAACCCTGGCCTACCTGGCGCGCAACAAGGAATTCCTGCGCGGCATCTTTGCCCAGTTCATGTACGTGGGCATGCAGACCGCCGTATGGTCCTTCACCATCCGGCTGGCCCTGAACCTGGATGACTCGCTCAATGAGCGCAACGCCACCAACTACATGTTCTTCGCCTTTGTGGCCTTCTTCCTGGGCAAGATGGCAGCAAACTTCCTGATCACCCGGTTCAACGTCAACGCAGTCCTGATGGGCTTCGCCGTGCTCGGCAGCCTGGCACTGGTCTACGTGATGCTGGTACCGAACATCACCGCCGTCTGGGCCGCGATCCTGGTCTCCGGGCTCTTCGGACCCTGCTGGGCCACCATCTTCGGCCGCACCCTGGACACCATTGAGGACAAGCGCCACACGGAAACCGGCGGCGCGGTGCTGGTCATGGCTATTGTTGGCGGTGCAGTGATCCCCGTGGTCCAGGGCCTGGCTTCGGACCTGACCGGTTCCCTGCAGCTCTCCTTCGCGGTCTCCCTGGTCTGCTTCCTGGCAGTCTTCCTGCACTTCCGCCACCTGCGCCGCTCCGAAGCATGCGCCGCCGGCCTGGAAAGGACCGCAGATTATGTATCGCATTAATCTGGCGCGCGGCTCCTTCTCCGCCGCCGAAACCACCTTGGTGGAATCGCCGGAGTTCACCGTCACCGGTGTCCGGTACCCCAGCGGCATCGAATCCGTGACCGTCCGCAACTCCCGCGGCCGGGTGGAAGTCCTGCCGTTCCTGGGCCAGATGATCTGGGATGCGGAGTTCGACGGCGTGAGCCTGCGGATGGATTCCACCTTCCGCCAGCCCCGGCCGGCCCGGCTGATCGAGGACACCTACGGCTGCTTCGCCTTCCACTCGGGCCTGCTCTCCGCCGGATGCCCCTCCCCGGAGGATACGCATCCGCTGCACGGCGAGTTCCCCTGCGCGGACTTCGACGAAGCCTGGCTGGAAATCGACGCCGACTCAGTGGCAGTCTCCGGGCGCTACGAATATGTGAAAGGCTTCGGGGACCACTACGACGCCGTTCCCGCCGTTCGGCTGCATGCCGGTTCGGCGATGTTCGACATCGACCTGACGGTGACCAACCTGTCCGCTGCACGCACCATGCCGCTGCAGTACATGTGCCATATGAACTACGCCTTCGCGGACGGGGCACGGATGACGCAGTCCCTGCCCGAGGGTGCTTTCAAGCTGCGGGACAGCGTTCCGGCGCATGTCACGCCCACCCCGCAGTGGACCGCCCTGAACGAGGCCATCCGCAGCGGGCAGGTCAATCCGGACATCCTGGATGCGGCCGCGGGGTATGACCCGGAGATCGTCTTTTTCGCCGATGGGCTGGATTCCCTCGGCGGGACGCTGGAGTTCCTCCTCGAACGCACCGACGGCGTCACCTTCGCCACCCGGTTTGCCGGCGCGGACTTCCCGGTGGCTACCCGGTGGCTGCTGCACAACGGGGACCAGCGCGTGGCCGCCTTTGTGCTGCCGGGGACATCCCGTCCGGAAGGATCCCTCGCCGCAAAAGCAGCGGGAACGTTGATTGAACTGGCGCCGGGAGCATCCCGCTCCTTCTCCGTCAGCACCGGCATCAAAGAGAAGGCTTAGTTTTATGGATATTGCAGTAATCGGTTCCAACATGGTGGACCTGGTCTCCTACCTCAGCCGGATGCCGGACGAGGGCGAAACCGTTGAGGCCTGGGATTTCCAGATGGGCTGCGGCGGCAAAGGCGCCAACCAGGCGATGGCCGCCGCACGCATGGGTTCCGCGGTGCTGATGCTGACCCGGGTTGGAAACGACGCCTTCGCCGAAACCACCCGGCGCAACTTCGAAGCCAACGGCATCGACACCACGTACGTGCTGGAATCCGAGGCCACCAGCGGCGTGGCACCGATCTTCGTGGACGACAACTCGCGCAACTCCATTGTCATTGCCAAGGGCGCCAATGCCCTGCTCACGCCGTCGGACATTGAAGACGCGGCAGATGCCATCGCCCGGTGCTCACTGATCGTGCTGCAGCTGGAAGTGAACCTCGAGACCGTCTACGCAGCCATCGACTTCGGCAACCGGCACGGTATCCCGGTGCTGCTCAATCCGGCTCCGGCCACTGAGGACCTGGACTTTGCCCAGGTGGCCCGCTGCGACTACTTCGTTCCCAATGAAACCGAACTGGCCCTGCTCACGGGGATGCCGGTGCAGACCCTGGAAGAGGTGCAGGCCGCAGCGCAGACCATCCTGGACCACGGCGTCAAGAACGTCATTGTGACCATGGGTTCCCGCGGTGTCCTCTGGCTCTCCGCAGCCGGCTCCGTCCTGCTGGAGGGGCGCGCCGTTCCGGCGCTGGACACGACGGGTGCCGGCGACGCGTTCATCGGCTGCTTCAGCCACTGCCTGGTGGAGACCGGGGATGTCCGGGCTTCGCTGGTGACAGCCAACGAATATGCTGCTGATTCGGTGACCAAGCGCGGCACGCAGACGTCCTACGCCACCCGCGCTGAATTTGATGCGGTTCTGGCCGCCCGCGGCTGATTTTCCCGCGGCTGATTCATAAAGGGCGCCCCTTCCCGCTTGCAAAAGCGGCAGGCGGCGTCCTTTGCCGTTGGACGGCAGCTGAAACAGGGTCCCGGCGGAGTCAATCAAAGGGTTGATCTTCCTCGCATTGCCCCCTGTGCAGACCAGCCGCGGGCGACTCCCGCGGTACGATACTGACAACTCGTTGGTAACTTCGCGTTGCCGCAAGCTCCACGCCCCGACCGAGAGAGCCCGATGACTCCCCGTAAATTGTTCCGCAGCCTGGCCTTTGCCGAGGCCGTCACCTGGACCCTGCTGTTGGCCGCCATGTTCACCAAATACGTCCTGGGCAATGAAACCTTCATGCCGATCGCCGGGGGAGTGCACGGCTTCGTGTTCCTCTCCTATGCCGCCAGTACGGTCTTTGTGGGAGTGAACCAGAAGTGGGCGGTGCCGACCATTTTCCTGGGGCTGGTTACTGCCGTCATTCCGTACACCACCATTCCGTTTGAGCGCACCATGGACCGGCGTGGAAAACTCGACGGCGGTTGGCGCCTGGCACCCGGCGGCGAGGCCCCCGCGGGTCCTGCCGAGAAGGTCCAGGCCATGGTGCTGCGCCGTCCTGCGCTGTCGGCAGCAGCGGCGCTGGTGGCCATCGCCGTCGTCTTCTGCGTCCTGCTGGTCATCGGCCCGCCCGTCTCCGTGAGTTAGCCCCCGAATTACCTGCCCAGGCATATGCAATGGAAATTGCATATGCCTGGTTTTGTCTCCGCCGATGTTCACCGATTGTTGACCTGCTGTTTCTTGCCTAAGTTAAAAAAGATTAGGTACTGTGACTCAGGCAACACTCGCCCGCCGGCGACGATTATCGCCGGATGATCATGGACGGAAAAGCAATGAAAATATCGTGCAGTGAATTACTGCATCCGGATGGGACCGTCCGCTGTCCACGCACCGCTTCAACGCCCGCTTTTACGGGCATCGAAGCATGAGTTCCTTCAGCAAACCGGCCCTGGTAACCCCGCCTTCGCCCGCAGCGCCGCGGCAGGCGGCGGACCGCGGCAGCATCAGGGCCATGTGGTACCTGGTTCCCGCCCTGCTGGTTTTTGCACTCTTCCTTTTTTACCCGCTGGGCCGCTCGGTTTTCCTCTCTTTCCAGGGCAGCGACCTCTTTGGCAGGCCGTCGGGTTTTGTCGGTTTCGACCAGTACACCCGGCTCTTTACCGATTCCGGTTTTTGGACCGTCATGGGAGTGACCCTCGGTTTTACGCTGCTGACGGTGATTCCCTCCATTGCAATTGCACTGGGCCTCGCCCTGCTGCTGCACCAGAAAATCAAAGGCGTCCGGTTCTTCCGGACGGCCTTTGCGCTGCCTTTCGCCTACTCGGTGGCCACCGCGTCCGTCATTTTCGGAGTGATGTTTAACCAGGCCACGGGAGTGCTCAACGGAATGCTGGGCGTCTTCGGACTGGACCGCGTGGGCTGGCTCACGGACCCGGCCTGGGCACTGGTTTCCGTTTCGCTGGCCACCGTGTGGATGCAGCTGGGCTACAACCTCCTGGTCCTCTCCGCGGGACTCGGCGCCGTATCGGAGGACGTAGTGGAGGCGGCCAGGCTGGACGGCGCCCACGGATGGCGGATGCAGCGTTCCATCATCATGCCGCTGCTCACCCCGCAGCTGTTCTTCCTGCTGGTGACCGGAACCATCCACGCCCTGCAGAGCTTCGGGCAGATTCACATCCTCACCAAGGGCGGCCCGCAGGACAGCACCACCACGCTGGTGTACTCGATCTACGAACAGGCTTTCGCGAACAATAATTCAAACTTCGGCTATGCCTCCGCCCAGGCCGTCGTGCTGCTGATCATCGTGGTTGCGGTGTCCGTGGTCCAATTCGGCGTCCTGGAACGAAAGGTGTTCTACCGATGAGCCGCGCAACTGTCTCCGCAGCCGCCGCACCCCGGACAGCCGGCACCCGGAGGTCCGAGCGCCGGGCCGCTGCACCGCTGAAGCGTCAGCGGCGTCCGCTCACGCTGGGCCGTGTCCTGTCCTACGCCGCCCTCTCCCTGGGCGCCGTCGTCGTTCTCTTTCCGGTCTACTTTGGGTTTGTCGGCTCCTTCATGGGCCCGGCGGACATCAACGCCTATCCGGCATCCCTGTGGCCGCTGCACGGATTCCAGTTCGAAAACTTCGCCGGCGCCCTGGATAACATTCCGCTTGCCCGCCAGTACCTGAACTCCGTGGTCATGGCCGGGCTGATCACCGCCGGACAGCTGATAACGTCCCTGCTGGCCGCCTACGCCCTGGTGTTCCTGAAGGTGCGCTGGAAGGCATTCTGGTTTGGCCTGTTCCTGTGCAGCATGATGGTCCCCGCCGAAGCGATCATCATCCCGAACTACCTGACCATGTCCTCAGCCGGACTGATCAACACGGTGCCGGCGCTGGTGCTCCCGTTCCTGGCCCACGGATTCGGCATCTTCCTGCTGCGCCAGGCGTTTATGTCCTTCCCCGTGGAACTTTGGGAAGCCAGCCGCATCGACGGCGCCGGACACTTCCGGTTCCTCTGGTCCGTGCTGGTTCCGCTGTCCAAGCCCACCCTGGCGGCCCTGGGAATCTGGTCCTTCCTCTCGGCATGGAACATGTACTTCTGGCCGCTGCTGGTCACCCAGACCCCGGAAATGCAGACCATCCAGATTGGCATCACCCAGCTCCGTTCGGCGGACAACTTCAACGCCGGACTGGTCCTTGCCGGCACGGTGCTGGCCATCATTCCCACCCTCCTGCTGGTGATCTTCGGCCAGCGCTTCATTGTCCGCGGCCTTACCGCGGGATCCATCAAATAAGCACCCATATGCCACTGCGCCTGTGGAACCATCCGGAGCATCAGCTTCGGAACAAACCTTTGAAGGGAAAATCAATGCGAACCACACGTCGAGGGCGCTGTCTGCCAATGATGGCTGCCGGCGCCGCTGCACTGGCCCTGACGCTGTCCGCATGCGGCAGCGGCGGCGGTGACGCGGGAGCGGCCGGGGAAGCCCCGGCCGCCGACGCACTGGAGAAGGCCGACGGCGTCACCGAGGTCAATTTCTGGCATTCCATGGACGGCACCAACGGTGAGACTCTGAACCAGCTGATTACTGACTTCAACACTGCCAATGAGGGCAAAATTGAGGTCAAGGGTGTTTTCCAGGGCGACTACGACACCACCATCACCAAGTACAAGGCCGCGGTTCAGTCCAGCAGCACGCCGAGCATGGTGCAGATCTATGACATCGGCACCCAGTTCATGATCGATTCCGGCGCCGTGCTGCCCACCCAGGCCTTCATTGACCGGGACGAATACGACGTCTCCGATCTGCAGCCCAACATTGCCGGCTACTACTCGATCGACGATGATCTCTGGTCGATGCCGTTCAACACGTCCATGCCCGTCCTGTATTACAACAAGACGCTGTTCGAGAAGGCGGGCCTGGATCCCCAGACGCCGCCGGCAACGCTGGACGCCATCACCGACGCCGCCAACAAGCTGTCCAAGAAGAACGGCGGGCCGGCGGAATTCGGCTTCAACGCAGCCATTTACGGCTGGCTGCTGGAGCAGGAAGTGGCCGCCAACGGTGAGCTTTACTGCAGCCCGGACAACGGCCGCAGCGGTGAGCGGGTGGACGAGTACTCGTTCAACAACGACACCGCCGTGCAGTTTGCCGACTGGTGGAAGTCCTTGGTGGACACCGGAGTGGCAGGCAATACCGGGCGCGCGCTGCCCGACGCGCAGAACGCCTTCAAGAGCGGCACCATTGGCATCACGCTGGAATCCACCGGCGCTCTGCGGGGAATGCAGAAGGCCGCCGACGAGCAGGGATTTGAACTCGGAGTCGGCTACTACCCGAAGATCAAGGAGAACGAGTCCGGGCCGATCATCGGCGGGGCCTCGCTGTGGGTTTCCGGTGACGGGCACTCCGACGCCGAGAAGGAAGCCACCTGGCAGTTCATGCAGTTCCTGGCCGAGCCGGCCAACCAGGCCACCTGGCACACCGGAACGGGGTATTTCCCCATCTCCAAGAGCGCCCTGGACGATCCGAAGGACGTGGCCTGGCGTGAGCAGTACCCCCAGTTTGATGTGGCCGTGCAGCAGCTTGAAGACACCAAGCTGTCCGCAGCCACCCAGGGCTGCTCCGCAGGATCCATGCCGCAGGCACGGAAAGCCGCCGAGGACGCCCTTGAGGGAGTCCTGCTGGGCGGGGACAGCAAGACCGAGCTGACGGATTCAGTGAACGAACTCAAGGCCGAGGTTGAGAACTACAACAACTCGGTGAAGTAATTAACACATGAAAAACAGGGCATTTACCGGTACGGCAGCTTCCGGCAGACCATTGGTCGTTGGACATCGGGGGAACAGCGGAACATCCCCCGAGAACACAACCGTCGCCTTTGCCCGGGCCCGGGCATCCGGTGCCGACATGATTGAGACCGATGTCCGCCTCACCGCGGACGGAGAATTATTCCTCTTCCATGACGGCACCGGCGCCCGGACCACCAATATTGCGCAGGTTTATCCGGACCGCGCCGACGATCCGATCACGTCCTTCACTGCCGCGGAATTGCGCCGGTTGGACGCCGGCGGCTATTTCGGCGAGGAGTTCAAGGGAGAGCCCATTGTCTTCCTCAACGAACTGCCCGACGCCGTCGGCTCCGGGCTGGGAGTCAACCTGGAACTGAAAGCTCCGGCCGATTCCCCCGGGGTGGAACAGGCAGTAGCGGCGGCGCTGGCCGGTCCCGAGTGGACACAGCTGAGGGAACACCACCCGGTCACGGTGAGCTCATTCGATCCCGCAGCGGTGCGGACCTTTGCGGGGATTTCTCCGCAGGTGCCGGCCTGGCAGCTGGTGGAGGAGGTCCCGGACGCGGAACTGCTGGCTGAAGGCGCCGGATATGCGCAGGGCATAGTGGCATCCCATGTGAGCCTGACGCCGGACAGCGCAGCCGCCGTGCGGGCAGCGGGACTGGGGCTGTGGGTCTATACCGTGAATTCCCCCGCTGACATGGATGCCGTCCTGGCTTTGGGGGTGGACGCGGTGATTACCGATTTCCCCGACACCCTCATTGCCCGGCTGGCCTCCGGTCCGGAGGCCAGCCGCTGACACGCACGGTCCGTCAGGGGTGGCGGACGCCGCTTCCCGCGAGCACCGCGCGGTACCCTTCCCGGAAGGTGGGATAGGCAAACTCGAAGCCGGTGCCCCGCAGCCTTCGGTTGCTCAGCCTGCGGTCCCCGCCGCGGCTGCTGGCAGTCTCCTGCGGGGCCGGCAGTTCCCGGTCCAGCTCGTCAGCAAGGAACTTCAGCACCTCGGCGAGGTCAACGGGTTCGTCGTCAACGCCTACATAGAGCGGTTCCGGTTCCGGCACCTGTGACATCAGATGCACAATGGCGGCCGCGGCGTCGTCGCGGTGGATCCGGTTGGTCAGCTGCGGGGAGGCCGGAACCGCGGCGGTGCCGGCCGTAACGGAATCAATGAGGCGGGTGCGTCCCGGTCCGTAGATTCCTGAGAGCCGGAGCACCACGGCATCCGGCCGCCGCGAATGCAGCAGTTCCTCGGCCTCAAGGATGACCCCGCCGGTCACGGACGCGGGCGCAGGTGCAGTTTCTTCGTCCACTTCCTGTCCGTCGGCGTCGCCATACACGGCCGTGGAGGAAACAAATAGGATCCGCTGCGGATGCACGCCGTCGCGGTCCAGCGCGTCCAGGACGTTGGCTGTGCCGTCCACATAGGCGGCCCGGTAGGCTTCCTCGCTGCGCCGGCCCGCGGCCACCGCAATGACGACGACGTCGGTGTCCGCCGGAATGCGCGGCAGCTCACCGCTGCGGCCGGTGAGGTCCGCGGCCTGGCCGGTGAGCGGAGCGGGGATGTTCTCGGGGGAGCGGCGCCATCCGAGCACGGGAAAGCCGGCCGCGGCGAACCGCAGGCCGGCTTCCGTACCCAGATCGCCGCAGCCGGCAATCAGGACGGTCATGGTGCCTTACTCGCCCAGGGCGGAGAGCACGGCGTTGGCCACGTCTTCGCTGGACTGCGGGTTCTGGCCGGAAATCAGGTTCCGGTCGCGGACCACAAAGCTGGTCCAGGCCGGACCGGATTCCACGATGGCGCCCTTGTTGCGCAGGACATCCTCGCAGAACCAGGGAGTGTTTTCCCCGGTGCCGCCGCCGAGCTCTTCTTCGTCCGTGAAGACGGTCAGCTTGCGGCCGGCAAAGGCGAAGTCGCCGTTCTCGGTCTCGGCGCTCAGCAAACCTGCCGGGCCGTGACAGAACGGAGCGATGATCTTTCCGTCGTTGTCAGCTGCAATGAGAATCCGTCCCAGGTGCTTGTCGAAGGCCAGGTCCGCCATGGGGCCGTGCCCGCCCGGCATGACAACGGCGTCGTACTCCGTGATGTCCGCGTCGGCGAGCACCAGCGGCGAGGAGAGCTCGGCGTCGATGAAGGAGAGGTAGTTGGTGAAGGCGGTGGCCCGCTCTTCTCCGCCGGCCTGCGACGGATCCAGGCTGACCTTGTCCACGGTGGGCTTGGTGCCGTTGGGGGTGGCGATGCGCACGGTGTGCCCGGCCTCGCGCAGGACGCGGTGCGACTCAACAAGTTCCTCGGCCCAGAAGCCGGTGGGATGCTCGCTGCCGTCCTTCATGGTGAGGGAATCGGCTGCTGAAACGACCATGAGGATGTTAGCCATGGAAAAGTTCTCCTTTTAATTGCGAAAGCGTGGGGGAAGTTTGGTGTCCGCGGACGGACGGGGAGCCGGACGCAGTGTTACTTGCTTGCGGCGTTGAGCTCTTCATAGGTTGCGTCATCCAGCACCAGATCAGCCGCAGCGAGGTTTTCCTCGAGGTGCTTGATGGAGCCGGTGCCCGGGATGGGCATTATGACGGGGGAGCGGCGCAGCAGCCAGGCCAGGGCCACCTGGGACTCCGTGGCGTTCAGGCGCTCGGCGGCGGCGGCTACGGGTCCGCCCGGCAGGGCCAGCTCGCCGGCGGAAATCGGAGCCCACGGAATGAAGCCGATGCCGTTGGCTTCGGCGTATTCCAGTACGTCTTCAGAGGAGCGGTCCGTGAGGTTGTAGCGGTTCTGCACGGTGGAAACCGTGAAGTATTCGCCGGCAGCCTTCAGCTCTTCCACCGACACCTGGGACAGGCCCAGGGCCTTCACCTTGCCCTCCTGCTGCAGATCGCGCATCACGGCGAACTGGTCATTGGCCGGAACGGTGGGATCAATGCGGTGCAGCTGGAACAGGTCCAGGGAATCGACCTTCAGGCGGCGCAGGCTCAGCTCCACCTGCTGGCGCAGGTACTCGGGACGGCCAACAGGTACCCAGACATCAGGTCCGGTGCGGACAAAGCCGGCCTTGGTGGCAACACGCACGCCGTCGGGGTAGGGGTACAGCGCTTCAGCGATGATTTCTTCGCTGACGGTCGGGCCGTAGGAATCCGCGGTGTCAATGAAATCGACACCCAGCTCGACGGCCCGGCGGACGACGTCGACGGCGGTGCCGCGGCTTTCGGGTTCGCCCCAGACGCCGGGGCCGACAATGCGCATGGCGCCGAAGCCCAGACGGCGGACCGTGCCCAGGTCCAACAGATCGATGGTCGGGGGGACGGGGGTTACGTTCTGCTCTGTCATATAGGCGGCAACGCGGCGGGGTCGGGGCTTATTCCGCAGCGGCGTCCATCTTCCCTCCCTCATCCCTTCCTCACCCCCTCATCTCCCGCCCTCATCTCCCGCCGAGATGGCAGTAGATGCTCTTCTCAGCGCTGGGAGGAGCACCTACTGCCATCTCGGCGGGGCCACGGACCGGAGCTGACCGCAAGGGCGTTCCGGGCCGGAGGAAGGGCTTCTAACGTCGGGGCATGGACTGGAAAATTGAGCTTGTGCCGGTACCGGTGTCCGACGTCGACGCCGCCAAAACCTTCTACGTGGACCAGATCGGGTTCAATCCGGACTTTGACGAACGGATAAGTCCTGAGCTGCGTTTCGTGCAGCTCACGCCGCCCGAATCGGCCTGCTCCGTGGTGATCGGCCCGGGCACCACTGACATGGAGCCGGGAACCCAGCGCATCCAGGTGGTGGTTCCGAGTGCGGCCGACGCCCGGCAGCATTTGGTGGACCACGGGGTGGAAACCAGCGAGATTACTCCGCTGGAGTGGGGGACGTTTGTCTACTTCAGTGATCCCGACGGCAACGAGTGGTCACTTCAGGAGCTGCCTGAGCTTCCGCCCACCCTGCCCTCGGAGTCCTGACCGCAGGCGTATCTTCAGCCGATGTAGCCGAGTGCTGCTGCTTCCTGCCAAAAGTCGTCGGGAACAGGCTCACGGTGGAGCTGGACGTTCTGCATCACCTGCTCGGCGGTGCGCATGCCCAGCACCACCGAAACCACCGCCGGTTCCCGGTAGGGGAAGGCCACGGCAACGGCCGGAAGAGTGGTTCCGTGCTTCTCGGCAAGATCGGCCAGGGCATTGGCGCGGTCCAGCATGGCAACAGGTGCGGGCGCATAGTTGTACATGGCATCGGACGCCGGCCGGGGCTTGGAAAGCAGGCCGGAATTGAACACGCCCACGTCCACGATGCCCACACCGCGCTCGCCGCAGGCCTCGATCAGGCTGCGCGAATCCGACTGTTCCAGCAGGGTGTACCGGCCGGCCAGCATCACCAGGTCCAGATCCGCTTCCCGCACAAAGCGTTCGAGCATCGCGGACTGGTTCATGCCGGCACCGTAGGCTCCGATGACGCCCTGGTCCCGCAGTTCCGCGAGGGCCGGGACGGCGCCGGAGACGGCCTCTTCCCAGTACTCGTCCGGGTCGTGGATGTACACCACGTCCAACCGGTCGGTGCCCAGCCGGTCCAGGCTTTCCTCGATGGAACGAAGCACACCGTCCCGGGAGTAGTCATAGACCCGGGTCAAATTGTCCGGCATGTCGAAACCCTCGGGGTCCCGTCCCTGCGGCGCCGGGTTGGGACGCAGCAGCCGGCCGACTTTTGAGGAGAGCAGATAGCTGTCCCTTGGCTGGCCGGACAGTACGTCCCCGAGCCGGCGCTCCGCCGCCCCGAGCCCGTAGTGCGGAGCGGTGTCGTAGTACCGGATGCCGTGCTCCCAGGCAGCTTCCACTGCGGCACGGGCCACGCCGTCGTCAACAGCGCGGTACAGATTGCCGATCGGGGCCGAACCAAAGCCGAGGGCCCCCTCGGTTCGCAACCGGTCCACTGTCTGGTTCCCCTGCATATGCGCCTCCTTCTTTCAGGCAGGTCCGTTCGGTATTTGCGCTGGCCGCAGCCGAATCATTCGGTCGCGGACCCCGGGTCGATGCTCACCGGGTGGCCTCGGCCAGGTACTCCAGCACATGCCGGTAGGTGTGGCCGGTGGCCTTGGACATGCCGATCTCGCAGGTGCGGTTCACCGAGGCGTAGGCAGCGAATTCGCGTTCGTTGACCTCCGCCGCCTGGGTGTCCGTGGCCGAGGCCGTCAGCTCCGGATGCAGCAGCCCGCGGTCGCCGGCGAAGGCGCAGCAGCCCCAGCTCGGCGGCACGAACACTTCCTCCGCTGTGGCCCGGGCAATCGCCTGCAGGGCGTCATTGGCGCCAAGCTGCGTAGAGGAGCAGGTGGGGTGCAGCGCCATGGACGGCAGTTTCCGGGTCACAGTCAGCTTCGGCAGGACTTCGTCCCGCACAAAGTCCACCGAGTCGATGAACTGCAGCCCGGGATAGTCCGGGCTTTCGCCGGCCAGCCGCTTCATGGTGTCCAGGCCCTCGGTGCAGGAAGCGGCGTCGCAGATTACGGGCAACGCGCCGCCGCCGGTGGCGTTCCACAGATTGGCCAGCACGCGTTCAGTCATTGCCGCATATCCCTTGGCGAACCCCTTGGACTTCCACGGCGTCCCGCAGCACAGGTCCCCGATGCCCGCCGGAATGCGCACGCCGATGTTTGCCCGGCCGCACAGCTCCAGGAAGGCCGCCGAGACGCCTTCGCCGCCGCCGGCCGGGCCGAACATCGTGCCGATGCAGGCCGGGAAATAGACGGCAAGCGCGTGCGGATCCTCCCGCGGCATCCGCTTGGAGCCACCGGCGGGCAGCACGGTTTCATAGGCGGGAACATTCTCGGCACCGGCCACGGCGCGGGCGACGGCGGTGGCCGCCTTGGGCAGCAGTGCCGGCATGGCGTTGGCCAAGCTGAGGGCCTTGCCGCCGGCCACAGTCACTGTTGACCAGTGCTCGGCGGCGGTCTTCCAGCCGGTGTCGGCTGCCGCGTTTGCGTTTTCCTTGCGCAGCCGGCGCACCAGGTCCCCGGTGTTGATGAGGACCGGGCAGGCCGTGACACACATGCCGTCGGCCGCGCACGTCTGGACGCCGTCGTACTCGTAGTCCTTGCGCAGTTCCTTGGCCAGGGCGGCATCGCCGCGGGCTTCGGCGGCGGCAATCTCGCGGCGCAGCACAATGCGCTGGCGGGGAGTGGTGGTCAGGTCCTTGCTGGGGCAGACGGGTTCGCAGTAGCCGCACTCGACGCAGCGGTCCACCTCCTCCTCCACGGTGGGCGCCACCTTCAGATCCGCAATGTAGGAGGCCGGATCATCGTTGATGATGACGCCGGGGTTGAGCAGGTTCGCCGGATCCACCAGTGCCTTCAGCTGGCACATCACCTCGTAGAGTTCGTCGCCGTACTGGCGGCGGACAAAGGGCGCCATGATCCGGCCGGTGCCGTGCTCGGCCTTGAGCGAGCCGCCGTTCCCGAGCACCAGGTCCACCATGTCTTCGGTGAATGCCTGGTAGCGGGCCAGCTCCACGGGGTCGTCGAAGCGCTCGTTGAGCATGAAGTGGATGTTGCCGTCCTTGGCGTGGCCAAAGATCACCGAGTCCTGGTAGCGGTGTTCAGTGAAGAGGCGGGCCAGTTCGGCACAGGTGGGTGCCAGGGCCGGCACGGGAACCACAATGTCTTCCAGCAGCGCATTGGTCCCGGAAGGGCGGGCGCCGGCAACCGTGGTGTACAGCCCCTTGCGCAGGTGCCACATGGCCGCGCGGTCCTTGGCCTTGTCGGTCATCGCAAAGGGGACGGCCAGGGCGAGTGATTCAAAGAGGGCCCGGGAGCCCTCGCGCTTCTCCGCCAGCTCCTCGGCCGTGCGCCCCTGGTGCTCCACGAGCAGGGCGGCGTGGGAAACGATGTCCAGTCCGCGCAGTTCCGGCGGTGCGGTGGGATCAGCAGCGGCCACACGCAGGGAGGTGGAGTCCATCAGTTCAATGGTGGCCAGCCCGGACGCCACCAGCTCCGGAAGGGCGGTGGCGGCGCGGTCCAGCGAGTCGAAGAACATCAGGCCGGTGGCCACCTTGGGCAGGGCCGGCACGGTCCGGAACGTGGCTTCGGCCACGAAACCCAGGGTGCCTTCACTGCCCACCATCAGGTGGGACAGGATGTCCACCGGGCTCTCGTAGTCCAGGAACGCATTAAGTCCGTAGCCCATGGTGTTCTTCATGGAAAACAGCCGCTCGATGGTGGCCACGGACCGGGGGTTGGCGACGATGCCTCCGCGAAGCCGCAGCAGGCCCTCAAACAGCTCGGGTTCCAGGGTGCGCAGTTTTGTTTCCGCGTCAGGGGCTGCGGTGTCAATCAGGGATCCGGAAGCGAGGACCAGCACCATGGAGTCAATGGTCCGGTAGGTGTTGAATTCAGTGCCGCAGGCCATGCCGGAGGAGTTGTTGGCTACCACGCCGCCAATGGTGCAGGCGATCTCGGAGGCGGGGTCGGGGCCGAGCTTCCGTCCGTGTGCGGCGAGCCGGGAGTTTACGGCGCGCACGGTGGCGCCGGGCTGCACGCGGACCCGGGCACCGCCGTCGAGCACTTCGATGCCGCGGAAATGCTGGCGGGTGTTGATCAGGAGGCTGTCACTCTGGCTTTGGCCGGACAGCGAAGTTCCACCGGAACGGAAGGTGGCCGGAATCCGCAGTTCCCGGCTCCGGCGCAGCAGGGCAGCCACCTCCTCGGCAGTGCGCGGGGTGGCCACGGCCTCGGGGATCATCAGGTAGTGGGAGGCATCGTGGGCCATTTTGCGCCGGTCGATGTCCCGGGTGCTGATGTTCTCGGTGCCGAGGTCGGCTACCGAGGCCGCTGAAGGGGCGGGGGCTTTCGTGTGAAGGCTCATTTTTTTGTTCCAACCGATCCTGGGAGCCGCGGTGCTCCGCCTCTAAATGTAGGCCTGATCACGGCTGGGCGAAAGTTGGTCAGACCACATGGAGGGCGGGGATAGAATGCGCCCGGGTGCGTTTCGGAGCCTTTACCCGGGTGGTTTGCGCTAGCGCCGGCCGTGCTCGGCCAGGAGCTTTTCCAGCCGGTCTTCCAGCAGTTCGAGGGCTGCACCAACCGTCGCGTGGATGACTTCCTCCGGGTCCCCTTCGAAGAAGCGCTCAACGACCACGGGCCGTTCCAGTCCGGAAGCAGCGATCCCGATGAATACCGTTCCGGGCTCCTGCCCGTCCTGCGGCTCCGGGCCGCCGGAACCGGTAATGGCCAGTGCCAGGTCGGCGCCGAGCAGCTTCGCGGTGCCCTCGGCCATCTGTGCGGCAGATTCTTCCGAGACCACGGCCTCGGCCGTGACGCCCAGAACGGATCGCTTGACCGAGGTGGCGTAGGCAGTCAGTCCGCCCAGGAACCAGTCCGACGACGACGGCGCGGCCCCCAGGAAGGAGGCCAGCAGGCCGCTGGTCAGGGATTCGGAAACACCGATTACCACGCCGGTGTCCTGGATGCGTTCAGCAATGCGTTCAGCGGTTTGGGTGGAGGCAGCATCTTCGCGGGCGATGGACGAAGAATCCGGATTGGTCACTGGTGCATCTCCTGTTCGTCGGCGGTGATGACTCACATTTTATCAGGCTGCTTACTATCTTTCTGCCGGTTCTCGCTTCCGGTGTCGTCTTCCTCCGGGATCTGCGCATAGAACCATTCGATATGTTCGCGCAGCAGGCGGGCGGCGTCATCGCCCCGGCCGGAGGCAACGGCGTCGTAAATCCCGTGGTGCTGGGCCTGAAGGTGTTTCATCACGGCAGGCCAGTCTTCCATGACGTCCACGGCGTTCTTCACGTACCCGCTGATGGCTCCGCTGAGGGAAGCCATCATGGCTTCAATGACCGCATTGCCGGCCATCGAGCTGAGCTCCACATGGAACCGGGCGTCCAGGAGGTGGAAGGCTTCGCGCTCAATGTTCGGGGCATCCATTGCTTCCAGCAGTGCTGCGGCGCGCGCCAGGGCTTCCTCCGCGGAGTCCGACGGCGGACGGGCTGCGGCAGCGGCGGCTGCCCAGGTTTCCAGCAGTACCCGGGTCTGGACAATGTCCGCCACCGGCAGCCGGCTGCTGGCCATGTGCAGGCGCAGCGCGGAGGACAGCCCCGCCGACGGCTCGGAAATAATGATGGCTCCGGACTTGGGGCCCGATCCGGAGGAGGAACGCAGTACTCCCATGGCGTCCAGGATGCGGATGCCTTCCCGGACCGAGGCCCGGGAGATGCCGTAGGTTTCTGCCAGCGTCCGCTCTCCGGGGAGCTGGTCGCCCAGGGAGATGACTCCGGAGCGGAGGTCTGCTTCGATGTTTTCCAGCAGCAGGTCATAGCTGCGGCGCGGTTGGTCTGTCACCGCTCCATCCTGCCATGTGCCGGTTGCCGGAGGGCGCGAGGCGGCAGGTGCAGCTTAACGAAAACGCGGGACCGGATCATTCCGGCCCCGCATTCTTCGATGCCCTGCTCAACAGTTACGGCAGCATCCAGCCCAGGATCGGCGTGGACTGCAGGTACACCAGGGTGCACAGCACCAGCAGCAGGCCGACGCTCCAGCCCACGACCTTGCGCAGCAGCACCGATTCATGGCCGTCGAGCTTCACTGCGGTTACGGCAATGGCGAGGTTCTGCGGGCTGATGAGCTTGCCCACCACGCCGCCGGTGGTGTTTGCGGCCACCAGCAGGTTCGGATCGATGCCTGCTTCGATGCCGGCCGTCTGCTGCAGGCGGGCAAAGAGTGCGTTGGCCGAGGTGTCGGAACCCGTGACCGCGGTGCCGATCCAGCCCAGCACGGGGGAGAGGAAAGCGAAGAACGCGCCGGTTCCGGCCAACCAGGTTCCAATGGCCACGGTCTGCCCGGAGAAGTTCATGACATAGGCCAGGGACAGGACGGAGAGGATGGTCGCGCCGGCCCAGCGCATGTTCCAGACCGTCCGGAAAATATCTGCCACACCGTTGCCCACCGTCATCGCATACCGGCCGCCGTCGTCGTACTTGGCGTACACCGCACACACAATCAGTCCGGTAATCAGCAGCAGCGTGCCGGGGCTGGAGAGCCAGTTGAAGGTGTAGATCGTGGAGGAAACGGGCTCACCGGCTTCGCTGAGCAGGCGGTCATGCAGCCAGGGCCAGGGAACCTTGAGGTCAGTGGAAGCGAGCAGCGCGGGGATGTCCGCACCCCATTTCCACAGCTTGGCGATGCCGAAGATCAGGATCACCAGGAAGTACGGGAACAGCGCCAGCAGGGTGCGGGAACGGGTCAGCGAGTCCCCGTCCTTTACTGCCGCGGTGCTGCGGCCGCGTGCCCCGGCAGAGCCGGTGCTGGTGGAATCGGAACCGGCGGCTGCCAGGGCCGGCAGGCCCATGCGCTCGCGGGCGGACTCCAGGCCCTTGGGCTGCCAGAACTTCAGGAAGACGACGGCGGCACCCAGGCCGGCCAGTGCAGCCACAATGTCGGTGAGCTCGTAGGAGAAGAAGGTGGAGCACAGGACCTGCGCGAGGGCAAAGGCCACACCGGTGACGACGGCGGCGGGCCAGGTGTCCCTGACGCCGCGGCGGCCGTCGAGGATAAAGACCAAAATCAACGGCACGAAGACCGCCAGCAGCGGCGCCTGGCGGCCCACCACCATACCGATGTGCCCGGCATCCAGGCCGGTGAGTGAGGCGGCCGTGGTGATCGGAATGGCCATGGCGCCGAAAGCGACCGGAGCGGTGTTGGCTACCAGCACGGCCGCGGCTGCCTTGAGCGGCTTGATCCCCAGTGCCACGAGCATGGTGGCGGTGATGGCTACCGGCGCGCCGAAGCCGGCCAGTGCTTCCAGAAGTCCGCCAAAGCAGAAGGCCACGAGGATGGCCTGCACCCGCACGTCCCCGCCGCCGATGACGTCGAACACCCGGCGGAGGTCCTCGAACCGGCCGCTGAGCACGGTGATCTGGTAGAGCCAGATGGCCATGATGACAATCCAGAGCACCGGGAAGGCGCCGAACACAGCGCCCTGGGTGGCGGAGAGTACCGCCAGGCCTGCCGGCATCCGGAAGGCGAAGACGGCCACCGCAAGGGCGACCAGCAGGGCAATCGCGCCCGCGACGTGGGCCTTGACCTTCACATAGGCCAGAAGCACAAAGAAGGTCAGCAGCGGCACCACGGCCACCAGCGCCGAGACGGCAACACTGTTGAGCACTGGATCGGTGCTGGGAATGAACGACTCCACGGGGTCCTCCGCATAGGTCTGGACAAGAAGATGGTCAGACCACTGTGGTCTGACCAACACTGATACTAGCGCAAGTTCCGGGTTTCTGTGATGGTAGTCACCAGAACATCGGGGGCTTGGACGTGACCTGCCCTACATGCTCTACTATGGTCAGACCACACGTGCGGGGTGCTGCCCCGCTGAAAGGCAAGCCATGAGAATCGCTTTATTCGCCACCTGCATCGTGGACGCGATGTATCCGCGCACCGCCCGGGCAACGGTGGCTATCCTCGAACGGCTGGGCCACGAAGTGGTGTTCCCGGCCGGCCAGGCATGCTGCGGCCAGATGCACGTGAACTCCGGCTACCTGCCCGAAGCCGTTCCCGTGGTCCGCAACCACATTGAGGCCTTCGAATCGCAGGAGTACGACGTCGCCGTCGCGCCTTCCGGTTCCTGCGTCGCCTCCGTGAAGCACCAGCACCCGATGGTGGCCCGGTCCTGCGGCGATGCCGGGCTGGAAGCCCGCGCCGAAGCAGTGGGCGCCAAGACCTATGAGCTGTCCGAACTCCTGACCGATGTGCTGGGCGTGACCAACGCCGCCGAGCAGCTGGGCTCCTGGTTCCCGCACAACGTCACCTACCATCCCAGCTGCCACGGGATGCGCCTGCTGCGCCTGGGGGACCGTCAGCTGAACCTGCTCCAGAGCGTCGGCGGGATCACCGTGCAGCCGCTGCCCCAGGCGGATCAGTGCTGCGGCTTCGGCGGAACCTTCTCCATGAAGAACGCGGATGTCTCCACGGCCATGCTGGAGGACAAAACAGCCAACATCAGATCCACCGGAGCCGAGCTGTGCTCCGGCGGCGACGCATCCTGCCTGCTGCACATCGGCGGCGGGCTCTCCCGGGAAGGCAGCGCCGTCACCACCCTGCACCTCGCGGACATCCTCGCCAGCACCCGGGAGAATCCGGTCTCCGTCACCGGAGACGTCCTGGTGAGCGGAAAGGCTTCCCGATGAGCACCACGTACCTGGGCATGCCAACGCTGCCCGTCTTCGGACAGGGCAACCTCAACGCCACAGAGTCCTTCCCGTCGGCCGCCAAGCGGGAGCTGGGCAACAGCCAGCTGCGCGCCAACCTGGGCCACGCCACGCACACGATCCGCGACAAGCGCCTGCGCGTGGTCGGCGAATTGCCGGACTGGGAGGACCTGCGCGACGCCGGCAGCGCCACCAAGCAGGCCGTCATGGCCCGGCTTCCCGAGCTCCTGGAACAGTTCGAAAGCAACTTCACCGCCCGCGGCGGCGTTATCCATTGGGCCCGGGATGCCGCCGAAGCCAATGAGATTGTCCGTGATCTGATCCGCGAACAGGGCGTGGACGAGGTGGTCAAGGTCAAATCCATGGCCACCCAGGAAATCGGCCTCAATGAGTACCTGGAAGAACAGGGCATCGCCGCGTTTGAAACCGACCTGGCCGAGCTCATTGTCCAGCTGGACCATGACAAGCCCAGCCACATCCTGGTTCCGGCCATCCATAAGAACCGTACCCAGGTCCGGGACATCTTCCTGCGGGAAATGCCCGGCGTCGACCCAGCGCTCACCGACAACCCGGCGAAGCTCGCCGAGGCCGCGCGGGCGCACCTGCGCCGGAAGTTCCTCTCCGCGAAGGTAGCCATCTCCGGCGCCAACTTCGCCATTGCGGACGCCGGGACCCTCGCCGTCGTCGAATCCGAAGGCAACGGGCGCATGTGCCTGACCCTGCCTGAAACCCTGATCACCGTCATGGGTGTGGAGAAGCTCCTGCCGTCCTGGCAGGACCTGGAAGTGTTCATGCAGCTGCTGCCGCGCTCCTCCACCGGGGAACGGATGAACCCGTATACCTCTCTGTGGACCGGCGTGACCGAAGGCGACGGCCCGCAGAACGTGCACCTGGTGCTGCTGGACAACGGCCGCAGCGCCGCGCTGGCCGATGAGATGGGGCGTTCGGCGCTGCACTGCATCCGCTGCTCCGCCTGCATGAACGTGTGCCCCGTCTACGAACGCACCGGCGGACATGCCTACGGGTCCACGTATCCGGGGCCGATCGGTGCAATCCTTTCACCGCTGATGACCGGGATTACGTCCGAGGAAAACAACTCGCTGCCGTACGCATCCTCCCTGTGCGGCGCCTGCTATGACGCATGCCCGGTGAAGATCAACATTCCCGAAATCCTGGTGCACCTGCGCGCGGAGGACGTGGACAGCAAGCGGGGCAAGAAGAAACTGCCCACCCAGATGGACCTGATGATGAAGGGCGCCTCCTGGGCATTTTCCTCCGGCAAGCATCTTGGACTGCTGGAAAAGGGACTGCCGCTGGGCCGGATTGCGGCCGGACGCAAGAAAAAGATCACCAAGCTGCCCGGCCTGGTTGGCGGTTGGACGCAGAGCCGGGATATTCCGGCTCCGCCCGCGGAATCCTTCCGGGACTGGTGGGCGAAGGACCATAAAGATTCCACGAACGCAGGAGAACAGGCATGAGCGCGCGCGAAGACATCCTGGACCGGCTGCGCTCGGCCCTGCGGGATCACCCGGAGGCGCCGGAAATCCCGCGCACCTACCGCGGGGACTCCGGCATGGACGCCGACCAGCGACTCGACATGCTCGTGGACCGGCTGGTGGATTACAAAGCGGGCGTCACCGTGGTGGATGAAGCGGGACTGGCTCCGCGGATCGCCGAGCTGCTCCTGGATGCGGCCAGCTATGTGGTTCCGGCCGGGCTCGACGACGCCTGGCTGGCCGACGCTGAAGCCCTGGCTCCCGGACGGCGCCGGACCGATACTGCGGAAGCGCCCCTCAGTGTGGCGGAGCTGGATGCGGTGGACGCCGTCGTTACCGGCAGCGCCGTGTCGGTGGCGGAAACCGGCACGATCATCCTGGATGCCAGCCCCAACCAGGGCCGGCGGGCCATCACTCTGGTTCCCGACCACCACATCTGCGTGGTCCGGGAAAAAGACGTGGCCGGCATCCTGCCCGAAGCCCTGCGCCGGCTGGACGGAACGCGTCCCCTGACCTGGATCAGCGGGCCCAGCGCCACTTCGGACATTGAACTGGAACGCGTGGAGGGCGTGCACGGCCCGCGGAACCTGGACGTGATAATCGTCCGGAGCTGAGGCCTTGCAGGTGCCTGCGGCGGATGGCTAGGCGGCGAGCCGGTCTTCCAGCCGGTGCAGCTCCTCACCGAGTTCCTCATGCACAGTCACAACCTTCTCCGGCGCCACCCCGGGCAGGGCCGACACACCGGTGACGTCCGCCAGGAACGCAACGGTTTCATGCAGTGATTCCATGGCCTCGGGGCGGTGCAGCTGGAACTGATACTCATGTCCCAAAGCCGGTTTGTACTCTTTCGGCCAGAACCGGCGGACCACGGGGACTCCCAGTTCCTCCAGCCGGTCTGCCAGCGGGATGGACTGGGTGGGGGTCAGGTCATCACCGTTCCCGCTGGAAATGTAGGTGGGCGGAAAACGGTGATCCACCTGCTGCAGGATGGACATGTGCTCCGCAGCAGTGGTGGAGGCCCAGTTGCGGGATCCGGTGTAGGACCAGAGAGCCTTTCGCAGGCCCCAGCCCATGGGGCCGGCCAGGCGGGCGACCGAGGGAAAGTCGAAGACGCCGCAGTTCAGCAGGATCCCGCGCAGCTGGGAAGGCGCGGCAGCCGGGACAACTCCGGTTTCCCGGGCGTACTCCGGGTTGGAGATGGCCAGCGCCAGCTGTGCGGCGAGCTGAGCTCCGGCGGAGTCACCGGCGAGCACGATGCGGTTCGGGTCCAGCCCGTAGCGGTCCGCGTGTTCACGGATGAATCCGAGCGCCGCGTTGAGCTCTTTGATTGCGGTGGGATAGACCGCCTTCGGTGAGATCGAATATCCAACACCCGCCAGCGCGTAACCATACCCGGCCAGAACCTTCAGGTACGGCGCCACATCTTCCTTTGAACCGGAAATCCATGCACCGCCGTGGATCCACATCACAACCGGCAGGGGTTTGCGGGCCGTGTCCGGCAGGAACAGATCCAGGCACGGCCGGCCGTGGGAGCCGAGGTACTGCAGTTCGCGGTGCCTAGTTACCTTGAACCCGGCAATGGCCGGCCGGTTCTTCTTCTGAAACAGGCCGGCACCGGAAAACACGCCGCGAATGAGCAGTGCCGATACACGGCGATCCCAGTGCAGTGATGCAGCGGCGGCCAATCCGGCAGCGGCGGCCGCTCCGGCTGCCAGCCCGGCGGCAGCGAGCGGAGAGATCTTCATACTTCTACGTTATGAAGCGGGGCTGGGTGCCTTTCGGCGCATTCCCCGCCGCCAAGCGGGTTGCGGCCGCCCGCTGCGAGCAAGTTCACGGCAGGCAGTGGCCGGCGGTACTAAAGGAGCGGGTGGGTAAGGGCTGAGGTCCGGGATCAGTGGCCGGGACCGGCGGCCCGCGGCACCGCACGGGGGCCGCATACCGCCTGCAGGAAATCCAGCGTATCTGCCAGGGTTTGCTGCGCTTCCGTTCGGTCCAGGTGGAATTGGTACTCATGCGGCAGGGCAGGGCGGTGGTCCGCCGGCCAGAACCGGGTCCGCACTTCCGTCTTCAGGGCCGTGAGGCGGGCCGCCAGTGGTACCGATTGGGTGGCGGTAAGGCTGTCGCCGTTGCCGCCGGTGATGAACGCGGGCGGGAAACCTGCGCCGACGTCGTTGAGCACGGACATGTCCCGGCCGGCTGCGGTCCGGGACCAGTCCCGCTGACCGGAGTAGGCCCACAAGGCCGTTTTGAAGCCCCAGCCCAGGATGCCCCGCAGCGAGGCCAGGGCGGCGACGTCGTACACCCCGCAGTGCAGGATGACCCCGCGAAGGTGGCCGGCATTCAGCGGCGAGGAAAGCCCGGTCCGGCGGGCGTAGTCCGGGTTGGTGGCCAGCACGGCCAGCTGCGCCGCCAACTGGGCACCGGCAGAATCTCCCGCCAGGACGATCCTGCGCGTATCCACGCCAAAGTCCGCACCGTGTTCCGATAGGAATGTCAGTGCCGCAGCCAGTTCCTCCACGGCCCGGGGATAAACGCCCCGCGGAGACACGGTGTAGGTCAGTCCTGCAGCGGCATAACCGGAAGCGGCAAGCATGCGCAGATAGGGTTCGACGTCGTTCCGGCTGCCCGAAAGCCAGGCGCCGCCGTGGATCCACACCACCAGGGGCGCCGGCTCCGCCGCTTTCGCCGGCACGAACAGGTCCAGTGTCCCGCTGCGGCTGCCGGCGTTAAAGCTCAGGCCCCGGAACGGGGTGACTCCGGCGGCAGGAGCATAGCGCTGCATGACATTCGCGAGCTGCCGGGCGCCCCGGTAAAACACGGCACGGATCAGAAGCGCGGCGGGCCACGGGCTGAGCCGGAAGCCGGCGGCGGCAGCCAGCACCGCGGCAGCGGCGGTCAGAAGACGGGTTTTAGCCATGAAACGAGTGTTACGCATGTGGCTGCGTTGTCCCAAAGCGGGGGAGGTCTAGGGCAGCATCCAGTCCAGCACCGGCGTGGACTGCAGGAACACGATGCAGCACAGGGCCAGGAGCAGCGCCACGCTCCAGCCCAGCACCTTGCGGAACAGGACGGACTCCTGCCCGCTCATGTTGACCGCAGCGGCACCGATTGCCAGGTTCTGCGGGCTGATTAGCTTGCCCATCACTCCGCCTCCGGTGTTCGCCGCCACCATGAGCTGCGGATCGATGCCGGCTTGGATTCCTGCTGTCTGCTGCAGCTTGGCGAACAAGGCATTGGCCGAGGTGTCGGAACCTGTTACGGCGGTGCCGATCCAGCCCAGAACGGGGGAGAGGAAGGCAAAGAACCCGCCCGTGGCCGCCAGCCAGGTGCCGATGGAAATGGTCTGGCCGGAGAAATTCATGACGTATGCCAGGGCCAGCACGGCCAGGATGGTCAGGGCAGCCGAGCGCATCCGGACGGCAGTACGGCCGATTTCCCTGACCGCGTCGCCCATCCCGAGCGGGTACCGGCCGCCGTCGTTGAACCGGGAATAGACCAGTGCAACAATCAGGCCGCTGATCAGCAGCAGGGTTCCGGGGCTGATCAGCCACTCAAAGCTGAAGATCGTGGAGGACTGCGGCTGCCCGTTGGCGTCCACCAGGGCATCATGCAGGACGGGCCAGGGGATCTTGATGATGGTTTTTTCCAGTGCTTCGGGGATGTCCACGCCCCAGGTCCAGAGGTTCACGATCCCAAAAACGACGATCACCAGAACATACGGAAACAGTGCCATCCAGGCCCGGCCGGGTGTGAGCCGGTCCGCTGCCGTGTCGCTGGCCGCCGTGCCGACGTGGGCGGATCCGCCGGAGGGGGTCCAGCCGGAGGCGCGCGCTTCGGCCAGTTCCCTGGTCATCCGCGCGTCGGCTTCTTCTCCGTTGCGCGGATGCCAGATCCGCAGGAAGCCGACGGCGGCCACCATGGCCACCAGCGAGGCAACAATGTCCGTGAGTTCGTAGGAGAAGTAGTTGGAACACAGGAACTGCACAATGGAGAAGACGACGCCGGTCAGCAGCGCCACCGGCCAGCAGTCCCGCAGTCCGCGGCGCCCGTCCAGGATGAACAGCAGCACCAGCGGGATAAAAAAGGCCAGCAGCGGGGTTTGGCGTCCCACCACTGCCCCGATTTCCTCGCCCGGATAGTTGGTGAGGTTGGCCGCCGTCGTGATGGGGATGGCGAGTGCCCCGAAGGCCACGGGTGCGGTGTTGGCCACCAGCACGGCGGTGGCAGCGCGGATGGGAGCGATGCCCAGGGCCAGCAGCATGGTGACGGTGATGGCCACCGGAGCTCCAAATCCGGCCAGTGCTTCCAGCAGTCCGCCAAAGCAGAAGGCCACGAGGATCGCCTGCACCCGCAGGTCCCCGCCGCCCACGGCGTCGAACACCCGCCGCAGGTCCTCGAACCGTCCGCTGAGGACCGTGACCTGGTAGAGCCATACCGCCATGATGATGATCCACACCACCGGGAACAGGCCGAAGGCAGCACCTTGGGTGACGGACAGAAGGGCGAGCCCAACCGGCATGTGGAAGCCCAGGACGGCAATGATCAGCGCCGTCAGCAGGGCCCAGGCGCCGGCTACGTAAGCCTTCGTTTTGGCGAAGGCCAGCAGGAGGAAGAACAAAAGCAGGGGGATCAGTGCCAGAAGGGCGGACCAGGTGATGCTGTTGGCGACGGCGTCAGTGGCGGGGGTGAACTGTTCCATGGATACCTCCGGGTCGCGCCGGACGGCGGCGCCAACGGAAAAACACGGCCGGGCCGTGCCGCCGACTGCGGGCTGCGGCAAGCACGGGAATGCCCATCCCAAGGTTAAGGCCGAGATGTGCCTTTACTGCCCAGTGCCGGAGAAATGCCCGCGGGCGGGGCCACAGGGTTGACGGGGTGTGTGCAGCAAGGGGCGGCCTGCGGGGTGGGTGAGGGGGCGGGGTGCCGGGGTCGTTTAGCGGGGCGGTTCGGTGTACCAGCTGCGGGCGAGATAAACGTCCTGATAGGTGCCGCGGTCCACGTCGAGGTCCTCGCGGCGCGTCAGCCCCGCGGCCAGCGCCGTCCGCTGCGATCCGATGTTGTCCGGGGTGGTGTAGGCAACCACCGGCAGGCCCGGAAGCAGTTTTTCCGCGAGCCGAACAGCCTCACGGGCGCCCTCGGCAGCGTAGCCGCGGCCCCAGACTTCAGGACAGTAGCGGTAGTAGAGGTTCAATGCCGGCCTGGCATGGACCAGCCGGTGGGACAGGCCCGTGAATCCGATCAGCGCCTGCGGCTCATCCTGGGTGCACACCGCCCACACCCCAAAACCGTGGCGGTACCAATGCAGGCCAATCTCATGGAAAATCCGTGCGGAGGAAGCCCGGGTGACAGTATGCGGAGCGGGGTGGTGAACGTTGGTCCGGGGATCGGTGTGCAGGTCCAGGGCCGCACTCTCATCGTCTCCAACGGGACGCCGCAGTATCAGCCGGTCCGTGTGCACCGGAGTCCAGTCGGCTACATCCTGTGAGGGCATGGACCCTACTCTAGGGCACGCCGGAGGGCCGGAACACCGGCCCTCCCAGGCTGTTCAGCCGCGTTCGGCGCCGGCCTGGATCTCACGGTGGTGGCGAACGTAGCCCATCACGGCCACGGCAATGGAAATGGCGGCCGAGACCGTCAAACCCAGCCACAGGTCAACCTTCAAAGCTGCGGCACCGGCGAGGGCGCCCAGCAGGATCAGCGCTACGGCCAGGGCCCGGCGCTGCCAAAACTGGCTGCTGCCGCCGGCCAGCCTGGAGTCCGAGGCCAGCCCGGTGATGGTGGAGGTGACCACCACGGTGGTGATTTCAGCTACCTTCAGGCGCTTGGCCGTTGCTGCCTGCACACCCATGACCGCGGCCATGGAGGACGTGGTGAGGCTGCCCAGGACATCGTTGCCCTGAACGTCCGCCACGGCCACAAAGACTGCGAGCGCACTGAGGCCGCCGGCCACGACGGTCAGGGCAACGGAGGTGCGCCAGGACCAGCCCTCCGGGCCCTTGCGCAGCATCCGTCCGGCCAGGGCGGCGCCGAGCATGAAGAAGACCAGGGCCAATGCGGGCCGCAGGATCGGCAGATCAGCGCCGCCTGCGAAGGCCATGCCCAGGAGGACGACATTTCCCGTCATATTGCCTGTGAACACCCGGTCCAGGCCCAGATAGCCGACGGCGTCCACCACTCCGGTGGAGAAGGTCAGGGACAGCATCAGCCACAGGTGAACCCGCTCGGTGGGTACGGCATTCAAACGCTTCACGCGGGAAACTCCTCAAAACCGGTCGCTTAATAAAGTGTGATGCAGGTAACTGTATACGAAGTTATAGGTGTAGCTTCGATTGTATTCAAAGCGGACCCCCGAGATTCAAGGATCCCCATGGCACCTTTTCGAACTGCAGGCCGGTCTCCAGGACGGGTTCTGCCTGGCCTTCGGGCTGTTGCGGCCAGCGGCGCAGCAATGCTGCTCCTCGCCTCATGCGCCCCGATCCAAGCCCTTGAACCGGCTCCCGAGCGCCAGGATGTCCCTGCCGCGGAGCTGGACGGCAAAACCGTTGTTGAAGGGGGAGACCTGGTGATGGCCCTCTCCGCTGAGCCGGACCGGCTGGACCCCACCACCTCTTCATCCCTGTATACGCGCTACGTCATGCAGACCATGTGCCAGAAGCTCTACGACATTGACGCAGAAGGCAAGCTCGCCCCGCAGCTGGCAACCGAGCTTCCGGAAATCTCCGCGGACGGACTCACCGTCACCATCCCGCTGCGGACCGATGCCGTCTTTGCGGACGGAACTCCCTTCAATGCAGAAGCTGCCAAGGCAACTTTGGAGCGGCATCTGACGCTGGAAGGATCCACCCGGAAAGGCGAGCTGGGACCCATCGGCAGCATCGATGCCATTGGTGAATTCGAACTGGAAATTACTTATGAAACGCCCTTTGCACCGTTGACCGCCGCTTTGGCGGACCGTGCCGGAATGATGCTCTCACCCGCTGCCCTGGAGCAGGCCGGCACCGCCTTCGGTGATCATCCCGTGTGCGTGGGACCGTTCAAGTTCAAGGACCGGGTTCCCCAAACGTCCATTTCGGTGGAACGGGACCCGCTGTATTACGACGCCGGCGCCGTGCATCTGGACACCATCACGTACCGCATCATGACGGACGCCAACATCCGTGCTGCCAACCTTAGGTCCGGGGACGTCCAGGTGGCGGATACCATTTCGCCCCAGGACGTGGATGCACTGGTCCAGGAAGAAGGACTTGGCGTCCTGCAAATCGGATCTCTGGGCTACCAGGCCATGACGGTCAATATCGGGAACGTCAACGGGACCGGAGAGCCGCCGGGCGACCTCGGGACACCGCTGGCGCAGCAGGCCGACATCCGCCGCGCACTGTCCATGTCCATTGACCGTGAGGCACTGGTCAACACCGTCTTCAACAGCTGGTACGAGCCGGCCTGCTCACCCGTATCGCCGGACAGCCCGTACGCCTCGGAGCTGAGCGAAGACTGCGTTGACTATGACCCCGGCGCGGCCCGCACCCTGCTGGAATCCACCGGAGCACCGGTGCCCTTCCCCATCACCATGCAGGTCACCAATTCACCGGACACCCTGCGTTATGCGCAGGCGCTGCAGGCGGCGGTGTCGGAGGGCGGTTTCGACCTGACCATCCGCCCGGTGGAATATTCCACGTTGCTGGATGTCCAGACCCGCGGCGACTTCGAAGCCCTGCAGCTTGGCTGGTCCGGCCGCATTGATCCACACGGAAACATGTCCAACTTCCTGAAAACCGGCGGCGGCAACAATTACTCCGGCTACTCCAATCCCGAGGTGGATCAGCTGCTGGCCGAGGCGGCCCAATCGACTGATCCGGACATCCGGGCCGAACTCTATGGACAGGTGGTCCAGCAGGTGCAGATCGACAATCCCATCCTGTATCTCTACCGGGTGCGCAGCCTTACGGGCTACACCAAAGACGTAGCCGGCGTGGCGACCTATCCGGACGGCGTGGTCCGGCTGGGTACCGCAGCGTTCGTGGAAAAGGAGGACTGAGCATGCTCCGCTACCTTGGTACGCGGCTCTGGCAGTCCGCGCTCACGCTGGTGCTGGCCTCGCTGGTCATCTTCTTCGGCGTCCGCCAGCTGCCCGGGGATCCGGCGCTGGCCATGGCCGGGGAAGAGGCCACTCCCGAACAGGTTGAAGCAGTCCGGGAGCAGCTGGGCCTGAATGAGTCAGTCATTACCCAGTACGGGAAATTCATCGGCAATATGTTCCGGGGTGATTTTGGAACCTCCACCCGCACCGGCACGGCCGTTACCGACCTGATTGCCACCACGCTTCCGGTCACCCTGTGGCTCTCGGCCTATGCCATTGCCGTGGCCGTGATTGTGGGCATCCTGTTCGGCGTCATCGCCGAACGCTTCCGCGGCCGGTGGCCGGAATGGGCTGCCAACGGCTTTGCGCTGATCGGCCTCTCCGTCCCCAACTTCTGGCTGGGCATCCTGGCCATCCTCTACCTGGCCGTGACGCTGGGCTGGTTCCCGGCGTCGGGGTATGTGGATATTACCGATGACCCGCTGCGCGGGATCTACTATCTGACCCTGCCGGCGCTCATCCTGGGCACCGGACTGGCAGCCGTCATCATGCGCCAGACACGGGCTTCCATGATCGAGACCATGAACACCGACTACGTCCGGACGGCACGCGCCAAAGGCCTGGGCCGCGGCCGGGTCCTCATGCGGTACGGACTGCGCAATTCCCTGATCGTGGTTGTCACGATCGTGGGCCTGCAGCTGGGCGGACTGATCTCCGGGGCCGTGGTGACGGAGCGGATCTTCGCCCTCCCCGGTTTCGGAAAGCTCACACTGGACGCAGTGTTCACCCGCGATTATCCGGTCATCCAGGCCGTGGTCCTGATCATCACCGTCTCCTACATCCTGATCAACCTGGCCGTGGACATCCTGTACTCCCTGGTCAATCCGCGTATCCGAGTCGGAGGAAGCAACTAATGGCTGTTACCGAGACCGTTCTTTCCCCCACCCCTCCCGGAGCTGACCAGGGGCTGGGATCCGGGCGCGGCAGGGTACTGAAATCCCTTCTGCACAACCCGCTCGGACTGACCGGCGGGATCCTGCTGGCAGTCGTTGTCCTGGCCGGGCTCCTCGCCCCGCTGCTTGCCCCCTACAGTCCCACCCAGGTTCATTTCGAGACCCCGTTCCAGAAACCGGGCACCGTGGGCTTCCTGCTGGGGACCGATGACCTGGGCCGGGACATCTTTTCCCGGCTGCTCTACGGAATCCAGGCCTCGCTGAAGGTTGGAGCGCTGTCCGTGGCGCTGGCAGTGGTGATCGGCACCCCCCTTGGCCTGCTGGCCGGGTATTGGCGGTGGCTCGACGGCATCATTTCCCGGCTCACCGATGTCACGCTTGCCTTCCCTTTCCTGATCATCGCCGTGGCGCTGGCGGCCATCAGCGGCCCCAGCCTCACCAATGCCGCCATTGCCCTGGGCATTGCCCAGGTGCCCACCATGATCCGGGTGGTCCGGGGCGAGACCCTGCGGATCAAGGAGAGCGATTTCGTGCTCGGCGCCAAGACCATGGACGCCTCGGGCCTGCGGATCATCTTCAGCCACGTCCTGCCCAACGCCGCGTCCGCCGTCATTGTGCAGGCAACGGTGATCATGCCCGTCGCGGTGATCGGAGAGGCACTGCTGTCCTTCCTGGGCTTGGGGATCCAGCCGCCAACCCCCAGCCTGGGCATCATGCTGTCCGACGCCCAGCAGTACATCTTCCGCTCACCCACTGCTGCCATCTTCCCGGGCCTGGCCATCGCAGCAATCTGCCTCTCCTTCAACCTCTTTGGGGACGCCCTGCGCGACGCCCTGGATCCGACCAACACCAGCCGAAAGTGACATCGAGACTATGACCTACACAGCACCCGATACGTTCACCACCCGCCCCACGCTGCAAGGCACCTTCGGCATGAGCGCTTCCACCCACTGGCTGGCCACCGCTTCTTCCCAGGCCGTGCTGGAGCGCGGCGGCAATGCTTTTGACGCAGCCGTCGCCGCGGCGTTCGTCCTGCACGTGGCGGAGCCGCACCTCAACGGTCCCGGCGGAGATATGACCGGCGTCTTCGTCACCGCCGAGAATCCTTCGGAACCGGTGGTGCTGATGGGCCAGGGAGTCGCGCCCGCGGGTGCCACCCGGGAGCACTACCTTTCCGAGGGCCTGGAACTGGTGCCCGGTGCCGGTGCCCTGGCCGCCGCCGTTCCCGCCGCCGTCGACGCCTGGCTGATGCTGCTGCGGGACCACGGCACCTGGGAACTTGGCGACGTGCTCGCTTTCGCGGCGGGGTATGCGCGCAACGGCCATCCGGTGGTGGGACGGGTTGGCAGCACCATCGCCTCCGTAGCGGATCTCTTTACTGAGCACTGGCCCACCTCCGCCGCCCAGTGGATGCCCGAAGGGAAGATTCCGGCAGACGGGGACATCATCCGCAACGAGGCGTATGCGGCGGTGCTGGACCGCCTGGCGGACGCGGGCGGCCCGGCAGGGAGCCGTGAGGAACGGATCGATGCCGCCCGCCGCGAATGGCGCGAAGGCTTCGTGGCGCGCGCGGCCGTGGATTTCCTGTCCACGCCGCACCGCCATTCCTCCGGCGCAGACCATGCCGGAGTGATGACGATGGAAGACTTCGCCTCAGGCAGTGCTTCCTATGAACCGGCACTGACGTATGAGTTCCGCGGCCACACCATCGCTAAGACCGGACCCTGGGGGCAGGGGCCGGCGTTGCTGCAGACGCTGGCCATCCTGGCCGGATACGACGACGAATATCTGGACCCCTCCACCGAACTGGGCGCGCACACGATCCTGGAGGCCCAGAAGCTGGCCATCGCCGATCGCGAGGCCTACTACGGCGACGCCGATGTGCCCATGGACTACCTGCTCAGCGAGGAATACGCAGCCACCCGCCGCGCGCTGATCACGGACACGGCCTCGCATGAATTCCGCCCCGGCGCGGTCCCCGGACACACCCCGTTTCTTCCGCCGCTGCGCACCGAGTACTTCGCGCCGGCACTGGCCGGGCAGCATGCGTTCGCGGGTGTGGGGGAGCCCACCGTGATGCCCACGGGTGAGACGCGGGGTGACACCTGCCATCTGGACGTGGTGGACCAGTGGGGCAACATGGTCTCGGCGACGCCGTCCGGCGGCTGGCTGCAGTCATCGCCCACTATTCCGGAGCTGGGCTTCTGCCTGGGATCCCGGCTGCAGATGACCTGGCTGGAGGAGGGGGCGCCGTCCACCCTCGCCGCAGGCAAAAGGCCCCGGACCACGCTGACACCCACCCTGGTGCTCAAGGACGGCAAACCGGTCACAGCCCTGGGCTCGCCCGGCGGCGACCAGCAGGACCAGTGGCAGCTGCTGTACCTGCTGCGCACGCTCGTGGGCGGATACTCGCCGCAGCAGGCCGTGGACGCGCCTGCCCTGCACACCACCTCCATTCCCGGTTCCTTCTATCCGCGGACCTGGACACCCGGCGGGGCCGTGGTGGAGGACCGGCTGGGTGACGCCGTCATCGAAGGCCTCGAGGCCCGCGGCCACGTGGTCACCCGGGCCGGGGACTGGGCCCTGGGCCGGCTGTCCTCGGTGGTCAGCGATCCGGCCACCGGGCTGCTCAAGGCCGCCGCCAACCCGAGGGGAGCGCAGGGATATGCAGCAGGACGCTAAGCAGGCTGATCCGGGCACGCTGCTCGCCGTCCGGGACCTGGAAGTCAGCTTCGGCGGCACCCCCGTCCTGCACCGCATCAGCCTTAATCTTCGCCGCGGCGAACGAGTGGCCATTGTGGGGCAGTCCGGATCCGGCAAATCCACCACCGTCGCGGCAATCCTGCGGCTGCTGCCCGGCAGCGGACGGATCACGGGAGGGTCCATTGACCTCGACGGCGAAGACCTCGCCGTCGCGCCGGAAGCCCGGATGCGCGGGATCCGGGGCCGGCAGATCGGGCTGGTGCCCCAGGACCCCATGTCCAATCTGAATCCGGCCATGAAGGTGGGAGCGCAGATTGCCGACGCTCTGATCAGCAACGGCAGTCCCGGGGTGACGGAGAACAACCGGGAAGGCGTCAAACGACGCGCGGTGGAGCTGATGACGGAGGCCGGCATCCCTGATGCTGGGCGCCGTTACGGCCAGTATCCGCACGAGTTTTCCGGCGGCATGCGCCAGCGCGTGCTTATTGCCATTGCCCTGGCCGGTGATCCGGAACTGCTGATCGCCGATGAACCCACCTCTGCCCTGGACGTTACGGTCCAGCGCCAAATCCTGAATCACCTGCAGAAGCTGGTGGAGGCGCGGGGCACCACGCTGCTGTTCATCACGCATGATCTGGGGCTGGCGGCCGACCGGACCGACCGGATTGTTGTCATGGCGGATGGACGGATCGTGGAGGAAGGAACTCCGCAGCAGATCCTGTTGGATCCCCGGCAGGACTACACCAAATCACTGGTCGCAGCGGCGCCGTCGGTCTCCGCCGCGCTTTCGCCGGAGGATTCCTCTGCGGCAGCGGCTCCGGGAGACGGGGTTGCGGAGACGGTGGTTCAGGTTAACCGCCTGGTGAAGGAATATAAGCTCCGGGGGCAGCGGGGACAGGTTGTGCGGGCCTTGAATGACGTGTCCTTCACCGTGACCAAGGGAACCACTACGGCGGTGGTGGGGGAGTCCGGATCCGGCAAGACAACGGTGGCCCGCATTCTGCTGGGGCTGGAGACGCCCAGCGGTGGGGAAGCGCTGGTGGGCGGCCAATCCATCGCCGCCAGCCGCGGGCCGGAACGGAGGCGGCTCCGGCGCATGGTTCAGCCCGTGTTCCAGGACCCTTACGGCTCCCTGGATCCAACCTTCAGTATTGAGCGGCTGATCGACGAACCGCTGCGCATCTTCGGCATCGGCGACCGTAACAGCCGCCGCAGCCGCGTAGCTGAGCTGCTGGATCAGGTGGCGCTGCCCCGCAGCATTGCCCAGCGCCGGCCGAATGAGCTTTCCGGCGGACAGCGCCAGCGGGTAGCCATCGCGCGTGCGCTGGCTCCGGAGCCGGAGCTGCTGATTTGTGACGAAGCGGTGTCAGCACTGGATGTGCTGGTGCAGGACCAGATCCTGACGCTGCTGGCGGATTTGCAGGACAGGCTGGGGCTCACCTATCTGTTCATCACGCATGATCTCGCTGTGGTCCGGCAGATTGCACATAATGTAGTAGTCATGAAATCCGGAGAAGTCATTGAGCGAGGGACCGCGGACCAGGTCTTCCTTGCCCCGCAGGAGCATTACACTTCGGAGCTGCTGAGTGCGATTCCGGGAGCAGCATTTGCCCGCTGAGTCAGCGTCTGCCGGGGTTCCCGAATCCGCTGCCCCCAAGGAACGCATCGAAGATGAAATCCGCCGTGACATTATCTTCGGCGTCCTGATGCCCGGAGTCCGGATCACGGAGGCGTCGCTGGCCCGCAAGTACGGCCTGTCCCGGGTTCCGGTCCGCGAGGCGCTGCGCACCCTGGAAGCGGAAGGATTCGTAGAGTCCAAACCGTATGCCGGGTCCACCGTGGCCAATATCCCGGTGGACGAGGCTGATGATCTCTTCGCGGTCAGGGCAGTGGTGGAGACCGCCACTGCCCGCCGGGCCGCGGCGCGTGCCGGCAGGCAGCTGGCTGCCGGAACGCCCGATGAGCACTGGTGGACGGTTCGCGGCAGGATCGCCGAGATCCTGGCTGCCGGTGATGCTGCCGTGGCGGAGGGTGCCCTGGAGAAGCTGCCGGAGCTCAACGTGCGGTTCCACCTGGCGGTAGCCGAGCTGGCGGACAGCCGTTCATTGACGGCACTGCTGCGTCAGCTGGCCGGCAAGATTGAATGGCTCTACGCCGCCGATGTAGACAACCGGGGCAAGGATTCCTGGAGCGAACACCGTGTACTCATGTCCGCTGTGGACTCCGGAGATGCCGCCCGGGCCCAGGAACTGATGTGCTCCCATGTGGAGCAGTCCCGTGCCGGGTATCTGAGCCGTTTCGCTCCGGCCCTCCCGCCGAATTAGCAGAAGGTGCTGCTCTGAGCGTTCAGAGCAGCACCTTCTGCCAGTTCGACGGGGGTGATGCGGGGTTAGGCGGCCGGTGCCGCTTTGCTTCCTCCAGTGCCGCCGCCGGCGGTGCGCCGGCGCTGCCAGAAGGTCCAGGCCAGCCATGCGCCCCACACAACCAGCAGCACCGCAGCGCCCATAATGACGGTGGAGATATCCAGCGGTCCGGTCCGGCCCGCGATGATCAGGAATCCCCACCAGGAAACGGCGGCTACAGCCAGCAGGTTCACGGCCGGCGCCAGGGCTGCCGCTCCGCTGCGGGTGCGGATGGCTGTCACCACCACGTCAACTGCCATCAGGGCGGTCACGGCGGTCACCGTACCGGTGGCGAAGGCCACCACCTCCGGTGAGACGTCGCGGTTGGCAAACCACAGGATCAGGATCATGACCGCGGCTGCCAGGGCCAGGGCCTGCACGACGGCGGCAAGCAGGTTCAGTCCCAGCAGCCGCCGATCGGCGTCCCGGCGCTTACCCGGGATGTTGGACCAGGCTTCGCGCCGGAACCACGCTGACGCGAGGTTGGCGAACAGCAGGGTTGCTCCGGCTGCGATGAACGGCACCACGAAGTTGTTGCTCAGTACCCACATGAGGGCGGCGACGGCCGCGAATACCTGCGGCGACCCGATGATGCCCAGCAGCCACGAAACCAGGAAAGGCCGGCGGGCGGCGCTCAGATCCAGCGGGTGGACCAGATACTGCTGATTGGCGTCGGGAAGTTGAACGAGTTCATTGATCTGTTTCACGGAAACCTCCAGGGGACCGTGTCCAGGTGCGGGCCGCGCAGGCCGCCCCGGGCGATGTCATATATTTTCTGCCGGGACACACCCAGCTCTTCAGCGACCGTGACGGCGCTGAAATCCTCCAGCAAATCCGCCGCGGCGAGTGATCGGATACCGGAAGCCCGGCGGCCCAGCTGGGCTGCGAGGGCCCCAACTTCTCCGGCGAGCAGTGCAGCGGCAAGCATGCCGCCAAAGGGGTCCGCCCAGCCGGGAGCTCCGGCCAGGGCTGCCGCATAGAGGCGGTCCCCGCCGTCGGCCAGTACGGCTTGGACCTCCAACGCGGACAACCCTGCAGCCTCGAAGCGGGCGGCAACGCCGGCCCGTTCTGCCGGAGGCCGGTGGGTCAGGACCTTGTCCCACGGTGTTTCGGGGATGTCATCCCCGGGGTGACTGAACATGTTTCCGAGTGTGCGCGCGGTCCGGACGCCTGTCTACCCCCTGGTGACAACTTTTTCGACGGTCTCTGCCCGGTTGTTGGCGGTGGAGGTCAGATACCCGTCCCGGCCCGTTCTGCCGGCCGCGGCCGTTCACAGGGTCCGGGCGCTCGCCTACGATGGGCTGAAAGCGGGATTCATCCTATGGAGCGAGGCTCTGCCATGGCCAACATCACCACTCGACCGGTAACCAAACTGGGAATCGTGGGCGCGGGAAGCGTGGGAACATCCCTTGCCTACGCAGCCCTCATCCGAGACGCCGCCCGCGAAATCGCCATCTATGACATTGATGCCGCCAGGGCCGAAGCGGAGGGGCTGGATCTGGCCCACGGCACGCAGTTCACCGGGGCCAACACTGTGACCGGCGGAGGGCGGATTGAGGCGCTCGCGGGCTCGGACGTCATCGTTATTACTGCCGGTGCACGGCAGAAGCCCGGCCAGTCGCGGCTGGAATTGGCGGGGGTCAATGTGGGAATCATCCAAAACCTCATGACTCAGCTGATGGAGCAGGCGCCGGATGCGGTGTACGTGATCGTGACAAACCCCTGCGATGTCCTGACCGTGGCTGCCCAAAAGGCCTCGGGCCTGCACTGGAACCGGGTTTTTTCCTCGGGCACCGTGCTGGACACATCCCGGCTGCGGCTGCTGCTGGCGCGCGAAGCACATGTGCTGATGACCAGCGTGCACGCCACAATCATTGGCGAGCACGGGGACTCGGAATTTCCGGTCTGGTCCAGCGCTTCCATTGGGCCGGTACCGATCCGGGAATGGATGCTGAGCGGCCGGCAGGTGTTTACTCAGGAATACCTCGACGCCGTCACGCATGACGTGGTGACCGCGGCCTACCGGGTGATCGAAGGCAAGGGCGCCACGAACTATGCGATCGGACTGGCCGGCGTGCGGATTGTGGAGGCCATCATGCAGGCGGAAAATGCCGTGCTTCCGGTGTCGGCGATCATGCAGGGAGCCTACGGAATTGACGGCGTAGCCCTCTCCCTTCCCTCGATCGTGGGGATCAACGGCGTCTACCGGATGTTGGAGATGCCCTTGGATGACATCGAAACACGGCAGCTGCAGGCTTCAGCAGAGACGCTGCAGAACACCCTCACCAAACTGGGTGTGTAGCCGGTGAGGGTGTCCGGGGCAGCGTGCCCGGCGGCCGGGCCGCGCGGACCTAGGCGCGGACGGGCACTGCCGGTTCGGCGCCGTCCCTGGAAATTCGCACGGCGTCGTCGAATTCGGCGTCGATCTCAGATGAGGGCTTGAACGTAAACCTGCTCACCAGCACGGTCAGGACCAGGTTGACGAGGAAGCCCGGGATGATTTCATACACGTCGCCCAGTACACCCGGCAGATCAACGGTTCCCCACACATAGGCGGTCACCGCGCCGCCGATCATGCCGGCCAGTGCACCGGCGGTGCTGAGCCGTCGCCAGAAGAGGGCCAGGATGATGGTGGGACCGAAGGCTGCTCCGAAGCCGGCCCAGGCGAATCCGACCAGGTCCAGGATGCTGGCGTTGCGGTCCAGCGCAATCAGGATGGACACCACCGCAACCAGCAGCACGGCCAGCCGTCCCAGCATCACCATGGAACGCGGCGACGCGTTCCGCTTGAGCACAATCCGGTACAGGTCCTCCACCAGGGCCGAGGACGTGACGATCAGCTGCGAGGAAATGGTGCTCATGATCGCGGCCAGGACGGCCGCCAGGACAAAGCCGGCCACCAGGGGATGGAAGAAGATCTGGGAGAGCTCCAGGAACACGGCTTCGGGATCAGCCAGTGTGAGGTTGTTCTGCTGGAAGTAGGCAGCTCCGATCAGGGCGGTCATCAGGGCGCCGATGACGGTCAGGAGCATCCAGCCCACGCCAATGCGCCGCCCGGCCACGGCGTCCCGGGGCGAGCGCAGGGCCATGAAGCGGACAATGATGTGCGGCTGGCCGAAGTAGCCCAGGCCCCAGGCCAGGGCGGAAACAATGCCGACGGCGGTGCCGCCGGCAATGGGATCCAGCATGTCGGGGTTGATCTCGCGCAGCGAATCGGTCATGCCGCCGAGGCCGCCCACGCGGGTCAGCCCGACTGCCGGAACGAGGACCAAGGCTGCGAGCATCATCAGGCCCTGAACGACGTCGGTGTAGCTGGCGGCGAGGAAGCCGCCAAAGAGGGTGTAGGCGATGGTCACGCCGGCCACGATCAGCATGCCCACCAGGTAGCTGGAGCCGAAGGAGCTTTCGAAGAAGACACCGCCGGCCACCATGCCGGAGGAAACGTAGAAGGTGAAGAACACCAGGATGATGAGGCCGGAGACCACGCGCAGGATCCGGGAGCGGTCCTTGAGCCGGTTCTCCAGGAAACTGGGGACCGTGATGGAGTTGTTGGAAACCTGGGTGTAGGAACGCAGGCGGGGCGCCACGAACTTCCAGTTCAGCCAGGCACCGGCAGTAAGGCCGACGGCAATCCAGCCTTCCACCAGCCCGGAAACATAGATGGCGCCCGGCAGGCCCATCAGCAGCCAGCCGGACATGTCCGATGCTCCGGCACTGAGGGCGGCAACACCCGGCTTCAGGTCCCGGCCGGCCAGCATGTAGTCGTCAAGATCGGTGGTGCGCCGGTAGGCCCACCAGCCGATCGCGAGCATGGCGAGCATGTAAATCGCCATGGCGATTAACTTGTACGTCTGGTCAGTCATTGTGTGGTTAGCCGTTCACTCTGGTTACGTATCTCGGTCTTGGTCCGGCCCGAAGGCCCGTCCAAGTATGCCAAGCGTCACAGTGGGCGGGAAATCGGCGGCCCCGCACGCGGCAGCTAGGCGCTGACGAAACCGTCCGCGATGGTCAGCACCTCGTCCAGGATGTCCAGTCCCGCGCGGGCCTGGACATCGGTGATGTTCAGCGGCGGGACCACGTGGAGGCGGTTGAAGTTGGCGAAGGGCAGCAGCCCGCGGTCCTTGCACGCGGCAATCAGCGTGTTCATCTCGGGGCTGGAGCCGCCGTACGGTGCCAGGGGTTCCCGGGTATCCCGGTCCTTGACGAGCTCGATGGCCCAGAAGACTCCGGTGCCGCGAACCTCTCCGATGCTGGGATGCCGTGCAGCCAGTTCCGCCAGCCCTGGTCCCAACACGTTCTCGCCGAGCCGGGCGGCGTTCTCCACCATGCCTTCCTCACGCATGGCGCCGATGGTTGCCACGGCTGCGGCACAGGCCAGCGGATGTCCGGAATAGGTGAGTCCGCCGGGGTAGGCGGTGTCGGCAAAGGTGGCGGCAATCTCGTCGGAGATCGCCACGCCGCCCAGCGGCACGTATCCGGAGTTGATGCCCTTGGCGAAGGTGATCAGGTCCGGCACCACATCCCCGCCGTGTTCGACGGCGAACCATTTGCCGGAGCGGCCGAAGCCGGCCATTACCTCATCAGCAATAAACGTGATGCCGTAGCGGCGGGTCAGTTCGCGGACTCCGGCCAGGTAGCCCGGCGGCGGAATCATGATGCCCGCAGTGCCGGGAATGGACTCCAGAACGACGGCGGCAAAGGATGAGGCCCCTTCCAGCTGGATGATGGATTCAAGGTGCTCCAGCGCCCGCCGGCATTCTTCCTGTTCAGTGGTGGCGTGGAACTGGGACCGGTAGAGGAACGGGGCATGGAAATGTACGGTTCCGGCGGTGCCGTGGTCATTGGGGATCCGGCGCGGGTCCCCGGTGACGTTCACCGCGAGTGCGGTGCCGCCGTGATAGGACCGGTACGCGGAGAGAACCTTGTAGCGTCCGGTGTGCAGGCGGGCCATGCGGACGGCATGCTCAATCGCGTCCGCCCCGCCGTTGGTGAAGAACACTGTGTCCAGGTTCCCCGGAGTCAGCTCCGCAACCAGCCGGGCCGCTTCGGACCGGGCGTCATTGACGTACTGCGGGGCAACGGTGCACAGCTTGCCGGCCTGCTCCTGGATGGCTGCCACCACCTTGGGGTGCTGATGGCCAATGTTGGTGTTGACCAGCTGGGAGGAGAAATCCAGCAGCTTCCGTCCCTCACCGTCCCACACGTAGGAGCCTTCGGCACGGGTGACGGTCATGGGAGTGATCTGCTTCTGCGCGGACCACGAGTGGAAGACGTGCTTGCGGTCCAGCTCATACGCACGGCGGCCGGCTGAGAGCTCCGCTTCGGAAACCTGAGTGGGAGAGCCGGTGTGTTGTTCGGTGGTGAAGCCCATGATGCTTTTCTCCTTCTGCGCGGTCTTGGTCTTTCAGGTCAGCGGGAAAGCCGGGGAGCAGTCCGTCGTGGCTGGGGTCCAGCCACCGTGTGGTGACCACTTTGCCACGGGTGAAGAAGTTCACGCCCTTGTGCCGTGCGTGCGAGTCGCCGGAGACTGAATTCTTCCTGCCGCCGCAGGAGCGGTCCGCCAGGATGGGGTAGGTTTTCTCCATGACTTCGACCGCCTCGGTCTACGGGCAGGCCCTGGCCACCGTGCAGATCGACACTGACCGGATCCGTGTCACGCAATGGCGCTTTCCGCCGGGCACGGAAACCGGCTGGCACACCCACGAGCTGGACTACGTAGTGGTGCCCACCATTGACGGGCATATGAGCTATGAGACCGCTGAGGACCAGGTCACCAAGGACCTGGTGGTTGGTGCTTCCTATGCCCGTGAAGCCGGAGCCGCGCACAACGTCATCAACAAAACGGATACGGAATTCGCCTTCATCGAGATCGAGCTGAAGCAGCAGGGCTAACGGCAGGCTGCCAGCAGGTCTCCCACCTCGCAATTCAACGCCCGGCATACGGCGGACAGAGTGGAAAACCGGATGGCGCGCGCCCTGTCATTCTTCAGCACGGACAGGTTCACCACGCTGACGCCCACCTGCCGGCTCAGCTCCGTCAGGGTCATGCCGCGTTCTTCGAGGAGTTCATCGAGCCGGCAGTGTATCCCTTCTGCGTCGTCCGCCGGCACTAGACCAGGCCCTCGGCATCTTTTTGGAGCCGGCGGCCGTACTCGAAGACGCCGGCAACCAGGATCAGGGCAAGGCCGGCCACGAGGGGGGCCATACTGAACGTGCCCACAAAAAGGGGGTACTCGGTGTCCGCGTTCCCATTGGCACCGATGTCCTCTGCCAGGCGGGTGCAGGCCATGGTGTCAAGGACCTGCCCGGCGCTGCCCGCCAGTGCCAGCACTGTCCCGCAGGTCCCGATGACCAGGGCCGATCCGGCTGTAAACAGAACGTCCCTCCGAAGCCTGGACGCCAGCAGGAAGATCAGGGCCAGGGCGGCCAGCGTTCCGGTCTGGCTGAGGGCGTCCCCCCATGCCAGCAGGGCAGCCTCCGGCTGGGGAACTGAGGGAACCGTGGCTTCCACTGATGAGTAGTACGCCTGCGTTCCGGGGGCCAGGCCTGTTGGGCTGATTTGCGGAGAACTGAGCGGCAGCGTCAGGGTAACGGGACCGCTGAGGTAGGAACTGATGCGGTGAACGGCCAAGGCTGTGGTGACGGCGGCAGCGAGCGCCGAAAGCAGCATCGCCGCCGCGGCATCCGTCCGGGACACCAGTTTCCTTCGGCCCGAAGCGAGCCTCTGTGTTCCCTGCTTCATTGCAGAACCCCCGTTTATCGATTATCGACAATATTGATAAACGATAAACCTAGGGCTCCGGTCAGCGGTAGGGGCTGCAGAGACCGCGCATACAAATGGGCCAGTTCGCGCCCTGCGGCGGGCTTCAACGCCTGCGGCGGATCCGGATGGGGCCCTTTGCCGTCCGAAGATCCACCACTTCACCGTGCTGCGTGATGTCTACGTCGCCGGTCTCCACCAGCCGGGCGGCAGCCTGCCGCGCGCTGTCCATTAACGGACGCCAGTTATCGGGAGCCACCGCCCTGGCAGCGTCGGAGGGGCAGATGGTGGACGTATCCGCCCTGGCGGCAAGCAGGGCAAGAATGGTTTCCTCCAGCTGCGGACCGAAATCCTGCTGCCCCGCTTCCGTGCCGGCCGTACCGGATGACTCGCTGTTGTCCATGCAGGCCATTGTGCCGCGGAAGCTGCGGCGCTGGAAGCTTGCTCCGGCGAGCAGCCGTTTGGCTGACGCACGTGTGCGGCGAGGCGGCGGCGGGCCACACTGGGAGGGTGAGGCCAACGGGCCGGAGCAGGGAGGGCACCATGACGGATCCAGTATCACCGGCGGGTGGGGAGAACCAGCTGCTCATGGTTCGGGACTTTCCCGTTGGGCCGCAGGCGGTGTACGACGCCTGGTCCGATCTCACCGGGGTTACGGACTGGTGGGGGCCGGAGGGTTTCCTGGTGCCGGCGGACCGGGTGCGCGTGGAGAACCGGGCGGGCGGAAGCTACCGTGCCTGCATGGTGAACACTTTGACCGGTGACGAGCTGTGGTGGGGCGGAACCCTGAGGGAGCTTCGGCCGCCGGACCACTTGGCGATGACGCAGCAGTGGCAGTCACCGGACGGCACGCCGTCGAGCCCGGAAACCCTGATCACAGTGGACCTCGCCGCCCATCACGGCGGAACGCGGATGACCTTCCGGCAGGGGCCCTTTTCCACCCGGCGTGAGCTGGACGGACACCAGACCGGATGGAATTCCTCCTTCGACCGGCTCTCCCGCTATTTGGCGCGTCACCGCGGCAGCGTGAAATAACACGGCGTCCTTCGCCGTTGCACCTACCGTGCCCGGGTAAACAGCCACAGGGCGCAACGTGCAACGAAAGGCCGAAAACCCATGACTGTTCCGCTTTCGATCCTCGATCTGGCCATCATTGACGAGGGCGAAACCGCGCGCGATTCCTTCGCCTCCAGCCTCGCCCTGGCGCAGCACGCCGAAAAGCTGGGCTATCGGCGCATCTGGTACGCCGAGCACCACAACATGCCCACCATCGCATCCTCGGCCACCAGCGTGCTCATTGGGTACATTGCTGCGCACACTGAAACCATCCGGCTTGGCGCCGGGGGAGTCATGCTGCCCAACCACGCGCCGCTGACCATCGCCGAGCAGTTCGGCACCCTGGAAACACTTTTCCCGGGCCGGATCGACCTTGGGCTGGGACGTGCACCGGGCAGCGACCAGAAGACAATGCGCGCCCTGCGCCGTGATCCCATGTCCTCGGACAGCTTCCCGCAGGACGTGCAGGAGCTGCAGGGCTACCTGACCGGCAACACCCTCATTTCCGGCATCGACGCAACGCCGGGCAAGGGGACCAATGTGCCGCTGTACATCCTCGGCTCCTCCCTGTTCGGTGCGAAGCTTGCCGCAGCCCTGGGCCTGCCCTACTCCTTCGCCTCGCACTTTGCGCCGCAGGCGCTCCAGGACGCGGTGGCCATCTACCGCCGGGACTTCCGTCCCTCGGAACAGCTGGCCGAGCCGTACGTCATTGCCGGCGTTAACGTGCTTGCCGCGGACACCCAGGAGGAGGCCCAGCAGATGTTCCTGGACGGCCAGCGCCGCCGGGTCACCCAGCTCTTCGGCCGGGACCGGACCTTCACGCCGGAAGAAGCGGACCTGATCCTGGAGTCCCCGGGCGGCCAGCAGGTCAAGCAGATGGGCCGTTACTCAGCAGTGGGCACGCCCGCCGAGGTCCGCGAGTACCTGGACTGGTTCACCACCCACGCCGACGCCGACGAGCTGATTGTGGCTACCCAGGCACCCACCCTCGAAGCCCGGCTGCATTCCTTTGAACTGCTGGCCGGCGTGACGGAGCTTGCCGGGGCATAGCCCTGGCGTGTGCTAGAAACGAAGCATGATTGAGACTCCGCAGGTCATCCAGTGTTCCGTCGGCATGCGCTGGGGGGACATGGACGCCTATGGCCATGTGAATAACGTGGAGATCCTGCGGATTCTGGAAGAAGCGCGGATCCATGCCTTCGGTCCGCCCGGCGGTACGGGCGGGCCGGGGCGGGAACCCGTCGTCGCGCTCTTCAATAACGTGCCCGAAGGCACCCAGGCGCTGGTGGCCGAGCACCGCGTGAAGTATCTGTCTCCGCTCACTTACCGCAATATTCCCGCTGACATCGCTGTGTGGATCAGTGCTCTGAAGGCTGCCAGCCTGACAATCGCGTACGTCATCCGCGATCCGGTGACGGCGGAACCCTGCGCCAAGGCCGAAACAACGCTGGCCTTTGTTGACGGCGGAACCGGCCGGCTGCTGCGGGTCTCCCCGGAACAAAAGCAGCTCATGGTCCCGTATCTGGGCCCGTCCGTCTTCTAACCATTCTCCTGCCCAGCGGGACAGGCGGAGTTTGCCCGGCCGCGTTGGCTAGGGTGGGAGGCCAACAGGAGCGCACAACGCTTCTGCAGAGATCAACAGGTGGGTCAGTGACGCAGCGCAAGACAGACCGAAAGAATACGCAGGGGGCTCAGACCCGTACGCGGATTCTTGAGGAAGCCATGCTTTTGGCCGCCCGCTACGGCTATGAGGGCACCAAAATGTCCATGATCCGGAAGGCCACCGGGCTCTCGGCCAGCTCCATCTACTGGCATTTCTCCGACAAGGACCAGCTGTTCGCCGCCGCTCTGGAACGTGCCTTTGAGCTGCAGTCGCAGTCCATACCCAATTGGCTGGACTCGCCGCCGGGGCAGTCCCGGACAGCTGATTTGTACAGCAACATCCTGCAGTTTCCCCGGGTTGACGACACCATGGCCTACTGGCGTTTTGGCCTCTCCATTTCCGTGGTCCGGCCCCAGGTTGATTCGCCCGCACGGGCCCGGTTCCTGCAGATCCGCCGCGAAAGCACGCGGTGGCTGGCGAAGTGGTGGGAACGCACCCTGCCCGCCGGCCTGGAGCAGAGAAGGGCGGCCGCGCGGCTGCTGGGCCGGCTGACCATTGCTATCCGCGACAGTGAATTCATCCAGCGGCACGGTACAACCGAGCTCGACGACGACCGCGTCACCTGGATGATTGCTGCGTGCCTGGATGCTGCAGCGGAGCGGGCCGTGGAACTGTCATCCATCCGGCCCCTGGATGCAGACCGGCAGGCTCCTGCTCCCGCCCCGGCGGCTCAGGCTGGCGAAGAGAGCACCCGGGAGGTGTTCCTGCGGGCTGCCGAGGACACCATTGTGGAGTTCGGCTACGACGGCGTCACGGTGGCCCGGGTCTGCGAAAAGGCGGCTCTGCCGGCCAGTTCGCTGTACTGGTCCTTCAAGGACAAAGACGATTTGCTGGCCACGGTGGTGGATGACGCCTGCCGCGGGTGGGACAGCGCAAAGCCGGAAATGCAGCCGCGCCCTTCCGACGGGGACTGGTCCGTTGTCCTCAGGGGACTGCTCCTGAAGACGCTTGAGGGGTTTACGGCCCGGACCCGGATCCGCAGATTGGGGCTGTTGCTGCTGCTGCGGACGGTCAGCGGTCCCGATGCCGGCACTCAGCGCCTGGAGCCTGTGCTGCAAAACATGCAAAGTATGACCGATGAATGGTTCCGCAGCGTGCTGGCTCCGGAGCTGGAAGAGGAAGCACGCTTCCTGTTGGCCGCCTACCTCTCCGAGTGCCTCTTCCGGATCCTGGACGGCCTGATGCTGAGCAGGCAGATTGATGAGGAGCCCTGGGACCCGGAGCTGCTGGCGGATCTGGCAAGCACGGCACTGCACCGTGTTGCCGCCCTGATGCAGGACGGCAACACCGCGGCGTTCAGCTCCTAGGCATCCACCTTCACCGTGTCAGCGGCGGCACCCACTTTGTGGGCCGCCCGCCGGAGCTCATCCGCCCAGCCCTGGATAGCGGCAGAGTCCGCCTGCCGGGGGAGGTTCGCGATGCGCAGGACCAGCCGCACCTTGCCCGCGGAATCAAATACCGGCGCCAGCAGGGAATCGACGTCGTACAGCTGGCCCTCGTCAAGGACCACCGGAGCGTAGCTGCTCGAGGTGCGGGAAATGATCTGCCGGATCTCGCGTTCCTGAGCGGGCGTATAGACCCCGGAAGAGTATTCGCGCAGGGCTTCGTAGATCTGCTCGTCCTTGTATTCTCCGCGCATCGTCATGGACCAGCCCCGGCTGCGCACCGCTTCGAGGCGGCCCCGGTATTCCTCCGGAGTGCATTCGTCGCTGGGCAGGGCCCGGGACAGCCACCGGTCGACGGCGTCGGCATCCTCCCAGGCGAGGCACAGCTCGCCCAGCGGAGGCATGAGCGGGATCCGTTCCCCGAGGCGGTCCGCCGTCCCGGGACCCGTTCCGGCAACCGCAACGTTCACTGCCATTTGATCGCTGATCACGGCCATGGCAGTGCACTCTGCGTCAAAGCTCTCCGCAAGCCGGTCCATTTCCGCCCTGCCCCGTTCGGCCAGCCGCACCCCGGTGATGAGGTCCGCTTCGAAGGGAGCGCTGAGCGAGAGCGGCGCAAACCGTCCGTAGCCGCCCTGGAAGAACAGCAGCGGAGCCACCGGACTGCACACCTGCAGTTCCTGGACGGCACCCAGCACAATCAGGTGGTCGCCGGCGTCGCTGATGGACTCAAAGGTGCAGTCGATGTAGGCCACCACTGAATCCAGCACCGGGGCGCCGAGCGGGGACGGATGCCAGGAGACGCCGTCGAACTTATTGGCAGTCCGCCCCGCAAACCGGCGGCAGATGTCCTCCTGGTCCGCCGCCAGCACATTGACGCAGAAGGAACCGGCCGTCCGCAGGCGCTTGAAGGTTTGCGAGGCGGCGGTGGGAAGGAACGCCACCAGCGGCGGATCCAGGGAAACCGAGGTGAAGGAACCCACGATCATGCCCACCGGCTCGCCGTCATCGGCTATGCCGGTGATCAGGACCACCCCGGTGGGGAAGTGGCCCAGCACGTTGCGGAATATCAGCGGATCACTGATCGCGGTGCGCTGTTCACCGTTACTGATTTCGCTCATCGTCTATGCCTTTCATCCGCCGTTTGTCCGGCTACTTTGTGGCCAGCAGATCCAGGGCCACGTCCACGATCATGTCTTCCTGGCCGCCGACCATGCGGCGCCTGCCCAGTTCCATCAGGATGTCCGTGGTGGGAATTCCATACCGCTTGCTGGCGGTCTCCGCGTGACGCAGGAAGCTGGAGTAGACCCCGGCATAGCCGAGGGAGAGGGTTTCCCGGTCCACCCGTACCGGGCGGTCCTGGATGGGACGGACCAGGTCATCGGCGGCGTCCATCAGGGCCGCCAGGTTGCAGCCGTGTTCCATTCCGAACTTGTCCGCAGCAGCGATGAAGGCCTCCAGCGGAGCATTGCCTGCTCCGGCACCCATGCCGGCCAGCGAAGCATCCACCCGGTTGGCGCCGTGCTCCACGGCGGTCAGCGAGTTGGCGACGCTCAGGGACAGGTTTTCGTGGGCATGGATGCCGATTTCGGTGGCGGGATCCAGGACCTGCCGGAACGCATCCACGCGTTCAGCCACACCCGGCATGGTCAGCGCACCGCCGGAATCAACCACGTAGACGCAGGTGGCCCCGTAGCTTTCCATCAGCTTGGCCTGCTTCGCCAGCTCGGCGGCCGGACTCATATGGGACATCATCAGGAAGCCCACGGTGTCCATGCCCAGTTCCCGCGCTGCGCCAATGTGCTGCGCTGAGACGTCCGCCTCGGTGCAGTGCGTTGCCACGCGGACCACTGAAGCGCCTGCGCTGTGGGCGTCCTTGAGATGGTGGATGGTGGCGATGCCCGGCAGCGCCAGGGTGGCAACCTTCGCCTGCTTCACCACGCCGGCCACGGCGGAAATCCACTCGAGGTCCGTGTGGGCGCCGAAGCCGTAAACGCAGGAGGAGCCGTTGATGCCGTCTCCGTGTGCCACCTCGATGGAGGCGACGCCGGCAGTGTCCAGGGCGGCGGCGATCGCCACCGCCTGGTCCACGGTGTACTGGTGCTTGATCGCATGCATGCCGTCACGAAGCGTGACGTCGGAAATGTAGAGCCTGCTCATGGTTATGCCTCCTGCATCGCTGCGGCGACGGGCTGTTCGGGGACCCCTGCGCGTTCTGCCCAGCGGTCGGCAACGGCCATGGCTGCGGAGGTCATGATGTCCAGGTTCCCTGCGTAGGCCGGGAGGTAGTGCGCGGCGCCGGTCACTTCCAGCATCACCGTGACGCGGGTGCCTTCAAAGCGGCCGGTGCCGGGGAGGTGAAGTGCGTTTCCGGGCCCGAAGGTTTCAAACTGCACGTCCTGCTTGAGCTTGTAGCCGGGGACGTACTTCTGCACCTGCTCCGCCATGGACAGGACGGATGATTCGATGGCGGCGTGGTCCGGGGCGCCCTCCACCAGGCAGTAGACAGTGTTGCGCATCAGCATGGGCGGTTCGGCCGGGTTCATGATGATGATGGCTTTGCCTTCAGCGGCACCGCCCACCTCCACCAGCGCCCGGGACGTGGTTTCGGTGAACTCGTCGATGTTCGCCCGGGTTCCGGGGCCGGCGGAGCGTGATGCCACAGAGGATACGATCTCGGCGTAGCGCACCGGAGCAACCCGCGAGACGGCGGCCACCATGGGAACGGTCGCCTGCCCGCCGCAGGTGACCATGTTCAGATTCGGTTCCTCCAGATGCTCCTCAAGATTCACCACCGGCACGCAGTAGGGGCCCACGGAGGCCGGCGTCAGGTCCAGGACCCGGACGCCGGTGTCCTTGAGCAGCTCCCAGTTGCTCAGGTGCGCCGAGGCGCTGGTGGCGTCAAACACCACCCTGATGTCCTTGAAGTTCGGCAGGTCGAGCAGCCCCTGGATGCCGTCGGAGGTGGTGGGGATGCCCATGCCCGCGGCCCTCCGCAGCCCGTCGGATGCCGGATCAATGCCCACCATGGCGCCCATTTCCAGCCGGCCGGATCCGCGCAGCACCTTGATCATGAGATCCGTGCCGATGTTTCCGGAGCCGATGATTGCCACTGGCCAGCGTCTGTTGGATTCCACTATTTCTCCTCATGGGTAATGCGGACCTGTCCCAGTCCCTGGATGCTTGCAACTGCGTTGGAGCCCGGACCGAAATCCACCATGGGCCCAAGGGCTCCGGTCATCAGGATTTCGCCGGCCCGCAGGGGTCTTTCCAGTTCGGCCATGCGCCGAACCAGCCACAGTGCAGCCCGGTACGGATGGCCGAGGCACGCGGCGCCGGAGCCTACGGAGGCCACCGCTCCGTTGACCTCCATGACCATGCCGGCGGCCGCCAGATCAAGGGCCGCGGGGGACACGGGGCGTGTTCCCGTCACGATTCTTCCGCTGGATGCGTTGTCAGCGATGGTGTCCAGGATGGAGATGTTCCAGTCCCGGATCCTGGAGCCGACAATTTCGATTGCGGGCAGCAGATAGTCCACCGCTGCGATGAGCTCGGGCAGGGTGGTGTCAGGCTCGGGCAGGTCCTTCTTCAGGACCAGCGCCACCTCGGCCTCCACCCGGGGCTGCAGAACGTCCCCGGCTTCCAGGGCTTCGCCGTCAGCCAGGCACATGTCAGCGAAAAGGACCCCAAAATCCGGCTGGTCAACACCCATCTGGGCTTGCACTGCTTTGGAAGTGAGTCCGATCTTGCGTCCGACGACGCGGCGCCCGGCTGCAATCCAGGCGTCCTCGTTGGCGCGCTGCACTGCATAGGCCGCAGCGATTCCGCCCTCTTCAAGTGCTTCCCCAATCGGGTCAACTGCCACGCCGTCGCGTTCGGCGCGGCGCAGGCGTGCGCCCAGTTCTGCAAGCATCTGCACGGAAACGGGTGCTGTGGTGATAGGTGAAGCCATTAGTCCTCCCAAATGAGGCTCCAGTATTGCGCGGGGGCCGCGGACCGGGCCGGGCAGTCCCGCAGAGCGGGATGGACGGGAGAGGCGGCCGCTATTGCCGCAGCCCTGTAGTGATGTGTACAGTGAAGCCCACGATGTGGTTCAGCTCACATCGTTCCGTTTTAGGTTGCTGTGCCAAGGAGGTCGCTCAGCCATGTATCAGTTCCGACAGATACCCCGCAAGTTTTCAGCTGGTCCGGGTCCGGGGGAGGACCGATGAGTATTTCAACAGGTTCCCGGCGGTCCGTGGCCTGGCCCTCCGCGGCCGGTACCTTGGCGCCGGTTCCCGACGGCGGGCTGCCTCCCTCAATGGCGGGCAGGATGACGCTGATCATGGAAGCGTTCGATGCGCGGGATGTCCGCCTCCTGCTGGACGAGATCGCCACCCGCACCAGCCTGCCCCGTTCAACCACGCACCGGATTCTGGACCAGCTGGTTCAGCTGGGCTGGCTGGAGCACACGCCGGAGGGGTACGGCATGGGCTGGCGGTCGCTGCAGTTCTGCGGTCTCGACGACGGCCACAGCCGCATCCGCGCGGAAGCCGCCCCGCTGCTGCACACCCTGGCCATGCGCACGGGAATGGTGGTGCACCTCGCGGTCCTTAAAGGTCCCAGCATCCATTACCTGGATAAGGTCGGCGGCCGTGCTGCGGCAGCGGTTCCGTCCCGCGTGGGCGGGAGTGCTCCGGCGCATGCAACCGCGCTGGGCAAGTCCATGCTCGCCTGGATGACCCCCGAGCAGCTTGATGAGCTCTTCAAGAACGGACTCCATCCGCACACCGGCCGGACCATCAGCGACCCCCAGAGCCTGTACGCCGAGCTTCACCGCATCCGGCAGCGGGGCGGTCTGGCCTACGAGGCCGGCGAAAGCTACGAGGGCATTGCATGCGTGGGGGCGGCCATCCGCGGCCGGCGCAGCAAGCCCGTGGCCAGCATTTCGCTGGTGGGCCGGAGCGGGGACCCGCTGGAGCGGATGGCTCCGCTGGTGATCGACGCCGCCCGCCAGGTGTCCGCCGCTCTGTTTCCCTGCTGATCCGGTTCACGGGCCGGTTCTAGCCCTCGGATGCCGGGGGAGCCAGCACGGCCCGGACGGATCTGCGGCTGAACTTCCAATCCGGGCCGATGCGCACAAACTCGTCCGTGTACTGGCCGAGGGAGTCCTTGCGGGTGCCGTCCGGATTCAGCCCGAAGACTTGGAAGTACGCGGTGCCGGACGCCGTGTCCGACGCCGTGTCAATGATGTGGTTGAAGACCAGGTGGACTGTGTCCGAATCCGGGTGGGCATTGATGGTGGCTTGGAAGAAGGCACGCAGGTCTGCCCGGCCCGATATCTCCGCGAGCCCCCACGCACTGCCGTCCCACACGCCGTCGTCCGCGAACAGGGAGACGAGCTCATCCAGCCGTCCGTTGTCCAGGCATGCGCAATACCGGTGCATCAGTTTCTGGAGCTGTTCGACGTCGGTGGCCGCGTGGGCGGGAGAAGTTTCCATCGGTTCCTTCAGGGAAAGGGAAGCAGAGGCCGGCGGCGGAGGAACTCCTGATGGCTCCTCCACCGCCGGCCCGATCTGCAGACGGGTGCCTACAGTGCTGCGACTGCCTGCGGCGGGGTGAAGGCGGCCAGTGGCTCACCGGCGGAATGGTCATGGCCCCAGTAGCTTTCGGAGGTGATCTCTTCAGCCGTGTAGTAGGACTCGTCCACGAGCATGCCCGCGGTGCCGAACTCAATGTCCCAGCCGCCGGGTGCTCGGACGTAGAAGGACACCATCTTGTCGTTGGTGTGGCGGCCCAGGGCAGCCGAGAGGCTGAAGCCCAGCTTGGTGACCTTATCCAGTGCGCGGCCAACAGTGTCCAGGTCCTCAACCTCCACCATCAGGTGGACAAGGCCCGGCTCTTCGCCGTGCGGCGCCGGGCCGATGGCCAGGCTGTGGTGGCGCTGGTTCACGCCGAAGAAACGGAACCGGACGGCGGGCCGGCTCGGGCCCAGCCGTACAGAACCGCGCGGCAGGAAGCCCAGGACGTCGGTGTAGAACGACGTCGTTTCCGCCATGGCGGTGGTGGGCAGCACCACGTGGCCCATGCCCTGGGCGCCGGTGACAAACTTCTGCGCGTAGCCGGTGATCAGCGGGCTGTGGTCCAACCGCGGACCGAAGAAGACCTCCACGGGCGTTCCGCCGGGATCGGTGAAGGTAATGACCTGCTCCAGGCCGCGCTGGTCATTTTCTTCCTCGGTGAGCCAGGTGACGCTGATGCCGGCGTCCTCTACGGCCTTGGCCACGGCTGCCAGGCCAAACTGGTCGCGGACCTCCCAGCCAACGGCCACTACTGCATCCTTCTCGCCGGGAAGCACGATCAGGCGCGATTCCCGTTCATCCATCCGCAGGTACAGGCCGTCGGGGTCGGGGCCAACGGTTTCGGCAAAGCCTAGGCCCTCGACGGTCAGTTCACGCCAGCGGTCAATGTGCCTGGTCTGGACCTTCAAATAGCCCAGTCCCTTGATGTGAGTCATATGCTTCCTCGCTTTACTGTTGGGGGTTGATGTCAGCCGGGAGTTTTAGACCATCGACGTCAGGTTGGCGGGCGGTTCCATCCCCAGTTCGGTGAGGACGGCCGCGTGATAGGTGGGCCCGGGTACGTGGATGGCGTGGGCAAGGCCCATGTGGGCGTCGCGCCAGAAACGCTGGACGGGGTTGTTCATCCGCAGGCCGTTCCCGCCGGAGCGGGACAGGATGGTGTCGACGGCGGCAGTGGCCCGCCATGCCGCCTGGATCTGCGTTCGCCGGCCCACCGCCCGCTGCTCCAGGGAGACCTCGCGGCCCGCGGCCACGGTGTCGTAGATGCGGCTGATGTTGTCCAGCAGTGCAGCCCGGGACGCCCGGATGTCGGCGGCAGCCTCACTGACGGCATACATGCTGTACGGGTCCTGCGTGCTCTTGGTGCCGTTGCCCTGCTGGCGGTTGCGCTGGTACTCCAGGTGGGAATGCAGGGCACCCTCGGCGATGCCGATCACCGCTGAGGTGAGTCCCAGCGGGAACAGGCAGTAGAAGGGGATGCGGTGAATGGGTTCGGTCTTTCCGGCCTCGCGGGCCACCTTGCCCTCAAAGAGCTCGGACTGCACCACCACCCGGTATTCGGGCACAAAAGCGTCCTTGATGATGACGTCCTTGCTCCCGGTTCCTTTCAGCCCCACCACATCCCAGGAATCCTCAACAATGGTGTAATCGGCGCGGGGAACCACAATATGCACGGACTGGACCGGCTTGAGCGGCTTGCCCTCGGCGTCTCCGACGAAGGCTCCCAGAATCACCCAGCTGGCATGATCGGTGCCGGTGGAGAACTGCCAGTGACCGTTGACCTTATAGCCGCCGTCGACCGGGGTGGCCACCCCCATGGGGGCGTAGGGGGAGGAGACCCAGGTGTCCTCGTCCTGGCCCCAGATTTCCTCCTGCAGCTTGGGGGACATGATGTCCAGTTCCCAGGGGTGGACGCCGACGACGCCGGAAACCCAGCCTGCAGCGCCGTCGAGGCCGGCGATCTTCATGACCGTCTCGGCGAACTCGACCGGGTGCGCCCGCGTGCCGCCGTATTCCACCGGAGCAAGCAGCTTCATGACCCCGCTTTGTCGCAGGATGTCCACGGTACCGTCGCTGAGTTTGCCCAGGTCTTCGTTTACCTGGCCATAGGAGCGCAGCTCCTCACCGCGCTCGGTCAGCACATCTGAACTTGCAGTAATGGTCATTGCACGCATCTCGCTTTCTCTGCGCGGCATTTCCGCCGCCGTTGGTGAAAACCTAGGCGGGCTGTTCCCGGGGAACCTTGGATGTCTCGGTCACTGGGATTGTCGGGAGGGCGTATAAACACCGCCATTCATCCCGGTGATCGGGACCTGCGCCGCTGCCGGCAGGGGCGCTGATTATGGTTCTTGACAGACCTACGTAACTCGTCCATCGAGGAGCCAAAAAATGACCACGGACCTTCGCCATGAAACGGGTAAAGCGGATCTCCCCGGCGCGGACATTTCCCTGCACGAGCTGCAGACCGAACAAGGGGTGCTGCGGTATCACGAGGCAGGCGACGGACCGCCGCTGGTTTTCCTGCACGGTTCCGGGCCAGGCGTCACCGGCCTGGGGAATTTCGGCGGCATTCTGAACTCCTTCGCCGAGTACTTCCACTGCTACGTGCTGGAATTCCCGGGCTTCGGAGTCAGCGATCCCAGCGACCAGCATCCAATGCCGGCGGGCATCCAGGCCGTCACGGACCTGCTTGACGGCCTTGGCCTGGACCAGGTGGATATCATCGGCAATTCAATGGGCGGGATGGTTGGTACGCGGTACGCAATCGCCCATCCGGAACGGGTCCGCCGGCTGGTGACCCTCGGCGGCATGGGTGCGAACCTTTTCAGCTCCTCCCCGTCCGAAGGCATCAACCTGCTGGTTGCCTTTACCGAGGACCCCACGCGGGAACGCCTCATCCAGTGGCTGCAGTCCATGGTGTATGACCAGTCCCTGGTCACCGAAGAGCTGATCAGCCAGCGCTGGGAACAGGCCACCGACCCGCAGACCCTGAGCAGTGCGCGGAAAATGTATACCCGGGCGGCGATGAAGGCGGGCGCGGCAGCTGCCGCGGCTTCCGATGCCGGGCCCGCCTGGGCCCAGCTCCACCGGCTTCAGGCCAAGACCCTGATCACTTGGGGGCGTGATGACCGGGTTTCCCCGCTGGACGGGGTGCTGGTGCCGATGCGGACCATCCCGGATGTGGAACTGCACGTTTTCCCCAATTGCGGCCACTGGGCCATGATCGAGCAGAAAGACGCCTTTGAAAGCACGGTTCTTGCTTTTCTGCGGCGGAAAGAGGCATAACCGTGAGCAGTTCAGCAACAGTCACTCCGCTGCGGGTGCGCGTCGTCGAGGTGATCCGGGAGACGGCGGATGCCCACACACTGGTCCTGGAACCCGAAGGCGGGGACCACACACCTTTCAGCTATAAGCCGGGACAGTTCCTGACCATCCGGATCCCGAGCGAACGCGACGGCGGTGCAGCCAGATGCTATTCGCTCTGCAGCACGCCGGTGCATGATGAGAAACTCAAAGTCACCGTCAAGCGCACCAGGGAGGGCTACGGCTCAAACTGGCTTTGCGACAATGCCGTGGAGGGCAACCTCCTGGAGGTGCTCCGGCCCGCTGGAACCTTCACCCCGCGCTCGCTGACCGACGATTTCCTCCTCTTTGCCGGCGGCAGCGGGATTACTCCGGTGATGTCCATCCTCAAATCAGCGCTGGCCGCGGGAACCGGCCTGGTAACCCTGATCTACGCCAACCAGGATGAAGCATCAGTAATCTTCCGCGAGGAACTCAACGCCCTCGGCAAGGCCCATCCGGGCCGGCTCACCGTCATCCACTGGCTGGGGACTGTGCAGGGCTTGCCCGATGAAGCTGCTCTCGGCGCACTCTCCGCGCCCTATCTGAACCGCGAAGTCTTCATCTGCGGCCCGGGGCCGTTCATGGAGTGCGTCGGGAGGGCGCTGGATGCCCTGGGCATGCCGTCCGGGCAGATCCATATTGAACGCTTTGCCTCGCTCGGTACCGATCCCTTTGCTCCGGTGGAAACGGCGGTCAGCGACGGTTCCGGAACAGACACCGTTGTGGATGTTCAACTCGACGGCGTCAGCCGCACCGTGCCCTGGTCCGGCGGAAACCGGCTGCTGGACGTTCTGCTCAATGCCGGCCTGGATGCACCGTACTCCTGCCGCGAGGGCGCCTGCAGCGCCTGCACCTGCCGCGTTCTCCAGGGCGAAGTCCGCATGGAAAACAACGAGGTGCTGGACGCCGCGGACCTTCGCGACGGGTACGTGCTGGCGTGCCAGGCCATGCCGGTGGCCGGGCCCGTCAAGATTACGTACGACGAATAAGGTTCGGCGGACACAGGGCCTTAACATCAAAGAAGGAGAGCCGGTTCCGGCTCTCCTTCTTTGATGTGGCGTGCAGGAGGTCAGCTCTCCGGCACGTCCCGGTTGATCACGTCAATGGTGCCCTCAAGCGAGGCAGATCGAATGCTCTCGGCCAGCGTCTCACAGCCGGGAAACTGCACCGTGGAGCTCTCGCCCCGGCTGGAGAGCGCACGCTCCCTGCAGGCTGCCTGCGCCGTCTCATTCCACTGGATACTCGTCTGCTGCCAGTTCGACTTGCGGACCAGGACCGAAGCGGTGCATCCGCGGCAGCCCAGCGGCTGCATGGGGTTGTCGATGAGCCGGACATCGGTGGGGGACATCATCAGATCAGCTGCTCCTCTGCGGCCTTGCGCACCGCCACATTCTCAGCCACCTGCCTGCGCCAGCTTTCCACCGGCTTGGTGGTGTCCAGCTCATGTTCAAAGCGGTCCGTCATTTCCGGCAGGACGTCGGCGGCGTCCACGAAGAACTGCTCATACCAGCGGCGGATCTGGTACACGGCTCCGTCTTCCTCGCAGAGGAGCGGGTTGTCGACGCGGGCCTTGTTCTGCCAGATCTGCACATCCTGGTTGAAGCCGTTCAGGATCCATTTGGCCTGATTGCCGGCGATCTGGTCCGGATCGCCGGGCAGCTCCGGTTTCTTCTCCACGATGATGCCGGACATGAGGACAAACGAGTCCTCATCAATGGGGTAATGCGCGTTGATGAGGACGGTCTTCATGGTGAAGGTCTCATAGGTGTAGCTGAGGTCATCAATCATGAAGGAGGGTCCATAATAGGACGCCACCGAACTTGTCTTCTGCATCTTCGGTGCCTTGGGATCGGGATTCGCGGGAGTGACGTCCTCACGCGCAATTCCGTCGAAATACTGGGTCGCCACGTGACCCTCGAAGACATTCTTGAAATAGGTGGGGAAATTGTTGTGGATGTAGAAGAAGTGGGCCATATCCACGATGTTGTCCATGATTTCGCGGGTGCTGGTCTTGACCACCAGTTCGGTCCAAACCCAGTTGGTCCAGCCCTCGTCTTCAGCACCCTCAATCCGGGGGATGACAACGCCTTCGGGCGGCGGATTGCCTTCGGGATCATTCCAGACAAACAGGAGTCCGTCCTGCTCGAGGGTCTGCCAGGTACTGGTCCGGGCACGCATCGGAACCCTGCGCGCATAGGGAACAGCCTTGCAGCGTCCATCGCCTCCCCAGCGCCAGTCATGAAACGGGCAGGCAATTTCGTTTCCCTTGACGGTGCCCAGGGACAGGTCTCCGCCCAAGTGCCGGCAGTAGGCATCCAGGACATTGACCCGGCCGTCAGACCCGGAAAAAATCACCAGCTTCTGGCCGAAGGCCTTCACCGTGTGCGGCTTGCCGTCCTTGTACTTGTCCACCAAGCCGAGGCAGTGCCACCCGCGCGCGAAGCGTGCGCGGGTCTGGCCCGCTTCAATCTGCCTGATTTGATCCTGATCTGACTCAACAATGCTCATGCGGAATCCGTCCCTTCAGATGCGATTATTTGGAGCCGAACTTCTTGACGCGAATCTACGCACACCTGGGCGGGGAACGGGGGCAGTCCCGATGTGTGGGACAGGAGCAGACTGTGGATTTCCCGCCTGCAAGTCTTGGCCGAGGGCCCGGGGCGCACGTCCAGGGTGGGGGGGGGCCCGGCGACGAAAAGGACAACGATGACAATCGGGCAGATCAACACGCAGGATTGGGACAGCGAGTACGACGTCGTTGTGGTGGGTTCCGGCGCCGGGGCCATGGCCGGTGCTTTCAGTGCCGCTTCCCGTGGATTCAAAACACTGCTGGTGGAAAAGATGCCTCTCCTCGGAGGTACTTCGTCCTACTCCGGAGCCTCCTGCTGGCTGCCTGCCACCCAGGTGCAGGAGCGGGCCGGCGTGACCGATTCCGTTGACTCTGCCCGGGCCTACCTGCAGTCCCTGCTGGGAGAGGCTGAAGCTGACCGGCGTGAAGCTTTCCTGGCCAGTGCCCCCGAGCTGGTCAAAGCCCTTGAGCATGACCCGGCCGTTGAGTTCCGCTGGACCGCTTTCCCCGACTACTTCGCGGGCCCGGGAAGGATGGATGCCGGCCGGTCCATGATGCCGGTGGATCTTCCGCGCAGTGAGATCGGCAATCTGGCCGAACTGGTGCGGCCGAACATTGAGAGCGACCAAAAAGGTGAATCTCATCCTGACGGTCCGTTGACTGCCGGCCAGGCACTCATCGGCCGCCTGCTGCTGGCATTCATGAATACCGGCAACGGCTCCGTCCGCACCGAAACCGAGATGACCGATCTCCTCGTCGAGGACGGAAGGGTCACAGGGATCAGCGTGGAAACCGCAGCCGGGCCGCGCACGCTGAAGGCTGGCGCGGGAGTGCTGCTGGGCGCCGGCGGATTTGAGTCAAACACCCGGATGCGCAGTGAGAACGGAACGCCCGGTTCCGCGGACTGGACCATGGCTCCGCGCGGTGCGAATACCGGCACCGCTATCCGCAGGGCACAGGCCGCAGGGGCGGCAGTGGAACTGATGGATGAGGGCTGGTGGTGCCCCGGGGTTTTGCAGCCTTCCGGCACAAGCGCCTTCACCCTGGGTCTCCGGGGCGGGTTGATGGTGAGCGGGGACGGACGGCGTTTCGCCAACGAGTCCCTGCCCTATGACCGGATGGGCCGCCAGATGGCCTTTGCGGCAGAAGAGCGGATTCCTTCCTGGTTTGTGTTCGATTCCCGCTTCGGCGGCGCGCTGCCGGCCATCATGCGTCCGGACACTACCTCGCCCCAGGAACACCTCGCCGCCGGAACCTGGGTCCAGGCTCAAACCCTTGACGAACTGGCTGAGCGCACCGGGTTGCCCGCCGCAACCCTGAGCCAAACCGTGGAGCGGTTCAACGGTTTTGCCGAATCGGGAGTGGATGAGGATTTCCACCGCGGTGAGGATCCCTATGACCTCTTTTTCACCGATCCTTCGCACGGGCCCAATCCGGCGCTGGTGACGCTGGACCAGCCGCCGTACTACGCCGCCCGGATGGTGCTCAGCGACCTGGGCACCAAGGGAGGCTTGCGTACCGACCGCGACGCACGTGTCCTCACGGCTGGAGGGGACCCCATCCCCGGGCTGTACGCCGTAGGCAACTCGAGCGCATCCTTCTCCGGCCGTTTCTATCCGGGTCCGGGCGTCCCGCTGGGCACGGCGATGGTCTTCGCGTATCGGGCAGTCCAGTCCATGACTGCCGGGTAGAGGGCCGGGCAGGCTCTAAGAACCTGTTGGAACCACAGCACCGCGGCTACCATTTTTCCTATCGCCCAGGCGGCTGCCGGTGGCATTTCCAGTTTTTCTAGCGCCGGTTGACCCCGCCTCTCCCCGCAGGCTGAAGGCCGGGACCGGAATAAGGCGCCGGCCCTCCATCTAAGGAGCACGCCCGTGTGGTCCCATAACCTCGGAATTACGCCCTTGGAAGCTCTCTGGGTCATCCTGTCTGCCATTGGTATTTACGGCGCTTTTTTCATACTGATCCGGACGGCGGGCCAGCGGGCGCTGGCGAGCTGGTCCACTATGGACAAAGCCATTGTCATAGCCTTTGGCTCGGTGCTGGGGCGCGTGGTCTTGGGCTACACGCCCACCTTGGCGGCCGGCGTCATCGGGCTGGCCACCATGTTTGCGCTCTTCCGTTTGGAAGCGGTCCTGCGCCGGAGCAAGCGGGGCACCTATTTTTCCAGCAAGCCGATTCTGCTGATGGCAGGGGACCAGATCCTGCAACCCGGACTGCGTGCAGCCAGGATCGTGGAGGATGAGCTGTACTTCAAGCTTCGGCAGGCCGGCATTCGCAACTTCTCGGAAGTGGCGCTTGTGGTCCTGGAGCCCACCGGCGACATTTCGGTCCTGCGGCGCGGAGAGCTCATCGATCCGCTGCTGCTGCGCAGGATCCCCAACCGGGACAGTATTCCGGCCCATCTGCTGTTGCCGGGATGAGCGCATCCGTGCCCCGGGAGGGGCCGGTTTCCCCTTCTGCCATATCTCGTGTAGAGTCTTACTCAGTTGTTGGTTGTTGCGCATTTTGTATTTCAAGTGGCGAAACCCAAACGGGCTAGCCGCTTTTCTGTAAAAGCGGTAAGGAACACCGCGACTGAAGCTACCCGAAAGTCGGGATCTGCTTCAATCCAGAAGGAATATTAAAATGGCTACAGGTACAGTAAAATGGTTTAACTCCGAAAAGGGCTTCGGCTTCATCGAACCCGATGACGGAAGCGCCGATGTGTTCGCTCACTACTCCGCTATCAACTCCAATGGTTACAAGTCCCTGGACGAGAACCAGAAGGTTAGCTTTGATACCGAGCAGGGCCCCAAGGGTCCCCAGGCTACGAACATCCAGGCGCTCTAATTTAGAGACTTCGGTTCAGTACTTGTACTGAATTGCCTTACAAAAGCAGGACGGGTTTCCCGTCCTGCTTTTGTGTTTAAGCAGCTTCCCTGAGCTGGGACATGTCTTTAAGGAAAGGCGGCGCCGCAGAGGTTTCTGCGGCGCCGCCTTTTGCGTGCGGATTAGTCGCGGGCGCGGAGGGCGCTCTCGCGGATGTATTGCTCCACCCGCGTGTAGGCATCCCGTGTGAGCGCCTTCCACAGTTCCACGGCAAGACGCGGGTTTTCCTCTTCGAGGGACTCCATGGCTTCGGCGGTGAGAACCTTAAGCCGGACCGGCCCGCTAGCCTTTACCGTTGTTTCCTGGCGTTTGTCCGTGGCCAGTGCCATTTCACCGAAAGTCATGCCCGGCCCGAGCGTGGTGAGCTTGATCCGGGTTCCGTCCTGAGCCGGCATGGACGTGTCGATGGCCCCCGAGACAATGAAGAACACCCCGCCAAAACGCTGGCCCACGCGGCGGACCACATCGCCGTCCTCATACAGGCGTTCCTCCATCAGGTCCTGGACGGTCCGGGCATCCTGAGGGTCCAGCTGGTTCAGGGCGGGGGAATCAATGGGTTCCATAGTGTCCGGGAGGACCAGCTCGCTGCCATAGGCGTCGATCAGCTGTGTCTCGCAATATTCCACCGCTGCATTGCGGGTCACGAAGGACGGTACCTCCCGGCCGCGTTCCGCCAGATCGTTGGTAACCGTTCCCTCGCCGTCCACCAGGACCAGTCCGCGGCCGTTCTGCGCCAGCATGTCTGCGGAATCCGCGAACAGGCGCAGGGCCACTTCGGAGACCTCGTCCACGCTCCTCAAATCCAGGACCACCATTTCGACGTCGTCGTCCAGGTTGGAGAGCGCGCGCACCACCGATTCGGTGCCGGCGAAGAGGAGGTCCCCGTTCAGCTCCAGGACCTGGGCGCGGTGGCCGTGGGCGCGCAGCACTTCCACGGCCTCATCCGTGCGGCGGATGCCGGAGGGGGCTGCGGTGATGTCATAGACGTTGCGGATGGCGGAACGGCCGGTGCGGGCGGCGCGGACAAAGTGCAGCTGCATGTCGTGGGAGATCCGCTGGCTGGTGGCCACGCCGCGGACGCTGGATCCGTGGGCATCCAGCGGCGGGGAATAGACAGCCAGGCCAATCTGGCCGGGCAGGACGGCGATGGTGCCGCCGCCGACGCCGGATTTGGCAGGCATGCCGACGCTGGAAAGCCAGGCGCCGGCGTCGTCGTACATTCCGCAGGTGGCCATGACGGACAGAACCCGTTCCACCGATTCGATGTCCAGCACCTGGTCGCCGGAAAGGGGATTGCAGCCGCTGTTGGCGAGCGTGGCGGCCATCAGGGCCAGGTCACGGGTGTTGACCATGACCGAGCACTGCCGGAAGTAGTCCTTGATGACCGGGGCGGGATCCGACTCGATGATGTCGAAGGACCGCAGCAGGTAGGCCAGCGCATGGTTGCGGTGGCCGGACTTGAGCTCCGAGCGGTAGATCCGCTCACTCACCGAAAGCTGCCGCCCGGCAAAAGCGGAGTACGTGTTCAGGATGCGGTTGAAACGGGTGACACCGCCCGCGCTGCGGACCAGTGAAGTAGCGGTAAGGGCTCCCGCATTGATCATGGCATTGGCCGGCCGGCCGGTGCCCTCGGCGAGGGAGATCTCGTTGAAGGAATCTCCGGACGGTTCCACGTCCACCTTGGCATCAACGGCCTCCATGCCCCTGTCAGCCAGGGCCAGCCCATAGGTGAACGGCTTGGAGATGGACTGGATGCTGAATTCCCTGCGCGTGTCGCCCACTTCATAGACGTAGCCGTCAGCCGTGGCCAGGGCAATGCCGAAGTTGTCCGGGTCCACGTTCGCCATGGCGGGGATGTTGCTGTAGGGCTTACCGTCCTTCAGCTCGGCGATTTCAGCGTGGATCCGCCGGAGGTAATTTTCGATGGGGGATGAGGCGGGAGTGGGTGCAGGGGACAGGGCCGGTTCGGCCGGTACAGGGGCTGTGGAACGCATGTATCCAGCCTAACGAGTAGGCGGATGGAAGGGGTGACGCTGCCGGGGGCGCTGTGTATACTGGACGCAGTTGCAGTGTTGCGCATGTTGAAGTCCAAGCGGCGAAACCCACATCAAGGGCCAGCCGCTTTTTCTGTAATATGCCGTCTACGGCGCAGCAACGTGAAACTCCCCGAAGGTCGGGGGTGGTTTCTTTAGAAGGATGATTAAAAATGGCAACAGGTACCGTGAAATGGTTCAACTCCGAAAAGGGCTTCGGCTTCATCGAGCCCGATGACGGAAGCGCCGACGTTTTCGCTCACTACTCCGCTATCAACTCGAGTGGCTACCGCTCGCTCGAAGAGAACCAGAAGGTTAGCTTCGACACCGAGCAGGGCCCCAAGGGTCCTCAGGCCGTAAACATCCAGGCCCTCTAAATATAGACTTTGGATTCCTTCGGGAATCGGCTTGAATAAGAAGCAGGACGGGAAGAAATTCCCGTCCTGCTTCTGCGTTAAGCCCTCTTGCGGCCGCGTCCGTGAGCCGGAGGAGTCCGGCAGCCGCCCGCCTACAGCTTGGTCAGCTGTCCGCCGTCCGGCGCCGGAGCCGGCTGAATCTGGGTGGCAGGCTGCGCCGGCGCGTCCGGCAGGACGACAGCCCGGCGTCGCCTCTTGGTCCTTACCGACCGCCCGTAGACCAGGTACATGGTGGCGCCCATGATGATCATGAGCAGCACTGTGTAGACGAAGGTCAGGGCCATGGCGTCGCTGATGTTCTCACCCTGCGTGCTGTTCTTGATCACGATGCCCAGGGGTTCATACAGCGGGTGGTACAGGAACACCGCGGTGTCGTAGTCATCCAGGAGGCTGTTGAAGTTCAGGGCGGTGATGGCCGCGGCAGTGGGCAGCACAATCGGCAGCAGGACCCGCCGGAACGTATAAAGCGACTTCGCCCCGAGGATCGCCGCCGCGTCCTCCAGGGAATCACTGATCGAGTAGAAGGCCGCTTTGAGCATGCGCAGCGTGAACGGGATCTTGATGATGATGTACGCGGCCAGCAGCACCCAGACGGTTCCGGTAAGGACCTGGCCGCCGATGAACGCGGAGGGGCGGTCGAAAGTCATGATCAGGCCGAGCGCAATCAGGGTGGAGGGCAGGATCCAGGGAATGTGCAGCAGGTATTCAGCTGCAACGGTGACCGGGTTACGGAATTTCTGGACCATGCGCGCAACGAACAGCAGTCCAAGGACGACGACGACGGCTGCCACTGCGCTGTAGATGACGCTGACGGCAAAAGGACGGAAGGCGGACTCATCGGTGAACACCGTGATGTAGTTGTCCAGGGTAAAGCGGTCCAAGGCCAGGGTTGCCGAAGAAATGCTGGCGGTGTCCGTGAAGGAAAAGACCACAATTAACAGGATCGGAAGGGAATACACCAGGAACAGCGCATAGGCGGCAATGTGCACCAGAACGTTGGCTACCGGGTTCTCGATCTTCTGCTTTTTCATTCCGGCAGAGACCTTGGCGACCGAGAAATAGGTGCCGCCGCGTTCCACCCGGCTCATGATGGCCAGCATCACCACCGTTGCCAGTCCCAGGATCAGCGCCAGGAGTGCTGCTATGTCACGGGAGGTTGAGGTTCCGGAGAAAGTCAGAATCATGGGGCTGATGGTTTGGAAATTCTCCCCGCCCAGCACCTGCGGAGCCGTCAGTGCACTGAGGCCGCCCAGAAACACCAGAATGGTGATGGCAAAAAGCATTGGCCGCAGCATGGGCAGCACGATCCGCCAAAGGATCCTCAGCGTTGAGGCTCCCATATTCCGTGCAGCTTCGATGGTCTGGTAATCCACCTTGTTCAGGGCAGATGAGAGGAAAAGCATGTGGTTGGACGTGGTGGAAAACGTCATGACGAAGACCACCGCAAAGAAGCCGCTGAACCACCCCGGGTCCAGCCCCGGAAACCAGCCCAGCAGAAGGTTGGTGACAAACCCGTTCTGGCCGTAGATGAACTTGTATCCGGCAACCAGGACAATGCCGCCGTAAATGAGCGTGGTGGCATAGCCCAGCCACAGGATCCGGGCGCCCCTAATGTCGAAGTACTGGGTGACCAGGACAATAAAGATGCCAACGGCATTCACAGTCACTGACAGAACCACGGCCAGGATGAAACTGTTGGCCAGGCTCTTCATGGCCCGGTCCGAACTCAGGAGCTTTTCCACGGCCCGCCCGGAAAACTCGCCCTTGGGAAAAAAGGTTTCGGACAGCAAACTGATGTTGGGCAGGATCAGGAACGTGCCGATGAACCACACCAGCACTACTGAGGTCACCACCACCAGAGGGGACCGCCACATGCTCTTGACTGAAGTTTTCACGGCGTAATTCCTAATATTGCAGGACGTTGGCGGGATCGATGAACAGGTCCACTCCGGTGCCCACGTCCATGCGGGTAAGGCCGTTCTCAGTGACCAGGGCCTTGATCCGGTTCTGGCCGGCGTCCACGGTGTACCGGCTGTGCATCCCGTGGTAGCTGCGGGCGGACACCACGCCGTTGACTTTCACCGCTCCCGGTCCTGCCGTGAGCGGATCCAGGGAAACCTTTTCAACGCGCAGGTAGGAATTCTTGGCCGGATCCAGGGCAGCAGGGGAGTGCTCATTCAGGCGGCGGACCAGTTCCTCGTCCAGGACGTTGATGTCTCCGATGAAATTACAGACGAACTCCGTCGCGGAGCGCTCGTAGATTTCCTGGGGAGGCCCCACATGTTCCACCACACCCTTGTTGAACACGGCGATGCGGTCTGACATGGTCAGTGCCTCGTCCTGATCATGGGTGACATACACGGTGGTGATGCCGAATTGGCTCTGCAGGTCCTTGAGCTGACCGCGCAGCTGAACGCGCAGCTTGGCATCCAGGTTGGACAGCGGCTCATCCAGCAACAGGATCTTGGGCTTCAGGACCAGGGCACGGGCAATGGCAACCCGCTGCTGCTGCCCGCCCGAGAGCTCCGACACGTTCTTGTGCAGCTGCTCGTCGCTGAGTTCCATTTGGTCCGCAATGTCAGCCACCAGCCGTGCCGTATCGGATTTTGACTCCTTGCGGACCTTCAGCCCGAAGGCGATGTTCTCCCACACATTCATGCTCGGAAAGAGCGCGTAATTCTGGAAGACCATGCCAATGCTGCGCTTGTCACTGGAGAGGTGCGTAACTCGTTTGCCGTCAACAAAGACATCGCCGCCGCTGGGGCTGATGAAGCCTGCCAGCGTGCGCAGCGCCGTTGTCTTTCCGCACCCCGATGGTCCCAGGAGGGTGAAGAAATCGCCCTCGCGGATCTCCAGGTCCAGGTGCGGTATGGCCACGAAGTCGTCGAATGTCACTTCAATGTTTTCGTACCGGATCATTGGTCTTTGTCCTGTCAGGGCATGTATTCGAGCTCGATTTTCTCCACCCACTGGGAGATGTTGTCCCGGATGAACAACCAGTCCAGCTCCTGCGGGGGAATGGCCTCATATGACGTGAGGACCTCGGGATCCGTCTTTTCCAGCGCTTTTTGGTTGGCGGGGAGGCTGGCGAATTCGGCGGCAAAGTCGCCCTGGACTTCACCGCTGCCAAACCAGTTAATGAAGCGCTCCACCTCTTCCTTCTTGTCCGTGCCCTTGATGATGCCCACCTGCTCCACGGCATAGGGGACACCGTCCTCCGGTGCCATGACCCCGGCAGTTACGCCGTACTGCTCTTCACGGGCAGGAATGCCGCTGATGGTCATCTGCCCCATGTCCACGGAGCCGGCAGCCATGCGGGCAAAGAGGTCCTCGCCTTCCACGGCCTTGGACCCGTTTTCGAAGTAACCGCGGACCTGCTCCCAGCCTTCATCCGAAATGCCCAGGTCACCCGAATCGTCCCGGTAACGGGTCAGGATGCCGGCCATCACGATCTGCTGCGTGGCACCGGCCAGGGTGCTGACGGATTCATACCGCCCCTTGAACCGGTCATCGGCCCACAGATCGGTCCAGTCAGCCGGTGCCTCGGCTTCCGGAACGGCGGCAGTGTTGTACGCCAGCACGATGCCCTGCTGCACGATCGGCCAGAACGTCTCACCGTCACCCAGGCTTTCGTCGACGTCGGCGGACCACTCAGGGGTGTAGGGCTCCAGCAGGTCTTCGGCCTTGATCTGCTCGAAGTACATGTTGTTCAACCCAAAGACCACATCCGCAACGGGGTTGCCTCCCTCGGCGATGATGCGGTTGGTCAGGTCTCCGCCGCCCAGGCCTACGATTTCAAGGTTGAATCCGGCCTGCTCGGCCTGCGCCTCCAGCCAATCTCCCTTCCCGTCCGAGTTCGAGTTGGTGTAGACCACCAACGTGGCTCCTTCGGAGCTCCCCTCGTTGCTGGATTCCGTTGACCCTCCGCAGGCGGTCAGCAGCAGCGTTGCTGCCAGCCCGGCTCCGATCAATTTAGTGCGCACGTCATCGTGTCCTTTCAGATCCCCCCGGCCCGGCGCCGCGATGGCCTGAACCTATCCTCATTGGCCCCGTCAGGCAACACCTGTCCCAGCTGACCGGACACCCCAATTTCCGCTCTGTTCCTGAGCGCGTCCATACTATGTAGGACAACAATTGGCGCGGACTTCTGTCCGCAGCCGCGCGGGCACCGCCCGCCCCACCGATGGAGACCCCCAGATGCGTCGAATTCCCGTCCGCTCGTCGGCTGCCCTGCTGCTGGCAGCGTTGACCCTCAGTGCCTGCTCCGCAGGTTCAGGCGGCGGGCAGTCCAGCGGCCAGGACGGCGCCGGCGCGCAGCCGGACAACGCCGTCGTTGTCGCGCTGACCGGGGAACCCGCGAACCTGGACTTCACCACCACTGCCGGTGCTGCCATTCCGCAGGCGCTGATGTCCAACGTGTACGAGGGCCTGGTGGAGATCGACCAGGACGGACAGATCCAGCCGCTGCTCGCCAAGTCCTGGGACATCAGCGACGACCGCACCGCCTACACCTTCACGCTGCAGCCGGGGGTGACGTTCTCCAACGGGGAAGCCTTCACCGCCGAGGACGTAAAGTTCAGCCTGGAGCGGGTGAAGTCCGATGCCTGGCTCTCCAGCCTGAAAACCAAGATGGACGTCGTGGACAGCGTCACCGTCCTGAGCGACACCGAGGTCCGGATCCAGCTCTCCCGGCCCTCCAACGCCTGGCTCTTTGACCTGGGCACCCCCGTGGGCGCCATGTTCGATGAAAGCGGCGTCGCAGAGCTGGCCTCCACAGCCATCGGCACCGGACCCTTCACTGTGGAAGCCTGGAACCGCGGCGAATCCATCGAACTGGCCGCACGCTCCGACTACTGGGGTGAAGCACCCAAGGTGGAAACCGCAACGCTGCGCTACTTCGCGGACGCAGTGGCCACCACCAATGCCCTGCGTTCCGGGGATGTTGACGTGGTGTACAACATGCAGGCACCGGAACTGCTGCCCACCTTCACCGGCGATGACTCCTTCCAGGTCCTCGAAGGAACCTCCAACGGCGAGGTCATGCTGTCCATGAACAACGCCCGGCCGCCGTTCGACGACGTGCGCGTTCGTCAGGCAGTGCTCCACGCCGTGGACCGCCAGGCCGTCCTGGACACGGCGTGGAGCGGCTACGGCACACTCATCGGTGCGCCCGTGCCGCCCACCGACCCGTATTACGAGGACCTCTTCGGCACCTACGCCTATGACCCGGAGAAGTCCCGCGCGCTGCTGGCGGAGGCGGGTGCAGAAAACCTGAACATCACGTTCACCGTACCCACGCGCCCCTACGCCACGGCCGTATCCGAAATCGTGGTGTCCCAGCTGGCCGAAGTGGGCATCAACGCCACCATCGAGTCCGCAGAGTTCCCCGCAGTCTGGCTGGACAAGGTCTTCACCCGCCACGACTACGACATGTCAGTGGTCCTGGCCGTGGAAAGCCGCGACCTGCTGACCATGTTCAACAACCCTAACTACTACCTGGGGTATGACAACACGAAGATCAAGGACGAAGCGGCCGCTGCCGATGCGGCTGACGAGGCCGGGTATGTATCCGGCATGCAGAAGGTGGTCCGCACCATCAACGACGACGCCGCCGCTGACGTCCTGTTCCTGTTCCCCAACATTGTGGTGGCCAAGTCCGGCGTCACCGGCCTGCCGGCCAACTCCGTCACGGAAGCGCTGGACCTGGGCTCAGTAGGCTGGCAGTAAAAGACCGTGGGAATCCGCCTGCTTATTAATGCTGCCCGCTTTGCCGTCACCTTCCTGGTGGCCACTGTGGCAGTGTTCCTCTTCATGCGGGCCATCCCCGGGGACCCGGCCCAGATAGCCCTCGGAGTCAACGCGACCCCCGAACTGCTGGAGCAGACCCGCCGGGAATTCGGCACGGACCGCCCGCTGCCGGTGCAGTACTTCGACTGGGTGTCGGGACTGCTCCGCGGGAACTTTGGGGTTTCCTATGTCACCCGGCAGGACATCAGCCCCCTGCTGCTGGACCGGCTGCAGGTCTCGCTGATCCTGGTGGGACTCGCCATGGCCGTTGCGCTGCTGATCGCCGTGCCGTTCGGAACCGTTGCCGCGCTGCGCCACCGCAAGCCCAGCGGCGTCCTGCTCAGCGGGCTGAGCCAGCTCGGCGTGGCCGTGCCGGGCTTCCTTGCGGCCATCATGCTCGTGGTGGTTTTTGCCGTGGGACTGGGCTGGTTCCCGGCCAACGGCTGGACCCCGCCGGGTGTGGACTTTGCCGACTTCCTGCACCGGGTGACCCTGCCGGTGCTTGCCCTGGCCTCGGTGCAGGGCGCTGTCCTGACGCGTTACGTCCGGTCCGCCGTGCTGGAAGTGATGAGCGAGGACTACCTGCGCACGGCCCGGGCCAAAGGCCTGGGCAAGCTGGAGGCACTGGTCAAGCACGGGCTGCGCAACGCCGCGGTTCCGGTGCTCACCGTCGCCAGCGTCCAGCTGGCCGCCCTGATCATCGGCGCCGTCGTCATTGAACGTGTCTTTGTCATTCCCGGACTCGGGTCCATGCTCCTGGACGCAGTGGGCAACCGGGACCTGCTCACCGTTCAGTCCGTGGTGATGGTGCTGGTGGCCCTCACCCTGATCATCAACCTCGTGGTTGATGTCCTTTACACGATTGTTGATCCCCGCCTGAGGAAACGCGCATGAGCTCCGAACGCAGGCTTTCTCCGACACTGCTGGCCGGAGCCGTGCTGGTGGCGGTGGTGGTGCTGGCGGCGCTGGTCTCTTTTTTCTGGACCCCTTACGATCCGCTGCGGGCCTTCCCTGCCGACCGGCTGCAGGGCTCCAGCAGCGCCCACCTGATGGGCACCGACCGCTACGGCCGGGACGTTTTCTCCGGCATCCTTTACGGCGCCCGGATTACCCTGTCCGTCGGACTGGTGGCCGTGGGCATTGCCGCGCTCATCGGGACACCGCTTGGTGTCCTGGCCGGCATGCGCCGAGGAGCGGTGGAGGAAGTGACCATGCGCGGCGCGGACATCCTGCTGGCGTTCCCCGCTTTGCTGCTGGCGATCATGTTCGGAGCGGTCTTTGGCGGGGGAACGACGACGGCGATGGTCGCCATCGGGATCGGTTCCATCCCCGGCTTTGCCCGCGTGGCCCGCTCCGGAACGCTCCAGGTCATGAGCAGCGAATACGTTCTGGCGGCACGGGCGGCCAGCCAGCCCGGTCTGCGGATCGCCCGCCGCCACGTGCTGCCGAACATAGCCGGAATGGTGGTGGTGCAGTGCTCGGTGACCTTCGGACTGGCCGTCCTGGCTGAGGCTGCCCTCTCCTTCCTGGGCCTGGGCACACCGCCGCCGGTGCCGTCCTGGGGCCGGATGCTGCAGGAATCCCAGCAGTTCCTGGGCACCTATCCATCGCTGGCGATCTGGCCCGGTGCGGCCATTGCCGTGGCGGTTCTGGGCTTCAACCTGCTGGGCGACGGCCTGCGGGACCGGTTTGATCCCCGACTGAACGGAACACGCTGATGTCCGCGCCGTACTCTGTGCCCGGTCCTGCCAACGGCCGCCCAACCGGCTTGCCGTCATTCCTGCCTGCGCCGGTGCCTGCCGCCCACGCCCAGCTGCTGACGGTCACCGGGCTGCAGGTCACGGCCGGGAGCCGGGTCCTGGTGCAGGACTTCGCGCTGTCCCTGGCCCGGGGTGAACGGGTGGGCCTGATCGGAGAATCGGGATCCGGAAAGTCCGTCACCGCGGCCGCACTGACGGGATTGTTGCCCGAAGGCCTGCACGTCACCGGATCCGTCCGCCTTGACGGCGTCCCGCACGACCTGGTGGGTGCCGGCGACCGGCAGATGAGCCGCATCCGGGGCAGGCGGACGGGCATGGTGTTCCAGGAGCCTCTGAGTGCCCTGAACCCGCTGATGCGTGTGGGGCGGCAGGTAGCTGAAGCGTTGACCCGGCACGGAGCCGCCCGCGGGCGGGCAGCCGACGCCCGCAGTGTTGAACTGCTGGCATCGGTCCAGCTTCCGGATCCGGCAGAGGCCGCCCGCGCGTACCCCCACCAGCTTTCCGGCGGCCAGCGGCAGCGCGTCATGCTGGCGATGGCACTGGCCAATGACCCGGACCTGCTGATCTGCGATGAACCCACCACCGCGCTGGACGTGAGCGTCCAGCGCCAAATGCTGGATCTGATCTCCGACGGCGTTGCTCGGCGGGGGAGCGGACTGCTCTTTATCACCCATGACCTGGCAGTTGCCGCGAGCATTTGCGACCGCATCCTGGTGATGCGCAAGGGCGTCCTGGTGGAACAGGGCCCCACCGCGGACGTCTTTTCCCGGCCACGGCATGACTACACGCGCGGACTGCTGGCCGCCTCGGATTTAGAAGCCACCGATGCCGCCGGCAGGCTGTTCACGGTTTCCTCGGCAGCGGGTTATGTTCCCGGTGCCGCGCGCGCTTCCGATGCCGTGCCCCCCGCCGTCGTCGGGCCCGAACCGCAGCCCGCGGCCGCCCTTTCTGTAGCCGCTGCTGACCAGTCCCAGCCCGAACCCCTGATCCAGGTGCGGGGACTTCACCGCACCTACCGCCGCGGGCGCAGCTCCCTCTTCCGCGCCCCGGCCGAAGTTGCGGCGCTCCAGGACGTGTCCTTCGACGTGGCCGCGGGGCAGCGGTTCGGAATTGTGGGCGAATCCGGGTCCGGCAAATCCACGCTGCTGCGGATCCTCGCCGGACTGGATCTGCCGACCTCTGGCTCGGTGAAGGTGGCGGGCAATGAAGTGGCCGGCTCCCGGGAAGGCCAGCTGCTGGAGCTGCGCCGGCAGCTGCAGATAGTTTTCCAGGACCCCATGGGATCGCTCGATCCGCGGATGCGGGTGCGGGACCTGGTAGCCGAACCGCTGCTGCTTCCCGGGGAGCCCGTCGGTGCCCGCCACCATGCTGCCCGGGTTGCTGAAATGCTCCACGCCGTTGGGCTGCCGGAGGACTCCGCAGACCGTTTCCCGCACCAGTTCTCCGGAGGCCAGCGGCAGCGCATTGCCATAGCCCGCGCCCTGATCTGCGAGCCGCGCATCCTGGTGGCCGATGAACCGGTGAGCGCCCTGGATGTGTCCGTGCGGGCGCAGGTACTGAACCTGCTCTCTGACCTGGTGGACAAATACCAGCTCACGCTCGTGTTCGTTTCCCATGACCTGGGCGTGGTGAAGCACCTCTGCGACACAGTGGCGGTAATGCACCGGGGGCGCATCGTGGAGTCCGGTGCCACGGGGCAGGTCTATGCCGCGCCGCAGCATGACTACACCAAACAGCTCGTGGCGTCCTCGCTCTCCCTGCACGCCAACCCGGGTGCCTGATCGAGAAGACATAATCAGCAATACGGCGGGGGAGCCGGCAGAGCTGGCTATACTTCCAAACAGCTTCAAGAACTGCGGCCGCCAAGCTCCGACTTGGCCGCATACCAACCCCGCGCTCGTTGGGTGGTTCGGATGAAGAAGTGGCCTGCACTCGCCTCACGGCACCCGGTGCGGGCAAGAGCACGCTGAAAGGACCGGCGCGCGGCGCCGCATTCCCATGGACAATGCCTCCCACCGCAATCTTTCCCACCGCAATGACCGCCCGGCCGGCAGCCGCCCGGGCAACGACGACGAACCCCTTCCCGGCCTGGAACCGAGGGCTGTGTCCCTGCAGGATTACCAGGTCATCACCCGCGCCCGGGAAGAGTTCCTCGAATTCCTGCTCGCCGGAACCGGGCACCGCGAATGAACGGGCAGTCGGGGCTCTTGCTGGATACCCCGGTGCTGGCGGAAATCCGCAGTTTCCGCTGCAGTGAGGTCCTGACGGATTTCCTGCGCTGCCGCAGCTCGCTGCGGATCTTCATTTCGGCGCTGACGCTCGGTGACCTGCCCTGTCCGGACAGCTCCTGGCTGCAGGAGCTTGCCGACCGTTTCGGGTGCCATATTTTGCCGGTGGACCAGGGTGTTGTCCTTGCCTCGGCCGGGTTGGAGCGCGATGCCGGCACACTCACGGTGGTGCTGGCCGCCACGGCACTGCGCAGCGATCTGACCATAGTGACGGACCGCCCGGAGGATTTCCGCCGGCTCGGAGCTCCCGCCGTCAACCCGTGGACTGCTGCCGGGACACAGGAATATCCCGGAGTGCAGCGCGGGTAACAGAGCAGGCTTCACGAAGGGGCCGTGAGAAGATGCCTATGTCCCGTGACCGAGAGCACACCCTGCTTTCGGCTGCCCAAAACCCTGACGTAAGGATTGCTGGCCCATGGCCGACGAAGGCACCATTCCCCGACCCAGAATCGCGCACGCCGACCGGATAGACGACGACGGCGGGGCACCCGCCAAGTGGAAGGTCGTTGGCCCCGGACTGGTGGTGGCTGCAACCGGTGTGGGCGCCGCAGACATGGTTGCCACCCTGGTGGCCGGATCCAAGTACGGCTACGGCCTGCTGTGGGCCGTGATTCTCGGCGTAATCCTTAAGATCATCCTGGTGGAGGGCGCCGGCCGCTACACGCTCGCCACCGGCAAGACCATTTTCGAGGGCTGGCGCTCGCTCGGAAAATGGACCACCTGGTACTTCGGTCCCTACATCATGATCTGGGGCTTCGTATACGGAGCCACCGCCATGTCCTCCGCGGCCCTGCCGCTGGCAGCACTGTTCCCCGCCGTCGATCTGTGGGTCTTTGCGATCCTCATGGGCCTGGCCGGCCTGGGCATGGTGTGGTTCGGCAGGTACGCCACCTTTGAAAAGATCACTGCCGCCCTGGTGGGCATCATGTTCGTCACCGTGGTGGGGCTGGCCGTCATTGCGGCTCCCAACATCCCGGAGATGTTGTCCGGGCTGGTGCCGCTGATTCCCGAAGGCGGAGTGGTCTACACGCTGGCGCTGGCCGGCGGCGTGGGCGGCACCATTACGCTGGCCGCGTACGGGTACTGGCTGCGGGAAAAGGGCTGGTACACGCCCAAGTGGATGAAGGTCATGCGGATCGACAACTCCATGGCGTACGTCATGACCGGCATCTTCGTGATCGCCATGCTGATTGTCGGTGCCGAAGTTGTCCGTTCAGCCGGTGTCTCCCTCAGCTCCGGCGATGAAGGCCTGCTGGACCTTTACGACGTGCTCAAGGCCGAGTACGGGGACATTGTGGGAACCGGATTCCTGGTTGGTTTCTGGGCTGCTTCCTTCTCCTCCATCATCGGGGTCTGGAACGGTGTCTCCCTGATGTTCGCGGACTTCTGGGGCAACATGCGCGGCAAGGAGTCCGGACACGAAGACACCCGCGTGGGCGGAAAGTACTTCAAGTTCTACCTTCTGTGGCTGACCTTCCCGCCCATGCTGCTGTTCCTGCTGGGCAAGCCCATTGGGCTGATCCTGGCCTACGGCGTCCTCGGTTCGCTGTTCATGCCGTTCTTGGCCGTGACGCTGCTGGGGCTGCTGAACGGCCGGCGCGTGCCCAAGGCCTGGGCGAACAAACTCCACACCAACCTTGCCCTCGGCATCACGGCTTTGCTGTTCATTGTGCTGGGTATCCAGCAGGCCGTGGACGCCATTATCAAGGCATTCTGACGTTCTTGGCCGCTGACGAATTTCCCCTCTAAACTGCCCTGCCGCGGTCCTTCGCGGCAGGGCAGTTTAGCGCAAAGACAACGCTTACGGGAGGTGCTCAGCAGGGGGTAAAAAAACTCGTTCTGCGCCATCTACGCCATGTTCCCCCCTCGGCTACGCTTGAAAGGCGAGAAGAGGTTGCAGCATGGAAAGTTTCGCGTCAGAAGGGCCTAACAGGCTCATTTCAGGGCGTTACCGACTCAATGAACCCATAGGCCACGGTGGCATGGCCACCGTCTATCGTGGACAGGACGAGGCTCTCGGCCGCGACATTGCCGTGAAACTCTTTCGGGCCAGCGCCGTCGCTCCAGACGACGTCGGCCGCCAGGAAACGGAAATGCGTTTACTGGCGTCTCTTTCCCATCCGGGCCTGGTCACACTGTTTGATGCCGGCAAGGACGACGCCGGCCGGGACGACGGCGAAGCCGGCGAACCCCGTGCCTTTCTGGTGATGGAATTGGTAGAAGGGCCGGACCTGCGCAAACGCCTGCGCGAGGAGGATCCCCTCAGCCCCGCGGACGTCGCCTACATCGGAGCTGAGCTCGCGGGCGCGCTGGCGTATATCCATGGCCGCGGCGTCATTCACCGGGATGTAAAGCCCGCCAACATCCTTCTTCCACCGATCATTGCCGGCACGCTGCCGCGCGCCAAGCTGACCGACTTTGGCATTGCCCGGATGCTGGACGGCGACCGGATGACAGCCGCGAACGCGACACTGGGCACAGCCAACTATCTGAGTCCGGAGCAGGCCAGCGGCCAGGACGTGGGCTTCTCCAGCGATATCTACTCCCTTGGCCTGGTGCTCCTGGAAGCCGTAACCGGGCGCATTGAATACGGCGGCAGTGCGGTGGAAGCGGCCCTTGCCCGGCTCAGCCGCAGCCCTGATGTGCCCGAAGCTTTGGGGCACTACTGGTGTTCCCTGTTGGAGGCAATGACGGACCGCGATCCCGATCAGAGGCCGACCGCGGCGGAAGTCTCCGCCCAGCTGCTTGAGTACCGCTGGTCTTCCCTGGATGTGCTGGCGCCAGTGCAGTCCCCAGCCCGTGTGCAGGCAGAGGACACGGGGGAGCACACGGGTGCTGAGACCGGCGGAGCCGACGACGGCGGGCCGGCAACCGCGGACAGCGGGACGGACGGCCCGGAAGATCCGGCTGCCTGCGGGCCGGCAGCAGACATTGTTCCGGACCCGGACCCGGACCCGGATCCGGTGCCGCTTCCGGACCCGGTGGAGGTGAAGTTGCCCTCCGGACCCTTGCTCCTCGTTCCGCCGCAGACGCCGCCCAAGATCGGACCCGGGAGACTGCAGGCCGCAGCTGCCCGGGCCGCATCGCTGGCCATTCCCAGGCGGCCGTCAAAGCTCGTCTTGGCCGGACGAACGCTGCTCGGCCTGGTAGCCGTAGCCGTCCTGACCATGACCATTATGGCCGTCGCGGACAGGATGGGTATTTTTCCGCAGGACCAGGGCTATCCGGCCGTTCCCGGACAACTCGGTGAGCACCTTCGGGAATTGCAGGAAAGTGTCAATCCGTGAGAGGCCTGCGCATCATTCCGGCGGCGGCCCTGCTGGCAGCATGCGCGTTGTCCGGGTGTGAAGCGCCGGGGATCGATTCGGGCGCCGCCCGGGAGCTGCAGGGCCAGGTTGCCGAGGTGGCCGAGGCCGCGGCAGCAGGAGACTATGAAGCAGCGCTGGAAGACCTGACTGGGTTGTCGGCCCGTCTGGAGACGGCAGCCAGGCACGGGGAAGTCTCTGAGCGCCGGCAGGAACGGATCAGTGCGGCCATCGAAACCGTGCGCCTGAACCTGCAGACGGAACTCGCCCTGCAGAAATGACCGGGTCCGCCGCCGGCACCCCGCCGCAGGGATGGACCGGGGATAATTGCCTCATGACTTCAGTCTCCGACGCCCTGCCCTCTGTTCCTGCACCGGATGAACGCTGCCCCTGCCTGAGCGGTGAAACGTACTCCGCCTGCTGCGGCAAGTACCACTCCGGAGCCCGGAACGCACCCACCGCCGAGGCACTAATGCGCTCCCGGTACTCCGCATTCGCCATCCGTGACGAGGCTTATCTGCTGAAAACCTGGCACCCCTCCACCCGGCCCGCAACCCTCGATCTGGACGCCGGATTGCAGTGGCGCCGACTGGACATCGTGGAGACGTCCGCCGGCGGACCGCTGGACGAGACGGGAATTGTGCGCTTCAGGGCCCACTTCCGGGACGAAGCAGGGCGCGGCGTTCAGGAGGAGACCAGCCGATTTGTCCGCATCAGCGGAGTCTGGCTCTATGTGGACGGCGAATAGGCGGGGGCACTTCCGCAGCTTCTGCCTCCGCTTCTACGCTGAAGGGGACCCATCAGTCTGAGCAGGCGAGGACACCATGAAAGCACTCGTGTATGAAGGCCCCGGACAAAAAGCATGGAAGGACGTTCCGGATCCGACTATCCAGGAGCCGCGCGACGCCATCGTAAAAATCGACTCCACCACCATCTGCGGCACCGACCTGCACATCCTCAAGGGTGATGTCCCGGCCGTAACCCCCGGCCGGATCCTTGGGCATGAAGGTGTGGGCACCATTACCGAAATCGGCAGCGGCGTCAGCAACTTCAAGGTGGGGGATAAGGTGATCCTGTCCTGCGTGTCCGCAGACGGATCCTGCATCTTCTGCCGAGACGGGCTGTACTCGCACTGTTTGGGCGAGGAAGGCAGCGCGGGCATCGGCTGGATTTTCGGCCACCTGATCGACGGCACGCAGGCGGAATATGTGCGGGCACCCTATGCGGATACTTCCCTGTATCTCCTGCCGGAGAGCGTTTCCGACGAGCACGGCGTCCTGCTGAGCGACATTTTTCCCACCGGGTTCGAGATGGGGGTGCAGTACGGACAAACAAAACCCGGGGACGTGGTGGCCGTCGTCGGCGCCGGTCCGGTGGGACTCGCGGTTATTGCCACGGCAAAGCTCTACGGCGCGGCAAAGATCATTGCGGTGGACCTGGACGCAAACCGGGTGGAGCAGGCACGGAAATTCGGCGCCACGCACGGGGTGAACTCCGGGGACGCTGATTGGCGCGAGCAGATCATGGCTCAGACCGACGGCTGGGGAGTGGACGTGGCCGTGGAAGCGGTGGGCATCCCCGCAACCTTCGAAATGTGCACCAACATTGTCCGCCCCGGCGGCAACGTAGCGAACGTAGGTGTGCACGGGAAACCCGTCAGCCTGGAGCTGGACCGGCTGTGGATTGAGAACATCGACATCAGTATGGGGCTGGTGAACACCAATACCCTGCCCATGCTGCTGAAACTCGTGGCGGAGGGAAAGCTCCCCGCGGAGGAATTCATCAGTCACCGCTATCCGCTTGGCGACATCATCCAGGCCTATGACACGTTCTCCCGCGCAGCTGAGACGAACGCGCTGAAGGTGATCCTGCAGGCCTAGAACGGGCACGGAAAAGGGGGCGGGCGGAAACCGGACAGGTTGCCGCCCGCCCCGATTTTCGTGCAGTTGCTGCGCGGGCAGATAATGAAACCGCGGCCGCGTCTGCTCCCGCAGTTCAACGCTAAAGAGGTTGTCAATGTCTAACAGCACCCCGTCCAACGGCACTTCCAGCGGCACCATGATCGCCGGACGTCTCAATGTTGAAACCGGAACTTTCGCCATGAAGGAAGTTCCGATCCCCGATCCCGGCCCGGGGTTCGTCCGGATCAAGGTCGGTGCGGCAGGGGTTTGCCTGTCCGATGTCCACCTGATCCAGGGGCTGCTGCGTCCCCAGTTCCTCAAGGGCAGCGAGGTCACCCTCGGCCACGAAGTCGCAGGCACCGTGGACCTCCCGGGCGCGGGCGTCACCTCCGTGGCACCCGGTGACCGCGTGGTGGTCCAGGCCGGCTATGAATACAACGGGGTAACGCTCACCATGGGCGTGGATTACGACGGCGGCTGGGCCGAGTACCTGGTGGTTCCTGCCGGCGTGCTGGTTCCGCTGGGGGAGGACATCCCCTTCGACCAGGCCTCCATCATTCCCGACGCCGTGTCCACCCCGTGGGGCGCCATTGCCTCCACCGGTGATGTCCGCGCCGGTGAAGCCGTAGGCGTGTGGGGCATCGGCGGCCTGGGCGCCCACGGCGTCCAGCTGCTGCGCCTGATCGGCGCCGCGCCCATCATCGCCGTCGATCCCCTCCCCGAAGCCCGGGAACGCGCGCTCGAATTCGGCGCCGACGTTGCCCTGGACCCGATGGCCGGGGACTTCGCGGAGTCCATGAAAGCCGCCACCGGCGGCAGGGGACTCGACGTCGCACTGGACTTCGCCGGTGTGGACGCCGTCCGCACCCAGGCAATCAACTGCCTGGGCCTGCGCGGCCGCCTGGTGCTGGTGGGCCTGTCCGGCAAGCCGATGACCATCTCTGACAGCACCGGCTTCTCCTATGCCCGCAAGCAGATCCGTGGCCATTACGGCTCCGAGGCGCACCACGTGCCGCAGCTGGTGAACCTCACCCGGATGGGCCGCCTGGACTTCGCCAAATCTGTGAGTGCGCGCATTCCGCTGGCCGAAGCCGAGCGGGCCGTGAAATCCCTTGATGCCAAGGAAGGCAACCCGATCCGCCTCGTGCTGATCCCGTAGCTTTTGAACCGGACAGAACCCTCCCGCCGCTTCGTCGGGAGGGTTTCTGCTGCTCAGGGTGCTCCGGGGGATCAGGTCATATCCGCGTACCGCACTGCGCCGGCCAGGGCTTCTTCCATTCCCTTGGCATCCAGTGCCGTGACGTAGGCCGGGGTGTCGCGCTGCCAGCGCCAGCCCTCGGACAACGGGCCGGCGTCCACCACGTCGAATCCGAACTCGTTGATGAGCGAGGCCGCTGTGCCCTTGGCCGCCGCGTCGTCGCCCGCAATGGGCAGCGCACGGCGGTTGGCCGTCCCGGCGGGAGAGCCCTGCGTGGTCAGGTGGTCGGCCATGATGTTGTTGAACGCCTTGACCACATGTGAGTCCGGAAGGTGCTCCTGGAGCAGTTCACTGGTGGTGGTGGATTCGTCGTCGAGCCCGGCAATGTTTCCGTCCCGCTGCGGGTAGTAATTCATCGTGTCAATGACCGTCTTTCCCTCGAGGGGCCGGACCGGGACGTCACGGTAGTTCTTCAGCGGGATGGAGACGACGACGACGTCCCCGGCCTCGGCCGCCTCTGCCGGGGTGGCGGCGCGGGCGTGATCGCCGAGTTCCATGATGAGGGCCTGCAGGGTTTCGGGACCCCGCGAGTTGCTGAGAATGACATCAAAGCCCTGCTTAACCGCGAGGCGCGCCAGCTGGGACCCGATGTTCCCGCTGCCGATGAAGCCAATGGACCGAACCGATGGGGCGCTCTCTAATGTGCTCATGGACACATACAACCGCGCAGCGGGCAGAATATTCCGGGGAAGCGTCCAATTCATGGTCCAACCACCCACGAGGAAAAAGGGGTAACCAGCACGTGCAGAATCTCTTCAGTACCCGGCCCAACGAGGCGCCATGGTGGCGGGACGCGCTGATCTACCAGGTGTACGTACGCAGCTTCGCGGACTCCAACGGTGACGGAATCGGCGACCTGCCCGGGGTAAGGGCCAAACTGGACTACCTGTCCGGACTGGGCATTGATGCCCTGTGGCTGACACCTTTCTTCCCCTCCCCGCAGGCCGACGGCGGCTACGACGTCAGCGACTACCGGGACGTGGACCCAATGTACGGCACCCTGGCGGATTTCAGGCAGCTGCTGGACGCCGCGCACGAGCGGAACATCCGGATGATCGTGGACATTGTGCCGAACCACTGCTCCGACCAGCATCCGGACTTTCAGGCAGCACTGGCCGCGGGCCCCGGCTCTCCGGAACGGGAAAAGTTCATCTTCCGGAACGGAGGCGGGGAGAACGGCGAGCTGCCGCCGTCGGACTGGCAGTCCAAGTTTGGCGGCCCGGCCTGGGAACGGGTGCCGGACGGGCAGTGGTACATGCACATCTTTTCCCGGGAACAGCCGGACTTTAACTGGCATCATCCCGAAGTCCGGGCCGACTTCGAACGGACCCTGCGCTTCTGGTCCGATCTGGGGGTGGACGGTTTCCGAATTGACGTGGCGCACGGGCTGATGAAGGATCTGGACCTGCCGCTGCGCAACACTTTCGGGGCGGACTCCGCGCCCCTGCTCTCGCCTCCGGACGGACAAGACCATCCCTTCTGGGACCGGGACGAGGTGCACGGTGTTTACCGGCAGTGGCGGAAAATCCTGGATGAGTATGATCCGCCGCGCCTGGCCGTGGCCGAAGCCGGGGTGAGCCTGGAGCGCCTGCCGATGTATGTCCGCCGGGATGAACTGGACCAGGCCTTCAACTTCTTCTATCTGCGCTGCCCCTGGGACCGGGACGCGTTCCGTACGGTCATCGACGCAGCACTCGCCGGTGTCGCGAAGGTGGATGCGGCCACCTCCTGGGTCCTTTCCAACCACGACGTCGTCCGCCACCGCACCCGCTACGGACTGCCCGCGGGCACCGACCTGCTCCGCTGGCTGGCAACCGGCGGCACGCATCCGGTGCCCGACGACGCCGCGGGCCGGCGCCGTGCCCGTGCGTCCCTGCTGCTGACCCTGTCACTGCCGGGCGCGGCCTATCTGTACCAGGGCGAGGAACTCGGGCTGCCGGAAGTTCCGGATCTGCCCGCGGCCTCCCTGCGCGACCCCATCTTTGAACGTACCGGGGGAACGGAGAAGGGCCGGGACGGTTGCCGCGTGCCGATTCCCTGGGACGCCGCGGCGCCGGGACTGGGCTTCACCGACGGTGTCCCCTGGCTCCCGCATCCCCGGGACTGGAGCAAATACGCCGCCTCCGAGCAGGAGCACGACGCCGGGTCCTTCCTCACGCTGTATCGGCAGGCTGCCGCCGCCCGCCGACGGATGCTGGCGTCCTCCCCGGGGCCGCACATCAGCTGGCAGGACTTTGGCGAGAATGTCCTGGCCTTCCGGCGGGGGCGGCTGCTGTGCCTGCTGAACTTCGGCCCTGACGAGCTGCCGCTGCCCGCCGGGGAAGTTTTGCTGGCGAGTGAGCCCGGCATCAGCTCCGTGCTGGGAACCGACGAGTCCGCCTGGCTGCTGGTGCCCTAAGCCCTGCCCATCTGCGCAGGGCCGGTTTAGGCTGGAAGGACGGCGGGCCACCCAACACTTGAAGTGGGTTTGGTGTGAATGACTTCATCGCGCAGCGTTTCAACGACATCCTGTTTTCCAGCTGGCAGCATTTCAGCCTTGTCCTGCAGTGTCTCGTCGTCGCATCCGTCCTGGCGGTGCTGGTGGCAGCGCTGACGTATCGGCAGCCCTGGCTGCGGTCCGTCGTGGACAGCATCAGTGCGGTGGGACTGACCATTCCGTCCTTTGCCCTGATTGGCCTGCTCATTGCGCCGCTGGGCTTCGGGGTTCTTCCGGCCGTCGTCGTCGTGGGTTTTTATGCCCTGCTGCCCATTCTCCGCAACGCCGTCGTGGGCCTGACCGGGGTACCGGGCAGCACCGTGGAAGCTGCCCGCGGCCTGGGCATGGGAAGAATCCGCATCTTCTTCCGGATAGAACTGCCCCTGGCCTGGCCGGTGATCCTGACCGGAATCCGGGTTTCCGGCCAGATGGTCATGGGGATAGCCGCCGTGGCCGCCTACGCCCTCGGGCCGGGCCTGGGCGGTTACATTTTCTCCGGGCTGTCCCGTCTGGGCGGAGCCAACTCCCTGGAGTCCGTGCTGACCGGCGTGGTGGGTGTGGTGCTGCTGGCCATCATCCTGGACCTGCTGCTGATCGTCGTCGGCCGCCTGAGCATACCGAGAGGCATCCGTGTCTGAAACTCCTTTTTCCTCCGCCCCGCACGCCGCAGGAATCCTGCTTCGGGACGTGACGAAACAGTTTCCCGGTCAGGACCGCCCGGCCGTGGACAGCTTGAGCATGGAGATCGCCGCCGGGGACATGGTCATGCTGGTGGGTCCCTCCGGCTGCGGAAAGACCACCACGCTGAAAATGATCAACCGGCTCATTGAGCCAACGTCCGGGCAGATCCTGCTGGGCGGGGATGACATCTCTGAAGTTGACGCCGACCGGCTGCGCCGCGGCATCGGGTATGTCATCCAGGCCGGCGGGCTCTTTCCGCACATGACCGTGGCAGCAAATATTGCCGTTGTGCCCTCCATGCTCGGCTGGGACAAGGCCCGCACGGCCCAGCGGATCAATGAACTGCTGGAACTGGTCTCGCTGGACCCGGCGCGGTACCGCGACCGCTACCCCAAGGAACTCTCCGGCGGGCAGCAGCAGCGGGTGGGAGTGGCGCGCGCACTGGCGGCCGACCCGCCGGTACTGCTGATGGACGAACCGTTTGGTGCCGTGGATCCGATTGTCCGGGAGCGGCTGCAGGACGAGCTGCTCAGCATCCACGCGAACCTGCACAAGACGGTGGTCTTTGTGACCCATGATTTCGACGAGGCCGTGCGGCTCGGGGACCGGATTGCCGTGTTTGCCGAGGGTGGGCATCTGGTCCAATATGACACTCCGGAGCGCATCCTCACCCATCCGGCCAATGACTTTGTGCGGCAGTTCATCGGTTCCGGAGCAGGCCTCAAACAGCTGGGCCTGGCCCGCGTTAAGGGTGTCCCCGCGCTGCCCGTCGTCAGTGGTGCCGCGGGCGGGGCTTCCCGGGACCTGCTGGCGCGGACGTTGTCCGCCGGCCAGGACGCTGCGGCAGTGGTCGACGGCTCCGGGAGGCCGCTGGCCTGGTTGTCCGTTGCGGAGCTGGACGGACTCAGCCGGCTGCCCGCGCAGCGGAGTCCGCAGCTGCCGGTTGTCACGCACGATGACACCCTCGCCGAAGCCCTGAACTCCGTCCTGCTGTCGGACGGAGGTGCCGTGCTGGTCACGAATGCTGACGGGCGGCTGGCGGGAAGGCTGGACGCACCGCTGATTCTGCAGGCCGTACGGACGCTCCGGCTGGAAAACAACCGTGAGCAGGAAAGCGGAATGAGCAGCGAAACAGGCCGGCCATGAGCAGCGTGACGGGCGCACGGGGAGCACCGGATCCCGCGGGCGAGCACACCCTGGCCGAAACGGAAGCCGTTTCCGAAGTGCGCGAAGGGTCAGCCCGGGGCCTCGTCTGGCAGCTGGCCGGGATTGCCGCCGCGTTGGGGATCCTGCTGTTGTGGCTGTCGGCCGCAGACCTGACGCAGACCGAACTGACCACGTTGAACCCTGCCACCCTCTGGGCCTACACGCTGGAACATTTGCGGCTGACCGTCCTGGCTGCCGTGATCGTGCTGGTGATAGCCCTTCCTCTGGGAGTGTTGCTGACCCGCCGTCCGCTGCGGTTCCTGAACGGGCCGGTGCTGGCCGTGGTCAACATCGGCCAGGCCGCACCGGCCATTGGGCTGGTGGTGCTGCTGGCCTTTTGGCTGGGTTTTGGGTTCTGGACCGCAGTGGTGGCCCTGGTCCTGTATGCGCTGCTTCCGGTCCTGCGCAACACCATGGTGGGGCTGGACAACGTGGACCCGCGGCTGGTGGAAGCCGGCCGCGGCATGGGGATGAGTGCCTCACGGGTGCTGTTTCGGGTGGAGCTTCCTCTGGCCGTGCCGCTGATGCTGGCCGGAATCCGCACCGCCCTGGTGCTCCTGGTGGGAACGGCTGCCCTGGCCACCTTCATCAACGGCGGCGGGCTGGGCGTGCTGATCACCACCGGCGTGAACCTGAACCTTCCCCGGGTGCTCATCAGCGGTGCCGTCATGGTAGCCCTGCTGGCGCTGACAGTGGACTGGCTTGGGCGGGCAGCGGAGTACTTTGCCCGCCCGAAAGGAATCTAGATGAGCCGCATCAACACGACGCTGCGTGCCCGAGCTGCTGCCCTGACGGCGCTGCTGGCTGCTGTCCTGCTGGTGACCGGATGCGGGCTTCAGCCGGCCGGCTCCTATGTTCCGCCGGTGTCCCCGGGGAGCATTCAGCCCATTGAAGGGTTGCCGGACGGCGCAGCCGTGACGGTAACCTCCAAGAACTTCACGGAGCAGCTCATCCTCGGCAAGATGTCAGTGCTGGCTTCCAAGGCCGCAGGATTTGAGGTCACGGATTTGAGTAACGTCCCGGGCAGCCTTCCTGCCCGTGAACTCCTGCGCAGCGGCCAGGCGGACGTGATGTGGGAATACACCGGCACCGCCTGGCTGACCTATCTGGGCAACGAACTCGGCATCCCGGATCAGCAGGAACAGTGGCAGGCGGTGCATGATGCAGACCTTGCCAACGGCCTGACCTGGGGGGCTCCGGCGGAACTGAACAACACGTACGCGCTGGCCATGAGCCGGCAACGGGCTGAGGAGCTGGGCATCACCAGCATCTCCGACCTGTCGAAGCTTCCGCCGGAAGAACTGACCTTTTGCGTGGACGCAGAATTCAACTCGCGGCAGGACGGGTTCAATCCGCTGCTTGAGCTCTACGGGCTGCCCCGGGGGAGCGTAGTTCCGGAGCAGAACGTGGGCATCTATGATACCGGCGCCATCTACGGCGCAGTGGACCAGGGACAGTGCACCGTGGGGGAAGTCTTCGCCACCGACGGCCGGATCGCGGCGCTGGACCTGCTGGTCCTGGAGGATGACCTGCAGTACTTTCCGGCCTACAACGCGGCTCCGGTGATCTACACGGAAACCCTCCAGAAGTATCCGGAATTGGAAGCTGTCCTTGAGCAGGTGGCCGACAAACTCGACGATGAAACCATGCGGTCACTGAACCTGAAAGTGGACGTGCAGGGTGAAGAACCGGAACAGGTGGCCTACGACTGGATGGTTTCCGAGGGACTGGTCAGCCCGGTCGATTAGGCCCGGTGGAAGAACCCGCGGATTTCCGCCAGGACCTCCCCGGGAGCCTCTTCGGGGAGGTAATGCCCCGCCTCCACGGCCCGGCCGGGAACTCCCGGGACTGCCTTTTCCCAGAGCGCCAGCGGATCAAAGAGGGCTTCGATGATGCCGTGCTTCCCCCACAGGACCCTCAGCGGCACGTCCGGCGTGAGACCGGCATCGCGGTCCGCCTGGTCATGATGCAGGTCGATGGTGGCCGCCGCCCGGTAATCCTCGCACATGGCGTGGACAGCGCCGGGGGATGACAGCGCGGAAACGTAGGCATCCAGCACGTCGGCAGGAAACGGGTCCAGCCCGGCATAACGGCTGCCGATGATGTTTTCCACGTAGGCCCGGGGATTGGCTTCGATCAGGGCTTCGGGCAGCGGCTCCGGCTGGGTCAGGAAAAACCAGTGGAAATAGGCCTGGGCAAAGTCCCGGTCCGTTGCCGCGTACATGTCCAGCGTGGGAGCAATGTCCAGGAACATTGCCTGTGACACCAGGCCCGGGTAATCGGCCAGCATTCGATGCCCCACCCGGGCCCCGCGGTCGCGGGCGCACAGCGCAAAGCTGCTGAAGCCGCGTTCGGTACCGAAGTGCTCCATCAGCAAGACTGCGTCTTTCGCCATTTCACGTTTGCTGTACGTGGAGTGATCCGCTTCTCCGGCAGGCTTGGAGGAGCCACCGTATCCGCGCAGGTCCGGAGCTATGACGGTGAAGTCTTCAGCCAGGGCATCGGCAATTCGGTGCCACATCAGGTGAGTTTCCGGATGCCCGTGCAACAGAAGCAACGGCGGCAGGGTTACGGCATCACCGCTGCCGCCCCCGCCGTCGTCGTCGTCCCGCGAAATCCGCCCGGTGACCGTAATGCCGTTGACTTCCACAGCAAACGGTTAAAACCGGCTAAAACCTGGGACGTCCTTGGCCATTCTGCAGTTTCCTTTGGTTGCGTACGCGTTGGCCAACTGTGCCGGGCCTCGGCTTCGGCGGCTGCCTGCCGGGACTATTTGCCGTGCTTGCCGTGCTTGTCATCCTTGCCGCTGCTCTTGTGGTCCTTGACGTCCTTTGCCACCTTGATGGCCGCCGCCGCCGCACCGGCCTTGACCGGAGCAGGCACCTTGACTTCCTTGACCTTGGCGACCTCCTTGACCTTGGTCCGGTTCTTCCGGTCCAGGATCAGCGAGGCAGCGATTCCGGCCATCCAGATGTCCTTCGCCAGCGGCGTGCCCTGAGCGGTGGGCCGGATGCCGTCGTCCTCGGTGAGCCCGGGGGTCTTGAGGTACATCGTCACCATGCCGCCGGAGAAGGCGCCAAGCACCAAACCGGCGAGCCTGCTGGGGACGAAGGGCGTCAACAGGGTCAGTCCTACGGCGATCTCCGCTGCGCTGAGCAGCTTTCCGAACCGGACAGGGTCCAGGTCCATCACCTGGGGAAAGGCATTGCCGGCCATTTGCTGCAGCCCGGCGGCGGACTCCTTGTCCAAGTTGCGCTTGCCCAGACCGGAGTTGAGGATGTATGCGCCGGTGGTTAGGCGCAGCGGAATGTGGCTGATTCTCATGAGGGGTCCTCCCGTGAATTCACTGACATCCCTGAGCCTACGGGCGCCGGGGGCAGCACGCCAGAGCAGCCAATCCATCGAGTAAAAGGAATGCGGCATGGCAGCCGCGTGCCATGCCTCCTGCAGCTACCTGTGCCGCTGAGCGCAGAACACGCACCTTTTGGTTCACCCTCGGCCGAAAACTCTGCTTTGATGGAAGGAAGGAACGCAGGAGCAGCTGTCGTCGACACTAGAAGGTCTTCATGGATTTCCTCCCGGCCGAACATCCCCGGCCGCGACATTTCATTCTCCATCTCAGCGACACGCACCTGGTCGCCGGACCAGATCCCCTGTACGGGGCGGTGGACAGCCGGGCCAGACTGGCGGAAATCTTCACCAGACTGGAGACGTCCGGGCAGAAGCCGGAGGCCATTGTCTTCACCGGTGACCTGGCAGACAAAGGTGAACCCCAGGCCTACGCCAATCTCCGCGACATTGTGGTCCCGGTCGCCGAGCGCATGGGAGCCCGCCTGATCTGGGCCATGGGCAACCACGACAACCGCGAACACTTTAAGAGCGCGCTGCTGGATGAGGCTCCGGACATGGCACCGGTGGACCGTGTCTACATGGTCAACGGCCTGCGGATCATCACCCTGGATTCCACGGTGCCGGGCTACCACCACGGCGAGCTGAGCGGGGCACAGCTGGACTGGCTTCGAGACGTTCTGAAGACGCCGGCCCCGGACGGCACGATCCTGGCCCTGCATCATCCGCCGGTTCCGAGCGTTCAGGACCTGACCGTGCTCGTGGAGCTGCGCCATCAGCGAGACCTCGCAGCGGCGCTCAAGGGCTCCGACGTCCGCTCCATCATTGCGGGCCACCTGCACTACTCCACGTTCGCCACATTCGCCGGGATTCCCGTGTCCGTGGCCTCGGCAACCTGTTACACACAGGACCTGTCCACCCCGGGCAGCCGGGGGCAGGATGCCGGGCAGGGGTTCAACATGGTGCACGTCTACGCGGACTCAGTGGTGCACTCGGTGGTTCCGCTGGCTGCAGACAAGACCGTCGGGGAGCGCGTCGACGAGGCAGAAACAGCACGCCGCCTCGAAGCAGCGGGCGTGCGGATCCTTGATGCCCAGCAGTTCGCCTCTGCTTAGGAGTAACTGAGCGGCTCAGGCTTCCTCGGGATACCGTTCCGGCTCCGGGCCCAGGTTGAAGAATCTGCCTTCAACACTTTCCGGCTGGATTTCCACGTACCGGTACTTCAGCGTCCGGACCCACGGACGCAGCGGAAGCTCATCGGCTGCATCAATTTCACTTTGCTTCTCGAGATGGCGCGTGGTGCCCTTGACCACCACAGACCAGGCCTGGTCACTGAGGATCCCGTCCGCCTCAAACGCAACGTGGTTGTTCACCGTAAGCTCCGCCAGCTTAGTGCCGGGGCTCGTGCGGAACAGGATGACGCCGTCGTGCGCGTAGTAGTTCAGCGGATAGATGCTCGGCCGGTTGGCCACGCTCACCGCCAGCCGTCCGTGGTACGTCTTCTCCAAATACTTCCAGCACTGCTCGGGGCTAAGTTGCACAACGGGCGGCCGCTCTTCGGTAGTCATGGGCCCCAGTCTGCCAAGGACCCGCCGATGCCGCCAGCGCTGCGTCTGCAAACCGCGCTTGACTAGTGACACGAGCCACAATAAGAGTGGATGAAGGAACACCCTCACACTGATCAGCTAGGACTCCGGAAAGAGAGCACCGTGATGACAGACGCAGAGAATCCCAACCCCGCAGAAGCCGGCGCTGACGGACAGGGCACCGCCCGGCATCTGACCACCCGCCAGGGACACCCGGTCTATGACAACCAGAACAGCCGAACCGTAGGACCCCGCGGGCCGGCGACCCTGGAGAACTATCCCTTCCTTGAAAAGATCAGCCACTTTGACCGCGAACGCATCCCCGAACGCGTGGTCCATGCCCGCGGCTTCGTGGCCTACGGTGAGTTCGAGGCCTCCGGCAATTGGGGCGATGAACCGATCGCCCGTTACACCCGGGCACGGCTGTTCTCCGAGCCGGGAAAGAAAACCGACGTCGCCATCCGCTTTTCCACTGTGATCGGCGGCCGGGACTCGTCCGAAACCGCCCGTGATCCGCGCGGTTTCGCCGTGAAGTTCTATACCGAGGACGGCAACTGGGATCTGGTGGGCAACAACCTTGGCGTCTTCTTCATCCGGGATGCCATCAAATTCCCGGACGTGATCCATTCCCTGAAGCCGGATCCCGTCACCTTCCGCCAGGAACCGGCCCGGATCTACGACTTTATGTCCCAGACCCCCGAGTCCATGCACATGCTGGTCAACCTCTTCAGCCCGCGCGGCATCCCGGCGGATTACCGCCACATGCAGGGTTTCGGCGTCAACACCTACAAGTGGGTGAACGAGCAGGGCGACACGAAGCTGATCAAATACCACTGGTTGCCGCAGCAGGGCGTGAAGTCGCTGACGGAAGAGGACGCCGCCAACATCCAGGCCGGGGACCTCGGCCACGCGTCGAAGGACCTGTACGAGGCCATTGAGAGCGGCAACTATCCCAAGTGGGACCTGTATGTGCAGATGATGGACGACCACGACCATCCGGAATTGGACTGGGATCCGCTGGATGACACCAAAACCTGGCCGGAGCAGGACTTCGAGCCCAAATACGTGGGCACCATGACCCTGAACCGGAACATCACCGACCACCACAATGAGGCCGAACAGATTTCCTTCGGCACCGGTGTGCTGGTGGACGGGCTGGATTTCTCGGATGACAAGATGCTGGTGGGGCGCACCTTCAGCTACTCGGACACCCAGCGCTACCGGGTGGGGCCGAACTACCTGCAGCTTCCGGTGAATTCGCCCAAGCATGCCCCGGTGGCCACGAACCAGCGTGGCGGCCAGATGTCCTACTTCACCGATCTGGCTCCGGGACAGAATCCGCACGTCAACTACGAGCCGTCCATCACCGGCGGAATACCTGAAGCGCCCAAACCGTCCCACGAGGAGCAGGGTCCGGACCTCACCGGAAAACTGACCCGGGCACGCATCCCGCGAACCAATGACTACATCCAGGCCGGCCAGCGCTACCAGTTGATGGAGCAGTGGGAGAAGGATGATCTGGTGGCCAACTTTGTTGCCAATGTCGGGGAAGCGGCACCCGCGGTCCAGGAGCGCATGCTGTGGCACTTCTACATGTGCGACGACGAACTCGGCGCGCGGGTGGGCGAGGGCCTTGGCATCGGGCTGGACGAGGTCCGGGACCTGGGCCCCCTGGCCACCCAGACCCTGTCCGAGGCCGAGAAGGACTGGATGAAGAACCTGGGATCCAACGGTCCCCGGGACGTGGAGGGGCTGACCATGACCCACTGTGTTCCCAACGAGCACGTGGTGGTCACGCGCTAAAGGCTCCGGCCGATAAGCCTCTCAAACGACGACGGCGGGTGCCCGCTCCGGGCGGGCACCCGCCGTCGTCGTCGCGGAGCTTGAGGCTGCTGGACGCCTAGTTCTCCCAGGGAGCCTTGATCGGGAAGAACTTCTCGAGGAAGTCAGTGACGCGCTCGGCGCGTTCCTGGGCCGGAACCTCCGGGAAGCTGCCGTCATTGAGGCAGAACAGATCCATGTTCCGCTTGGCCAGCAGCTTGTCCATCATTTTCAGGCCGGCATAGGACGTGGTGTCCACGTACTTCACCTTGGCTGTTTCCTGCGTGACGGCTCGCCCGGTGAGCAGCGCGTAGTAGTGGTACAGCGAGTTGGTGACCGAGATGTTGTCTTTGGCGCGGAACGTGCTTGCCGCGGTGGCCGCGAACTCGTTCGGGAACTCCGCCTCCATTTCCAGCAGGACGCTTTTGCGCAGGGGTGCGGCGGTATGTTCCAGGTGCCGGGTGGTGATCCGGCCAAACCGTTCCCAGAGCAGGCGCCGGTTGACCCGGGCCGCGTTCTCGAAGCCGCTGCGCTCGGAGTCATTGGCACCCAGGCCAATCCGGGTGCTGGCCTCAATGAACTTGGTGATGCCGCCGGGGGAGAAGAACAGGTCAGGTCCCACCGGACGGCCAAAGAACATGTCGTCATTGGAGTACAGGAAGTGCTCGGCCAGACCGGGAATGTGCTGGAGCTGGGATTCGACCGCCTGCGAGTTGTGGGTCGGCAGGACGGAGGGGTCTTTGAAGTGTTCCTCGGCGCGCACGAAGGTCACCGACGGATGGTCTGCCAGCCATTCCGGCCGTTCGGAGTCCGTGGCGATGAAGATCCGCCGGATCCACGGGGCAAACATATAGATCGAGCGCAGTGCGTACTTGAGTTCGTTGATCTGGCGGAAGCGGGCTTCATGGTCATCACCCTCGCCCACCACGGCGTCCTTCATCCGCGCGGCGCGGGCCGCCTGGTATTCGGCAGAGCTGCCGTCCACCCATGAGAAAACCAAATCCACGTCAAAGTCGATGTCCGTGGCATGGTCGGCGAACATGTTCTCGATGGTCGGCCAGGTCAATCCGTGCTTTTCCACCGTGCCGCGAACCACTTCATTGGCCGGCAGGGTGCGGCGGGTCAGTGAATTCTCCACCGGCAGGGTGATCTCCGGTCCGGTCAGGTCCCAGAGTTCCAGCTGGACGCCCGCGGACGGGCCGAAGGTGAGGTTGGTGCCGCTGACGCTGCGGGGACGGTAGACCCGGATGATGCGGGACTTGTCGGACGGGGAAAGCTCGCCGTCGGCGATCAGCAGGGTGCGGGTCTTCTTCGTATCCACGCTGCGTGAATAAAAGGGCTCGTCACGGCAGGCTTCGACCATGGCGCGGCGCAGCTGTGCACGGTGCGCCAGATCGACGGCGATGACCGGACGCTGGTCATTGCCCCGCACCAGCAGATAGGTGACTCCGGCGTTCTCCAGGACCTTGCGGACAAACATGAGGTCCTCAACCATGGCCTGGTGGGGAGTCAGGCCAGTGTCCATCAGCGTCAGGCGGCCCTTGACGAGCACGACGTCGGGACGGTGTTCCACCCGCTGGATGACGGCCAGCGACGCCGTTTGGAGGTCTTCGCTCTCATGATCGGGTTCGGGGGTGCCGAAGTACACGTCATGTTCTGCTGCTGTATCTGTAATCGGAACCTCCAATAAGTTTCGATGCGGGGACGGACGGCGGCATGAATGCGCGGCGCGTGCGGCTCTGCACATGTATGTACTGCTGGTAGGTACTGCTGACCGGCGGGACCGGAACCGGGATTGCCGTGAGCGTCCCCGAACCACCGGATGCTCTGGGCGGGGGCGCCGCTGCTGAGTAGCATTGAGTGCTACCGATGACATCTCCGGGAGCCGATGTGAGCTACCGTAACACCACGCTGGCGGCGGCAACGCTGCTCGTGTTCAGTATGTCATCCTGTGCCGTTTCTCCTGACACCGGCGGTTCTCCGGACGCCCGGGATGACTGGCCGTCCTATACAACCTCCGACGGTGCGCTCGCCTTTGACCACCCGGGGAACTGGACGGTGGAGGAAGTTCCGCCGCTGGCCAACGATCCCGCGGGCGGTGTCTCCGTGAGGGTGCACGACGCCGGGGGAGGGCTGGTTGCGCAGCTGGATACCGGGCTCATTGCCGACCTCATATGTGCCGATCCCGATGAGGATGTGCAATATACGGAGTACGACTCCCAGCAGATGCCGGAACTGGATTCGGCCCAGGGCACGGACCAGCGTTTTGTCTACCGCTCCGTCGCATTCTCGAATCCGGAGCGGGGCGACCCTGTGGCTACCTACGCCGTGATCAGCGTGATCAGCGAGATCGGTGACCGCGGACAGTGCGGGCTGTTTGATTTCTTCACTTTTACGGAGTCCAGCGGCGGCCGTTTTGCGGGCCAGTATCCCGCAGAGGAGGTTGCCGCCGGCCAGTCCTATGTGGATGCAGCTGCGGACTATGCGAACAGTGCCGAATTCAGCGACGTAAAGCGGATGCTGACTTCATTGCGAAACCAGGACTAACGGCCGAGCCCCCGGCCGGCAGTGGGCGGTTTCCGGTTTTCTCTGGCGTGCTGTGGATAACTCCGTATGCTGGGCCGCAGCCACGTACTGTTGGCGTCACGTCCAGTCCCGCACCGCTTTTGTCCTGGGGGTATGTTGATGTTCCGCACTCGCGCTTGTTCTGCTGTATCCGCTTCTGTTCGTCTCAGCGCTGCTGGGCTAGCGGCCGTGCTGGTGTTGGGCGGATGTTCCGGCTCCAATGGTGATTCTGATGCTGAGGCTGCCGAGAACCGGTCCGCCAGTGCTTCACCGAGCGGGAGTGCCGCGCCCAGTGAAACTGCCACTGCCAGTGCCACCGCGACTCCATCGCCGACTCCTGCTGCTGACGTGTACAAGCCGGCCTCTGCTGAGGGTCCTGCAGAGAACGTTCCGTTGCCTGTGATGCCTGAACTTGCGAAGCAGGAGTCCAAGGAAGGGCTGGAGGCTTTTGCCGAGTACTGGTACTCGCTAGTCAACTATGGCTTTGAGACAGGAGATATAAAACCGATCGAAGAAGTGAGTGGCTCCGATTGTGTTGTATGCAGAAGCTTCTATCGTATGGTCGATAACGGTTATAAAAACGCGGACTGGATAGTCGGCGGCAACATTCAGGTCATTGCCAAACATTCGGATTATGTCCTCACAGGCGATGGGTTATATCAGGTTCTGGTAAATATCCAGCAGGATGCACTTCAGTATCGAGGCCCTGCTGACACTCTTTATGAAGTGGATGAAGGAATCAATGAAATTACTGTCCAGATGATCGAAGCTACTTATCAGGGTGACCGCTGGCAGGCCACTCGGGTGGTGACAATTAAGTGATCCAACTGTGATGCGTCGAAATTCGCTACTTTTGATTCTTACTTTCATCATGTTGTGCGGCGCGACAACTGTCGCCAATGCTGAGGGGAATGGTGGCGGTAATGGGGGTTTCAAAGATGATGACGTATATGTTGGGGGTTATTTTCAGATTCCAGGGTCCGGTGTATGGGGGCCTGTAGACGTTGGTATTCCGGATGACCCGAATGAGTACAAGTTTGAGTATAAATGTTGGTCCGGTGACAATGGTGATGCTGGTTGTCTCGCAGAAGATGAGGGTAAATGTACTGCCGGAGACAAAGGGAGGCGCGTTTACTGGTTCCTTAGGTTGAAGAACAGCGGCGACAATTGGCGTCCGATGGATCCGCCGCTCTCATGTATTTACGCTGAAAAACCTCAGGACATTGGTGAGCAGATAAGAGGTGCTATTTTATCCGAGTTTCAAGCGCGTCCAATTGTTGCCGGAGTACTTACGCTGCAACCGAATCCTCACACTCTAATTGGTTCCGAAACAAACTTTTACGTGGCTGCTGGCGAGCAAGTTTTCGATTTTATACTTTTTGATCAAAGAATTAGAATTAGTGCGAGGCCCACCGAGTTTGAATGGCTCTATGGAGATGGCGCCACCTATGGTCCAGCACCTCATGCTGGGGCTCCGCTTCCCCAGGATCGGTGGGGAGAAAAAACAGCAACTAGCCACGCGTACAAATCGACGGGTGATTACACGGCATCAGTGATTGTGTACTTCTCCGGGGAATACTCGATCAACGGTGGTCCAATGGTCCCCATCGATGGTCGCGCAACGGTTCCGTCTGCCCCTGTGGGCATTAGCGTTTGGAAATCTGATTCCCGCAACGTTGCTGACGATTGCATCGTAAATCCAGCTGGATACGGCTGTTAGTTCAGGAGTCTGACAATTCCCGATTCCGGCTCGACCAGGCAATTTCGGCGTTGAATTCAGGGACCCCTGTGCGTTAGAGGCCAGCAGGGCGTGGGACCCGAAACAAGGTCCGGGGATCCTGCAGCAAGGCCGGGTAAGGGAACGAATCACGGGAAATCCTGCCGTGAACCGTCACCGACCGGCGAGCGGTGTCGTTGGTTAACGTCGCTGGCCCAACAGTGCCGACGTCCAGTACAGAACGGTCGGCACCCAGCAGGACCACATCGTCGCCGTCGGCCAGGTCCTCCAAAAACCGCACCAGCTGGCGGCCTTTCTTCCCCGCTATCGGAGTTCCCTTCGCGGAGAGCATCGGCAGCTCAATCACTGAGTCGCCAGTTGCCTTGTCCGTCAGCGGGCGGGCAACCCACAGGACGTCCCCGGAAGGTTCGGAGGGGAGCGCGGGATGCTCTGGCTCGGGCCATACATATGGGAGGCCTTCCCGGGTATCGGGGAACAGCGGCGCATAAAAGTCCGGAGACTTCGTGATGAGGTTCGAACGGTGGCTCTCGTGAAAGGCAGCGTCGCCGAACCAAGGGGGCAGCACGACGTCGCCATCCGCGGCCTCCGGAGCAAACTCCACAAGCTGCTCGAATACAGTGTCGGCGTGCCCGCGGGATGTCCACTCACGGGTCATGGCCAGCCCATACGCGGTCAGAGCAGGAACGTAACCCATCCACATTTTCATGGCCGGATGGCTTTGCCAGCCGTAGTCGGGGATGACGAGAGCCCGGAGCACCTGCAGCGTTTCCACGCGCTGTTTCCCGAGCCGGGCCTGGTCCAAAACCGCAGCACTGCGGCTGAAGCTGTCATAAGGAAGGAACGTTTGCACCGAATCAGTGTGTCATTCGTCCGCAGGAGGAAGCGGCAGGGCAAGAATGAAGTCGCGGAAAACGTGGCTGCCTGCGGTAAAGGTCGGCCGGCCCGCTGGGAGCGGAAAAGTCAGCGCCACCAGTGCGATCAGCTCACCGGCATAGGCGTGCGGTCAATCCTTCGTGCAGGTCCGGGGTCTTGCAGGAATCGTTCGTGCAGATCAGGGGCTTAAAAGTGCGTTTTTAGGGGTTTTGAGGCCGTTATCTGTACGAAGGATTGGATGGGGCCGGTTTTGAGGCCGTTATCTGCACAAAGGATCTTCCAGCGGCACGGCAGCCGCAGCGTTAGTACTCGGCGTACATTTCCCCAACGGGCAGCGGCACGTCCGTCCGGTTATCCGGTCCGGGCAGCGGACAAGCCCACGCCTCGTCATAGGCGCAGGACGGGTTGTAGAGGAAGTTGAAGTCCAGGATCAGGCTGCCCGGAGCTGCGCCGGCGCCCAGATCCGCACCCTTGATGGTGTCCAGCAGGTACCGGCCGCCGCCGTAGCTCCCACCATCAGTGCCGGAGAGGCTGTCGCGGACGGGCAGGAAAATTCCGCCGCCATATGAAGCCAGCCGCCACACAGCCAGCCGGCCCACGCCGTCGGCCGTTACGGTGCCCAGCCGGACAAAGGGAACCACACCGTCCGTTCCGGTGGGCACGTCCATCCGCTCGCCGGCGCCTTCGTCGTCGATGAGCGCATCACTGCGCAGGTCGGGGTTGTAAGCGGCCACCTCCAAACCGCGGAAGCGCTCCCTGGCGTGCGGCTTCAGCGGCGACGCGGGGTGGTCGGCAAACAGCCGGTCACGTTCGGCCCGCCACAGTTCGTGGGCGTACGACGGCGACACCTCCTGGGCAGTAAGGCGCACCTGGGCATACAGGCCGAAGACGCGCTGGCGCCAATCTGCTGTCTGCAGGACCGTGACGGGGGAGATCATCTCTTCAGCGTAGTGTGTTCGGGTGACTACCGGACTTTTGATCGTTGTACTCGTGGCAGTATTCTTCGGCGCCATTGCCCAGCGCATTGCCGGCCTCGGTTTTGCCCTGCTCATTTCTCCGTTCCTGGTGATCCTGCTCGGCTCCCACGGCGGCGTTCTGATGGTGAATGTGTGCGGCCTGGTGTCTTCAGCGATGATCATGTTCCGGGTCAAGAAGGACATCGACTGGAGCATGTACCGGTGGCTGGCCATTCCGGCGGTCTGCGGCAGCATCCCGGCGTCGGTTGCGGCGGTTTACCTGCCGGCCGCTCCCATGGCGGTGGTGGTGGGCGTCATTGTGCTCGTGGCCCTGACCGTTTCGCTGCTGATGCAGCGCACTCCGGTTACCGTGACCGGAAATGCGCCGAAGGCCGTCGCCGGTTTTGTTGCGGGAGTGACCAATGCCGTGGCCGGCGTCGGCGGGCCGGCGGTCAGCGCGTACGCGTTGATGGCGCGCTGGCCGCAACGCCAGTTTGCCGCCACTCTGCAGCCGTTCTTTGTCACCATTGCCCTGGTGACCCTGACGTCCAAACTCTCCCTCGATGCGAGTCAGATGCCGCCGTTCGCGGCCTGGGCCTGGGCGCTTGTTGCCCTGATGATCATCATCGGCATTTACGCCGGTGAGAAACTGCAACGCTTCATCCGCGATGACCAGGCGCGCGCCGCCGTCGTTATCCTGGCCTTTTTTGGGGCTGCCGCGGCTCTCGTGAAGGGCATTTTTGACCTGGCCGCCTAGCCGGGGCCGCGCGAAGCAGCGCAGCCGACTCACGGCCCCTCCTGAACGGACCGCCGCGCGTCGGATGGGACGATAGGAGGGATGAAAATTCTTACCCGCCCAAAAACTCCGGGTGTCCTACCTATGCCCCTGTGGCTGCAGGGAGCGGTCGAACTCGGCCAGGCTGCAGTCCTTTCCGCCCTGCTCATATTCCTTCCGCTGATCGGCGTCTGGTTTGCCGACGGCTTTACCGACCGGAATTTCGCCTCACTGGCCCGGCTTGGCGGACAGGCTTGGCTCCTGATCCACGGTGTGCCGCTGACCCTGACCTTCCCCGCCGGGACACTCGCCACCGGCGCGACGTCCGGTGTCCTGTCGCTGTTTCCCCTGGGCCTGACGCTCATTCCGTTCTTCCTGTCGTGGCGTGCCGGACGGCGGCTGGCCAGGGCCTCGTATGCGGACCAGCTGTGGCAGGCAATGCTGGGGGCGCTGGGCACCTACGCCATCCTCGGCAGCGTGGCCGCCTACTTCTCGGCAAATGAAGACGTCTCCATCTCGGTGGCCGCGGGGGCACTCATTCCGCTGGTGTCGGCCGGGCTGGGCATTTTTGTCGGTGCCCGCAGGGAAGCCGGCTCCTGGGTGCGGCTGATCGGCATGGACCTGACGGACTGGATTTCCCGCACCAGCCAGCACTCGCGCTGGGCCGGCTCCTATGTATGGGCAGTCGTTCGTGCCGGTGCGGTGGGCGTGACCGCAGCGCTGGGCTTCTCGGCCCTGCTGGTTGCCGTGGCCCTGGCCATGAGCTGGGCGGAAATTGTCACTGTCTACCAATACCTCGACGCCGGAATCGTTGGCAGTGCGGTACTGACCGTCGTCGAACTGGGCTTCGTCCCGAATTTCATGGGCTGGGCTCTGGGCTGGACCTCGGGTGCCGGGTTCTCCATCGGGACCGGAAGCCTTATCAGCCCGCTGGAAACGACTGTGGGTCCGCTGCCGGCCGTTCCGGTGCTCGCCGCGCTTCCCGCCGGCGGGGGAGAGTACGCCGTTGCGGCGCTCATCCTGCCTGTGATTGCCGGATTCCTGGCCGGCTGGTGGTTCCTCCGCGAAGGCGAAAACCACTTTGACGAGTGGCTCTCCCTGAAGATCAGGGCCCGGTGGTTCACCGCCCCGGTGTCCACGCTCCTGCTGGGCGTGTTTGTAGGCCTGGTCTCCGGGATCCTGGCCGCGGCCGCGGTCCTCATTTCGGGGGGATCAGCGGGGATCGGCAGGTTTGTTGATGTGGGGGCCGACCCGCTGTGGACCGGCCTCTGGATTGCCGCGGAACTGGCAGTGGGCGTGGTGGTGGGCTACGCCGTCGGGCCCTTCCTGGAGCGCGAAGAACGCCGCTGACGGAAGTGCTGGAAAAACAGCAGAGCAGCGTAGCCAAACATCCCCAGGGCAAGCGCCGGGCGGATCCAGGCCAGATCGCCGCGCTGCGCCGGCAGGTCCATCAACCCGAGGTTGGGCACCGTGGCCACCACCCGGCCCTGCAGGGCTGAGAGCGGAAGCGGCGCGTCAGGCAGCGCGTTGGCGTCGCCCCGGAGGATCAGTTCCCGCGACCCCTCTGGGCCGGCAGTGAAACCGGTCAGCCGGTGGGTCACGGGAAGCGCATCCGCCGGACTTCCCGGAGGCAGGTAGGTCAGCACGTCACCTGCCTGGAGGTCGGCAGGATCGACAGTGCGCACCATGACCACATCCCCGGGGTGCAGTGCGGGTTCCATGGAGGAACTGAGAACGGTCAGCGGCCGCAGCCCCACCAGCGCTGGTCCCACCAACAGGCCCAGCAGGGTTACCAGAATGCAGACGGCGGCCAGGTTTCCCAGCCGCGCGAGGGTCCGCCGGAAATTTTTCAGCGAGGGAAGATGCCGTTGCTGAAGTCGGACTGGCAGTTCTTTTCCGCTTCCAGGGTGAGCGCGTTGTCCAGGCAGGTCTCGAGCTTTTGCGTGCTGTCCCAGGTGGCCACAGCCAGTCCCAGGCCAACAACCATCATCACGGACGCCACCAGGCCGAGGGTCGTGACAAAGACCGGAACGGAACCGAGCTTGGACCGCAGCACCTTCAGCAGCGTCATAATGCCGACGACGACGGCGGCAACTCCCAGCACCAGCGGCACCACCTTCCAGGGCAGTGCGAGCCCTGATGTGAGCAGCACAGCGATAACCAGCGCCACGAAAATCCGCAGGTAGCCGCGGGCACTCTGTTTCTGTTCGTCAGTGGCAGCGGGCTTTTCAGGCGCCTTCTGCAACGGCGGAGGAGTCTGGTCAGGGGCGCGGCCGTCGTTGTTCATGGTTTAACCCTAGGCGACGGCTGAGCCTAAGGTTGACGCATGCGCATTGTTGTTCTCGTGTCCGGTACCGGATCCAACCTTCAGGCTGTGCTGGACGCTGTGGCGGCCGGGACACTCGACGTCGAAATTGCCGCCGTCGGTGCGGACCGCCCCGGCACTCTCGGAGTGCAGCGGGCCGCCGAAGCCGGTTATGACACGTTCGTGGTGAACTTCCGTGATTACGCCGTGCGGTCCGAGTGGAATCTGGCGCTGACGGACAAGGTGGCGTCCTATGCCCCGGACCTCGTGTTGTCTTCCGGGTTCATGCGCATCGTGGATGAGCACTTCATCAAGACATTCGAGGGCTGTTACCTGAATACGCACCCTGCCCTGCTGCCGTCCTTCCCGGGCGCGCACGGAGTACGCGACGCGCTGGCCTATGGCGTGAAGGTCACCGGCTGCACCGTGCACATTGCCGACGCGGGCGTGGATACCGGCCCGATCCTCGCGCAGGCTGCGGTTGAAGTGCTCGACGGCGATACGGAAGAAACCCTGCACGAGCGCATCAAGGTCCAGGAGCGCCGGCTGCTGATCGAAACCCTGCAGCGAATCAGCAGCGAGGGACTGCCCGCCCTCCAGGTTTAGGCGTGAAGCCCGCGTCCGACGGGTCCGCCGGGCCCGTCCGGCACAATCCGGACTAGTCCAGTGCGGCGCCCTTGGTCTCCGGTGCACAACGCATCATCCACAGCACGGCCAGCACCACCAGTACTCCGGCCAGTCCGAAGGACAGCGGCAGGCCCAAATACGGCCAGGCGATGGAGACAAGAATCAGCGGCCCGAAACCGGCACCGACGCGGCTCACCGTGGAGGCCCAGCCGAACCCGCTGCCCCGCAGCTCGGTGGGATACAGCTCCGAAACGTAGGCGTACAGCACCGGGATGGCCACCTGCACCACAAATCCGTAGGCCAGCAGCCAACCCGTAGCCGCCGCGGGAACGTCCAAGACCAGTGCCACGACCACCAGGATCAGCGCGGACAGCGGACCGGTAACGGCCAGGATCCATTTGCGTCCCACGCGTTCCACCAGCAGGGCGGCAACGATTACTCCCAGGAGCCCGACGGCGGCCATCCCCGAGGTGGTCAGGAATGCTGCGTATTCCTTGAAGCCCGAGTCCACGAGGATTTTCGGCATCCAGGTCAGCGCCAGATAGTAGACCAGAAGGATGGTGAAGAAGAGGGACCAGGCGGCCACCGTGATTTTCCAGCTGTACTGCCAGAGGTCACGCAGTTGGGTTCCAACAGCGCGCATTGACAGGGTGGCAGGCTCTTCGGGTTCGGGGAGCCGCCAGTTGGTGAGTGTGGAACCGGTGCTGCTGATGAGCCCGTTAATGACGGTTTCAGCTTCAGCGGTACGGCCTTTGCGGACCAGGAACAAGGGAGATTCCGGGACGGAGCGCCGGACCCAGAAAACCAGCAGTGCGGGCAGCACCATGACCAGCATGGTGAATCGCCAGTCAGCGAGTGTTGCCATGATCAGGGCAGAGGTGGCGCCGCACAGGGCTGCGCCCACCGGCCACCAACCGTCCATGGCCGTCAGTACCCGGCCGCGCTGTTTCCGCGGCGTGAACTCGCCCACCAGCGCGTAGTCCACCGGGACGCAGCCGCCCAGCCCAAAGCCTGCCATGAACCTGAAGATGCAGAACCAGATGATGTCCGGGGAAAACGCGCCCAGCACCGTGAAAAGTGAAAAGACCAGCAGGGTGGCTGTGAAGGCTTTCCTGCGTCCGATGGAGTCGGCAATGGATCCCCAGACGAACGCCCCGATCGCCATGCCCAGCAGGTTTGCCGTGCCAATCCAGGCCGCCTGGCCCAGCGCCAGATCCCAATGTTTGGAGAGCAGGGGAATCAGGACCCCGTTCAGGGTCACATCCCAGGCATCGAACATGAAACCGAGGCCGCCGATAATAAAAATCCGGCCTTGAACCTTCCACTTCCAGGGCAGATTCTGGACCACCTCGTCGCCAGTGGGCAGGGTGCTTGTCGTTGTCATGGGCGCGCGCTTTCGAAGGGGCGGAAAATCGGGGGTTGGACAGGCTTAGCGGCGGTCCGAAGAAACTGTACCCCGCGGGCCGGACCACGGGGGAACCTCAGTCGACGGGAAAAGTCAGAAGCGGGGGACCAGACCCGGGCCGGACCTCAGTGGTAGGCAGTCCCGGCCAACGGGGTGGCGGTGTCCGGTATCTCCGGCTTGCGGTTGGGACCGGCAGGGACGAGGGTGGCGCATTAGGGTATCTCTCCCGTATCAGGAATCCGTGCAACCTGTGATTTGGATCACTAAAATAGAAGGTATGTACTATTTAGCAGCCGAAGATCGGCCCGACATGGATGCACGTCTGACGCGGCGAACAGCGTTGGGTGATGAAGTCTTGGGTGCTGTAACGGAGGCCGAGGTCGCGGGCGGTCCGGTATCGAACGACATGGTCGAGGACCGTGCTGTCTTGGGCGGCGTGGTCATGGATGGTCCGGCGGTGGATGGCGCTGGCTTGGAAGTTGCCGAAGCAGCCGTACGGCTGCAACTGATCGACCACATTCGAATGTTGGAGGAACTCAAGGGCTCCATTTGTGCTGCACAGGCCCGGGCAGCCGCCGTCTTCGACGAGTCCTCCCGTCGCAGCCAGGCTCGTGCAGGAGTGAAAGCTGATCAGCTCGGTCGGGGCGTGGCAGCCCAAATTGGGTTGGCCCGGCGCGAATCACCACATTCCGGTGCCCGGCTGCTGGGGCTGGCGCGAATCCTGAGCACTGAGATGCCGCATACCCTGCGGGCACTGAGCCGCGGAGTTATCAGTGAATGGCGCACCACAATTCTGGTGCGCGAGACCGCGTGTTTGACGCTGCCCCACCGGCAGAAGGTCGACGAACTGATCGCGGGGGACCAGGCTGCGCTGGAACAGCTGGGGGACCGGAAACTCATTGCCGCCATCAAGGCCCTGGCCTACGGATTGGATCCGCTCAGTGTGGTGAACCGAGCGGCGAAGGCAGCTTCGGATCGTTTCGTTTCCTGCCGTCCGGCGCCGGACACCATGTCGTATGTGAGTGCACTGCTGCCGGTGGCTCAGGGTGTGGGAGTGATGGCTGCCTTGACCCGGAAGGCCGATCAGGCGCGTGCCGCGGGTGATCCCCGCTCCAAGGGGCAAGTCATGGCGGACACCTTTGTTGAGCTGCTGACAGGTCAGGCCCGGGCGGAGGACCTCCGGGTGGAAGTGCAGCTGGTGATGACGGACAGGACGCTGCTGCACGGTATTTTGCCAAAGGATGAAGCGGGAACCTCCATGGCTGGCAGCAATGGGGCCGAGAGCTGTGGCGCCGGAAAGGACGAAGGCCCAGACCGGACAGCTTCCGGCGATCAGGATGGGTCCGCTGGCGTATATATTCCCGACGGTGCTGAACCTGCCCTGCTGGCCGGATACGGATTGGTTCCGGCGCAGTGGACGCGGGACCTGTTGCGCAGCAGTCACGGGACCATGGGCAGGGATAGTGACAAAACCAAGGCCGTTGACGGGGGCAATATCCAGGGTCCGGATAGTGGCAAAACCCAAGACACAGGCAGGGGAGAGCCTAAGGGGGGCCGTAGAAAGCCCCGCACAGAAGTATGGCTTCGCCGGCTCTACACAGCTCCGGACAGCGGCAGGCTCACTGCAATGGACTCCCGGGCCAGGCTGGTTCCGGAAGGATTGGCCCGGCTGATAGCGGCCCGCGACCAGATCTGCCGGACACCGTGGTGCGGAGCGCCGATTCGGCATTATGACCACGTTAAACCCTTCCGTGACGGAGGCCCCACGAGCGTCGATAACATCCAGGGGCTGTGCGAGGCCTGCAACCAGGCCAAAGAAGCACCCGGGTGGTCGGCCCGGTGTGAAGAAACGCCGGCTCCCCGCAGGGAAAGGGAACGGGCAGACGGGGATCAACGAAGTACAGACCGGCCGGGCCGGCACACCGTAGTAACGACTACGCCAACAGGCCACAGCTACCGATCCGTTGCACCGCCGCTTCCAGGCCAGCGATAGATCGCTTCCGGAGCAGCGGCTGGTAGTGGCCAGGCCGGCGGCGGATGCGGTTCATGCGACACGAGCGGGGACAGGACACGAGCCGGCAGGGGTTCGCCGGGGATTGCCTGCCTCAGCTTCACACTCTGTCCGACGGGACCGTGTGACCTAAACTGTAGCCACCGACACCCTCTTACTTTGGAGATATTGCGTGAGCTCTCAGCCGCTGAACCGTGTACCCATCCGCCGGGCCTTGATTTCGGTCTATGACAAGACCGGTCTGACGGAACTGGCTCAGGGCCTCTCCGCAGCCGGTGTCAGCATTGTCTCCACCGGCTCCACAGCCAAGCAGATTGCCGCTGCGGGCGTAGACGTCACCGAAGTTTCCGAGGTAACGGGCTTCGCTGAATGTTTGGACGGACGGGTCAAGACGCTGCACCCGCGGGTTCATGCCGGCATTCTCGCGGACCGGCGACGTGCGGATCATGTGGCCCAGCTTGAGGACATGGAGATTGAACCCTTCGACCTCGTCGTCGTGAACCTTTACCCGTTCGTTGAAACCGTAAAGTCGGGCGCCAGCCCGGACGAGGTGGTGGAGCAGATCGATATCGGCGGTCCCTCAATGGTCCGTGCCGCTGCAAAGAATCATCCTTCTGTGGCCGTGATCGTGAACCCGGCCAAGTATGCCGAGGTTGTCACCGCAGCCGCTGAAGGCGGCTTTGACCTGGAGCAGCGGCGCCGGCTTGCTGCTGAAGCCTTTGCCTCTACCGCTGCCTATGACACAGCAGTGGCGGCTTGGACGGCAGAGCAGTTCGGCGACGGAACCGAGGAAGGCACCACGTGGCCGGCCTACACCGGGCTCGCGCTGGAGCGGTCCGAGGTTTTGCGCTACGGCGAAAATCCGCATCAGGAAGCGGCGCTCTACGCCGACAAGAGTGCGCAGCCCGGGGTGGCGCAGGCAGACCAGCTGCACGGCAAGGCGATGTCCTACAACAACTATGTAGATGCCGACGCCGCCCTGCGCGCAGCCTTCGATTTCAGCGAACCGGCCGTGGCCGTCGTGAAGCATGCCAACCCGTGCGGGGTTGCAGTAGCCTCCCCGGATGCTGCCGATCCCATCGCTGATGCGCACGCCAAGGCGCACGCCTGCGATCCCGTATCGGCTTTCGGCGGAGTGATTGCGGCCAACCGGACGGTCACCGCCGGCATGGCCCAGACGGTCAAGGACATTTTTACCGAGGTGGTGATTGCCCCGGACTTCGAACCTGCAGCAGTGGAGATCCTCTCCGCAAAGAAGAACATTCGGCTGTTGACCCTGCCCGAGGGGTACGGCCGCAGCGCGGCCGAGTTCCGCCAGGTCTCAGGCGGCATGCTGGTCCAGAAATCGGACAAGATGCAGGCCGACGGCGACCAACCGGAGAACTGGACCTTGGTGTCCGGTCCCGCCGCCGACGATTCAACGCTGGCAGATCTTGCCTTCGCCTGGACAGCTGTGCGGGCGGCGAAATCCAACGCCATCCTGCTGGCCCGCAACGGTGCGTCAGTGGGCGTTGGCATGGGCCAGGTAAACCGGGTTGATTCCTGCCGGCTTGCCGTGGAACGGGCCAATACCCTGGGCGGGCCGGAAGAAGAACGTGCCCGCGGCTCAGTGGCGGCGTCGGATGCGTTCTTCCCGTTTGCCGACGGCCTGCAGATTCTGCTCGATGCCGGCGTGCGCGCCGTGGTCCAGCCCGGCGGGTCCATCCGTGACAACGAAGTTATCGAAGCGGCCAACGCGGCCGGCGTCACGATGTACTTCACCGGCGCCCGGCACTTCTTCCACTAAACGCCCCACAGGGTCCGCCGGGATGCTCTTCCGGCACCACCCAACTTCCGGGGCGGCGGGCGTAAGCAGCCGTCCCGGAGGTTAGGGAGCCTCGAGTGGGCTGTGGCATAGTTGGACTCAAATACAAGCCAAAAAGACGGGTTCCGTCATGCCGCATGACATGTTCGGTGCCCACCAACACACAAGGAGATCGTGTGGCTGAGAAAATCAAGGTTGTGGGTTCTGTCGTAGAACTCGACGGCGACGAAATGACCCGCATTATCTGGCAGTTCATCAAGGACCGCCTGATCAACCCGTACCTGGACGTAGACCTGAAGTACTACGACCTCTCCATCCAGAACCGCGATGCCACCGATGACCAGGTCACTGTTGACGCTGCCAACGCCATCAAGGAACACGGCGTGGGCGTCAAGTGCGCCACCATCACCCCGGATGAGGCCCGTGTTGAAGAATTCGGCCTGAAGAAGATGTGGGTTTCCCCGAACGGGACCATCCGCAACATCCTCGGCGGCGTGGTATTCCGCGAGCCGATCATCATCTCCAACATCCCGCGCCTGGTGCCGGGTTGGAACAAGCCGATCATCATTGGCCGCCACGCCCACGGTGACCAGTACAAGGCAACGAACTTCAAGGTTCCCGGTGCCGGTACCCTGACGCTGACCTACACGCCCAAGGACGGCGGCGAGGAAATCAAGACCGAGGTTGTCACCTACGGTGATGACGGCGGCGTCGCCATGGGTATGTACAACTTCAACGATTCCATCAAGGACTTCGCCCGCGCTTCCTTCGCCTACGGCCTGCAGCGCAACTACCCGGTGTACCTCTCCACCAAGAACACGATCCTGAAGGCCTATGACGGCCAGTTCAAGGACCTGTTCCAGGAAGTCTTCGACGCCGAGTTCAAGGACCAGTTCGAAGCAGCCGGCCTCACCTACGAGCACCGCCTGATCGATGACATGGTGGCCTCCGCGATGAAGTGGGAAGGCGGCTACGTCTGGGCCTGCAAGAATTACGACGGCGACGTCCAGTCCGACACCGTGGCACAGGGCTTCGGCTCGCTGGGCCTGATGACCTCCGTGCTGATGACCCCGGACGGCAAGACCGTTGAGGCTGAGGCTGCACACGGTACGGTCACCCGCCACTACCGCCAGCACCAGCAGGGCAAGCCCACCTCCACGAACCCGATCGCCTCGATCTTCGCGTGGACCCGTGGCCTGATGCACCGCGGCAAGCTGGACAACACCCCCGAGGTCATCAACTTCGCCGAGACCCTTGAAGACGTTGTCATCAAGACGGTCGAGTCCGGCAAGATGACCAAGGACCTCGCGGCACTGGTCGGCCCCGACCAGGCATACCTGACCACCGAGGAATTCCTCGCTGAGCTCGATGCCAACCTGAAGACCCGCCTGGGCTAATCTCCGGCTGCTTCAGCGCATACCGACGGCGGCGCCCCACGTTTACGGTGGGGCGCCGCCGTCGTCATATTAGGGACGAGCTAGATCCCGGAGCCCTGGTCTCCGCCGGAACCCATCGACCCGGATCCGGATGAACCCGATCCCATCGAGCCGGAACCCGAGGAACCTGAATCGGAGCCGGAGGAACCTGATCCCACCGAACTGCTCGAGGCTGATGAGGTCACCGATTCGGAGCTGGACTGTCCGCTGATGGTGTTCGAATCCTTGTAGGAGGACGACACCTCAATCTTGCGGGGCTTGGACCGTTCGCTGACCGGGATCAGCACACTGAGGACGCCGTTTTCATAGGTGGCGGAAATTCCTTCAATGTCGATTCCCTGGCCAAGGTTGAGCTGGCGGAGGAAGGTGCCTGATTCGCGTTCCCGGGTCAGCCATGTGACGCCGTCGGAAGCCTGGATGGTTCGCTCTGCCCGGATAGTAAGAAGCTGACCGTCCACATCCACGTCCACCGAGCCTGGATCGATGCCCGGAAGATCGGCATTCAAAATGTAGTGGTCGCCCTCGCGGTAGAGATCTATGGGCATCAGCCGCAGCCGCTGCCGGGGATCGAGAAGAGCCCCTGCCATCCGGTCGAGTTCGCGGAATGGATCAAACTTCATCGCCATAATCATCAACTCCTTTGACGCCCACCTGCTGGGCAGGCGAATCATTAATCGGAACTTCAGAAGGTCGGTAACTTGAGTCAGTTCGACTCAAGTTATGGATTTAGATTAGCAGTCACCTGATCTGACTGCCAGAACCGAGGCCGAAAATTGATGCCAAAAATGCAGAAACCAGAATCAGCGTCAGAGCCTCAATCCACCGGCCACTCGTGGACCGGGGCATTCGTGTGCATGTTTTCCCAGTACCTGCGGGTGAGTTCTACAAGTGCAGGCCTGCGTTCCATACCCTGACTCTCCAGACGGCGCAGATACGCGATCTGCCAGGAGGCCCCGTTCTGCTCGGTGCGGGCCCGCTCGCGTATGACATCCAGATAGCGGCCGATCAATTCCTGATCCACGCCCAGTTCCTCCAACCCCTCTGCTGCCTGGGGGATCAGGTGGCGGACAATCAATTCGGCCACCGGTGTCTCGCCAATGCCGGGCCAGTACACCGTCGCTTCCAGGCCGTTGCGTGCACAGGCCAGAAAGTTGTCTGCGGCGCTCTTGAAGGCCAACCGGGTCCAGAGCGGGCGCTCGGAGGTGCGCAGATGCTGGACCAGACCGTAGAAAAATGCTGCATTGGCCACCACATCCAGCACTGTGGGGCCCGCCGGGAGGACCCGGTTTTCCAGCCGCAGGTTGGGCGTGTGCTCACCGGGATCATAGATGGGCCGGTTCCAGCGGTAGACGGTGCCGTTATGAAGGCGGAGTTCCGGGAGCAAGGGGGCTCCGGCGGCCGTGGATCCGCCGCTGCTGCGGGAGAGCTCAGGAAGCAGCGCAGGAAAGTAGCGGACATTCTCTTCGAAGAGGTCGAAGATTGATGTAATCCAGCGTTCTCCGAACCACACGCGGGGCCGCACCCCCTGGTTGCGCATTTCGGGAGGCCTGGTGTCGATGGCTTGCTTGAAAAGCTCAACCCGGGTCTCATGCCACAGGATTCGTTCCATGAATACGGGCGAATTTGCAGCCAGCGCCACCTGGGGGGCGGCGATCATCTGGGCGGCGTTCCAGGCTGGTGCGAAGTCCTCCGGGCTCACCTCCAGATGCAGCTGCACTGATGTGCAGGCGGCTTCGGGGGAAATGTTCTTAGCGTAGAAGGACAGCGACTCAATGCCGCGCAGGTCCACGTGCACGTCTTCTCCGCGTGCCTGGAGTACCGAGGTGTTCAGTGCGGCATAGCGTTTGCCGGCGCTGAGCCATTCCTTGTCTTCCAAAAGGTTTGGCCGGAGGGTGGGCAGGATTCCCGCCATCAGGATATCCGTCTCCACCTCAGCCGCCCGGGAGTCTGCCCGGTTGAGCTGGAAGCGGAGGCTGTCCTCGAGATCCCGCAGGCCCGAGCCGCCGATCGCCAGCGCGGGGTGGTTCATTTCGATGTTGAAAGCACCGATTTCGGTTTGGAACGCAGGATCTGCGATCTGCTCCAGAACGGCGGCGTTGCGCAGGGCGGGAGTGAAATCCAGGTTTGTCAGGTTCAGCTCCAGCTCCAAGCCAATACTGGCAGTGTCCGCGAACTGCGCCGTTGAAAGGTAACCGGCAAACCGGTCAAGGTTTTCAAGGAGTCGCTGGCGGTACCGTGTCCGCTGCTCCCGGCTGTACGTTTTGCTGTTAACTTCGGCGCCCATCGTCTGAAGATAACCATGGGCGCCGAAGGATGTATAGCGTGTTTCGGGGGGTGAGACAGAACGTGTCTGTCTGCGCCTCCGGGACGGAGAGCCTAGGACTTCATCAGGCCCTTGAGGACATTGGAAGCGCGCTGCATCTCACCGTGCTGGGCTCCCATGACGATCACTGCTCCGGAGAAAACGGGGATGCACCACTGCAGCAGCTTCAGCTGCCGCTGAGCCGACTGCAGCTCCTTGGACGCCGTGGGATTCGGCTCGGTTGCACCGACCGCACCCTCCTCCGAATACTTTTCAACCTTCCGTCCCACCAAACCTGCGTAGAACGTCACCAGCGCGCCGACCACTGTGACGCCGGTCTTGTAAACGCTTAGGGATGCCACCCCGTCCTGTTTGGCCACGCGGCCCTTGTTTTCCCCGACAATGGCCAGGCCTGCGACGAAGTGGCCGAGGATGGCAACCGCCTGAAGCGGTGCCCATTTTTTCCAGCCCAGGCTGGAAAGCCGGGCCCGTTCCGTCGGGTCCTTTGCTTCTGCAGCGGCACCGTTGAGGCCTACCGCGCCCATCAGCGAGCCGCCGAACCAAGCTGCTGCAGTGAGGTCATGAACAGATCGAGCGAACAAATTTCCTGCCACTGGAATCTCCCTTTTAGCTGCGGACACATAGGGGGCGGCACCTCTGTCCGCAGGATCGGTGCTCGCCGTGCATGCCACCCAATCACGCCCCGGCCAACCTCCACAAGGGTGCAGCGGTTCCGCGGCGGCATGAAGCTAAGTCTACTTAGGATCAAGCTTTACGAACCCATACTAAGTGTGCTTATCATCGTGTCATCAGTAACGGTAATCCTCATCGGCAGGGTTCTGATTCTTCATCCGCAACGATTTAGGAGAGAGAGTGACGATGACAGAGAACGAGTGGCCCAGAGACGGAAGCCATGCTGCCACCCCCACCCAGGGCAGTTCAGCAGATCCCAAGGCCGCAAAGGCCGGAGCCGCCAGGGACGAGGCATCAGGTGTGGCCCGGGATGCAGCCGGGAGTGCTGCTCACGTTGCCGAAACAGCCAAGACGGAAGCAGCCGGCGTTGCCTCGGAAGCCGCAGCAAATGCCCGCGACCTGCTTGAACAGGCCCGGAGGGACCTGACGGAGCAGGCAGGAACGCAGCAGCAGAAGGTTGCGGAGGGCCTCCGATCGGTTGCCGGCGAGTTGCACTCCATGGCAGAAAATTCCGAACAGTCCGGTGTGGCCACCGATCTGGTGCGCCAGGCAGCAGAGCGTTCCTCATCTGTGGCCTCGTGGTTGGACAACCGAAACCCGGGTTCGCTCGTGGAAGAAGTCAAGGGCTTTGCCCGTCGGCGCCCCGTCGCCTTCCTGGCGATGGCGGCAGGCGCAGGTTTTCTGGCCGGCCGTCTGAACAAGGGTCTGAGCGCAGGAGTTCCCGGCCAGGCTGCGGGAACGGGCCAGGCTGCGGGAACCGGTGTGCCGGCGGCAACCGGTACAGGTGCCGCCGCGGGCGGCACCACCGTCCCGGAAACGATCTACCCTCCGGAGCCCGCCGTGCAGCCCACCTACGCAGCCGGGCCAGGGACAGTAAACCCCGGAGGAGTCTCCGAGGATCCGTTCGGCACAGAGCCCACCGTCCCGGCCGGCCGTCCTCCCGTATCCGATGACCAGCTCCCGGCGTCGGGTACCCGCGCGGCTGACCCCTTCAGCGGTGGTCGGCAGTAATGAGTACCGAAATCCCTGAACCGCCGCCCACAGCAGCTGAAAGCACGTCCCTGGGTGATCTCCTTGGCCAGGTGACGGCAGATATGTCCACCCTCATGCGCCAAGAGGTGGAGCTGGCCAAGGTTGAACTGAAGCAGTCAGCCACCCGGGCCGGCAAAGGAGCGGGCATGTTTGCCGGCGCTGCACTGGCCGGTTACTTTGTGCTCCTGTTCCTGTCCATCGCGCTGTGGCAGGCGCTCGGAAACCTGATCGGCCTAGGCTGGTCGGGACTGATTGTCGCCGTGATCTGGGGCATTGTTGCGGCCATCCTCGCTATGCGGGGACGCACGGAGATGCGAAAGATCAAGGGCATGCCGCAGACCTCGGAAACGCTGCAGGAAATACCCGGAACCCTGAAACCGAATGAGGACGCACGATGAGCGATAACCCGGACGCAATACGCGCAGATATTGAAGAGACCCGCCGCCGCCTCGGAACCAACGTGGACGCCGTGGCTGACAAGGTGACGCCGTCCCATATTGTCCAGCGCCAGACAGACAAGGTGAAGGACGCCGTTTTCGGCGTCAAGGACAGCGTCAAGGACAAAGTGATGGGAGCAGCAGACCAGATGACAGACAAAATGCACTCCGGCACCGATTCAGCCACGAGCGGCATGTCCCGTGCCGGCTCCGCTGTTAGTGATGCGCCGCAGAACCTTGCCAATAAGGCCCAGGGCAACCCGATCGCCGCGGGCCTGATTGCTTTCGGTGCAGGACTGCTGGCGGCCTCCCTGATCCCGGCCACCGATAAGGAGCGCGTTGCGGCGGACAACATCAAGACTGCTGCCGAGCCCCTCACGAACCAGGTCACCGACGCAGCCAGGGACATGGCGCAGGGGCTCAAGGAGCCCGCCCAGGAAGCGATGGAAAACGTCAAGGCAACAGCAGCTGACGCCGCCCAGAACGTCAAGCAGGAAGGCCAGTCGGCTGCTGAAGACGTGAAGGGGAGCGCAGCAGATGCCAAGGACAATGTCCGCAACGCCTGAGTAGCTTCACACTTCAAGAGCGGTCCTGCAGTTGCGGGACCGCTTTTGTCTGCCGTCCTTCCGCTAGCCGGAGCGGACCGGAGTATCACCGGCGTGCTTCAGGCCCATCTGGCGCCGGGCTTCATCAAACAGGCGCATGCTAGCCAGCGAATGTTCCCAGCTCATGGTCGGTGATTCGGGCAGCCCGGACTGGATGCACCGGGTCGCTTCGCGCAGCTCATAGGTGTATCCGTTGCCTATCTGGGGAAACCGTTCGACCCGTTGCTCTCCGCCGCGCGGCTGCACGGTCAGTTCCACCGGGTTGTGCAGGGGAGCTCCGGTGCGAAGCCACCCGTTGGTCCCGGAGATCGTGGCCGTGCGCGTGCCTTCCGAGACCAGGGAAGAGGCAAGCTGTGCGGAGGCCCCGGTGGCGTAGGTGAGCAGGAGAGCGTTCTGGGTGTCGTCACCGGCGTCGTTCAAGGTACCGACAGCGGATATGTGCAGGGGGAAACCCAGCGCGCCCAGGGCCAGCGTCAGGGGATATACGGTCAGGTCCAGCAAAGCTCCGCGGCTGGCGGTCGGATCCCACAGTCCGCCGGCGGGATAAGGCGGAGCCCGAAATCCCAGATCAGCCTGCACCCAGCGCACCTCGCCCAGTTCATCCTGGCTCAGGATGTCCCAAATGCGGTTGATGCAGGGCAGGAACCGGGTCCAGACCGCTTCCATCAGGAACAGCCCGGTGGACGACGCCAGCGCAATGAGCTCCTCGGTCTCCGAGGCATTGATGGCCAGGGATTTTTCACAGAGGACGTGCTTCCCCGCGAGCAGGGCATCCCGGGCAATCCCGTAGTGCTGGTGGGGCGGAGCAGCAATGTAGACAACGTCCACCTCCGGATCATCAATCAGGAGGCGGTAGCCCTTCACCTCTCCCACGTCGAAATAGGCCCTGGTGAACCCGAAGTGTTCCGCGAACTGCGCTGCTGACTCTTCGTTCCAGGAGCTGACCGCGTGCAGGACCGCATCCTCGAGCCGGGCAATGTCCTCGGTGACCTTGGTTGCCACATTTCCCGTGGCAACGACGCCCCACCGCAGAGTCCGACCGGTTTTTTGCACCGGGCTGGGCGCCCCCGCATAAACGCACGGGGGTGCGGGGATATGCCTGCTGCCCGGGGTGCTGTCCTCGCCGGGTCGTGGGACTGATGCTCGCGCTCGCATGATGATACCCAGCCCTCCGGGAAAGACGTCGTTGTCATTTCTGCAGCCCGTGACAACCAACGATGAATCGCAGGGGCGTGCTACGTCAGTACAACGCCCGGGGAACCTTCGGTCAAGACGGCAACCGGTTCCCCGGGTGCCCGCGGGTTCCATTGCCAGCCGGACTCAGGCGGTTTCGAGCGCCTCACGGTGTGCGGCGGCGGTGGCAAGGTACCTGACGGCGTTCTGGCGCACGCCGTCGAACTCCTCCTCGGTGAGTTCACGCCGAACCTTGGCCGGTACGCCTGCCACCAGGGAACGCGGTGGAATGACGGTTCCTTCCAACACCACAGCTCCGGCCGCCACCAGTGAACCGGCACCTACCACGGCGCCGTTCATGACAGTGGCGCTCATGCCGATCAGGCAGTCATCCTCAATGGTGCAGCCGTGGACCACGGCGCTGTGGCCAATGCTGACCCGCTCGCCCACGGCGGTGGGGAAACCGGGGTCTGCGTGCAGCACCACGTTGTCCTGCAGGTTGCTGCCGGCGCCCACCCGGATGGAGTTGGAATCTCCCCGGACGCAGACGCCGTAAAAGGCGCTGGATTCCGGAGCCATGACAACGTCGCCTATCAGCGACGCAGTAGGGGCGAGGAAAACGGACGGATCTGCCAGCGGAGTCTTGCCCCGCAGCGGGATGAGGTATGCCATTCCGCCAGCCTAGCGGCGCACCGGGCAGGATGCGTCACCGGAGCTTAGTTGAAGACGATGGTCCGCTTGCCGTCCAGCAGGACCCGGTGCTCGGCGTGCCACTGCACGGCCTTGGACAGGGTGCGGCCCTCAACATCGCTGCCCAGGGCCGCCAGCTGCGCGGCAGAACGGGAGTGGTCCACCCGGATCACTTCCTGTTCGATGATGGGTCCTTCATCCAGGTCCGAAGTGACGTAGTGGGCGGTGGCGCCGATCAGTTTCACGCCGCGCGCATGGGCCTGGTGATACGGCCGTGCGCCCTTGAAGGAGGGCAGGAAGGAATGGTGGATATTGATGGCCCGGCCGGAGAGGTCGCGGCACAGGTCGTTGCTGAGGATCTGCATGTAGCGGGCCAGCACCACCAGGTCGATATCCAGGTCCTGCATCAGGGCGCGCAGCTGGTCCTCAGCGCTGTCCTTGGTGTCCGGCGTGACGGGGATGTGGTGGAACGGTATGCCGTAGAAGGCAGCCAGTTCAGCCAGGTCCCGGTGGTTGGAGACGATGGCCGGAATCTCGACGGGCAGGGTTCCTGCCCGCTGCCGGAACAAGAGGTCGTTGAGGCAGTGTCCCGATTTGGAGACCATGATCAGGGTGCGCACCGGACTTCCGGCCGGATGCAGCTGCCATTCCATGCCGAAGTCCGCTGCCACCGGAGCGAGCGCGGCGCGCACCTCCTCGAGGCTGACGGGGGCGGTGAAGTCCACCCGCATGAAGAAGGTGCCTGTTTCCGGGCTGCCGTACTGCTGGGATTCAGTAATGTTTCCCCGGGCAGCAGCCAGGCCTCCGGACACGGCGTGGACGATGCCCGGCTGGTCCGGGCAGGACAGGGTCAGGGTGAACGCGGAAGCGGCGGGGAAATCAGTCACGCTTCCTAGGTTACCCGCCCGGGAAGCGCTCGCTTAGGCTAGGGAAATGGACGTAACCTTCATGCCCCTTTCCGATAAGGACGTTGAAGAGCTGGTCAAATTCCTGACCACCAACAGCTTCCCCTATCACCGGATTACGGCTCCGTCCGAGGAATTGGTCCGGCAGCTGATTGTTGACGGCCGCTTTGAAGCCGACGGCGTCCGCACCTACTGGGTGTTCGGGGACAACCAGCGGCTTGGGCTGGCAATCCTGGAGCGGCTTGAGAGCCACTGTCCCGTCTTTGACCTTCGGCTCGTGGAAGAGGCACGGGGCCAGGGCAGCGGTGTTCCCGTGCTGCAGGCCCTGACTTCGCTGGTCTTCAATGAGGCGCCCAAGGCGCACCGGTTTGCAGGACGGACCCGGGAAGACAACATTGCCATGCGCAAGACTTTTGTGCGGTCCGGGTTCCTGAAGGAAGCCCACTACCGGGACGACTGGCCGCTGGATGACGGAGGGTGGATTGCCTCCGTTACCTACGCCGTGCTGCGCCGCGACTGGGAGCTGGGAACCGTGACCGGGTTTTCCCGGGAGGATGTGGACCAGCCCTGAAGCGCGGCCAGGGCCGCGGCCCGCCCGGCACGGGTGGCGCCAAGGGTCGATGCGGATTCCCCGTAGCCCACCAGGAACAACTGCGGAAGCTTCACAACCCTCGGCCCGTCCATGCGGATGCCCCCGCCGGGCTCCCGCAGATGCAGGGGAGACAGATGGTCCAGGGAAGCTCGGAAGCCGGTGGCCCAGAGCACGGCGTCGGCAGCGGCGGAGCTGCCGTCCGCAAACACTGCCCCGTCGGGCGTCAGCCGGGCAAGCGGACCGCGCGACACCAGGACGCCGTCGTCGATGCCCTTTTGATACTGCGGGGTCAAAAGAATCTTGGTGGTCGAAACCACGCTGGCGGGGGGAAGCCCGGCACGGGTGCGCTCGCGGACGGCGCGTTCAACGCCGCGGCCCCATTCGGCGTCGAACGGACGGCTGGTGAACTCCGGAGGCCGCCGCGTTGACCACACGGTGCGGGCGCCGGCGCCGTGCAGCTGGAGCAGGAACTGCACCGCAGAGGTTCCGCCGCCCACCACCAGGACCCTGCGGCCGGTGAAATCGCCGGCGCTGCGGAAATCGCGCGTATGCAGCTGGATCCCGCGGAACTCCCGCTGGCCCGGATAGCTGGGCCAATAGGGCTTGTCCCAGGTGCCGGTGGCGTTGATGACCTGCCGTGCGCGCCACACTCCCCGGTCGGTGCTGATGTGAAGGCGGCCATCGGCCGCACGGGTAACCGCCAGGACGCGGACGGGCCGCTGCACGGCCAGCCCGAATTCCGCTTCGTAGGCTCCGTAATACCGCGTGACCACGGAGGATGCCGGTTCACGGGGATCCGGCGTACCCAGCTCAAAGCGCGGCAGGTCGTGGATGCCGTGTGCAGATCCGAGCGTTAATGAATCCCAGCGGTGGCGCCACGCTCCGCCGGGGCCCTCATTCGCGTCCAGCACCACAAAACCGGACCCTGCAGCCAACCCGCGGTACTGCAGATAAAAGGCAGCGCTCAGGCCGGCCTGGCCGGCACCGATCACCGCCACCTCAACGTCCCGGTTCTCCACGCTCAACTGTCCTCCGCCCGTCGGCTGCCTCGGCGAGGCAGCATCCCTGCATCTGTGTATCAACCGGCCCGCCCGGACACCTATTCCACCCGCCCGCGCCAAGTCATATTCGTCAGCGGCGGACCGCTGTCCGATAGGATGAGTACGTCGCAACTGGCGTTAGGTGGGTCACCACCAGGGAGCGGCCAAGCAGCACAGACCACGGATCGCACGCCTGGGCCGAAGGTCAAGCCTTAGTCGCCTGACCCATAAAACGCCGTCCCAGGAGATCCTTGTGAGAATATCCACCCAGCCCGTCACGGACGCGAAGTTATCCGACGTCGACCCGGAAATCGCCGCCGTCCTGAATGATGAACTTTCCCGCCAGCGCAGCACCTTGGAAATGATCGCCTCGGAGAACTTCGCCCCGCGCTCCGTCCTCGAAGCCCAGGGCTCGGTCCTGACCAACAAGTACGCCGAGGGATACCCCGGACGCCGGTACTACGGCGGCTGCGAACATGTGGATGTGGCGGAAAACCTGGCCATCGAGCGGGCCAAGGCCCTGTTCGGCGCGGAGTTCGCCAACGTCCAGCCGCACTCCGGGGCCCAGGCCAACGCAGCGGCACTCGCAGCGCTCATCAAGCCCGGGGACAAGCTGATGGGACTGAACCTGGCCCACGGCGGGCACCTGACCCACGGCATGAAGCTGAACTTCTCCGGCAAGCTCTACGAAGTGGCCGCCTACGGGGTGGACGAGCAAACCTGCCGGGTGGATATGGACAAAGTGCGGGAGCAGGCCAAAGCCGAGCGTCCGCAGGTCCTCATCGCCGGGTGGAGCGCCTATCCCCGTCACTTGGATTTCGACGCGTTCCGTTCGATTGCCGATGAAGTCGGCGCCTATCTGTGGACGGACATGGCGCACTTTGCCGGCCTCGTGGCCGCAGGCCTGCACCCCACCCCGGTGCCCGCGTCCGACGTCGTCACCTCCACGGTGCACAAGACGCTCGCCGGCCCGCGCTCAGGAATGATCCTGGCCAAGCAGGAATACGCGAAGAAGCTGAACTCCGCAGTTTTCCCGGGCCAGCAGGGCGGTCCGCTGATGCACGTCATTGCCGCCAAGGCGGTGGCGTTCCGGATCGCCGGCACGGACGAATTCCGGAAGCGGCAGGAACGGGTGCTTGAGGGCGCCCGGATTATTGCGGAGCGCCTGGGCGCACCCGATGTGGCAGGCCACGGCGTCTCGGTGCTCACCGGCGGCACCGACGTCCACCTGATCCTGGTGGACCTGCGGCATTCGGCTCTGGACGGCAAGCAGGCCGAAGACCTGCTGCATTCGGTGGGAATCACGGTGAACCGCAATTCCGTACCGTTTGATCCGCGTCCGCCTATGGTTACGTCGGGCCTGCGGATCGGGACACCGGCACTGGCCACCCGAGGCTTCGGGGCTGCAGAGTTCACCGAGGTGGGAGACATCATTGCAGCTGCGCTGAAGCCTGCCCCCGACGTTGAGGCACTGCGGGCACGGGTCACCGCGCTCGCCGAAAATATCCCGCTGTATCCCGGACAGGAAGACTGGTAACGAAGATGGAGAAGGGCAACAACATGGAAGGTTCCGTCACGGAAACCCCCGAAAATGACAGCGTCAACCTCGGCTGGGAGAAAAAAGAGAAAACTCCCTTGGGAACGCCGGTGGCCGCCCGGATCCTCGACGGGCGCAAAGCTGCCCGCGAGATCAAGGATGAACTGGCCGGGCGTGTGCAGGTACTCAAGGATGAGCACGGCATCACCCCGGGGCTGGGAACTGTGCTGGTAGGCGATGATCCCGCCAGCCACTCCTACGTGGGCGGCAAGCACAAGGACTGCGCGCAGGTGGGCATCAACTCCATCCGCCGGGACCTGCCGGCGGATATCAGCCAGGCGGACCTGGAGAAGGTCATCTATGAGCTGAACGCGGACCCGGCTACCACCGGATACATTGTGCAGCTGCCGCTGCCCGCACATCTGGACACGAACGCCATCCTGGAACGGATTGCCCCGGAAAAGGACGCCGACGGCCTGCACCCGGTGAACCTGGGCCGGCTGGTCCTGAACGTGAGCGAACCGATGACTTCGCCGCTGCCCTGTACCCCGCACGGAATTGTGCAGCTGCTGGTGCGCAACGGGATTGCCCTGACCGGCAAGAAGGTGCTCGTCGTGGGCCGCGGTGTCACCGTGGGCCGTCCGCTGGGGCTGCTGCTGACCCGCCGTCCGATCAACGCCACCGTGACCCTCGCCCACACCGGCACCGTGGACCTGTTTGAGCACCTGCGCGAGGCCGACGTTGTGGTGGCCGCTGCGGGGTTCCCGGAAATGATCAAGGCCGAGGACCTCAAGCCCGGAGCCATTGTCCTGGATGTGGGAGTCACCCGGGTCACCGACCCCGAGACCGGCAAGACCACCCTCACCGGAGACGTGGAGAAGGCAGCCGCGGACGTGGCCGCCTGGATTTCCCCCAACCCCGGGGGAGTGGGGCCCATGACACGGGCCATGCTCCTGTCCAACGTGGTGGAAGCTGCCGAGCGCACGGCAGGCATTCTCGCCTAGGGATTTACCGGCATGACGGAGGCCGGGCGGCGGGAGCAGCATCCCGCCGCCCGGCCGCAAACGTTCCCCAACAGCCCGGCAGTGCACTAGGCTGTTCGAGTGCCGCAGATCACACCTTCCCTGACTGTCCCCAAGACCGCCTCCTCCACCGTCATTTCAGCCCGGAACCTCCGCAAGACCTACGGCGATTTTCATGCCGTGGACGGCATCAGCTTTGACGTGCCCGCAGGGGAGTCCTTCGGGCTCCTCGGCCCCAACGGCGCCGGTAAATCCACCACCATGAAAATGATCGGCGGCGTGTCATCGCGCACCTCCGGAGACCTCAGTGTCATGGGGCTCGACCCTGACCGGTACGGACCCGAGGTACGCGCCCACCTGGGGGTTGTGCCGCAGCAGGACAACCTGGATGAAGACCTGCGCGTGCGCGACAACCTCCTGGCCTACGGCCGGTACTTCGGCCTGCCCAAGAGCTACCTGGGACCCAAGGCTGACGAGCTGCTGGAATTCGCCCAGCTGACAGACAAGTCCAAGGCCCGGATCGAATCCCTCTCCGGCGGAATGAAGCGGCGGCTGACCATCGCCCGGTCGCTCATCAATGACCCGAAGATCCTGCTGCTGGACGAACCGACCACCGGCCTGGACCCGCAGGCTCGCCATATCCTCTGGGACCGGCTGTTCCGGCTCAAGGAAGCCGGCGTCACGCTGATCCTGACCACCCACTACATGGACGAAGCGGAGCAGCTGTGCGACCGCCTGGTGGTGGTGGACAAGGGAAAGATCATGGCGGAAGGATCGCCTGCCGCCCTGATCCGTGAGCACTCCACCCGGGAAGTACTGGAACTGCGCTTCGGTTCTGAACGCAATACAACGGTGGCCGGCGAACTGGAAGGAATCGGGAGCCGGACCGAAACCCTTCCGGACCGCGTCCTGATCTACGCCGACGACGGCGAGGCCGCCCTGGAGGCGGTCAGCTCCCGCGGTCTGCGTCCCATCACCTCGCTGGTGCGCCGCTCATCCCTGGAAGATGTGTTCCTCCGGCTTACCGGTAGGAGCCTCATTGACTGAGCGGCAGCTTTCAGGCAGGCCGGCGGGGGAAGCAGACGTCAACCGGCATGCTGTGCTGGGGCTGCGTTCTCCGCTGACACCGGAGCAAACAGCGTCCCGGGCAAGGCGCTTCGGCGCCTTCTACTACGCCGAAATGTGGATCCGGCGGATGCGCGGCTACGGGTGGACTGTGCTCATGACCGCGGTGGGGACCCCTTTGGTGTACCTCTTCGGTATGGGCGTAGGCCTGGCGTCGCTGGTGGACACGGGTGACGCGGCGTTCGACGCCGGCAACGGCGCCACAGTCTCCTACCTCGTCTTCGTGGCACCTGCCCTGCTGGCCACCGCCGCCATCATGGTGGCCAGCGAAGAAAACACCTATACGGTAATGGGCGGCTTCAAATGGCACCGCACATATTACGGCCCCAACGCGTCGCCGCTTTCCAGCAACCAGCTAGTGGACGGGCACCTGATCGGTTTCTCGGTCCGGCTGCTCATCACTACCGGCACCTACTTCCTGTTCCTGCTGCTCTTCGGCGCAGTGGAACAGCCCGCCACGGCGTGGCTGATGATTTTCACCGCGATTCTCGGCGGTGTGGCCTTCGGCCTGCCGCTGATGGCTTTCAGTGCGTCATTGGTGGAAGACAAGGGCCAGTTCGCGATGGTGCAGCGGTTCATCGTGATGCCGCTGTTCCTGTTCTCCGGCACCTTCTTTCCGCTGGAATCCCTGCCCGGAGCCATCCGGTGGATCGGCTGGATTTCTCCGCTGTGGCACTCCACCGAGCTCGGCCGGGTCCTCAGCTACGGCTACGCCGAGCCGCCGGCACTCACCGCTGTCCACGTGGCGTATCTGCTGCTTCTCGGCTTTGTCGGCTGGGTGCTGGCACGCCGGAACTTCACCCGGAGGCTGGGAAAATGAGCACAGACAACACGACGGCGCCGCCGCGCCTGGCGCCCGCCCAGCTGGACCCGGAGGGCCGTTTTTTGGGGTCCCTCTATGCCCGTAACATCCGGTCCGTGTTCGCCCGCGGGCTGAAGGCCACGTGGGGCAGCAACTGGTCCATCATGATCAGCGGGTTCGTGGAACCGGTGCTGTACCTGGTGGCCATGGGCATTGGTCTGGGTTCCCTGATCGGTACCGTTGCCGGACCGGGCGGTGAGGAGATCGGGTACGCCAACTACATTGCCCCGGCGCTGCTGGCCGTTTCCGCTATGAACGGAGCGGTGTACGACTCCACCATGAACGTCTTCTTCAAGCTCAACTACGCCAAGCTTTACGAAGGCATGCTTGCCACGTCGCTGGGGCCGCTGGACGTCGCACTCGGGGAGATCCTGCTGGCCCTGCTGCGCGGTGCCATGTACGCAACGGGATTCACGGCTGTCATGGCAGCCATGGGGTTGGTGACCTCTCCCTGGGCGCTGCTCATGATTCCCGCGGCGGTGGTGGTGGCCTTCGGGTTTGCCTCCTTCGGCATGGCAATCACCAGTTACATGAAGACCTTTCAGCAGCTGGACTGGGTGAACTTTGTCATGCTGCCCATGTTCCTGTTCTCCGCAACGTTCTATCCGCTCAGCGTCTACCCCCAGGGCATCCAATGGGTGATTCAGGCGCTGCCGCTCTGGCACGGAGTGGAAATGATGCGGCAGCTCAGTGTTGGCATGCTGACCTGGGCAACCGCAGGCCACCTGCTCTACTTCGTGGTCATGATTGGTTTGGGCCTGGTGGTCACGACGGGTCGTCTTCGGTCCCTGTTCCTGAAGTAGCCGTACCTGAAGCAGCCGTTTAGGCGTCCGTTTCACCGGCGGCAGTTTCCAGGCCCTGCCAGGCTGTCTGGAAGATCTGCTCGGTCCTGCCGTCAAAAAGCACAAATTCGACGCTGCGCACCGAACGCGCCGGGTAGTCCCGCACTGTCCGCAGACCGATGTCCGCCACCACGGCAGGATCCCAGCCGTAGATCCCCGCACTAATGGCTGGAAAGGCCACTGTCTGCGCGCCCAGTTCTTCCGCGACGTCCAGGGCGCGGCGGAAGCACGAGGCCAGCAGGGCGGGATCGGTTTCGCCCGCCCGGGCGTTGGGCCCCACCGTGTGGATGACCCAGCCGGCCGGCAGATCGAAACCGGGGGTTGCCACGGCGTCGCCGGTGGGAAGTCCCTGCGCGTAGGTTCCGGCCCGCAGCTCCCGGCAGGCAGCCAGCAGTCCCGGACCGGCGGCGCGGTGAATTGCGCCGTCCACTCCGCCGCCGCCCAGCAGGGAAGAGCTCGCGGCATTCACGATGGCGTCCGCAGTGTTGGTGGTGATGTCTCCGGTGGAAATCAGGATCTGCATGCGGCCCAGTGTGGCACCCGACGTTCCCTGCCCGCCAGCTGCCCCGGCGCAGTTAGGCGGCGCCCGCCCCGTACTCCGTTTGATGTCTTCCGCATCCGCCGGCAGGACGGGACCATGGAAGTGGCAGGCCGGGCCGGTGCCCTCGGGACGATTCCGGCCGGGCAATGAAGAAACCAACCCGGAGGAGTTCCCATGGCTGATCGGTTCGCGGGAAAGACCGCCCTGGTGACAGGCGCAGGGTCAGGCATCGGAAAAGCTGCGGCGGTGGCGCTGGCAGCGGAGGGCGCCAGCGTCGTCGTCAACGATTTGGACCTGGAAGCCGCACAGGCTGTGGTGAACGCCATCTCGGAAGCGGGCGGCACCGCGGTTCCCTCCGTGGGTGACGTGGGGACGGCCGAAGATGTGAAAGGTGCCGTGGACACCGCTGTCAGCGAGTTCGGCGGACTGCACCTGGCTTTCAACAACGCGGGGATCAGCGGCCCGCTGGGGCTGCTGGCGGAGATTGATCTGGAGGGGTACCGCCGGGTCATTGACGTGAACCTCAATTCGGTCTTCTACGGGATGTATTTCCAGATCCCCGAAATGCAGAAGGCCGGGGGAGGGGCGATCGTGAACATGTCCTCCATCCTGGGCGTGGTTGGCTCAGCCACTGCAGTTCCCTATGTCACGGCCAAGCACGGTGTGACGGGGATGACCCGCGCCGCGGCCCTTGGCTACGCGGACCAGAACATCCGGGTGAACTCGGTACACCCCGGGTACATCGACACCCCGCTTCTGGAGGCCCTGCCCCGGGACGTCTATGCGTCCCTGGTGGGACTGCACCCCGCCGGCAGGCTGGGCACCGCGGAGGAGGTGGCCAACGTGGTCCTCTTCCTGCTTTCCGCGCAGGCGGCCTTCGTTACGGGCGCCCAGTACTCGGTGGACGGCGCGTACACCACTCAGTAGGATCCGGGCCAGGCAACAGATTTCGCCCGGGGAGGACGGTTTAACGGCTTCGCTTCGGAGTTTGAGACAATGAAGCCATGCAGTCGCTCCCTAACGGCAAGAAGCCGCAGCCCTCGTCCAAGCCCCGCCGCGGAGTGAGCCAGAAAATGGCAACCTTCGGCATGTCCCTGATGCTTCTGGTCTTCCTGGTTGCCGTGGTTTTCGCAGCCAATGAAAACGACGTCGTCGGGTGGCTGGTTGTCATCATCTCGCTGGGCTGGCTGTGCCTCTTCTCGTTTGTGGTCTTCAGTGTCCGCGGTGCCGCGCGCAAGGCGGGCGCCAAGATTGCCCAGGCCCAGGATTCCTTCAACATGGCGGCCGGCATCACTCCCGGCGTTCAGGTTGTTGACGAAGCCACCACCATCAGGGACCAGAAGCTTGACCACAGCTTCAAGATTGTTCAGGTCCAGGCCCGCGTCATCCGGGAAAACCTCGGCAAGGATGAAGACCAGGTGAACCGCGCCCTGGAGACCATCGAAATCACCTCGCACAACGCCCGGTCCATGATCAAGAAGGACGACGGCGGCCCGGTGGAGGGCACCCTGGTGGACTAGCAGTCCAGCAGAGACCGGGCCCCTGCAGGAGAACCGGAACCAGCCGCGCGGAACGCAACGCGCTCCGCACCCCAACATGAACCGCAGGCTACTGAGGAGTATGGTTATTCGCGTGAGTTTGGCATCAGCAGGAGAAACATCCGGTCCGGCAAAGCCACTGCGCATTGCCACGGTGAACGTGAACGGAATCCGAGCCGCGTACAAGCGCGGAATGGCCGATTGGCTGGCGGAACGGGACATCGACATCCTGTGCCTTCAGGAAGTGCGGGCCCCCGATGCGGTGGTCCGTGAGCTCCTGGGTGACGAGTGGCACATCCTGCATGCCGAAGCTGAAGCCAAAGGGCGGGCAGGTGTTGCCATTGCCTCCCGCATGGAGCCGGCGGCTACCCGGGAGCATATTGGCGACGAGTACTTTGCGCTGTCCGGCCGCTGGGTGGAGGCAGACTTCAAAGTCAGCGTCGAGGGTGCCGAAAAAACGCTCACCGTGGTCAGTGCCTACGTGCATTCCGGCGAGGTGGATACCCCCAAGCAGGTGGATAAATACCGCTTCCTGGACGTGATGACCGAGCGGCTGCCCGCCTTGAAGCAGGAGAGCGACTTTGTCCTGCTGGTCGGCGACCTGAACGTGGGCCACACCCCCCTGGACATCAAGAACTGGAAGGGCAACGTCAAGCGGGCAGGTTTCCTGCCGGAGGAACGTGCCTACTTTGACCGGTTCTTCAGCGAAGAAATCGGCTACACCGACGTAGCCCGCAAGCTGGCCGGCGAGGTTCCCGGTCCGTACACCTGGTGGTCCTGGCGCGGGCAGGCCTTCGACAATGACAGCGGTTGGCGCATCGACTACCACCTCGCAACCAACGGGCTGGCCGAACGCGCCGTATCCGCCGTCGTCGACCGTGCCCCCACCTATGACAGCCGCTTCTCAGACCACGCCCCCGTTGTGGTCGACTACCAGTTCTAAGGGTCTACATCATGAGCACATCCATTCTCTCCGGCCGCCAGCGCATCCTCTCCGGAATGCAGCCCTCCGCGGATTCCCTGCACCTGGGCAACTACCTCGGCGCCCTGGTGAACTGGGTCCGGCTGCAGGACGAGTACGACGCCTACTTCTTCATTCCCGACCTGCATGCGATCACCGTGCCGCAGGACCCTGCCGACCTGCGCCAGCGCACCCGGGTTACCGCGGCCCAGTACATCGCCGGCGGCGTGGACGTGAATAAGGCAACACTGTTCGTGCAGTCGCAGGTTCCCGAGCACGCCCAGCTCGCTTGGGTCCTGAACTGCCTGACCGGATTCGGGGAAGCCTCCCGGATGACGCAGTTCAAGGACAAGCAGCAGCGCTTCGGTGCCGACGCCGCCTCCGTTGGCCTGTTCACTTACCCCATCCTCCAGGTGGCAGACATCCTGCTTTACAACCCGCACGGCGTCCCCGTGGGCGAGGACCAGCGCCAGCACGTTGAACTGAGCCGGGACCTGGCAAAGCGCTTCAACTCCCGATTCGGGGAAACGTTCATTGTTCCCGAGGTGTTTGTGCAGAAGGAAGCCGCAAAGATCTACGATCTGCAGAATCCGACCGCCAAGATGTCCAAGTCCGCGGCGTCGCCGGCGGGACTGATCAACCTGCTTGATACGGATAAGGTCATTGCCAAGCGCATCAAGTCCGCAGTGACGGACGACGGCACGGAAATCCGCTTCGACCGGGAAGCCAAGCCCGGGGTCTCCAACCTCCTGTCCATTTATTCGCTGATTTCGGGCCGGAGCGTGGAAACCTTGGTGAAGGAATACGAAGGAAAGATGTACGGACACCTCAAGGGCGATCTGGCAGAGGTTGTGACGGAGCATGTCCGTCCCATCCGGGAACGGGCCCTGAGCCTGCTCGAAGATCCTGCCGAACTGGACCGGCTGCTCGCGGTGGGCGCCGCGAAGGCCCGGGAGACGGCGTCGGCTACACTGGCCGATGTGTACAACAAAGTTGGTTTCCTGCCTTTGGGTTCCTCCGCGGTCTGACCGATGAGTCTTTCGAATCCTATGATTCAAGCCGCCGTTGGTGATGACGACGGCGGCACGGACGCGTCCGCGTGCGCATGCGTGGGTATCGTGATCGGCATACCGGAACCGATGGCCTCGGAACTTCGCCGGGCCCGGGCCTCCTTCGGGGACCCGATGGCAGCTGTCATTCCGGCGCATATCACCGTGGTCACCACCACCTACACGGATGATTGGGAGGCCACTGCAGCCCATGTGCGTGCAGTGGCCGGCAGCCATGCGCCGTTCGAGGTTGCCCTGCGGGGCACGGGAACCTTCCGTCCGGTCTCACCCGTGGTCTACGTGCAGCTGGGCAGCGGACATGAGGAATGCATTTCCCTGCACAAGGAAATGCAGAGCGGCCCGCTCGCCAGGGACCTGCCCTTCCCCTACCACCCGCACGTCACGGTGGCCCACGACGTCAGTGAGGCCGGCATGGACAGTGCCCTGGAGGCCCTGCGGGACTACGAGGCACGCTTCACGGTGCGCACAGTGGGGCTGTACGAGCATGACGCCACGGGCATCTGGAAACTGCGCGAGAACGTCCCGCTGCGGGGCTAGGCGCTTTTGACGGTACCGTCCGGGGCAGACCCGGGCAGATAGACGTCCGCCCAGGCGGCAATCATGTCCGCAGCGCGGCGTGTCTGGGCGCGGTCCACCATCAGGTGGTTGCTGCCTTCCAGCGAGATGAAGCTCCGCGGATGCCGGGCGGTGGAGAAAATCTCGCTGGCATTGTCGATCCCCACAGTGTTGTCCGTGGGGGAGTGCATGATGAGCAGCGGCAGGTTCAGTTCCCGGATGGAATCGGTCAGGTCGTACGCGGCCAGGTCCTTCAGCAGCTCTTCCCGGATCTTCAGGCTCCCGCCGCCCAGGTCCACCTCCGCTGATCCTTCGTCCCGGATGGTCTGGACTTCGGCTTCAAAGAGGTGCTGGACATGGGACGGCCGGAAGGGAGCAGCGATGGTGACTACTGCACGAAGCCCCGGAACGTCACCGGCAGCAACCAAAACCGCCGCACCGCCGAGGGAGTGGCCGATCAGCAGCGAGACCTCACGTCCCTGTCCGTGCAGGAAGGCGACGGCGCTGGAAATGTCCGCCACTTTGGTGGTGAAGGTACCGTCTTCCCACGCACCGGTGGATCCGCCCAGTCCTGCGGCGTCGTAGCGCAGGACGCCGATGCCGTGCCGGGCCAGCGCCTTGGAAATTCGGGAAGCAGCGGCACTGTTCTTGCCCAGCGTGAATCCGTGGCAGAACACCGCCCAGGCCCGGGCACCGCCGTCGGGCACGTCAATGGTGCCGGCCAGCGTGGTGTTGTTGACGCCCGGAAAGGATACGGACTCGGATACGGGCATAGGGGAAAACCAACCTTAGATCTGTGGAACGGCCGGAGGCGGCGCCCGGCAGCCGCAATGGGCTGCCCGACGCCGCCTCCGGCGGGTGGAGCGTAAATGCTAGACGGAACGGCTCAGGATAGCCTGCTTGACCTCGGCAATTGCCTTAGTCACCTGGATGCCGCGGGGGCATGCTTCCGAGCAGTTGAAGGTGGTGCGGCAGCGCCACACGCCTTCCTTGTCATTGAGGATTTCCAGGCGCATGTCTCCGGCGTCGTCGCGCGAGTCGAAGATGAAGCGGTGGGCGTTCACAATGGCGGCCGGGCCGAAGTACTGCCCGTCGGTCCAGAACACGGGGCAGGACGAGGTGCACGCGGCGCAGAGGATGCACTTGGTGGTGTCGTCGAAGCGCTCCCGGTCCTCGGGGGACTGCAGGCGTTCCTTCGTGGGCTCGTGGCCCTTGCTGACCAGGAACGGCATGACTTCGCGGAAGGACTGGAAGAACGGCTCCATATCCACGATCAGGTCCTTTTCCACGGGAAGGCCCTTGATGGGTTCCACGAGGATGGGCTTGGACGTGTCCAGGTCCTTCAGCAGGGTCTTGCAGGCCAGGCGGTTGCGGCCGTTGATGCGCATGGCATCGGATCCGCAGACACCATGTGCGCAGGAGCGGCGGAAGGACACCGAGCCGTCATGCTCCCACTTGACCTTGTGCAGAGCGTCCAGCACGCGGTCCGTGCCGTACATGGTCAGCTTCCACTCGTCCCAGTATCCTTCGTCAGATACCTCGGGGTTGTAGCGGCGGACCTTGAGCGTGATCTCGAACGAGGGGATTTCCCCGCCCACAGATTCCGGCAGATCAATCTTGGAGGCTGGCTCCGCAATTTCCGTTGTCATTAGTACTTCCTCACCATCGGCTCGTAGCGCGTGAAGATGACCGGCTTGGTGTCCAGTCGAATGCCGGCGGTGTGCTCGTCATTGGCTGCTTCGTCAACCTTGTACGCCATCGAGTGCTTCATGAAATTCTCGTCGTCGCGCTCCGGGAAGTCCTCGCGGAAGTGCCCGCCGCGGGATTCCTCGCGGTGGAGGGCGGCCACGGTCATGACCTTGGCCAGCTCCAGCAGGAAGCCCAGTTCCACGGCTTCCAGGAGGTCCAGATTGAAGCGCTTGCCCTTGTCCTGGACGCTGATCTTCTTGTACCGCTCTTCGAGCGAGGCAATGTCGGTCAGGACCTGGTTCAGGGTGTCCGCGGTGCGGAACACCTGCATGTTGGCATCCATGGTGTTCTGCAGGTCCCGGCGGATTACGGCAACCCGTTCGGTTCCTTCGGAGTTGCGCACCAGGTCCAGGAGTTCGATCGTGGTGGCTTCCGGGTTTTCCGGCAGGTCCACGAAATCAGCGGTCAGGGCGTACTCGGCGGCGTTGATGCCGGCGCGCTTGCCGAAGACGTTGATGTCCAGCAGGGAGTTGGTGCCCAGGCGGTTGGAACCGTGCACGGAAACACAGGCAACTTCACCGGCGGCATACAGGCCCGGAACAACGGTGTCGTTGTCCTGGAGGACCTCGGCCTTGATGTTGGTGGGGATGCCGCCCATGGCGTAGTGCGCCGTCGGGAAGACCGGAACCGGCTCCGTGTAGGGCTCCACGCCAAGGTAGGTGCGGGCGAACTCGGTGATGTCCGGGAGCTTGGCATCAATGTGTGCCGGTTCCAGGTGCGTCAGGTCCAGCAGGACGTAATCCTTGTTGGGGCCGCAGCCCCGGCCTTCACGGACTTCGTTGGCCATGGAGCGGGCCACGATGTCACGCGGGGCAAGGTCCTTGATGGTGGGGGCGTAGCGCTCCATGAAGCGCTCACCCTCCGAGTTGCGCAGGATGGCACCTTCACCGCGGGCTGCTTCGGAAAGCAGGATGCCCAGGCCGGCGAGGCCTGTCGGGTGGAACTGGAAGAACTCCATGTCTTCCAGGGGGATTCCGCGGCGGAACGCGATGCCCATGCCGTCACCGGTGAGGGTGTGGGCGTTGGAGGTGGTCTTGAAGACCTTGCCGGCACCGCCGGAAGCAAAGACCACGGACTTGGCCTGGAAGACATGCAGCTCGCCGCTGGCCAGGTCATAGGAGACGACGCCGGCGACGCGCTTCTGTCCGAAGCTGTCCTCGACGGTCAGCAGGTCCAGCACGTAGTACTCGTTGTAGAACTCCACATTGTGCTTCACGCAGTTTTGGTAGAGCGTCTGGAGGATCATGTGGCCGGTGCGGTCAGCGGCGTAGCATGCACGGCGGACCGGAGCCTTGCCGTGATCGCGGGTGTGGCCGCCGAAACGCCGCTGGTCGATGCGTCCCTCCGGCGTGCGGTTGAACGGAAGACCCATCTTTTCCAGGTCCAGCACGGCGTCGATGGCTTCTTTGGCCATGACTTCCGCGGCGTCCTGGTCCACCAGGTAATCGCCACCCTTGACGGTGTCAAAGGTGTGCCATTCCCAGTTATCTTCTTCGACGTTCGCCAGTGCTGCACACATGCCGCCCTGTGCCGCACCGGTGTGCGAACGCGTGGGGTACAGCTTGGTCAGTACAGCCGTACGTGCGCGCTGGCCTGATTCGATGGCGGCACGCATCCCGGCGCCGCCGGCGCCGACAATTACGACGTCGTACTTATGGACCTGCATACCAGATGCTCTTTCTGTTGAAGCTGAGAAAACTTAGTGGTGCTCCGTGACTCCGTTTCCGGACCCGGCTCCTGCCTTGCAGAAGTTACGCCTTGCAGAAATCGGCGATGAGGTCTGCGGGGGCGCCGGCGGGGCAGGGATCGAAGGTGAAGATCACCAGGGTGCCGAGCACGATGATCACCAGGGATGCGATGTAGAGAATGCTCTTCAGCGTCATCCGGGTGGTGTTCTTGTCCGCGTAGTCATTGATGATCACGCGGACGCCGTTGGTGCCGTGCAGCATGGCCAGCCAAAGCATGACCAGGTCCCAGACCTGCCAGAGCGGGCTGGCCCACTTTCCGGCAACAAAGCCGAAGTCGATGGCATGGACGCCGTCGCCCACCATGAGGTTGACGAAGAGGTGGGTGAAGATCAGCACGATCAGGATGGCGCCGGAGATGCGCATGAAGAGCCAGGCCAGCATCTCAAAGTTGCCTTTGCCGCCCGGGGTGCGGACGTATTTGGGGGAGATGCGGCCGGAGCGCGGAGCCTCAATGGAGACGGCCTCGTTGGTTGTTGTACTCATGGCTTAGTGACCCCCGAAAACGATGGGAAGGTGGCGAACGGAGAAACCGATCATGGTGATCACCCAAAGGCCAACGACGCTCCACAGCATCTGGCGCTGGTATTTCGGGCCCTTCTTCCAAAAATCGATCAGGATAACGCGCACGCCGTTGAAAGCGTGGAACACAATGGCGCCAACGAGGCCGAGCTCGCCGAGGCCCATGATGGGGTTCTTGTACGCGCCAATCACAACGTTGTAGGCCTCCGGTGAAACTCGCACCAGTGAGGTATCCAAAACGTGGACCAACAGGAAGAAGAAAATCACCACGCCGGTAATGCGGTGGGCTACCCAGGACCACTGGCCTTCACGGCCGCGGTAGAGAGTGCCTGCTGGTAACTTCGACACTGAATTTTCCTCCCTGCGACGCAGCGGCGCTGGCGTGTCTTCCACGCAGTGATGACGCCGGTGCGACAGCAATATAAGCTCAAGCATAATCTAGGTCCCCGCGACGGCGCTTTCAATTTAGGTGGCCCTATCATGTGACCCTCGTTACACTCCGGCGGCGCCCGGCGGCAGCGCCGAAGAGAACACGGGAGTCCTTCCGGTTCGCAGGCCGGTCCGTCGGCTAATCTTGGCACTGATGAGTACAGAACCGAGCCCCGAAAATTTCTCCGCGGACTTTGACCGCTTCTACGGCGTCATTCCGGCCGGTGGCGTGGGCACCCGCCTGTGGCCGCTGTCCCGGGCCGCTGCCCCCAAGTTCCTGCATGACCTGACGGGCTCGGGATCCACCCTCATCCGGGCCACCTATGACCGGCTGCGCCCGCTCAGCGGTGACCGGGTCATGGTGGTGACGGGCACCCTGCACCGCCAGGCGGTCCGGAAGCAGCTGCCGGAAATCACCAATGAAAACCTGGTCCTGGAACTGGAGCCCAAGGACTCCGCGGCCGCGATCGGCCTTGCGGCGGCGATCCTCTATAAGAGGGATCCCAGCATCATCATGGGTTCATTCGCTGCGGACCAGGTCATTGCGCCGGTGGAGGTTTTCCAGGACGCAGTCCGGGAGGCCATCCACACCGCAGCGCAGGGGTACATCGTGACCATCGGCATCCACCCCACCCATGCTGCAACCGGGTTCGGGTACATCCGTGCCGGGGAGCCCCTGGACATTGCCGGCGCACCCAGCGCGCACGCCGTTGTCGAATTCGTGGAGAAGCCTTCGGAAGAAGTGGCCCGCACCTACCTGAAGAACGGCCACTACAGCTGGAACGCAGGGATGTTCGTGGCTCCGGTGGACCTGATGCTCAAGCACCTGGAAGCCAACGAGCCCGAACTCCACGTGGGGCTGATGGAAATTGCCGAGGCCTGGGACACCCCCAACCGCCGCGCCGTGGTTCGCCGCGTCTGGCCCACTCTGCCCAAGACCGCCATCGACTACGCGGTGGCGGAGCCCGCTGCGGCGGCCGGCGATGTTGCCATGATTCCGGGCATCTTCAACTGGGACGACGTCGGAGACTTTGCCGCGATCGGCCGCCTGAACCCCGCAGCCGAAAACAGTGAGCTGACCGTCATGGGCGAGGGCGCCCGGGTGTACTCGGAAAACGCGTCAGGCATTGTGGTGTCCGATACCAAGCGGGTTATCGCCCTGATCGGCATCGAGGATGTTGTCATTGTGGACACTCTGGATGCCCTGCTGGTGACCACCAAGGAACACGCCCAGGAAGTCAAGAAGGCAGTGGAGCACCTGAAGGCCAGCGGCGACACCGACGTCCTCTAGCTGACCTCCGAAGCGGCGCCGCGAACCTTCCGCGGCGCCGCTTTGGCGTCCGTATGGCGGAACATCGTCACACTGTTCCCGCAACAGCAGCCTCAGTGGCTAACCTTTAAGTTGTGCCTACCATCCCACTGAACAGTTCACCGGTCCCTTCCATGCGGGGCAGCGTTGCTCCCATCCTGGGCGAGCTGATCTCGTTCCGCCGGGACCTGCACCAGCACCCGGAGCTGTCGACGAAGGAACTCCGCACCACCGACAGGATTGTGGACGCGCTCCAGGATGCAGGCCTGAAGCCCATCCGGCTCGAGGGCACCGGCGCCTACGTGGATATCGGCGAGGGTCCGCTGCGCATCGGCCTGCGTGCGGACATCGATGCCCTGCCGGTGCTCGAAGAGACCGGCCTGCCCTACGCCTCAGTCAATACCGGCATCACCCATGCCTGCGGCCACGACATCCACACCACCGTGATGGTGGGCGTGGCGCGGATCCTGGCGAAGCTGGACGCCGCCGGCGCACTCGGAGGGCGGGTCCGGGTCATCTTCCAGCCCGCTGAAGAGGTAATGCCCGGCGGGGCGCTGGGCGTCATCGCCCAGGGCGTCCTCGAAGGAGTGCCGCGGATCCTGGCGCTGCACTGTGACCCGAGGATCGACGTCGGGCAGGTTGGCACCCGCATCGGGGCCATCACCTCCGCCTCCGACACCATTCGCATTGAACTGGCCGGACGCGGCGGGCACACCTCCCGGCCGCACCTCACCGAGGACCTCGTGTTTGCCCTGGCGGAAATTGCCGTCAGCGTTCCCGCAGTTCTTTCCCGCCGCATCGACGTGCGCAGCGGTGTGTCAGTTGTCTGGGGGCAGATGCATGCCGGATCCGCGCCCAACGCCATTCCCGCACACGGTTTCATGTCCGGCACCATGCGCTGCCTCGACGCAGAGGCCTGGCATGCTGCAGGCGTTCTCCTTGACGACGTCGTACGGCAGACCGCGGCACCGTTCGGTGTGGATGTCACTTTGGAACACATCAGGGGAGTGCCCCCGGTGATCAACGCCGACGCCGAAACCAGCCTGATCGAGGCGGCGGCCCGGGCGGAGCTGGGCGATGACTCCATTGTGCTGGCCCCCCAGTCCATGGGCGGAGAGGACTTCGCCTGGATGACCCAGGAAGTCCCCGGAGCCCTGATGCGGCTGGGAACCCGGACGCCCGGCGGCGAAACCTACGACCTGCACCGCGGGGACTACAACCCCGATGAACTAGCGGTCAGCACCGGAGTCAGCGTGATGGCAGCAGCGGCTGTGCGTGCAGCCCGGGGGCTGCGGCACTAGCTCCGCCGCCTGCTGCTGTGCGGCCGGGTAACTCTTCTGAGGTCATACGCAGACGTTCTGCGTCTTTTGCTTGCAAAAAATAACAACATGTAAACAATGTGCCCTCCAGCACGCCATGTGGCTTAGGCACTGTGTTCCAGGCCATAGGATTAGGGGTGCTGCGATCCGACGATGTGCGGAGCGCCGCACCACGCGACGGCCGGCCCTCACTGAGCGGCAGGTACCGCCAGCCCTCACTGAGCGGCAGGAACAGAGTATTTCTGCGCGTGGCACCCCATTTCTTTTCTGGAGGAACATTGAAGAACTTCCCGCGCAGCTTCAAGCGCAATGCCGGCGTTTCCGCCGCCATGCTCGGCGTGTCGGCACTCCTGCTCTCCGGCTGCGGCGCGGCCCCCGATGAAGAAGGAAGCTCCGCTGAGGGAGCCACCGACTTCCTGGGCTGCATGGTTTCCGACTCCGGCGGATTCGATGACAACTCGTTCAACGAATCCACGTACAACGGTCTGATGAAGGCCAAGGACGACCTCAAGATCGAAACCAAGGAAGCCGAGTCGCAGTCCGAAACGGACTTTACGCCGAACCTGGACAGCATGGTCCAGGCCAACTGCGACCTGACCATCACGGTTGGCTACCTGCTGGCGGACGCGACCAAGGCTACGGCTGAGGCCAACCCGGACCTGAACTTCGCGATCGTTGACGACCAGTCCATCGAGGCTGACAACGTCAAGCCGATCATCTATGACACGGCCCAGGCCGCGTTCCTGGCAGGATACGTCGCAGCCGGCTCCACCCAGACCGGAAAGGTTGCCACGTACGGCGGCCTGGACATTCCCACGGTGACCATCTTCATGGACGGCTTCGACCAGGGCGTGAAGTACTACAACGAGCAGAACGGCACCGATGTTGCCGTCCTCGGCATGGATTCCTTCACGGGCAGCTTTGACGACGTCTCTGCAGGAAAGACCACCACGCAGAACTTCCTTAACGAAGGTGCGGACATCATCATGCCCGTCGCCGGTCCGGTTGGCGCCGGCACCATCGACGCCGTAGTGGCCGCCAATGCCTCCGGCAAGGACGCCAAGGTCATCTGGGTGGACTCCGACGGGTACGAGACCCTCTCCTCCGGCAATGAAGTCATCCTGACCTCCGTCATGAAGCTGATGGGTGAAGCCGTGGAAGACGTCATCAGCACCGACGTGGACGACAAATTCGACAACACCCCGTACATCGGCACTCTGGAGAACGGCGGCGTTGCACTGGCTCCGTTCCACGACCAGGAAGCCAACGTTCCGGACGAGGTGAAGACCTCCGTCGAGGACATCAAGGAAAAGATCATTTCCGGAGAGATCACGGTTGAATCCGATTCAAGCCCGAAGTAGCTTCCGGGCGCTTTTGCCGGTGGCCGGAGATTGTGCCGGACACTGAAAGCACCGAACGCACCAAATGACCGCCGTTTTCCCGGCAGCCTTGCCTGCCGGGAAAACGGCGTTTGTTCTGTGTCGGTAGTGTTCTCCCTTATTTACCCAAAAACAGATTGGTTGGGGTTTTGAAACTCGAACTCAAGGGCATCACGAAGCGTTTTGGCACGTTCGTGGCCAATGACCACATTGATTTGGTGGTTGAACCCGGGCAGGTCCACAGCCTGCTCGGCGAAAACGGCGCGGGCAAGTCCACGCTCATGAACGTGCTGTATGGACTGTACGAGCCCAGCGAGGGTGAAATCCTGGTTGACGACCGGCCCGTCACCTTCAGTGGACCCTCTGACGCCATGGCCGCAGGAATTGGAATGGTGCACCAGCACTTCATGCTGGTGCCCGTCTTCACCGTCGCGGAAAACGTTGCCCTCGGCGACGAGAAAACCACGTTTGGCGGCATGCTGAACCTGGACCAGACGCGCCGGCGCATCCGGGAAATCTCCGACCAGTACGGGTTCGACGTCGATCCCGACGCAGTGGTGGAAGACCTGCCGGTGGGCGTGCAGCAGCGGGTCGAAATCATCAAGGCCCTGATTCGGGACGCCCGGGTCCTGATCCTGGATGAACCGACCGCCGTTTTGACGCCGCGGGAAACGGACGAGCTGCTCGGCATCATGCGCCAGCTCACCGACGACGGCAAGTCGGTGGTCTTCATCTCGCACAAGCTGCGGGAAGTGAAGGCTGTATCGGATGTCATCACGGTCATCCGCCGGGGCAAGGTGGTCGGCTCCGCCGATCCCAGCGCCTCCACCACGGAACTGGCTTCCCTGATGGTTGGACGCTCCGTCAGCCTGAACCTCAACAAGGAACCGGCCACTCCGGGGGATGAGACGTTCGTGGTCGAAAACCTCACGGTCGCCTCCGCCGCCGGCCCGGCCTTCCTCGACTCGGTCAGCTTCGGCATCCGCCGCGGTGAGATCCTCGCCCTGGCCGGAGTCCAGGGCAACGGACAGACCGAACTGACCGAGGCCATCATGGGCCTGCAGGAACACGTGAGCGGGTCCATCCGCCTCAACGGCAAGGAGCTGGTGGGACGCAAGACCCGCGAGGTCATCGACGCCGGAGTGGGCTTTGTCCCCGAAGACCGCAATGTTGACGGCCTGGTGGGAACCTTCTCCGTGGCTGAAAACCTGGTCCTGAACCGCTACGACAGAGCCCCCTTTGCGCGCGGCCTGTCGATGCGCCCGGCAGTGATTCAGGAGAACGCCGCCGAAAAGATCTCCGAGTTCGACATCCGCACGCAGTCGGCCCACGCCGCTGCCGGCACCCTGTCCGGCGGAAACCAGCAAAAGGTGGTGATGGCCCGCGAGCTGTCCCGCCCGCTGGAGCTCTTCATCGCCTCGCAGCCCACCCGTGGCGTGGACGTGGGATCCATCGAGTTCCTGCACCGGCGCATCATTTCCGAACGCGACGTCGGCACTCCGGTGCTGATCGTGTCCACGGAACTGGACGAGGTACTGGAACTGGCGGACCGGATTGCCGTGCTCTACGGCGGACGGCTGATGGGCATTGTTCCGGCCAACACCTCCCGCGACGTGCTGGGCCTGATGATGGCCGGCATGCACGCGGATGAAGCAACAGCGCACCACACAGATTCCAAGGGAGGGGCCCAGTGAGCCCGGAGGATTCCACCAAGCAGGACCCGCCGGGGGAGGCCAGCGCAGCCGCTGCCGAAACCGCCCGGCTCGAGAGTGCGGCAGACGCACCCGGCACGGCGGCAGCTCCGCCGACGATCCCGGCAAAGTCAGCCGGCAGCGAGGCCGGAGGCCCCCAGCAGTCAGCACTGCGGCGGGTGCTGTCCGGCCACGCCATGGTCTCGGTCCTCTCCGTTCTGCTGGCCCTCATTGTGGGCGGCATCCTGATTGCCGCCACCGATGAGGAAGTTGCCGCCTCGGCGTCGTACTTCTTCTCCCGGCCCACAGACCTGCTCTCCGCAGCCTGGTCGGCCGCATCCGGCGCCTACATGGCACTGTTCCAGGGATCAGTCCTGAACTTCGAGGCTGAAACCCCGGCGCGCTTCTTCTATCCGCTGACCCAGACCCTCACGGTGGCAACCCCGCTGATCCTGGCCGGGCTCGGCGTCGCCGTCGCCTTCCGCACCGGACTGTTCAACATCGGTGCGCAGGGCCAGATCATCATCGGTGCTGCCATGGCTGCCTGGGTGGGCTTCGCCGTCCACCTGCCCGCCGGCCTGCACCTGCTGCTGGTTATCGTCGCAGGTATGCTCGGCGGCGCCATCTGGGCCGGCATCGCCGGTGCCCTGAAGGCCAAGACCGGTGCCCACGAGGTCATTGTGACCATCATGCTCAACTACGTGGCCATCAACCTGGTCCTGTTCATGCTCAGCACCCCTGCCTTCCAGCGTCCCGGGTCCTCGAACCCGATCAGCCCCCAGCTGGATGCGAACGCCATGTTCCCGCCGCTGCTGGGCAGCGGGTTCCGCCTGCACTGGGGCTTTGTCCTGGCCGTACTGGCCACCATCTTCATCTGGTGGCTGATGAACCGTTCCACTGTGGGCTTTGAGCTCAAGGCCGTGGGCGCAAACCCGTCGGCTGCCCGCAACGCAGGCATCAGCACCACCAAGGGCTACATCGTGGTCATGCTGATCGCCGGCGCCCTGTCCGGGCTGGCCGGTGTGGCCCAGGTATCCGGTACCGAAAAGGTACTGACCTCCGGCGTCGCCGCCAGCTTCGGCTTCGACGCCATCACGGTTGCCCTGCTGGGCCGCTCCAGCCCCTGGGGCACCTTTGCGGCAGGCGTGCTGTTCGGCGCTTTCCGTGCCGGCGGCGTGACAATGCAGACCAACACGGGCACCAGCATCGACATTGTCCTGGTGGTGCAGTCACTGATCGTGCTGTTCATTGCGGCCCCGCCGCTGGTGCGGTCGCTGTTCCGCATCCCGGCACCCGGAGCGTTCAAGACGTCCGGCAAGAGAACGTCCACGAAGACCGAGTCTGCCGGAGGCGCAGCATGAGTACCGCAACAACGCTTCTGGAACCAAGGCCGGCCGCCGTCGGCGTCCGCAGCTGGAAGACTCCGGTCATCCTCATTGTCCTGGCCCTTGTGGGGCTGGCCGTCTTCGCCCTGGGCGCGCCGTCCAATGACGTCACCTTCCGTCTCTCCGACCCCGGGGAGACCCTGGTGCTGCCCGACGCGGTGGTCTCTGCGCCCGTGGTTGGCTGGCTCACCGCCCTGGTGATGCTCGCTGCCGCAGTGTGGGCTTTCCTGCTGACCCGCCGCGGGGACCGGGTGCCCGGATGGCTGGTGGCCGTCTTTGGAGTGGCCTTCGTCGCCGGCTTCCTGACCTGGGTGGTCGGCAGTGCCCAAACCCCCAATGTGGCCCTGTACGGGCTGCTCTCGGGCTCCTTTGCCCTGGCCATCCCGCTGATCTTCGGGTCGCTCTCCGGCGTACTCTGCGAACGCTCCGGCGTGGTGAACATCGCCATTGAAGGGCAGCTGCTCTTCGGCGCCTTTGCCGCCGCCGTCGCGGGATCGCTCTCCGGAAACGCTTTCGTGGGGCTCTTCGCCGCTGCCGTGGCCGGCGCCCTTGTGTCGCTGGTCCTGGCCGTGTTCAGCATCAAATACCTGGTGAACCAGGTCATTGTGGGCGTGGTCCTGAACGTGCTGGTCTCCGGCCTGACCGGCTTCCTGTTCTCCACCCTGCTGTCCTCGGACACCGCCAAGTGGAACAGTCCGCCGTCGCTGCCGCCCATCCGAATCCCGCTGCTGGCGGACATCCCGATCATCGGACCGATCCTGTTTAACCAGTCCATCGTCGGTTACCTCATGTACATCGCCCTGGCCGCTGTGTACTTCGGCCTGTTCCACTCCAAGTGGGGCCTGCGCACCCGCGCCGTGGGAGAGCACCCCAAGGCTGCCGACACGCTTGGTGTCAATGTGAACCGCACCCGGTTCATCAACGTTCTGCTGGCCGGTGTGGTCGCCGGAATCGGCGGTGCCTTCTTCACCCTGGTCTCCGTCTCCGCCTTCAACCGGGACATGACGGGCGGCCAGGGCTACATTGCCCTGGCAGCACTGATCCTGGGCCGCTGGAACCCGCTCGGGGCCCTGCTCGCCGCGCTCCTGTTTGGCTTCGCCACCAACCTCCAGTACGTCCTGAGCCTCTTGGGCACCTCAGTGCCCAACCAGTTCCTGGCCATGCTGCCGTACGTCGTGACGATCTTTGCGGTGGCCGGCGTGGTCGGGAAGTCCCGGGGGCCGGCGGCCAGCGGAGTGCCGTACGTCAAGGAATAAGTTCAACCCGGCGGGCGGCTCCGGCCGCCCGCCACTAGCTAGGACTGTTATGACCAAGGAAGAAACCGCGGGCGCGCCGATCGACTGGGATGCCCTGCAGGACACCGCACGGGCCGCTCTGGCCCACGCCTACGTGCCCTATTCGAAGTACCCCGTGGGAGCAGCCGCGCTCACCGACGACGGCCGGATCATCTCCGGCTGCAACGTGGAGAACGCCTCCTACGGACTGACCCTCTGCGCCGAGTGTGCCCTGGTCAGTTCACTGCACATGACCGGCGGCGGGCGCCTGGCGGCATTCGTGTGCGTGGACGGCGCCGGGGAGATCCTGATGCCCTGCGGCCGGTGCCGGCAGCTGCTGTACGAGTTCCGGGCACCAGCCATGCAGCTCATGACCGTCAGCGGCATCCGGACCATGGACGAAGTCCTGCCCGATGCCTTTGGACCCCAGCACTTGGAAGGGCAGGACCCCGCATGAAAAGCGAACAATTCGACGCCGTGGACATCATCGGCATCAAGCGGGACAGGGGCACCCTGTCTCCGGAACAGATCGACTGGACAATTGACGCCTACACCCGGGGCGCCATCGCGGACGAGCAGATGGCCGCGCTGAACATGGCCATCCTGCTCAACGGCATGAGCCGGCAGGAAATTTCCCGCTGGACGGCCGCCATGATCGCTTCGGGCATCCGGATGGACTTCTCCTCCCTGGGCAAGCCGACCACCGACAAGCACTCCACCGGAGGCGTGGGGGACAAGATCACCCTGCCCCTGGCACCGCTCGTCGCCGTTTTCGGCGTTGCTGTTCCGCAGCTTTCCGGCCGCGGCCTGGGGCACACCGGCGGCACCTTGGACAAGCTGGAGGCCATCCCCGGCTGGCGCGCCAATCTGTCCAATGACGAGATCATGGCCCAGCTGGCCGACGTCGGTGCCGTCATCTGTGCCGCCGGCACCGGGCTGGCTCCGGCGGACAAGAAACTGTACGCACTGCGTGACGTGACGGGGACGGTTGAAGCCATCCCGCTGATTGCCTCCTCCATCATGAGCAAGAAGATCGCTGAAGGTACCGGCTCCCTGATCCTTGACGTCAAGGTGGGGTCCGGCGCCTTCATGAAGGATGAAGCCAACGCACGCGAACTGGCTGAAACCATGGTGGCGCTGGGCAAGGACGCCGGGGTCAACACCGTGGCGCTGCTGACGAACATGTCCACTCCGCTGGGCCTCACGGCCGGCAACGCCATTGAGGTGGAGGAATCCGTTGAGGTCCTCGCCGGCGGCGGCCCGGCGGATGTCGTGGAACTGACCGTCCGGCTGGCCGGGGAAATGCTGGCAGCTGCCGGCCTGCCCGACGCCGATCCGGAAGCCGCGCTGAAGGACGGCCGGGCAATGGACGTCTGGCGGCGCATGATTTCCGCACAGGGCGGCGATCCCGACGCCAAGCTGCCGCAGGCGCGGGAGTCCGAAACCATTTACGCACCCGCAGACGGTGTCCTGGTGGAGCTCGACGCACTGTCCGTTGGAGTGGCTGCCTGGCGGCTCGGCGCGGGCCGGGCCCGCAAAGAGGACGAGGTCCAGGCCGGCGCGGGCGTCCGCATGCACGCCAAGCCCGGCGCCCCGGTCCGCGCTGGCCAGCCGCTGATGACGCTGCTGACGGATACCCCGGAGAAGTTTGAGCGTGCCCGCGAAGCCCTGGCGGACGCCGTCGTTATTGCTCCCGAGGGATCACGTCCGGTGCAGAAGCTGATTCTCGACCGCATCAGCTGAACACTGACTGACCGGCGCGCCCCCGGGCGGGCGCGCCGGTTGGCGGGCACCGATGTGATGGTGGCATCGTTGTAGATACCAGAGACCGAGCCGAGGAGACCCGCCTGGACGTGCTGAGCAGCGCAATGGACAGCATCAACAACTTCATCCTGATTTCCGCAGATGCCTGGTGGGTGTACTTGGCGTTGTTCGCGTTCTGCCTGATTGACGGTTTCTTTCCGCCCGTCCCCAGCGAATCCCTGGTGGTGGGACTGGCCGCCCTGGTTGCCACCGGTGCCGGGCCCAACCCCTGGCTAATCATGGCCGCTGCCGCATGCGGTGCTTTCCTGGGTGACAACTTCGCCTACCTGCTGGGGCGGCGGATCGGCATCGAACGGTTTCGGTGGATGCGCGGGCCCCGCATGCAGCGCGGATTCGTCTGGGCCCGGAAGGAGCTGGACCACCGCTCGGTCTCGCTCATCCTGGTGGCCCGCTTCATTCCCATCGGGCGCGTGGTGGTCAACCTCACCGCCGGAGGCACAGGGTTTCCGCGGCGGGTCTTTGTTTCGCTGACCGCCGTGTCAGCCGTGGCCTGGGCCGGTTACAGCGTTGCCATCGGTGCGCTGGCCGGAAGATGGTTCAAGGAAAACCATCTTCTGGGCGTGGTGGTGGCCATTGCGGTTGCCATGGTCCTGGGCCTGATCATTGACCGGATCATCACCAAGCTGCGCGGCCCCACGCCGCTGGGAACCAGCCGCGAGGAAGCCCGGCTCCGCCACGAAGCGGCCCAGGCAGCCCGGAGGGCACACCCCGCCCGGACCTCCCGCAGCGGCGCCCCCCAAGCGGAAGACAGGTCCGAAGCGCCCTGAACCCGGCGGAGAAACCCGCCGCACTCGGAAGGCGTGCCGCAGCTCACGTAGAGTTGGCACCGTGACTGAGCCCATACTGCTTCCTGCCTCTGACCCGACTCTCGATATCCGCAGCCTGCCGAAGGTGTCGCTGCATGACCATCTCGACGGCGGCCTGCGCCCGGAAACCATCATTGAACTTGCCGCAGCTGCGGGACACGAGCTTCCCGCCACGGATCCTGTGGCACTGGGGCAGTGGTTCCGCGAGTCGGCCGACTCCGGGTCGCTGGAGCGCTACTTGGAAACCTTTGACCACACGATTGCCGTCATGCAGACCCGCGAAGGCCTTATCCGGGTGGCACGCGAGTTCGTTGAGGACCTGGCCGATGACGGCGTGGTGTACGCCGAGATCCGGTGGGCTCCCGAGCAGCACCTGAGCGGCGGCCTGAGCCTGGACGAAGCGGTGGAAGCAGTGCAGGAAGGCCTGGAGGCCGGTGTGGACGCCGTTGAAGAAGGCGGGCGCCTCATCCAGGTGGGCCAGCTCATCAGCGCCATGCGGCATGCCGACCGTGCGATGGAACTCGCCGAACTGGCTGTCCGGCACCGCTACAACGGAGCCGTTGGCTTTGACATAGCCGGCGCCGAGGACGGCTTCCCGGCCTCCCGCTTTGCCGACGCCTTCACATACCTGGCTGAAAACCAGTTCCCCGTCACCGTCCACGCCGGCGAAGCAGCCGGACTGGAGAGCATCAGGGATGCCCTGGTGCACGGGCGGGCACTGCGGCTGGGCCACGGCGTCCGGATTGCCCAGGATATTGACGTGGAGTTCGACGCCGAAACTGAAGAGGGCGCCGACGGCGCCGCGGGGCAGGAGACGGACGCCGAGGTGGGCCTGGTTTCCATCGGCCAGGTGGCCGCATGGGTCCGGGACCGGGGAATTCCCTTGGAAATCTGCCCTTCCTCCAACCTGCAGACCGGCGCCATTACGTCCTTCGGCGAGGACATCGAGGCGCACCCCATCGATCTGCTGTACCAGACCGGTTTCCAGGTCACGGTGAACACCGACAACCGGCTGATGAGCGGCGTCACGCTGACCGGCGAATTCGAGCTGTTGGCGGACGCCTTCGATTACGACCTGGACGACATCCTGGAGCTCACCATGAACGCAGTGGATGCCGCTTTCCTTCCGCTGGAAGAGCGCGACGCACTGGCCGCCTACGTGACGGACGGCTTCAACCAGGCCCGTGGCTGACCAGGACCCCACCGACGACGGCGGTGACCTGGGCCGGCGGTTCACCCGCCTGGCCCAGGTGGTCGCCATCCTGCGGGAGCGCTGCCCGTGGACCGGGGCACTGACGCATCAGTCCCTGTTGGAGTACCTCATCGAGGAAGCCTATGAAGTGGCGGAGGCGGTGGAAACCGGGCACACCGGCCCCGACGACGCCCGCGAACTGGCCGGCGAGCTGGGCGATGTCCTGTTCCAGGTCCTGCTGCATGCACGGCTGCAGGAGGAATCCGGCCACTTTGGCATAGCCGATGTAGTGGAATCGCTCACAGCCAAAATGATTCGCCGCAATCCGCACGTCTTTGCCCCTGACGGCTCGGTGCGTGCCACCGTTACAGCAGATACCGCCGAAGTGGAGCAGGCCTGGGACGCAGTGAAGCGCCGGGAAAAGCCGGAACGGACTTCACCCTTCGACGGAATCCCTGCCGGTCTTCCGGCGCTCCTGCTGGCCGCCAAAACGCAGGAGCGGGCCCGCCGTGCCGGGCTGGAGGTGCCTTCACCCACACCGGAAGCCGCCGCCGGGCATACCTGGCAGGGGTCCGATGAGCTGGGAGATCACCTGTTCGACGTCGTTGCCCAGGCGCAGGCGCAGGGGCTGGATGCGGAAGCTGCCCTCCGGGAGGCAGTACGCCGGTTTACGGCCGGCCGCTAAGGCACGCAGGGCCTGTCCGCAACCCGACAGAACGCCGGATTGGCGCCAAGGGGCCTTACTACGGCGCCGGTTTCAACTAGGCTGGAAGCAGACAGCGTGGCCCGCTTCATAGGCCGGGCTGTAGTTACCCCTAGCGTTCCAACGAACAGGAGCATTCCCATGGCAATCATTGATGCCATTCACGCCCGCGAAATCCTGGATTCCCGCGGTAACCCGACCGTTGAGGTAGAGGTTCTGCTGGATGATGACACGTTTGGCCGCGCCGCGGTTCCCTCCGGCGCCTCGACCGGCGCCTTCGAAGCCAACGAGCGCCGCGACGGCGAGAAGACCCGTTACCAGGGCAAGGGTGTCCTGCAGGCTGTGGAAGCCGTTGTCGAGCAGATTCAGCCGGCACTGCTGGGCTTTGACGCTGCCGATCAGCGCGCCATCGATCAGGCCATGATTGACCTGGACGGCACCGAGAACAAGTCCGGCCTGGGCGCCAACGCTATGCTCGGCGTCTCCCTGGCCGTGGCCCGCGCCGCAGCAGAATCCGCAGCCCTGCCGCTGTACCGCTACCTCGGCGGCCCCAACGCGCACATCCTGCCCGTGCCGCTGATGAACATCCTGAACGGCGGCTCGCACGCGGATTCCGACGTCGACATCCAGGAATTCATGATTGTTCCCCTGGGTGCACAGACCTACTCCGAGGGGCTGCGGTGGGGCGTTGAGGTTTACCACAACCTCAAGTCCGTCCTGAAGGAAAAGAACCTGTCCACCGGACTGGGCGACGAGGGCGGCTTCGCTCCGAACCTGCCGTCCAACCGTGCAGCACTGGACCTGATCCTCGAGGCCATCACCCGCGCCGGCTACACCCCGGGCACGGACATCGCCCTGGCTCTGGACGTTGCCTCCTCTGAGTTCTTCAAGGACGGCGCCTACGTCTTCGAAGGCCAGAACCGCACCGCTGAAGAAATGTCCGCGTACTACGAGGAACTGGTCCGCGACTACCCGCTGGTTTCCATTGAGGATCCGCTGGATGAGAATGACTGGGACGGCTGGGCAGCCCTGACCGCCCGTCTGGGTGACAAGGTGCAGCTGGTGGGCGACGATCTCTTCGTCACCAACCCCACCCGCCTGGAGACCGGCATCAAGATGAACGCCGCCAACTCCCTGCTGGTCAAGGTCAACCAGATCGGCACCCTTTCCGAGACCTTGGACGCCATCACCATGGCCCAGCGTGCCGGTTACACCACCATCACCTCGCACCGCTCCGGCGAAACCGAGGACACCACCATTGCTGACATCTGCGTTGCCACCAACGCGGGCCAGATCAAGACCGGTGCCCCCGCCCGCTCCGAGCGCGTTGCCAAGTACAACCAGCTGCTGCGCATCGAAGAAGAGCTCGACGACGCCGCACGCTACGCCGGACGCAGCGCGTTCCCGCGTTTCACGGCAGAGTAAGCCTGCTGCTGGTGGGTACCCTCTTTATAGAGGGTGCCCGCCAGTCGTGTTTAAGCCCTTTGACGATTTGTTCCACTGCCCGTGCCGAGACCGCCGTCTTTGCCGGGCGCCAAGCCAGTTCCGTTGCACCAAGGAGTTCCATGCCCACCCGACGTCCGAAAGTTCCCAAGGCAGGCAGTGCTCCTGACGGTTCCGGCACCGGCGGGGACACCGCCGGCCGCAGCGCGGCCCGGTCCGTTCGGCGAAAGGCCGCCGGCGCGGATCCGGATGTCATCAGCGCCACCAAGCCGGTGGGCCCCGCCTCAGACCAGGGACCCCGTGCAGAAGCGGCCCCCGCAGCTAAGACGTCCGCAGCTAAAACACCTGCGGCACCTTCAGCTAAGACGTCAGCACCCAAGGCGGCAGGCTCCCGGGCCAAGGCCGCCGGGACATCAGCCGGTAAGCCAGCGGGCGTTGAAACCTCTGACACCCCCGACCCTTCTGACACTCCGGACACTTCGGCGCGGAGCAGGGCAGCTGCTGCAGCAGGCCGGCTGCGGCAGCGTTCCCGGATCCTCTCCGAAGGTTCCTCGGTGGCTTCCGCTTCCTCCGCGGACGAATCCTCTGACCATCTGCGTCCTGTGCCGGCGAAGGCCTTCTCCGGCAGGCTGCTGGTCCTGGCCATGGTGATGATCGTGGTGATCGTTCTCCTGACACCGTCAGTGAACACTTATCTGCACCAGCGGTCGGACATCACGGCCCTGCAGACGGAGATTGCCGAGCAGAAAGAGAAGTCCGCCACCCTGGAGTCCCAGCTTCAGCGCTGGGAGGACCCCAACTACATCAAGCAGCAGGCGCGGGAACGGATTTTCCTGGTGATGCCGGGTGAGACGCGCTATCTCGTCAAGGGCGAGGACGGCGTGGAAACCGTGGAGCAGGAGGCCCAGGAAGAAGAGACGGACCTGAAGTGGGTGGACTCGCTGTGGGACTCCGTCAAGCGGTCCGCCAACGCACCATAGCCGGGCAGCCGCAGCACCGGAATCCCGGGGCTGCGGCTCCGATGCCCTTCTGCGCACAGTAATCTTAGAAGCGCAGACATTATTCACCCGGGGCTTGTCCAGGCCCCCAGGAAGGAACCTCCGGCATGACCCAGGAGCAGCTCACCCCCACCTCCGAAGATTTGGAGACACTGAGCCGTCAGCTCGGCAGGCCGGCACGCGACGTCGTGGAAATCGGCGCCCGCTGCGTGTGCGGCAATCCGCTGGTTGCCACCACGGCTCCGCGCCTGAGCAACGGCATTCCGTTCCCCACCACCTACTATCTGGCGCACCCCGTCATCACCGCTGCTGTCTCGCGGCTGGAAGCTGCCGGCGTCATGAATGAAATGACCGAGCGGCTGGAACAGGATCCCGAGCTGGCGGACCGCTACCGGGCCGCCCATGAGGCGTACCTGCAGGTGCGCGACGAAATCGGCGCCCGCACCGGCGTCGGCCCCGTTCCCGAGATCGACGGCGTTTCAGCCGGGGGCATGCCCACCCGCGTGAAGTGCCTGCATGTGCTGGTGGGCCACTCGCTGGCCGCCGGCCCCGGCGTGAACCCGCTGGGTGATGAAGCTTTGGAGCGCATTGCGCCGTGGTGGACCCGTGAGCGCTGCTATTGTGAGGGCGCGTGGGACACCACGGGTGCAGCGCCGAGCCGCGACCTGAGCCGGCACACCAAAACCCAGGGCCTTTCCACAGAGGAACTGGACGCCAAGCGTGCTGCCCGCCGCGAGGCCGTCCAGGCCGCCGACGCCGAACAGCAGGGGATGCCGTGAATAATTCAGCCAGCGCACCGATCCAGCCGGCCGCAGACAGTGCGGATGACGAAGTCTCCCGCCCCACTGTCCGCGTAGCCGCCGTTGACTGCGGGACCAATTCGATCCGCCTGCTGATCGCGGACGTCACGCAGGACGACGGCGTGCCCCGGCTGACCGACGTCGTGCGCCTGATGCGGGTGAACCGACTCGGACAGGGCGTGGACGCTACCGGACGCCTGGCTCCCGAGGCGCTGGAGCGCACCTTCGAGGCGGCTGACGAATACGCCGCCCTGATCCGTGAACACGGTGCCGAGCGCGTTCGCTTTGTTGCCACCTCCGCCAGCCGGGACGCCGACAACCGCGAGGAATTCGTGGCCGGAATCCGCGAGCGGCTGGGCGTGGAGCCCGAGGTCATCACGGGAGACGAAGAGGCAGCCCTGTCCTTCGCCGGGGCAACCAGCGTCCTGGGCGGCAGCAACGGCTCCAAGACCCTGGTTGTTGACCTGGGCGGCGGCAGCACAGAGTTTGTGCTGGGTACCTCGGACGGAGTTCTGGCGGCCAAGAGCACCAACATGGGCTGCGTCCGCTTCACCGAGCGCCACCTCACCTCCAATCCGCCCACGGACGCGGAAATCGCTGTTGCCCGCGGGGAGATCCTGGACATCATTGCCCAGGTCCTGTCCACCGTTCCCCTGGCCGAGGCCGACCGCCTGGTGGGCGTCGCCGGTACCATCACCACGGTCACTGCGCATGCCCTGCGCCTGCCGGAGTACTCCGCCGAGGCGATCCACGGCACCGAACTGGACGAGGCCCGGATAGACCAGGCCGCGGGCGAACTGCTGCACATGGACCGGACTGCACGGGCAGAACTGCCCTACATGCATCCGGGCCGGGTGGATGTCATTGGCGCCGGTGCCCTGATCTGGCAGACCATCGTGGACCGCATCTCGGAGCTGACCGACGGCAAGGTTGCTTCTGCGGTGACCAGCGAGCATGACATATTGGACGGCATCGCCCTGAGCGCGGCCCGGTGACCCGTGCGTCGGCGGCTCTAAGGCCGGGACACCGGACGGCCGGGGGAGCGCTCCTCACAGCGGCGCTCCTGGTGCTGGCCTTCCTCTCGGCCAGTCCGGCTGCCGCCGACCAATGGCGGGACAAGCAGTACTGGCTGGCTGATTATGGTTTCGACGAAGCCTGGGCCGTCAGTCAGGGCGAGGGCGTGAAGGTGGCGGTCATCGACACCGGAATCGATCCAACCCATCCCGACCTCGCAGGTGCGGTCACCGGCGGAACAGATGTTTCCGGCGTCGGCGATGCCGCCGGAGGCAGGGGACTCGGAAGCAACCCCTCGCACGGGACGCTCGTGGCCACCCTGCTCGCAGGGCGCGGACACGCCCCGGCCGCCCCGCCGTCGCCCGCCGAAACCGGCAAAACACCCGCCGGGACCGGCAAGGCCACGGACAACGCTCCGAAAGATCCGGCGCCGTCACCCGCCGCGGAGAAGCCTCGGTCCGACGGCATCATCGGAGTGGCGCCCAAGGCCGAACTGCTGGCGGTCTCCGCCTGGATCGGCCCGGACAATCCGGCCGGAATTCCGATTGAAGACCAGATCCCGGTGGCCATTCGGTGGGCCGTGGACAACGGCGCCCAAGTCATCAACATGTCCCTGGGCAGCACCTCTCCGTCCTGGCCGCAAAGCTGGGATGAGGCCTTCCTATACGCAGAGGAACAGGACGTGGTGGTGGTGGCTGCCGCCGGAAACCGCGGCGTGGGCATGGTCCAGGTGGGCGCTCCTGCCACTATTCCCGGCGTCCTCACGGTCGCCGGACTGGACCGGATGGGTGCAGCCAGCCGGAATTCCTCCTCGGAGGGGATCAGCATTGGCGTGGCCGCACCGGCGGAGGACCTCGTGGGCGGACTGCCCGGCGGCCCGGCCCGGTACGCGGACTGGAGCGGAACCTCCGGGGCTGCGCCGCTGGTGGCAGGCACCGCTGCGCTCATCCGATCTGCGTATCCGGACCTCAGCGCCGCGGATGTCATCAACCGGATCACCGCCACTGCCCGCGAAGCCGGCGCCCCGGGCCAGGACACCCTCTACGGATACGGGCTGCTGGACGCCGGTGCAGCTCTGACCGCCGATGTTCCCTCCGTGGCCGCGAATCCGCTGGGCAGCATTGCGGACTGGATCCGCATCCACCGCCGCGACACCGCCCCGGCTCCGGCAGGCGAGGTTCCGGACGCTGCGCAACCTGTGGCGCCGAACCTGCCGGAACCGACGGTACCGGCAGCACTGGCCCCCGGAACCGAGACTGATCTGCTGCCCGGAACCATTGTGATCGGGTTCGGTGCGCTGCTGATATTGGTCACAGCCGCCGGGGCGGCCGCCATTGCCCGGGCACGCCGCCGGGAGCAGGAGAATCCGGCCTTTGACGAGCCAAAAATACTGCCCCCGGAGCAACAGAATCTCTCGTGAAGCTTTTCACAAACTCAGGTACCATGTAGGCATGGCATCTACAACACAGTTTTCAGACCGTCCGCGCGTCCTGGTGGTAGGCGGTGGCTACGTAGGACTCTACGTAGCCAAGAACCTCCAGAATAAGGTCAAGGCTGAGGGTGGCATCGTCACTGTTGTGGACCCGCTGCCTTACATGACGTACCAGCCCTTCCTTCCCGAGGTGGCCGCAGGCACCATCGAGGCCCGCGACGCCGTGGTTTCCCACCGCATGCACCTCAAGGACACGGAACTGATCACCGGCAAGGTGACCTCCATCAACCACGCAGCCCGCACGGCCGTTGTTGAACCGGCTGACGGCAGCGAGCCGTTTGAACTGCCGTACCAGGACGTTGTCCTGGCTGCAGGTTCCATCACCCGCACCTTCCCGATTCCGGGCCTCGCCGAGGCCGGCATCGGCATGAAGACCATCGAAGAAGCCGTGGCCACCCGCAACCACGTGCTCGAGCGCATCGAAACCGCATCCCTGATGCCCGCAGGTCCGGAGCGCGAGCGCGCCCTGACGTTCGTCGTCGTCGGCGGCGGCTTTGCCGGCATCGAAACCCTGACTGAAATCGAGGACATGGCGCGCGACGCCGTCCGCGAGAACAGCCGCCTGAAGCGTGAAGACCTCCGCTTTGTCATGATCGAAGCCATGGGCCGCGTTATGCCCGAGGTCAAGCCGGAGCAGGCCGAATGGGTTGTCTCCAGCATGCGTGCCCGCGGCATCGAGGTCCTGCTGAACACGTCCCTGGCTTCGGCCGAGGACGGCGTCCTGAAGCTGATCAACATGGCGGACAAGTCCCCGGCCGGCGAATTCGGCGCAGACACCCTCATCTGGACTGCGGGCGTGCAGGCCAACCCGATGGTCCGCGCCACCGACTTCCCGGTTGACGAGCGCGGCCGCGTCCGTGCCAACGCCGAACTGCGCATCACCGGCGACGACGGCCCCATCGACGGCGCCTGGGCAGCCGGCGACGTCTCGGCTGTTCCCGATCTCTCCGGCGGCGGAGTCGGCGGGTTCTGCGTTCCCAACGCACAGCACGCCGTCCGCCAGGCCAAGCTGCTCGCCAAGAACCTCCTGGCAGCACGCTACGGCGAAGGCAGCATCGAAGAGTACAACCACAAGAACCTCGGCGCTGTGGCTGGCCTGGGCCAGTACAAGGGCGTTGCCAACATCATGGGCTTCGGCATGAAGGGCTTCCCGGCCTGGCTGGCACACCGCGGCTACCACGGCCTGGCCATGCCGATGTTCGAGCGCAAGTTCCGCGTGATCTCCGGCTGGCTGCTGAACGTGAGCTTCGGCCGCGACCTCACCGGTCTGCGCAACCTGAAGAACCCGCGTTCGGCGTTCGTTTCGGCTGCCACCCCGCCCAAGAAGAAGGAAATGGCCGGCAAGTAGGCCCTTCCTCCCCGGAATAACATGCACGACGGCGGTTCCTCCTTCGGGAGGGGCCGCCGCTGCTGTTTCCGGGTGCATGTTCGCATCCAGTAGGCTTGAGCAGAAGCTTTCGCTTCAGCCCCAGTAGCCCAATGGCAGAGGCAACAGACTTAAAATCTGCGTGTTGTCGGTTCGAGTCCGACCTGGGGTACCGCACATCCCTTACAGGAGTAGGGGAGGGGCATTTCATATGCCCACGAAAACATGCCTCGGACCTCGACGAGTCACCGGAAAGACACCGGTAACTCGAGAATAATTACCAGTCGGTGTCGTAGGGGTCCTGCCAGGCGGACTCTCGGTATTCTCCGGAGCCGGGTGTCGAGCACTCACACGTTCCATGCCTTCCCGCCTCGTCTATCCAGTGCAGGAGGACGTGTGTGCGGATCCAGGCAGCTGCCTTAGCATCTACGCTTCCCCATCCTCCAGTCGCCCGCGGACGTACGGTTCATGCCTGTACGGGGCGCGTGTGACTCTTCCAGCGGGCGCTCTGCCGCCAGCCCCGTGAAACCCTTGCCGCGCTTTCACGGGGTGGAGTCTGTCATAACGCCATATGCAGGCGTGGCTGTTAAAATTGAGTATGGAAACTCCGGCGAATAGCACCGCTCGTAGCTACAAGCTCGTGGTTCCGGAAGCTATCGAGAACGATAGTGCCGCGCTGGAGCAGTTCATCGATCTGCAGTGTGAGCGGGACGGGCTGACTCGCTTACCTGGGCGGATCCGCACAGACTGCTTCTCATCTGATGACGAGAAGCTAGTGTTCGCCGAGTTCTCCGGCAAGCCACTCTGACTTGAACGACAAAGGACGCCCCACCGGTTATGGTGGGGCGCTTCGTCTAATCGTCTGGGATTTTGTGAACTTTGCCCGTGTCTTGGGCATCCGCCAAGACCCTACTGGCCTCCCGGATAAACTCTTCATACTTTTGCTCGGTGATGGTTTCCAACTGGAAGATGCATAGTGCTCCCTGCGCGCAGCATTACGACCACTTGAGGGTTCGCCGTTAACTTGTCCGCCTTCATCGCGTCTCTCGACGCTTAGCTCATGGCGTCTGAATCCATATGAGCCCACGTAGTTTAGACTGCCGGGATGGTAATAGCTTCAGTTTGCCCAGTGCATGGCGCCCAGCAGTCACGTGGATTTAGTGTCACCAATTCTATGAATACGACACTTTCCAACAATCTTGAGTCTTGCCCAATCTCTGGCTGTACGCATCTGATGCGGACCATGGATGGGACATTCAACCTTCGAGGCAGTGCGGTTGATGTAATTAGTGCGCCGCGGTGGTCAGTAAATGCCCTTCTGACTGTTGCGACTCGCTTAGGGGTAGTTGTTCAGCTACTCGGGGACGATAGCGTCAGCGACAGTGCGGCCGTGCAAGCCGCGCTAATCATCGAGCCCGAGATCATGCGGGCGCTCACGTCGCTGCCCAGCGCTGTAGCGGCAAGTGTGGCGGACGCCATGAAGGAGTACACAGATGCCACCCGCCCAGTCGAGGGTAAGCCTGATAGGAAGAAAACTTGGAGGGTCCTAGCTGGGATATGCACCTTCCTGGCACTCTATAGTTCAGTGAGAAGCGGGGCTATTGATGCGGTTAGTGACGTCGCTGCCGTTTCGGAGTGGGCGATTTCAAATGCTCAAGAGTTGCCGGAGTGGTTTCAGCGCGATGTGCTGCCCGCCTTGTATTCGCATGATGAGCCTAGCGAGCCTCACTCGTAGAAACGACAATAGTGCCCCGACCGTCGCAGGGCGGGGCACTATTTGCATGAGGGGCTGCAGGTAAATGCCGCTAAAGCCTCTAGACTCAATCTTGCTGGACCCAGCTTAGGGAGATACATATTCCTGGGCAGTTGCCATTATCGGCGTATTTGCAGCACATACTGCTGGGCGTTTTGCTGGGGAGCATATTTCTCAGCAGCACATGCCACCAGTAACCAAAGAGGCAGAAGACGAATGGTGGTTCTCATCAAGTAGTACATGCTCTCAGAATTAGCTGGCTGTAAGCGTCACCCAAGGCAGCCATGACCCGTCACTGGCACACCCGCGCCTCAGGAATGTATTGGACCCGAAGACATTAAACTCCTGGTAGGCATACCCATGTTGGGTAAGATGCGGCCGGTTCGTGGTTAGGGTTCCTGCCTGTCCATTTGGTCCGGTGGAGCCGGGGTTGGTTAGTCGGGTAATGGTTGTGCCAATATCGAAGGCGGTTACGGGCGCGTTGCCGTTGGGTGTGTTGACTGTAGTGATGTTGCCGTTATCCAGGCGGGTGAAAGCCGACCACGTTGCTACGTCTACTGCCGTGCGGTAATAGACGGACCCAGCCCCGGTATACACAACTTGCCGAGTGTATGCGATGTGGTTCCCAAATCGCTGGGTGTAGACCGTTCCTGAGGAGCCGCCGGGCCATCCATCATTGCCAACCGCACTGAATGTCTGAGGGGTTTCCTGCTGGTCAGGGAAGGAATCAGGGCGGGCAGTGACGCTCACGCCCGCTGGCCCGATACCCACCGGACCTGTGCTGGAAGCGTTGAGTACCCCGCTGCCGGTGACTACAGTCCAGTCTTTGCCTCCCGGCAGGTCGCCAGTGTCTACGATGTTGCCAACAAGGTCCACCGCCTCGCTTGCGGTGACAATGGGTAATTGCACCGTACGGGCGTAGTCGATGACCTGACCGATCTTGTCAAACCCGGTGCCGTTCCAATCCGCGGCGTGCACGAGGAATACCAATAGTTCTCGGTCTGTTATCGCCGCATCAATCTGAGCCTTATGGTTTGCGAGAGTTGAGGTGGGGGTGATCTCGACACGCTTGATCGCGTAGGTGTGGATGGGTTGTTTCGTTCCCGCGTTGCCGCCGAGAGCGTACTTGTACAGCCGACGGGCTTTTGCCCGGCTGGCAGGTGAGGAAGCCGCAAATGGCCATACAAAGCCTTGCGGCACGATGCCCTGAGCGAGAAATGCGGCGTGCGCTTCGTCAATTTCTGCGGTGATGAGCGACGCGTCGGAGGTGTTCAGGTTTTTGTGGGTCTTCGCGTGGCTGGCGATTTCATGGCCCTCATCCATCAGTGTTTTGATATCGGGCCATGAGAGTCGCCCGCTGTTGCCGACGTTGTTTGTCGTTACACCAAAGGTTCCTTTCACCCCGCGGTTGTTGAGCAATGGACGGACGAAATCCCTATCGGCTGCCACCCCATCATCGAAGCTGAATACAGCCAACGGCTGGGGAGGACGAAGCCCCGCAGGGCGCCTTGACACTTCCTCCGCGACGGGTTGGGCCACAGCCTTGATCGCAGCGTTGGTTTTCGCGTCCTCCCGTGAGGCGTATTGGGCTACAGCTTCATCAGCAGGGACGGCGTTGACGCCTGGCAGACCTGGTTCTCCCTTGAAGCTGCCGGCGTTGGCCCTCGCCACGACGCTGTCGACGTCGCTTTTGTACTGGGACAGCAGCGCGACTGCTTGAGCTTCTCCGATTCCAGGTGATGCAGGCACCTTCTGTACCTTGGCGAGGTCGAGAGTGTCTGTCCCGGTCGGCACAGCGAAGCTGAAAGCGGGAACGGAGTCAGCCATCTGGATGCCGTTTACGGATCGGAGCTGTGGCCGTGCGGTCCATGTCCAGTCTCCGCCGTCTTCTCCCAGGGTGTCTGTAGTGAACAGTTCAACGCCGCGTGCTCCGGCTTTGGCCGGGTTGGTGGGATCAGGGGTGCTGGCGTAGCCGCCGGCATCCAGTACGGCGGCGACCGGCTCCGGGATTGCCGTCCGGGGCCCGCCGGCCGCCAGCGGATCCGGAATATAGGACACGGAAGCCTCGAAGATGACCAGGCCCTGTGCCGGCTTGTTCGACGTACCGATTTGGACTCGCCACTCGACCCGGCGAGTGGACAGTCTTGATGTGGCCATGTGCTGCTCCTTAGCCCCCTCGGGCATAAAAAAGGCCCCGAGGGGGCCATGGGAATCGGGTGGTGCAGGGGTCGATCAGAGGCGGTGCTTGCCGCCAGTCGTGTGCACGACGTCGGCAGCCTTGTCGCTGATACCGGTGGGCCTCAAGAGCCCGTAATGGGTGGCGACGGCGACGATGAAAGTGCCGAGTCCGAGGACCAGCGCGAGGCCAAGGTTGTAGATGGTGCCGGCCTGCAGCGCGCCGACCAGTTCCGTGAGCAGCGAAGTCGCCACAGACAGAGCGGCCAGCAAGACTGCTTTCGCGCCGGAACTCGTTGCCCGGGTCGTCACCAGCCCCACCAGGACGGGCAGGCCCACACCGAGGATCAGCTGCAGGACGGGGATGAGTGGAACGTCGAACTCGATCATTCGTCCACCTTCTTGAGCTCGTAGGTGCCGAGGGCTGCCGCGGTGGCTTCCTTCATCGCCTTGTTGAGGGCGTCCTGGTCGATGCCCGTCTGCTTTCGGGTGAGCTCCAGCACAGCCAGCGTCAGCGCATCGACGCTGCCCTTGATCTCGCCAAGGCCGCGGGACAGATTGTTCAGCCCGGAGTCAATCCAGCCGAGGAAGGCGGCGAGGTTGACGGTCTTGCGGCCCGAGGTCGGCGCCTTGCCGTCGAAGCCATACCAAGGCACCTCGTAGTTCATAATGCTGCGGGGCAGGTCCGCGATGTCCTTGTCGTCCGCGATGCGCTGGTCCTGCCGTGCGGGCTTGCCGCCGATGCCGCCCATGATGCGGTCCATGCCCTGATTGAAGCGAGTCTGATTGTCAGCCATGTTGATCTCCTAGAGGTAGAGTCCGGCAACGCCGGGGATGAGAAGGGGGCGTTCGGGGGTGATGTCGCCTACGGTTGCAATGCCTCCGCCGATATAGCCGGCGTAAGTCGTCAGGAACAGGTTCCAATCGAAGTCCTTGCCCGGGTCGTACCGGGTGCTGGGGTTCGTCTCGCCGTGGCCGTAGAAGCCAGCACGGGATCCAGCGATGGCCTCGGCGGGTGTGATCCTGCGGGCGGGCGTGGGGCTGTCCAGCAGGCCGTCACGCACCGCTGTCTGAACGAGTTCAGCGGCAGCAGCGGCCATGTTGATAACCACCTGACGGCGGCGCGTCTCCTCCATTGCCAGCCAGTCATTTGCGGCCACAGCGGCACTCACGCTCATCGCGTGGGCGTTGTTCGTGGTGTCAGCCCATGCCGCCCATGACGGGTGCACCAGCGGTGTGACGCTGTCCGCGTCCACCAGTACGTGGTAGCTCCCGAAGTCGGAGCGCCCGGCAATGAACCGTGCCACGTCCGCGTCGCCCGGGTCGGGACCGTTGAAGCAAGTGTTGTTCTCCGCCGTGTGGATGCCGACCACGCCAGAGACGCGGTTACGGGGCCACCCATACTGACCGGCGTTCGGATTGGGATTGTCCTGCAGGTAATAGCCTGTAGCCATGTGCCCTCCTAAGGGCTCTCTGTTGGAGCTGGCACCGGGGCGGCGGCAGCTTCGATGCGGCAGGGTCCGCCGCTGGTCTGGGTTGTGCCGTCGTCGTAGGTGACTAGCCAGTAAGAGGTGTCTCCGACGCCTTCGCATGTCACGGAGGCGATGCCGCGGCCGTTCGCTCCGGGGGCTCCTGGTGCACCGTCGCTTCCGTTGGCTCCGGGTGGCCCTGCTGCGCCGGGCGGACCGGCGGAACCGGGTGGGCCGGCGTCACCCTTCAGCCCGGCTGCACCAGCCGCCCCCTGCAATCCGTCAAAGCCTGACGTGCCGTTGATCCCATCAGTCCCGTCCGCTCCCGCCGGTCCTACTGGACCGAGGGGGCCAGTAGAACCGGGCTGACCGTCCTTGCCGTCAGCGCCGTTGAGCCCACGCGGCCCCTGAGTACCCTGTATGCCCTGAACGCCCTGCGGTCCCTGTTCCATCCGGGACGGCTCGGAGGCGACCTTCTCCAATTGCTCGCACAGGTCAGCGTCGTAGACAGCTACCTCCCCCGACAGGCACAGGGCGGCTTGCGCCTCCACTGCGATGTCCTTCTTCTGCTGCTGCTCACTTGCCGCTTCCGCCTGCGCGGTGTCGCGGTCTGCGAATGCTTGCCCAAGCATGAAGAATCCGATCAGCCCGCCGATCATCAGAACCCAGAACAGACCCCACTTCACTCGCTTGTCCCATCTGCGGGAGCGGTCGGCTTTCTCGACCATTTCGTCGAGAGTCGCTGGCTGTACATCCTCAGCGGGTAGATTCGGATCGCTCATCTTTCCTCCTTCGGGAGTGGGGTCCAGTGCTCTGGCTTCGGTTTGATGTCATGCTCAAGCAGCTGCTCACGCCAGGAAGTGCCGTCTTGGGTGCGGATATCAACCGCATCCTTCAGGCGCCCGATTTCCTTGTCCTTCTTTGCCAGCTCTTTCTGGAGGTGCGCGATCAAGAGGGCCTCGTTCGCTTGGCGTCGGGTGTCGGCCCGCTTGATGAGGAAGCCGATGCCAGTGCCGGCGGCGACGAAGAGCCCGGTGAGGGCGGTAAGAAATGTGGGGTCCACACGTTTGGTCCTCCCTGCGGGTGGGTAAAAGAAAAGCACCCCGCGGGGTGCTCGGTTGAATGCCGGTGCTAGGCCACCGCTTTGTAGTCGATGACCCGGAAGTCGCAGGTCTGATCCCAGGTGAGCGGGCTGCCGGATATGCGGTCTTCGATCCCGACCACCAGGCATCGGTACTCGATGCCAGTCAGGTCGGGGTCCACTAAGGTGACGACGTCGCCACGCTCTAGCCGGGCGTCCGGGATGATGCTCACCGCGGAAAGGAACGGTTGGGCGGTAGTGGTGTTTCGGGCGAGGTAGTTGGCGATGGCCTGACATTCGCCGGCGTCCTGCACCCACCAACCGACGTCGTGAGAGAGCGCGGGGGCATCCCATGTCCCGGCGTCTGCGCTGTAAGTGACGTCGGTCCACATAACCTTCCCGTAGGCCCGGATGACCGGGAAGTTCATCCCGCCGAGGTTCGCCTGCCATCCACCGCCACTCACGCTTTGGTGTTCGGTAGGGATCTGGAGGCTGAACTCGTACTCATCCCAGGCTGGTGTACTCACCGCGTAGACGGTGGTGGTCAGCTTGTATGTCCTGTGGTCGATGAACCTCAGCGTGGCACCCACCCATGCGCGTTGGTACCCCTCAGATGAGACGGAGCCGCCCTGCCCCGGTTCCAGATCGTTTTCGAAGAAGTAGTAGACGGCGACATCGGACCCTCGCATGTTGTTGGCATCCGCATAATCGTTGTCGAAACGCGTGTCGACCATGATCCAGTCTTCGTCCGTGTCCGGGTGCAGAAGCTCCTCGAAGATCTCCGTTCCGTCAGCGTTGACTTTGCTGTAGCTGCTGCGCCAGACCTCGTGCAGGGGGTACTTGGATTGCATGATGGCCTCAGGGCTGCGGCTGGTGACAGTGACGACGGACGACACCGCGGCGAAGTCTTCCTCCCAGGGAAGGGAGAGCAGGTTGTCCTTAGAGGTGAGTGTGGCAACGGGGGCGGCGCCGGTGAGACGGAGTCGGTTGACCCAGTGCAGCGCCCCGTCCCCGTCGATCCACAGGCCTGCCAGTTCGGCTGTGGCCTGCGCTTCGAGCAGGGACCGTGCCGTCTCATCCTGAATGGGAGGAGAGGCCGCAAGAGTGCCGTTGTACGTGGACGGGGTGATGAATGCACTGCGCGTGTACCCGACGGACGCCCACGCCGTGCTCGGGAAGGCGACCTGTGCGCCGCCGATCAGGGCGCCGGCGGCTGTGGAAGCCACCCGCACCTCGGCCATGGCAGAGTTCGTGGCGGTTGGCTTGCCTGTGCTGCCCGTGGCTTCCCGACCCACGGCATCCCGGAGCGTGTACTGCAGCGTGGATCCGCTGGGTAGAACCCGCAGCGTGAAGACGTGCCCGTCAGCGTATGGCAACTCGCAGACCGTGACGCCATCCCGGGTGCCGCAGACCTTGCCGGACCGGAATTCCAACCCGATCTCGGCACCAGCCCATCCGGCTTCGACCACCGAACGGGCATCGGGGCGCCCCGGGGCCATAGCGGTAATCTCCATCGGCCGGTCCAGTGTGGTGGTGCCGGACGGCTTGTAGATCAGCAGGGTGTCACTGGCTCCGAGGCCCCACGGTGTTTCCTGCCAGATGGCGTTGGCGTTGTTACGGTCGGTGTAGCGCAACCCGGTGACGAGAGTGCCGCGCTCCGGCCATGCGCTCCCCATAAGCGGGGCCGAGAATACACAGCCGTTGGCCATGCCCGGGGTGGAGTTGAAGGACCCGGCCCGGGCTGCCTTGTCTGTGAAGAACGTGGGGTACAGGCCCACGCCACGCCATGTCCCGCCGTCGGTCAACGGAGGCATGTTGTTCAGCAGAGGAGGAAGGTTCACGGTGCGGGAGAGCCTGGCAATGGGATCGACCAGCTCAGACTCAGTGGAACCCTGAGGGTCTCCGTTGCCGCTGAGTACCGAGCCGGTCAGTTGCCGCACCAGCAGATCGCCGGATTCTGTGCGGTAGCCGGTGGAGATGTCCACCTTGTCTCGAACTGCCGGCGGCCAACTGTTGGTCCGATTGAATCCGGTGGCCCGGGCTGTCTCCACGTCCGTGCGTGACGACCAGTCCACCTTGCCAGTCGCCTGCGTTAAGCCACCCACCCGGGCGACCTGTGCATGCAGCGTGGAGGGCAGGGAACGGGAGATGGTCACCCCGTCCACATCGCGGGCGGCGCCCTTGTGGGTGACCCGAACTATTGGTTCCAGAACATCTGTGCTGGATGGCCAGCCCGGAACATCACGCATTGCCTACCTCTTCCAAAGTGAAGTTCAAACTGAGACGGCGCAGTAGCGCTTTCTCCCGTGAGGCAAGGAGCACCGCTTTCGACAGGCCGCGGGCAACAACCTTCGGTACGCCCTCGCCCACCACCCACGGCGCCATATCCCGCGTCCACGTAAATGCCGGGAGGGCTGCGACCTTCGCACCCGTGACCCGGACACGAACGTCCGCAGAGCCGGGCGGCGGCGTGGCGGTCACGGAACCGCGCCGGGGCGGTTCCGCCATGGTGGCCTGAACCCTGTTGGTGATGGTGTCCAACGTGGTGCCGGCGGCATCACGGAAGATCAGGGACAGGGAGAACTCCGTGTCTCCGGCACCCCAGATTGAAGCCGTCACCGGCACGCCCAGGACAACGGGCATGGCTGGCAGGTAGAACGCGGTTCCGGCGGTGTTCGCAATGGAATACCGGGGCATGGTTCCGTCTGCCAGAAGTAGAGGTCCGCCCGCCATCCCTGTACCCGTCCATGTTCCGGGTGCCAGCGTGGACACCTGCGGGGTGAACATATTGGTGACCTGCGCCCAGGGACCGATATACAACCACGGCGGCGGACCATACAAGCCAGCCAGCAGCCCCGTGAGGTGGCCGATGTGACCGGGCCCGGCTGCGTTGATGTCAACCTGCCAGGACCGGGGCGCGGTCGAACTCAGTTGAGCTTTCTGCACCCCGGCCAGCGTGGTCTTGAACCTCGCGTTGTCCGCCGCTTCGATCTGTTCGCCAGACATCTTCTCGAACCCGATCAGGTTCCCAAGGGGCCCTAAGTACGTGGTCACCTATGCTCCTTGCTTTGCCGTTTGTTCAGCCCGGCGGTGTGCCGTGATGAGTTCGCGCCCGTTTAGTGTGGCGACGAATGGGCGGTCGGCTGCGGCCGCTACGGCCTGCAGCAGTGCCCGGTCCTCCGGATGGAGGCTCACAGTTGACGGGATTGCCCCTGTGCCGCCGACACCGTAGGTAGGCGCCGGTGCCGCGTACTCCCGCCCGAAGGAAGCACCCGAAAGGGTGCCCTTCGGGAAGGACCCGGCATTGATGGCCGCCAGTTCCTTGTCGTAACGATCGGAGCTGTTCGGGTTGATGACCCACTCAGTGCCTTCCAGCCCCAGCGGCTTTCCATCCACCATGGCCAGGACGTTGTCCTTACCGACGTTCGCGGACCGTTGCCCCGGCACCCGCCCCCCGGTTGGGAACCCCGGGATCTCGTCCACGCGGCCACCGGTGGCCTGACCTGCCAGCACGCCATATCCCGCCGAGCCCGGCCCGCTGGGGGCGGGCGCGTTCTCGCCGGTGCGGATGGTGTGGATGATGTTGTTCAGGACTTCGTTGCGGACAAACGTCGCGGTGGCAGTTACGTTGCGCCCGTCGATGGCGTTCAGCTCACCGGTTAGGCGCTGCGCCTCGGCCCGGGCGTAAGCATCCATGTAGGACGTAACGCTGGCACCCTTTGGGATTTTCAGGATCTGCGCCGTGGTTTCGTCCGCCTCATTCCGCGCTGCCGATTCCATGAAGGAGGCGACTGCGACATCCGGCGGGATACCCTCTGCTGCTGCCCTGGTACGTATCGCTTCAATGAACGCCTCGTCGGCCATCCACGAGTCGATGGTCACCTGGTCCGGCACGTCCTCAGCCGAAGCCTTGGTAGCGCCGGCCGTATTGAACGCGGCCTCATCCATGGAAGTCTGAATCTGGATGTGCTGGGGGATTTCCTCCACTGCGGTGCCCAAGTTGCCGGATAAACGCAGTGCTTCCTCATCCATCCAAGTTTCAATGGACACGTCCCGGGGGATCTTCAAAGCCTCCCGAGTGAGCGCGATGGCGGCTTCCTCGCTCAGACCCAGGCCCATGTTTGCGGCCACGCCAGCATCGTAGGTGTCGTGCAGCTGCTGGTTTATATCTGCCGCAGACTTGGACAGGTCCCCGCTGAACGTTTGGGCTACACCCAGCCCTTCCTTGATAATGTCCTGGAATACCGCGTTGGCCGAGGCGCCAGAGTCGGTCATCAGGTTGAAGTCCGTGCCGGTAGCGTTGATAGCGCTGCCCAGTTCGGCCTGGCTGTTGACGACTTCGGCCACCTGTCCGTCAAGGCCGCGCAGAGTCTGCTCCCATCCGAACGCTGCGTCCCTGCTGGACATGGTGGCCAGCCCGGCGGCGAACAGGGCGTCCGCAAACTTCTCCAGGCTGGTAATGGTGCCGTCCGTGGACAGGCCGATCTCCTCCATGGCCTCAACAAATTCTTCAGAGGCTGCAGCTGCGGCCTCTTCGGATGCTGTCATGCCGTCGGTGGCCACTGCGGCGCCGTCCGTGGCCGCCGCGGCGTCCTGCATGACGGCCGGGATTTCGCCCATCGCCCATTTGAGGATGTCTTGCTCGGACACGGTTTCGCCCGCGGCTGATGCTAACTCCCGCAGCGATTCGATATAGACGGGGAAGGCATCCCTCGTCTCTTCGAGGGAGTACCCCGACTTCGCGGCACTCTCGGCGATGGATTTGAAGCCCGCGGATGCCTGCTCAAAATTGCCGGAACTGACGGCGCCCGCGAGGGTTTGATCCATTGTGGAGAAGGTCGCAAGCAGCTTGGCAGTGTCGTTGTCCACGTTCAAAACTGTGGCGCCGAAGGAGGAGATAGACCCGTAGACTCCGGGGTTTTTTAGCTTCTCCAATGCCTCGCCGACGTTGTTGACGTCTGCCAGAATGCGGCCGGTGTCGTCGGATTTCAGGCCAGCGAACACGTCATCAAGAGAGCCGGAGTTCTTTTTGAGCCCGAGCAGCGCTTGTGTGAGTTCACCCGTCGAGACAGCAGCTGGCTGGGCAGCATTGTGCAGTGCTGTCACGGCGGCGACAGCAGCCATAACGACTGAGGCGATGCCCATCGCTTTACCGAGCGTTTTCATCTTTCCACCGAGGTTTCCGCCGGAAACGCCAAGAGTCTTGAATGCACCCACCACATCCATGACCCGAGGGAAGAGCACAAGGAACCCGCCTGCAAGCAGGGCAGAGACGCCGACCATGCCGCCGAGCACGGTGAGTGCACCCTGCACCGGGGCAGGCAGGTCCCCAAAGAAGCCGGCCAGATCGCTGACGCCGTCGGCAATACCGGCGATGACCGGCAGCAGCACGGCGCCGGCGCTGATGGCCGCGTCCTTGATGTTGTTCCATGCGATCCGCACCTTGCTGTCGGCGGTGTCGTACCGTTTCGTAGCCTCCTCGATCAGGGCAGTGTTTTCGGACCACGCCTTGGAGCCAAGGGCCAGGGAGTCAGCGAGCAGGGTTCCGGAGTTGGCCAGGGAAAGCATGACCTGAATTTCTTCGGTGCCCTTGATGCCGAGGTCCTTCATTACCTCGACGACGTTGCCGCCATCCTGATTCACCCTGTTGAGCCCCTGCGCGACCATATCCAGCGCCTTGACCGGGGACTCGCTGTAGGCCTTGGAGAATTCGTCCGCGCTGACACCGGCTGCCTTCGCAAAGCTGCCTAGTGTCTCGCCGCCTTCCTTCACGGCGGTGAACATTTTCAGTAGGACACGTGTGGTGACGCCACCACCGAGCTCAGCCCGGATACCCATGGAGGCAAGGGTGTTGGACAGGGCCAGGACTTCGACCTCTGTCGCACCAACGGTGGCACCGGCGCCGGCGATGCGCTGGGCCATGGAGAGAATTTCCTTCTCCGTGGAGGCGCCGTCGTTACCGAGCGCCACGAGTGCGGAGCCGAACCGGGCCACGCCCTGAGCGCCTTCACGGGACATGGTGCCCATAACGTTGCTGATCTGGGCGATGTCCGTGGCAGCTTCCTCAGCGGTCAGGTTCGTAGAGACACCGAGGTCCACCATGGTCTTGGTGAAGCCGAGAACGTCCTTCCGTGCCACACCGAGCTGGCCGGCAGCCTCAGCCACCCCGGCAATCTCGGCATGGGTAATGGGCAGCGTTTTCGCCAGTCCGCGGAGGCCATCTTCCAGTTCCGCCATCTGCTCCGGTGAGCCATCCACAGTCTTGGTGACGCCCGCCCAAGCGGACTGCCAGTCCATGGCGGCCTTCGCCGTCGCGCCGAGCACAGCGACGGTGGATACTCCGAAAGCCGTGAGAGTTCCGCCGGCCTTGTCCCATGCGTCCCGGTTCTTCTCGGCAGAGTCCGCCAGCCGGTCCAGCCCGCTGGTGGCCTTGCCTGCGCTGTCTCCGGCTTCTTCCGCCGCGTGTGCGGTCAGGTAGACGGCATCAGAGAACTGGCCCATGCCCTGCGCTGCAGCCTGCGAGGAGCTGAGTACCTTGCCATTGGCGTCCGTCAGCTGCCCACTGGCGTTGTACTGCAGGCCGAGAGCCTTGGCGGAATTCTGGGCAGCTGCCGCTTCCTCCGCCAGCGCTGCGGCAGACCGCTTGGTCGACTGACTGGACTTGTCCGCGCTGCCGGCGGCCTTGTCCTGTGCCTGCGCAGCCTGGTCTACGCTCCGGCCTGCTTTGTCCTGAGCCTGGGCTAGCTGGTCGGTGGACTGCTTCGCTTTGCCGAAGTCGGAGATGTAGGAGCCGACCCGTGCCTGCAGTTCGACGATGACGGAACGAGTGGTCATGTGTGCCTCCAAAGGTGCTGTGGGAAACGCATGGCCTTAGTCGTCGGGGTCCTCCGACTCGGCGCCCCGGGTGTAAATCACGTTGAGAATTTCGCCCGCTGCGGGCGTGTAGTTGTCATTGCCCTGCCGGTCTTTGCTTTCCCGGTCGATCACGGCCTGCACTTGGCAGACGCTGACCTTGTCGGGGATTTCGAACCAACCGTCGTTTTCGGGGTCGCGGCAGATGACCATGGGCCACCCGCAGGAGCAGATGCCGTCGAGGTAGATGGTGTAGGCCACCTCGAGGAGACGGTCTTTGTGCTCATCCTCGAATCCGAGGTATTCCGACGGCGCCCGCCCGGTCCGGGTCGCCGTCTTGAGGGCGGCGACTATTCCTTGGTGCTCTCGCGTCCAGAGCGCTTGAGCAAAAAATCTGCGTCCACGGTGGGCAGCCCGGAGGTGGCCTGCCGGTAGGCGTTGAACAGGGCTTCGATCTGGGCGTCACCAATCTGTGCGGCCAGCTTGAGGACGTCGCCGTACGACATGCTGACCGGCGTCCGCTCCTTACCTGGCTTGCGCAGGGCGGCAATGGATGCCGCCAGGATGCGGATGACGAAGTCTTCGTCCGGCTGTTTGGACGCCTCGTGCGCCTTGCGGATGGCGGTGCGTTCCCCGGGAGTGAGCGCTTTGACGTAGACGGTGACCTTGGAATCGACGAACTGCTGCAGCAGCTCTGCCAGCTCCTCCTCGTTGGCGCTTACGGCTTCGTCGCCGAGGGATGCCTCGGGGTCGGCGGCGCGGTCGTCTTCTTCGATCTGGCGCTGCAGCCGGTTGATCTCGCTAACCAGCGAGTTGCGCGTGAAGACGTCAGCGGATTCCTCCGGACGGTTGGCGTCGCCGAACCAGTCAGAGAAGTTGAAAGCGTTGGGATCGAGTTTCTTGGTCATGGGGTTTCAGGCTCCAAAGTTGGTGGGTTTCAGGCTCGGTACTGCGTGGTGCGGTCGGCCCCCGGAGCCTGAATTCACAGGGGCCGACCAGTTCGTGGGGTTACGCTGCGGCGCCACCGACAACGCCGTTGGTCCATGCGTCCTGGACTTCCAGCGGGACCACACGCTTGATGTAGCCGCCCATGTCGGACGGCTTCTGCGGGTTGTCGGTGACGACCTCGTAGCCGTCCACCTCATCCCCGGCAGCGAAGTCCGCGGTGGACTTCTTCGAGGTCTGCCGCTCGTACAGGTAGAGGGTGGTGCCCTTTTCCTTGAGCAGCTGGTAGACCTCGTCCTCGGTCTTGTGCGCCTGGTTGGTGGTCTCGTCGAAGTACCGGAACGGAGTGACGGATCCGGCGTAGTTGGAAGCGCCGATTGCGTTGGCGTTGCCTTCCTTGCACAGCTCCTTCTCCGCGATCCGGTCCGACGTCGTCGGCCCGAGCGCGTAGTCGCTGGACAGGATGCGGCAGCTGATGTCCACGCCCGCGGTCAGCTCCGCGATGGTCGGCGCGTACGGGTTGGCAGGCTTGGTGGAGAGGGCTACGACTTTGACGCGGCCGTCTGCGAGTGACTTGGGCATTTATGCCTCCTTGGATTCCTCCGGCTTGGCCGGTTCCTGGATGGTGGTGGCCGGAGCGGCCTGCCCGCGTTTGGCGGGAGTGTGGGGTTCGGTGACGGGGACGCCGGCAGTGGGCTGCACGGGCTCGGTCACGGTGGCGCGGTCGGCGCGTTTGCGGCTGGACGGGACCTCTTTGAGGTGGTCGAAGCTGTCCAAATGAGCGCGGGGCACACGGTGGGGGAGGATTTCGTCGGTGCGGGTGTCTCTGACGCGGATCCAGTCGTTGGCCATGGGGCCTCCTAGGTGGTGTCGAGCCGCCACGGTGCGGGCAGCATGAAGCGGGCCGGGGTGATGGTGGTGTCCCTGATGGGGGTCTCCTGCTTGAAGCCGTCCGGGTTCGGCAGCAGGTAGTGGGTGCCGAGCGGCAGGTTGGTGAGTGTCCGGCGGACGGTCTGCGCGACGTTGACGCAGATATCTGGGTTGGCGCCCACTGACGTGGTCTGCACGTCCCAGCGGAGGCCGCCCATATCCACCCGGGCAGAGAGGTCACGTTCGGGGATTTCGTCGCCGACGCCGCCGTAGAAGACGACGTAGGGCAGGATGAACTGCGAGCCGTCCACCGGGACCTTTTCCGGCACGTACCCGTCGTAGACGGTGATGCCTCGGATGGTGCGGAGTGCAGCTATGACAGCGGCGCGCAACGGCAAGGCGTCAGCCACGCAGGCCCTCCTCAGCGATCTGGGCCAGCGCCTGCTCGAACGGGCCGGCGTTGCGGTCCGCGGCCGGGCCCATGAAGGGCTGGGCCGGCGCACGGGAGGTTCCCATTTCGAGGAACACGCCATAGTTGGCGGTCGGGCCTATCTCCACGGACAGGTCGCCGGCCTGGCCGACGCTGCGCAGATCGGAGTGGCCGATGGATGCCTTGAGGTTCCCGGTATCCACCGGAGCCAGTTGCTTGGCGTCCTTGACGATGTCCCGGGCGGTCTTGCGTACGACGGTCTGGACGAGCTTCCCGGTGGTGGCCTGGGCTCGGGCAATGTCGGCGCTAAACCGGCGGAGTGCCCCGTTTTCGATTCCCACGGCTGCCTCCTACGGGTTCTGTTGGGTGAGGTTGTCCACGCAGGTGAAGTCCCGCTCCCAGGGGAGGGAGCTGAACTGTTCGTTGGTGATGCGCAGGGTCCGACCGAGGACGACGATGATGTCTCCGCGTTCACCTGAGCGGATCGGCGGGCCATCGACGGGTGCGGTGACGAGGTATTCGCGGGTGTAGACGGGCTGCTCGGCGGCGACGCCGGAGCCTTCCCGGTTCAGGCCCTGCACTCGGACCTTCGTGGACCAGATGGTCTCTGTCGCGTCCCAGCCGTCAGGGACGGGGAACGGGGCGGGGCCTTCGCTGATGCGCGTGAACATGGCGTCCGCGGTCATGGTCGCCTCGGCGGTGGGCTGGTGATGCTCGGCCCAACCCGGCGGGATGACGTTCCAGCCTGGCAGCGGGCTCACCAGCGGGCCTCCGCACCCTCGGGTTTGCCGTACGGGTGGAAGGGGATGACCTCGAACACGTCGCCGGTGTCAGCGGCCTTGGCGTCCTCCGCATCGGCCCGGGCACGCAGCTCAGCGGCGCGCTTCCGCAGGTCCGTGGCAACGGCCGGCCCATCCGTCTGGAGGTCCTGTGTGCGGATCTTGCGGGAGAGCAGCACATCGGAGGTTGCCATGGCGTCCATCGCGTCAGCAGCGGCACGGTAGACGTTCTCCTCGTGGAACCCGAGGTAAGCGTCCACAACCTCATTGCTGAGGAGGAACGCGGACTCATCAAGGTCAGCGATCAGGAGGCGGACACGCCCGACAGGCGTAGAGAAGTCGATGGCCATGGTGCCTCCGGTCGCTATGAAGTTTGGGGGCGGGCCCCGCGCTGGGATTGATTCGCCCTATTGGTCAGCGCGGGGCCCGGGGAGGATCTACTCGCCGGTGGACGCGTAGGTCGCCAGCGGATCCAGGGTGCCGGCGCCGATGATGTGGCGGCCGCGGTAGGTGATCGTGTCGTCTCCGAACGATCCTTCTTCCGGTGCGATGGAGCCGCCGCCGACGCGGTTGCCCGTGTCTGCCTTGACCCGAATGTCCGGCTGTTCCTCGCCGAGCATCTTGGCCACAACCAGTGCGGGGCGTGCCGCGGTGGGTGCGGGCAGGATGTACCAGGTGGCGTCTGCCTTGGTGGAGGTGTTGACCACAGTCAGGTAGTCGGACACCACCGTGTTGAACTTCCCGGCCAGCGGGTTCGGGATGGTTCCGGAACCGCCGGCGGGGTCCGGGATCGTCGGGGCGTTGACGATCTGCTCGGCCTCAAACAGCAGGGCGGCAGGGACGATGATGTTCAGCTTCTGGCCAGCGATGCGGACCGGGTTGCCGTTCTTGTCCTTGCGCTTGCTGATGGCCACGTAGGCAGCCTGAACGTTTTCGCGTGTGAACGGCTTGTTGTCCACGGCGTTGCCGTTCGCAGCCTTGAAGAACTGCGTGTTCGGGCCCGAGGACGACACGAACGCCTCGAAGGCGGCCTTGTCCTCGGTCTCGATGGCACCCTGCGCCAGGTCGGAAGGCAGGCTGCGCAGCTCCCCGATCTCGTCGTTCTTGATGAGCTCGAAGGTCAGCTTGAAGATGTTTCCGAACTTGGCTGCCTTCAGCTCGTACTCGGCGTCGGACTTCTTGCGTTCCTTGTACTCTTCGCCTTCGGCAACCTTGTCCAGGGGGCCGCGGCCGCCGAACAGTTCCTTGTACGTCTTCGGCTTGAAGTTCTTCACCGTCGTCGGCTTGGCGATCTTCGGCCATTCCGGATTGAGGTCTTCGTACTTCGCCAGCATCTCGACGTCGAACGCCTTGCCGAGGTAGATGTTGAAGTCCGAGGTGGTGAGGGCCTCAGCGAGCATGGCCTTCTTGAACGGGTTGCGCCCGGACAGGCCCTCGTTGAACAGCTTCGAGGCTTCCACCGCCTTGCCGAGGAAATCGGCGGAAGGGGTGTTGCGTTTCTCCCAGGCCTCAGCGGCCAGGAGTTCTTCGGTGTTGAGAATCGTCATTGTGGTCCTCCTAGACCTGGGCGTAACCGATGGGGGCCACTTCGACGACTCCGGCCGCGGCGGCCTTTGTTGCGAGGGCGGTGCCGAACAGCACGCCGTCTGCGGCGGTGGCCGAGAGGGTGCGGTCGGACTTGATGTAGACGGGCAGTCCGACTGTGGCGAGAGCGCCGGTGACCGTGAGGTCCCAGCTGCCGTCAAGCCACAGGGTGGATTTGCCATCGGCGTCGCGGTCGATCTGGGCGACGCCGCGGATATTGCCGACGCTGACCGGATCGCCGGCCTTCACGCCGGCGGGAACGGGCAGGCTGATGTGCAGGGCGTGGGGCTTGTTGCCGTTCTTTGCCATGTTTAATTGGCTCCCTTCGGGGTGTAGCCGGATGCCGCGAGGATCTGTTCGCGGGCGGATTCTGTGGTGATGGCCACCGGTGCAGGAGGCGTGGTGTCGCCGACGCCGGTGACGCTTCCGGCGCCGTGGGCGACCTTCCACTCTGCGGCGGATTCTTCGGCCTCAGCCTTGAGCGCTGCGGCGTCGAGCTGGCCGTCGGCGGTGAGCTTGAAGGACTCGGCCAGGCGGGCGGCGGTCTTGGGTGCTTCGACGCCATCGAAAGCCTCGGCGACGATCTTCGCGGCCTCAGCTTTCACGGCGGATTCGCGCAGTGCCTTGTTCTCGGCTTCCAGCGCGGCGGCCCGGCTGGCGTCTGCACGGAGGGCCGACAGCTCGGACTCCTCGATGTTGGTAGTAGCCACGGTGGGCTCCTTCCTGTTTTCGGTTGCCCCAGCCGGGTTCGACGGGGAATCTTTGGGGGCGGTCTCGGCGGCCTGTACGTTGACCGGGTCGTATTCGACGCGGCGGCGGACCTCTTGAGGCTCGCCCTGCAGCGTCACGTTCACGCCGGCAATGGAGTAGGCCTGCTTGTAGGTGCGGCCCTGCTTGTCGAAGTAGACGGCGGCGTCGTCGTAGTCCTGAAGCCACGCGTAGTCGTCCTCGGTGCGGTGGGCGTCGCGGACGGCGGCGCGCAGGTAGGACTCGACGTCGTTGGCTGTGGTCTCGGTGGCTCTGATGGAGCGGTTCTCGATGACCTTTGCCGACTCCAGCACCTCGGCTACACGGCCGCCGCGACCAGCGACGGTCACGAAGTCCACCCGGTTGAAGGGGGAGGGGAGGATCCGTTCAATGGTCTGCCCGTCCTCGGACACCTCCGCTTGGGCGTTGATGGATGCGCCGATGAATTCGTGGAACTCCTCGACGAAGTCCTTCCATGCGCTGCTGATCCGTGTTTCCGCGACGAGCTTGCCGTCCTTGATGTAGGCGTCTTCGAGTGTGACGCCGACAAGGTTTCGGAGGTCGCCGGCGGGGCGGTCGTGGCGCTCCAGCTCGGTGTCGTGGTTGATGTGGGACTGGGTTCCGCGGGGGAATACCTTGTCCTTGGCGGCCTGCTCCAGCACGTCGGGCGAGTAGTAGCCGCTGGAGCCCTGCCCGGGCGTTATGAGTTCGAGCAGGACCTTGCCGGGGCCGGTCTTCATGGGCGCGGTCGTGGATTCGGTGATGCGTTTGGCCATGATGCCTCCCGGCAAGTAGTCACCGACGGGGCGGTGTGTAGGCTGAGCGTGTGGGAATGGATGACAGCAATGAGGGCACTGGCCCGGGCGAGTGCAGCGGCCACCAGTGGGTGCTGCACAGCCTGCAGCTCGTGGTTGGCACGGCGAGCATGGTGACTCAGTGCAGATGGTGCGGGGCTTTGAGCTACGACCAGCCAGGGGCGCGTACTAAGTAGCGAGGCCCCGGAGGTCTCTTACGGGCGTGACGTGCATGGCGTCGCGCCATCCGTCCGTTGTCCGCCTGGTGGAGAGGTCTTCCCACTTGATCGCGCCGGAGTTGAGCAGTTCCAGCCGCTCGGCGCCCATGATCTGGCGCTTGGTGTCGTCGGTGAGTCCGTCGAACCATTCGCGGGAGTCCTGCATGAGGTCCGCGGGTTCCTCGATGTCGAAGCCGAGTTCTTTCCACGTCTTCGTCTTCGGGATCCGTGCGCAGCGGCCTTGATGGTGGTCGATGGGGCCGTCTTCTTCGACGGGATGCAGCTGCCCGTGTTGTGCGATGCATGAAGGGCAGGTCCGTGCATCCAGTGAGGCGCCCCAGATCCAGCCCGTGGTGATGTCCGTGTTGGCCATGTCGGCGGCCTTGCCCGCAGCGCGGTGTGCGTCCAGCATTTCGGTGCGGGCGATGGTCATTGCCCGGGTGAGCCCGCCATTGAACCCCTGCTCAGCCTGCCGGAGCATGCGACGCGCAACGGTGCGCGGGTTGTCACCGACCGCGATGCCCCGGACGAGGTTCCGCTTCATCACAGCGACGGCGTCGTCGGAGAGAGGCAGCAGGCCGGTCGCAATGTTCTGTGTGGTCCGGGCGACGATGGCATCCAGGGCTGCGTCGGACACGCGGGTAAACGTTGGCAGGACGGCAACGCGGTCCGCCGGCGGCAGCTGGGAGAGCGCCACATCAATCTGTGACTGGGCGGCCGCGAGGGCCACGCGCATAACGTCGGCCTGCGTGGTCACCTCGGCGAACTGGGCCAGCTCGTCGAGTCGGTCCACAGCCAGCGACAGGGCTTTGCGCAGCCGGACATTCTTGGCGGCTTGTGAGCCTGTGACTCGCCCGTCCTTCGCCGCAAGCATGAGATCTGCCAGGGCTGCGTCGAACTCGACGGACAGATCATTCCACGCACCCACCCATGCACTGATGAGGGCTAGGTCAAGGTCTGCTAGGACCTGATCCACTTCCTGTCGCCGTGCCGACAGGAGGGCCATCGTCTGCGAGGTGATCGCCATCCGTGTCCTCCAGATCCTCGATGAGTTCGAACTCGGCGGCCGTGTGGCGGCCCCACTTACCTTGGACAACTACGCGCCGGGTCACCGGGTCCACCTGTCCCAGATACCCAGCAAGGTGAAGACCCCCACGCCGAACAGGGCACCGAAGGCCACCAAACCGACGTACGCCAATAGCAGGGTCACCGTGCCGCCTCCTTGTTCTCGCCGCGGCGGAAATCCTGCACAGCCTGGTCGCCAGCATTGGCTTCGGGATCCACCCAGTTGCCGTCGTCGTCGGTCATGTCGTCGAGGATTTCGTCCACGTCGCGCACGCCAAGAGCGCGCAGCATGAGGCGCAGGGTGACGAGCGGGGGCATCTTGCCGGTGCCGTCCGCGTCCACAAGCGCCTTCATGATCGTCTCGACGGGCATCTCGTTGATATCCGGCCATTCGAAGTCGATGGTCCGGTCAGTGTCGCCGGCCAGCTGCACGGTGAGCGTGTTCTGCTCCCGGGTCACGGTGCCCTTGAGCGGGCCCCGCGGTGCGATGACGGCCTGGTCGATAACGTAACCGAGGATGGCGCGCAGTGCTTCGGTCCACAGTTCCTGCCGGCCCTTGAATTCAAGCATGGTGGGCTGGTTCAGAGTCTCGGCAACGGCGCGGGCACCGGTCTGGCCCGGGTCGGCCATCAGCGTGGTGACGGGCACGCCGAGCGCGGCGGCGGCCATGGTGGCTACCGGGCGTCCGGATTCGGAGTCGATGGTCGCACCCGTCTTGGGCACGGCCTCGATCTTCTGCTCGCCCATATTCACCATGGATCCCGCGGGTGCCGCCTGCAGCGCTGCGCGGGACTGCTGGGAGAGCGGCGTCTTGGACTTCGACATCTGGAAGGCGATGCGGGAGAGGGCTTTGACGAGCAGGACCCAGTCTTCGAGGAACTCCTTGTAGGCGCGTGCCCAGGGGAGCGCAGCGTAGGCGTCGCCGATGCCGAACTTCCAGCCGTCGAGGCCGTTGTCCTGCAGGTGGTAGACGGGGGAGTCCCATCTGATCTCGTACCGGTTCTGCCCGTCGGTGTACCACTTCGTGCGGGTCAGCGGCCGCCACCGGATGTCCGGGTAGTAGGCCGTGTGCTGCATGTTGTTCTCGGTCCAGTCGCGCCGGTAGAACATGGTGACCATGCGGTCGCCGGGGAGCGTGACCTTGTCCGTGATCTCGTCGAACGGGAGCGTGCGGGCCTGCACCTTGCCGATGAGCGGGTTGGTGAACAGGGCAATGAAGATGTTGCCGTCCGTGCCGATGGAGGTTTCAAGCCGCAGCTTGGCCTGATGCCCGGTAAGCGCGGCACGGTTAGAGTCGTCGTCAAGGAAGGCCTGCACGACGGCGTTCACGTCCTGCGCGCCTTTGTCGCCGTCAGCGCGGGCCGTGATGCCGACGCCCTGACCATGCACATAGGAGGCCCGGATGGCGAGGCCGCGCTTGATGAGCGGGTTGGCGATGGCCATCATGCGGGACAGCTCGGCGGCGCGCTTGAGGCCGTCGCGGGTGAACTCTTGGGCGAACTGCCCGGTGAGCTTCTCCCAGCCCATGTCTTCCATGGCCAGCTGCATCTGTGCCATCGACTCGATGGCCCGCTCTGCTTGGTGCCGAGCCGTGGCAAGCTCGCCGGTCTCAGGCGTGGCAGCTTCTTGGAGTCCGAAGAACTGGGCGATCTTACCCATGCGGGCCTCCTTTGATTGGAACTACAGCCCGTGGTCTTCGGGCGGGGACTTGAGTGGGACGGTGACGGTGCGCTTGACGAACTTTTTCGCGCCGGGGATCGGCACCTTGCGGCGCTCACCGTTCGGCAGCACCTCGAAGACGAACGCCGTGACGGTCAGCTGGCTGCCCTCCATGATCAGAGGAAACGCCGCGGCGACGTCGCGCTCATTCAGACCGTTGGCCCGGAGGAACGCGATCAGCGGCGGGTGCGGCAGCCGGTAATCCTCGGGATGGATCAAGCGTTCAGTCACGGCAGGCTCCTTAGTAGGGCGAGATGCTCCACCCGTGGGCGTTCTGGAATTCGTACTCGTCCGGTTCAATGACGTCGCTCATGGCCGCGGTGAGCGGCATGAGCAGGAGCCTGTTCACGGCCTGCGACATGGCGTCGATGGTGTCGTCGTGCGCGCTGTTCGGGAAGTTCTTCGCTTCCTCGATCAGCTCCTCAACACCCGGGAGCAGATCTGCGGTGGGCAGGTGCACGTTCCCTGACTCCACCAGCGGCGAGACGGCGGAAGCGCGGGCGTACTTGCTGCCTTCCGGCTCAATGGGGATGAGTCCCACCATCTGCGAGCTGAGCGCGTTCATTACTGCCGGTCCGTTGGCCTTATCCTCGACGAACTTGGCGACGGCCTGTGGCCACTTCGCGGACATGTCTTTGATGGCCTGGCAGGTGGCAGTGAAGTTCAGGCGGGCCCGCACCTGATCGAGCAGGTAAGCGTTGACGCCGACGCGCAGCCAGACTTGGCCGACGACGTAGTCACTGCTCTTGGTGTCCTTGAACGCGAGGTCCCAGGACTGCACCAGTTCGTGGTCATCGCGGCCAATACCGGGCACCATGTGCGCGCCGTCGGGCTGCACAGTCCAAAGCGGGGCACTGTAGCGGGTCCACTCCGCGGGGAACACGCCGCCCTCGTCGGGGGAGGGCCGGCCTTGGTAGAGGCTGGCCCATGTCCGTGCACCGGAGGCGATCTTGCGTTTGGCCCACTGGGTGAGTGTGCGGCGCCGTGCGGACTCCATGAACTCGCCGGGCGTGCGGCCGAGCGGGTCCGTCTCGCCCTTCTCTGGGCGGTGGTCCGCTTCGGCGGGGATGTTGATGACCTTCCAGTCCTTGCCGTCCTCAGCTGCGAGGAGGCGGCCTGCGAGGTCGTCGGCGTGCCAGCGGGTCAGAATCAGGATGACGGGCGCACCGGGTGCGAGGCGGGTCAGTGCGGTATCCGTCCACCAGTCCCAGGCGCGTTCCCGGTACGTGTCGGAGTCGGCCTGCTCGCGGTCCTTGATGGGGTCATCAATGATGAGCAGGTCCACGGGGCGGCCGGTGAGTGCACCGCCGATGCCTGCCGTGTAGACGCCGCCTTCGTGCCCTTCGAGCGCCCATTCGTGCTGGGCGGCGAGGTCGGCGCGGACGGTGAGGTCCAGTTCCTTGCCGTGCGTGGTGATGTCGTCACGGATGGCGCGGCCCCAGCGGCGGGCCACGTTGGACTCGTAGGAGGCGATGGCGATACGCAGCTCATTGTTCTGCGTGAGGCACCAGAGCGGGAAACGGCGGGATGCGCGCTGAGATTTGCCTTCCTGAGGGGGCATGCTGATGATCAGCCGGGAATCGGGAGTGTTGAAGGCTTCGACCAGGGCGGCGTCGATCAGGTCCAGTGCGGGAGTCTGCACGGTCTTTGGGTCCAGCGCCTTGGCCATGTCGCCGGGAGTGTGCCACTTGGGCGGTGCCGGCGGCTCGAACATGCGGGCCGCTGCTTCCCACATGCTCACGGCCAATGGCATCTCCTTGGTGTTAGAGGTCCGCCTCGATGTAGGCGTGACCGTCGGGCGTTGTTGTGACGCCCTTCGCCGGGTTAGCGCAGTCGCAGCCTTCGACCCAGACAGGTGCCGACTGGTCAGGCAGCGCAGAGAGCGCCTTGATCAGCTCTTCAACGGTCATGGCATCCTCGGAAGTTGGTTGACGGCTACTCACTCACCCCGCGGGAGTGTGGGTGGGTCGGGGGTTTTCGCCGTCAAGTGTGTGGGGGCTGGCGCGCAGGTCGCGTTCATTGCAAGGGCAGAAAGACCCACGATCAGGGGACCCTCGAACGGCCTTCACCGGAAGTGTGACTTCCGTGGGCCGGTGTTGACGCGCCAGCGCCAAGAATGGGGGAGGCCCCGCGGTCATGGGGGAACCGGCGGGGCCTCGTGTGTGCGGGGAACTGGTGGTCTCAGAGCCAGAACTCGCACTATGGAATAAACGTACGTGACAGTTTTCAGATTGTCAACTAATAGGCAATGGTATCTTGCCTGTCAGGCCACGAACTGCGCACGCTTGTACCCGGCGGCCTTCGTTGCAGCCCACAGAGTGCGCACGTCGGCGACGAGGTACTGATTCCGGCGGGTGGCCACGTCGCAGGCGTAGAGGTTCAGCTTCTGCCGGCGCACCCATTGCCGGATGGTGGCCTGGGGGAGGGCTTCCCGCGTGACCGGGTCGGAGAGCATGCGGCTTATCTGTGCTGCGGTGCCGTGCTGGTATTCGGCGGCGGTGAGTGCGCGTTCCCGCCAATCACTTACATCCCATTCCTGACCGCAGGTACGGCAGCGGGCCACTGGTCGACCGGCAAGGGCGTAGAGCGGCTGGTCGCACACCCATCCATCCCTTTCGGTGGGGCACATGCCGGCGAATACCTTCTCACCGGCCCGGTCTGTGGCGTGGTTGCAGGCGTTGAGTGCGTCCCTGAGTTCCTGCAGCAGGTCCGCGGCCCAGTCTTGACGACGCAGGGTTCGGAGCTGCCCGACGAGCCAGCCAGCCAGCGCGGGTGCGGTGCCGTGCGGTGTCGTCCCGGGCATGAGTGCCACCCAACCGCGCAGGACGGTCAGCAGCTGGTCGCCTTTGTCGAGTGCGTCCAGGTTTGCGGGTTCGCTGCCGGAGGCTTCCCCGCCCATGCCGCCGACGCTGCCGGCGCCGACGTCGAGCTTGCACGCGCTGACGTAGATGTTCTGCCATGCGTCGGGGACCTCGCGCAGGGCTTCCTCGAGCAGGGTGGTGTGGTCGTGGCAGAGGGTGATGCCGCCGGAGAGGGGCACGCTGCAGGATGTGGCTGTGCAGGGACTCATGCCGGCACCCGCCCTGTAGTCGCTGCGCTTGCCGTGATTCCCTGCTCTGTCATGCTTCCCCTAAGTCCATCGCCCGATACCTCCCATTCTATCAACTGTCAAGCCATCCATCGTCAACTATCAGGCCATATTCCGGGCTTTATTCAGCGGCCAAAGCGCGCAGTTCGCGGGGGACGACGGTCTGCACGAGCGCCCACTGGTCGGTGGTGAGGTTGAGGGCTTCGAGGATGCCGCGGATGACCCGGGCTACCAGTTCACCTTGGGACTCGGCAAGGCGTACCTTGCGCTCCTCGATGCCTGCTTTGAGTGCGGCGGTGGTGACCTTGACCAGGTGCTCCCGCTCCCGCAGGTACAGCTGGTACCAGACGGAGGGTTCGGCCTTCTCGGTGATCTTGTCGATGGGGCCTTCGGGGCCGACGCCTTCCTCGTGGGAGACTTTGCCCCACGCCAGCTGGTCCTCTTCGAGTTCACCCACCTTCCCGCGGAGCCACTGCACGTGCGCCCAAGTGACTGATATTTCCTCGAGCAACGCTTTGCCCGGATCCACATCCTGGTATTTGTCGGTGATGCCTAGGGTTCTGACGGCTTTCTCCATGTTCCTGGTCGCTTCCTGTTCGGCCAGCCGGCGCTCGGCTGCCTTCTTCGCCTGAGGCGACTTCCCGCCGTGTCGGGCACAACGGCGCTGCCCCTTCATCGGGGCAGCGCCACACGGGTCACCGTTGCGCTTCTTGGCGCCGCAGCTGGTCATGTCCCTCACTAAATAAAGATCGCAATTGGGATGACCCGAATAATGGGAGGCTGAAGGTATAGCTTGAAGCTCGTGTCAAACTGGTCGCTCTTATCTGCGTCCTTCAAGCTGTCCTGCAGCATGGATAGCGCCGGCTGCTTGATTCTGTTGAGTACCTTATTGCGACTCAGAATGGATTGGCGCGTGTAGGAGATCTCGCTGACCTTGCCCAGTACGCGAAAATTCCCATCGAGGATCCGATCTCTGTCCTGGCCAAGGAAGTGCTCGGTGTCGCAGATGGTTACTGCGGTGAGAGGACGGCCCGAGTCTGACCCTATGACCCTGCCGAAATACTCGCTGGTGGTCTCATTCCTGAAGTCGTGCCGTATGGCGGCTACGGTCGCAACCGCTATTTCTGCCCAAGAGATTGCTTCCTGCTCTACTTTCGCCATGTAGGTCTGACGATCCTCGAAATCACCGGAGTCGAAGTCGAGGTTCTTTAGGGCTTTCTCCCGGTGAAGTTTTTTTGTGATAGCTGCGACGAGTTCAGGAGCGGCAAGATCGAGCAGGCTGTTGATTTCGTTCGGCTCGAAGGAGGCGGAAAACTCGACAAAGCTACCGGCGGCCAAACCATCGAGTGAGTTTCGATCAGTCATCTTGGTGACTAATGAAAGCTCTTGCAACTTTTGACGGACGTTGTGCAGGTAATTGGCTTGTGTGTATCGGGATTGAAGGCTGGTTTTATCCTCAGACCGAGTATCGTCCTTGTTTCCCAATTTTAGATCGCCGGTTCCGCCTGCCTTCACCCCGACGGGGATGACGGGCAGCCGGACCTCAGCACCAAAAGTGGCGGCGACGTTGCCCTCAGTGGCCTGTTCTCGAATGCTCTCGTTCAGTGTGTCGCGTAGCTGCTCGATGGGCAATCCGATATTGAAGAGCTGCTGCAGCAGGGCCGAGACATATTCTGTATTTTGGTAGATGACAAGGCTGAACAGATCCGATTGGGTCGATACTTCAGTTGCTGATTCTTTGATCGGTTTAGACTTCATCAATGCACCTTATCGGACGAGGGCGACCTTTTCGGCCCTAACCTCCGGTCGCCTCGGACGTTCGCGGACCCGGATCGCAGGGACTTTCAAACGTCCATCCGTCGATTAAGCGTCCGGCCATAGCTTCCACCTTCAGGAACTCGCTCAGTCACGGCGCCCAGTCTTTCTGGTAGTCCGGGTGGTCGGAGTAGACGGTGGCCATGGCCCTGAACATCACGTAGGCCTCGCGGGTGCCGCTGTAGGTGCCGATGAGCCAGCGCTTGAACGCGCACTCGGCAAGGACGCGGGCGGGTTCGACGGTGAGGACTTCGTTCATGGCTCCTACGTCGGCGTATTCGTACCCGCCGGCGCGCTCGTATTCGGAGGGGTATGCGACTGTCGCTTCGTCTTCGGCGATTCGTGCGAGCAGGAACTCTGTGATGGTCATGCCGCTCATCGTAGTCACGGTATTCTCCTTGGCGTCGGTCACGCTGCCACCTCCTGCGCTAGGCTCGGCGCATGGATAACTTGGGGGCAACAGGATCCAACCGCCGGGGATGGGGCTTCATCGCTGCAGGTCTCCTGATGATGCTTGTCGCCGTCGTGATCGCGCTCCTGGCTATCGGCTCCGGCAGCTCGGTGAGCCCCTATGCTGGCGGCACGGTTCTGGTCGGCTTCGTGTTGCTCGTGGTTGGCCTGCGCCGCAGGGCCCTCGGGATCATGGACTCCCGCTAACCGTTCCGGCGGCGTCCACCCGTCAGCGACAAGCGCGGCGGCCGCATCCTTGGCGACGTCGCACCCGTCCGCCAGCTTCGGGGACACCATGACGGTGACAAGCGCGCCCATCAGCACGCCCGTCGTAGACTCAGGCCCATGAATCGGGAAATAGTGCTGGGCGACTTGTGGGGAATCCAAGAAGGCGTATGGGTGCAGTTATGGTCAGGCACGGTTGGGGCTTTTTTGGCAGCTGGAGTCGCCGTCTTCGTCTTGGCCTGGTCCAACCGGCACCAGCAGAAGCTCATGGACCGGCAAATAACCGAGCAACGCCGTGAGGCGGCCTTATCCCGGGAGAGCGCAGCCACTGCGGGGTTGGTCGATGCAGCGAACGGTTTTTTGATTGCGGCGGACTCCGGTAGGGATGAGATCCAAGCGCAAGTACTGGCGTTCCGATCAGCTTCCTTCCGTTGGCAGATGGAACTAGATGACCTCAACTTGGTTATTGACTTGATCGGGTGGGCTAATGTCTTTTCCTCCATCGCAACGGGGAAGCACACGGAGAACCTGCAGTTTGGGGAGAGCGAGCGAAGTAAGGAATGGGCAGGGGAGTTGACGGGGGCAATTGCTACCGTATTCGCCTTTAGTCTGAGTTGGTATCGGATGCCGGATGAACGCGAGGACGCAATCAAGACACTTAAAGAGTCGAGGAAGAAGATTGAGAAGCGAATCGCAGACCTCTCGCCTGCATCGCAGTAACGCCGTATCTCGTGCCCGGGATGCGCCGCGATGACCTCGGCCATTCCCGCGCTCATCGGGTGGCCTCGACAATCTCGGCTACCCGGTATTCCCAGTCGACCTGGTTCGTTTTCGCGCCGACCGTCCACTCGTCGGCTTTGGCTTGAGCCTCAGTATGAGTCGAGTAGCTGGACCCCGTGACCATGCCGCCATCCCGTCCGACGACGACGTAGCCGAGGATGACCTGCTTGCGGTAACCCTTGCCAAGCAGTCCGTCTGCGATGCTCTGGGCGTAGGGGCGATGCTGGTCTGGCGCGTCCGTCCAGTCTTGGTGGAGTTCGCCTTCCGGGATGCTGCTGTTGTCGGCCAGGAAGATGTCGAGGGCCAGCTCGTCGCGCTGGGTGGTGTTGCTATCGTTGCTCATGTCGAACTTTCTTGGTCATTGTTCGGCCACGGCCCCGGGGTGTTGCTAGCACCCGCGGGGCCTCTTGCATGCCCGTACAGTCTATCAACTAGTGGTCCATAAGGCATCAACTGTCAGGCAATATCTCGGTCACGGTTAGGACCACTTTTGCGGTATCGGCCCGGCCGCCGTCGGTGATGAACGGGCCGGTGACCTGGTCGTTGTTGTCGTCGGCCACCAGCCCGTAATCGACGAGTCCATCCACCACGGCTTTCAGGGTCGGGTAGAGGTTCATTGCGTCGTACCGGTTTGCCGTCGTCTGGTGGGTCAGTGCCTCGATCCGGACCCGCGTCAGCCCTTTGGGGAGCTTGGCCTGCCGGGCGTACACATGCGCTGCCTGCCGCCAGGACTTCGTGAGCTTCGCCTTCGGCGCCCAATGGAGCCGGTCATTGGAGTTCAACCACTTCGCGGGCGCTGGAATGGTCAGGGTGATCGTCATGTGGATTCGCTTTCAGAAAAGGGTTGTGGGCGGGTGGGAGCCGTTGGGCATGTAGTCCTCGGGCTCCAGGTCCCAGCATTCGTTGGTGCGGAGGTCGAGCACGGTGTCGTGGCCGCAGTGCCGGCAACGTGATGCATGCAAGTCGCGAGATGGGCGGTTGGCCCAGCCGGTAACGCGGGTGCCGGTACTGGTGTCACGGTCGTCCAACGCCCCGCATCGATCGCATGCCACGTGGTCCACCGGCAAGTGCAGGGTGAGGGTGGTTCGGCCCTTGTCCCATTCGGACCAGATGACCGGTTCCCCGTCCCAAGAGACGGGCAGATCAGCCCTGCTGTGGATCAGCCGCAAGTCTCTCGCCAATTCGATCCTGCTTTCGGTGTGAGTTTGGTGAGTTTGATGTGTTCCCGCGGGACGCTGTGCGCCCCTGTGTGGGGTCGGTTTGGGCTGGGGTGGGGAATCATCCCAACCGAGGGTCGATGGCCTGTCAGGCGTGGGTGTATCGACTGACAGGCCACAGTGCGGGCATGGGTCACGGTGCAGGGTTCACGACTGGGCCTCCGGGGTGGTGCTTGGGGTCTGGTCTGGACCGCTTACGGTTACCCCTACGGGGAGGGTCGCTTTCGCGGCTCGATATTGGCCAATTCCCCAGACGATGGCTTGCAGTGACCAGAGGTAGTGCGAGGAGTAATCCTCCCAGTTCGTCTCCCACAGGTCGTTGTACCGGAAACCATGCGTGTTGAAGTTCTCCAGGGCTGCGCGGGCTGCTGGCTCGTAGCGGTATTCGCCGTCATTCAGTACGTGCCAGCAGAGGTCCTGCCAGATGTCCTTGGCTTCGGCTGGGGTGTAGTCGGTGCGGCGGTCCCAGAAGTCCTGAAGGATCCAGGCCTTGCAGCTATCCTCGTCGTGCGCGCGGTAGCCGGCGTTCTTGTCGATGGATTCCAGCTTTTCGCCCCAGTAGTGCGGGTTGATGCTCCAGCTCCGGACTTTGAAGAAGGTGAACATGTCTTCTTCGCGGGCGAAGGTGTAGGTGCCGTGGCCGCCGGCGATGGTCAGGCGGCCCGGCCAGGTCATGATGTGGAACGGCTCGTTGAAGCCCTGCTCCCGTGGCTTATCGAAGCGGATGTGTCGGTACACGCCGTCGTCGTGCAGGATCGTCATCAGGAATTTACTGCCCCCTGCCATGAAACTCCTGTGGCTGGCTGCGTATGGGTCCTCGTGGTTGATGCTCATGCTGTGGTCTCGCTTTCTGGTGTGTAGTGCTTGCCGATGTGGGTGATGGGCCGTTGCCCGACTTTGGTGTCTGCGATGCAGGACCGGCAGTTGTGGGCTGGTTCGGTGTCGTGGTCCTCGCAGGGTGGTCCCGCTGGCGCTTGGGCTCCGATGTTCGGGGTGGTGGTGTCCCAGTGGCTGCCGGTCATGAAAATGACGTTGGGGAATTTCTTGGCCGGATTCCTGGCGACTTTCACAGCTGCTTCGACCAGTGCGGGGAATGGTGCGAAGGTTTGGTTCTCGAAGAACAGGGTCATCATCGAGTTGATTTGCCACTCTGGTCGGATCTGGTTGAGCAGGTTGGCCAGCAGCGAGGCCTGGATTCTTGTGAGAGGAATTTCAGCAGGCAACCGTCCGGCTCCTCACGCGTAATGTCCTCAACGATTGCTTGCTTGTCTCCCCAGATTCTTGAAAAGCCAACCACCCCCAGAAGGTGAGTTCTAAGTACTTGGTCTTGGTCTTGGTCTTGGGCATTGTTCCCGACGCGTTCCGAACGCGTTCTGTCCCACGGGACAACATGCGGGACATTAGTGTTCCTGCTCCGTTCCATTCCTGTTCTGCCGCCATGCCGCTTTCCGTTCCCTGGCCTTGGCTTTGTCGATCTCGACCTGCTTCTTCGTGCGCTGGTATTCATCCCAGGAGAGGAACCTGTAGCCCTCCTCGTCGTCCACCCAGAACCCGGCCTTGATGAGTTTCTGGGCCAGCTGCTTACCCTTCGGCCAAGAGTCCACATACCAGGCCGGCACGACCCCATCCGTGAGGTAGTCCGTGCAGTACGTACCGCAGACCAACCACAAGCCCATGGCCTCCAGGCCGGCCTTCCGCGGCTTCGGGTGAGAATGCATTTTGTCGTCAGCGTTAAACCACGCCATTGACCGTTTCCTTCCTATAAAGTTGCTTGGTGCAACGCATACTCCAGTGCCCCGAGGGCGGCCCAATTACCTGTTCAATACAAGAGCTAATTGATGAGGTGAGCACAAATCCTGGGATCTTCCAATGGTCAGCAGATATCGCTATCCCACTCGTTGCAGCATTGGCCTCAATTGGCGTGCTCGTTTGGTCGGTAAAGACGGCCCGATCAGCGCGTGACCAAGCGGAAGCCACCGAACAGGCGCGGCTTGACGCTGAGGCAGAACGCTCAAACGTCGAGCATGAGGGTGCGATGCGGAAGGCATACGCGGCGATCTTCAAATCCATCAGTGTGCTCAGTGCGAGACTAGGGGAAGCTGCCCCACCCAATGCCTTGTTCATTATTAGCGATCGTTCAGATTTTGACGTTCTGGCCGACATTGCAGTCGCAAGGTTGGAGGCACGAACACCAGACGAAGTTCGCTTGATTGATCGAATTAGAAAGCTAATTCTTGAAACCCGAGATATGTTCCGTCCGCTCCGCGGTTGGGTTGTGACTGAGGTTTGGCATCTGGTTATCCTCTGGCACGACAGCGACGAAGAGTTTCGAAATAGCGTGATTCTCCCGCGGTTCGATGAACTGGCAAAGATGACGCCGCAATCCTCCGTGCCCGAATGGGCGGGAATAGAATAGGCGGTCATGGCGCCAGCTCCAGCCATGCGCTGCCGACCCGCGCCGTGTAGGCCGCGCACCTGGCCTCGAATCGGTCCCGCTCCGCTGTCATGGACTGCAGCTGCTTCGCGTACTGCTCGGCGCCCGGTGCGGCCAGCTTGAACCAGCGGTCGAAGTTGCTCACCGCCCAGATGGCGTGCCTGTATCCACGGCGTGCCCAGGCCAACTCCTTGCAGAGTCCCGCTTCTGCCTCGGTGTGGAACCTCGGGAAGTTATGGACGTCGTAGGGCCGATCGAGGTTGCACACCTCACCGCAGTGCTGGCAGACGAGCGGCAGCAATGCGAACAGGTCCAACTGCCCCTCCAGCTGCAGCGTCATGATTCCCTCTTGACGTGCCAGCGGCAGTCCGTGCAGTACTCAGAGTCGGCGCGGCCTTTGAAGTCGATGCCGCAGCGCCGGCAGACGTGCTCCTCACTGCGCACTTCCCTGGCGGGCTGGATCCGGGTTGCCTTGATGCTCATGCTGCTGTCCCCATGAGGTGGGCCATGCCGTAGTCGCGGCGGGTGATTTCCTCAGCGGGGACGTTGCCGACGATGACGCGGGCGGCGCCTCGGGAGCCGGGGACTTTCTTGCCGGTGCGGATCTTGAAGGTGGGCTCTCCGGTGAGCCGGACTCCGTGCCTGGCTGCTACTCGGCCCAAGTCTGCGGCGGCCTCTGCGTAGAGGTCCGGCAGCGGGACAGCGGAGTCGACGACGGGCCAGACTGCTTGGAAGGTGCTCATGCTGCTCTGTTCTTTCTTGGGGTTTGGGCGTAATTGGCGTGGTGGACGAGGTTTTCGTTCCAGCGAATGACGGCTCCGTGCTCCACGGCTTGCTGCCGGGTCCATTGGGTGCCGGGGAAGTGGTGGGCGAGGGTGTCTTGGCTGGCGCCCTCGGTGCGGGTGATTTCGGCCCATGGCCATCCGTCGTCGAGCATGAGTTGGATGCGGGCTTTGCGCTCTGGCGTCATTCGGTTGCTCGGTGTTACGCCGAGTTCCTTGCGGATCCGGCTGACCGCGAATTCGCTGTAGCCGAGTTGCGCGGCGATGTGGCGGCCGGTCAGCCCCTGCTGGTGGAGCCGGGCGATCGCTTCACGGTCGATGCGGGCACTCATTCCGAGCACCCCCTGCATTCACCCGTCTCCGTGAGGGCGTAGCCGCAGCTGGTGCACTGATTTTCGGCGACGGGACGCTGACGCTTGGGCGGCATGGCGACGGGCGGGCGAAGGGCGAGCGTGGGAACAGACATTGTTTTCTCCTGATGGTGGAAAGGGTGCCGCCCGTCAGGCAAGACGGGCGGCACAACGAAAGAGGGGTGGGTTTAGAACGGGACGTCCGGATCGGGCGCCACGGCGCCCCAGCCGCCGCTGGCCGCGGGTGTTCCCCAAGCGTCTGCCGCGGGCATGCTGGTTGGCTGGCTGTAGCCGCCTCCCGCCTGCTGCTGCTGGCTCTTGCCCTGATGCCAGGTCAGGTCCTTGCCGACGCTGATGACGCGCAGCTGGTCCGCGGACCGCTTCTTTCCGTCGCGGTCCTCCCATGTGCGGGTTTCCAGCTCGCCGTAGACGATGACAGAGGCGCCCTTGTGCAGCGCCTCAACCACGTTGTCCGCGAGGGTCTGCTTGCCTGCGTTCCATGCGGTGCAGTCCCAGTACTTGGCGGGTTTGTTCTCCCACTCGTTGGTCTGCTTGTTGAACTTTCGCGGGTTCACAGCCACGGAGAACTCGGCCACCGCGGCGCCGTTCTGCAGGAATTTGAGCTCCGGATCTCTGGTGAGCTTCCCGACGGCGGTGATGTAGGTTTCTCCCGACATGGTTACTGGTCCTTTGCTGCGGTGGCGGCGGACGCGATGGCGTCCAGGGTTTCGGGTGCTGCGTCGGCGGCGGATGCTGCCTTCCACAGGGCACGGAGCGCGGTCACGTCACCGGCGGCCAGATCAATCTCGGCGAACCAGTCACGCTCGGACGGCAGCTCGCCGGTCTCCTCGTCCACAGGCTCAGGTTCCTCCTCGGGCGCCGGCGGTTCGGCGACGACGTTGGGAACCTCCGGCGCGGGGGCAGTGGCGCGGCGCTTGATCGTGCGCGCAGGCTTGGCGGTCGCGGGCGTCGCGGCTGAGGCCGCCGGTGTCTCGCCGAGGTCTTCCAGCTCTACGTCCTCCACCGAGTAAGCGGCCACACCGGTGAGCACATCCGGGGCGATGGTCCTGCACGCCTCGGCCTGAGCCTTGGCCGTGAGCATGGCGATGGGGTCGGTGTTGTACTTCTTGTTGCTGAGGTATCCGGCCTGCCGTGCGCGGTCAATCGTCCAGGTGAACTCCTGCCACTCCTGCTGGCCCTTCCTGCGGCCAAGGATGGTGACGGCCTCCGGCGTGGCTGAGGTGCGCCGGACGTCGTGGCCTGCGGACAGCACGAGCGCCACCATGGTCCGGGCGTACATGGCCGGGCGGCCCTGCACCACGAAGATGTTGGACAACGAGTTCATCGGATCCAACCCGAGGGACTTGCCAGCCAGAATGGCGGCCGCAGCAGCGTCGGGCTTGCCACGGAAGGATGCCGGGACAAACTCCGTGCCGCAGAGGGCGGTGCCGAGACGGTGTGCGGCGTCGAGCTCCTGCGCCCATTCCAGCAGGGACACGGTGGTGGCGGTCAGATTCAGGGCCGGGGCGCCGGCGGTCGACGGAACGGCAAGGGCTGTTGCCTGGGGGAGTGTTGCTACTTCGGTCATGACTGGGATTCCTTCTTCTTGGCTACTTCTGCTGCGGCTTCGGTGTCTGCTTCGATCTGCCCCTGCGTAGCCTCGGTAATCTTCATCTTGGGCTGGCACGAGAACTCGGAGCGTTGGTTGATTCGGGTGGCGAACTTGCGGAGGGTGCCCACTTGGTCATCGTCGAGATTCAGGACAATTTCCGTCTTGTCGTCGCACCCACTCAGGGTGATGTAGTAGTCCGCACTCATGCTGCTGCGCTCATTTCGGTGTTCGGGATGGTGAGGGGTTCGCCGATGATGGCGTCCCGCTCTTTGGTGGTCTTGTGAGTGAAGGCCGCGGCCAGGAACAGCTGGTAGTGCCGTTCGATCGTTTCCTGGTCCGGAGCCAGCTGGTAAAGGCTGGTGCCAAGCGCGGCCGAACCGTACCGGGCGTTCGCGCCGTCCCGGTCCGTGGGCGTCACATGGGCGACGTAGGTGGCATGGACCTCGGGCATGGGCTGTTCGTGGCCGTCCGCGTCGACGTAGAACTCGGCCTTCGAGTACGCGCCGGTCTGCAGCGCGGTCTCCCCGTAGACGCCCTTCGACGTCTTGATGTCGATCTGCACCAGCTTCCCGCCGGCGAGGAACGGGGATGTGGCCAGGAGGTCGAAGGTGCCGGCCCACCAGTCCTTCCGGTTCCCGCACGGGCGCTCCATCAGCACCGGGGTGGTCTGGAAGTCGTCGAGGAACTGGACATACCCCTCCACGAACCCGAGTAGATCCTCCGGAACATCGGGCGCTTCACCGGTGTGGTGGAGTTCCTCAGCCTGGGCGTGCACCGCGGTCCCGCGGATGCCAGCGGCGTCGCGCTCCTTCGTCGGCAGTTCCTTCAGTTCCCGCACCGCGATAGCCGGGTCACCGGTGAGCAGCTCCTCGAGGCGTTCGCGGTTAGCCGGGTCCATTACCCACTCGGCAACAACCTTCGGCGCCCAGCGGACCAGGGCCGGTTTCGGCACCCCACCGCCGAGAAGCGTGGTGACACCGGTGACGGGCAGGAACTTATTGTCGGCGCCGATGGGGCCCGGCTTCTGGGACATCTTGTACCGGTGGCCGTTGTGCGTGAATACCAGGCCAGCGGGAACGGGAGGGGCTGTAGGTTTCGGGTTCATCGTGGGGTCCTATCCGCTGTAGTCAGCGCAGTCGTAGCAGTCCCGGCGGCGGCAGAGACAGTGATACTCGTCAGCTTCGGCGTCCGTGTTGTCGGGTTCGGCGGCGTCGTAGGCTGCCTGCCGGGACGCGAGTCCGGCGGTCATGCCGCGACCGCGCCGTCTTCGATGGTGATTCCGAAGTCGCCGGTCTCGTCGACCATTTCGATCCAGACCTGGTAGTCGTTGTCGACGGCCATCTCTTCGATGAGCTGCAGGTTGGTGGAGTCGAGCAGGGAGCCGTCGGCGATGCGGATGACGCGCAGCCCGGGGTTGAGTGCGATGGCCATGGCGAGGGAGACTCGGAGCTGTTCGGCGCCGGATGCCTGCTTGAACGGCACAGACTGGTACGTCACGCCGTCGGCGTCGAAGCCGAGCCCATCCACCGGGAACGTCGCGGCCGCCAGCCCCTCAGCCTTCCGCTTCTCGATGGCGGCCAGCTGGGCGCTCAGGAACTCTGCGTCCGCAGCCGCGTCAGCATGCGCGCTGACGACTTGCAGATAGGCCGTGTACTGGCGGGACACCGCGTTGATCTGCTCTGCGTTGTCGATCTTGGCCTGGATGTTGTCGAGCGCTTCCCTGCCCAAGGACTGATCGTCGGCCCTGATGGCCTCAATTTCTGCTTCGGCAATGCGGGTGCGGAGTGCTGCAAGCTGTGCCAGAAGGTCGGCCTCCGTGGAGCGCAGCGATTTGACTGCCGTAGCGGCACGCTCTGCCCGGAGAATGTCGGATTCGGTGGTGCGGTACTGCGAGAGGAGTCCACTGACGCTGACTTCCTCGTAATCGTTCTCGACGTCGAAGACCGGGAATCCGGCCATCTGCCCCTGCAAGTCCTTGATCCTCCGGTTCACGTCGGTCCGCTCGGCGAAGACCTTGGCGCGCTCAGCTTCGAGCTTGGTGGGGTCGAACGGCAGCTCCACCAGATCAAGCAAGGTCTTGAGCTGATCCTTCTCTGACAGCTGCGTGAATGCCAGCGGGTCCAGCGAAAGGCGTCCAAGCAGCTCGTTCAGCTTCGCCTGGCCCTTCGTGTAAAGCGCGCCGTCCTTGCCCTTCACTGTGAGCTCCGACTTCGTGCCGGAGAAGGTGCGGGTGACGATCAAGTCTTCCGTTTCCAACACGATGGATGCCTTGTCCTCGCCGTCGCGGATCGGCCGGGGGAGCGTCTTCGTGTTGTTGCCGCCCAGCGCCGCGGTGATGGCATCCAGCACTGAGGTCTTGCCCTGGCCGTTGCGGCCGGCAATGACGACGAGGTTGCCGTCGGGGCTGATTTCTACGGCGCGCAGACGCTTGAAGTTGTTGGCCTCAAGCTTGATGATCTTGCTCATTTGGTGGCTTCTTTCTGAGAGGTAGGTGCAGGGGATGTCTTGGTGCGCCCGTAGATGACCGGGCCAAGGAAGATGGTGAGGAACAGGAAGACGAAGGGGACGGAGTCGGGGATCATGCGGCGGCCAGCTCACGGGCCGGGGCCGCGAATCCGGCCCGATCCTCCATGCCGCCGAACTGGGTGGGCTGCAGCCCGAGATCCACGTCCCAGATCGGATGGTGCTTGCCAGGAGTGGTGCGACCAATGAAACGGTCCGCGAGGAGGCGGCCGACCGTCCAAGCCGCTGCACGCCGCCTCATGCTGCTACCGGCAGCTGCGAAACGTTGCGCTGATCCCCGTACCGCAGGATCCCCGTGGCACCCAGGCCGGCGGCACTGAGCGCGCCATTCACGGCCACATTCAGCGAACCCTCGTAGGCCTCGCGCCGGTCATGCGGCTGATCGCCCCAGTAAATGTCCATGAGGCCTTCGAAGGCATGGAGCGCGTCGACGATGTAGTCGCGGAAGTCGCGGGTGTCGTTCCCGCCGATCTGCCAGGAGAGTTTGCGGGTGAAGTCCCGGAACACACTGTTCTCAGGATCGACCTCACCGTTCTCGACGCCGTACTGGTTGTGGAACTCGCCGGTGAGCTGGCGGACAACAACGTCCGCCTCAACACGGTTGAGCGGTTCGGTATGCTGGATGGTGGTCATCGGTACTCCTAAAGGGTTGATGGCTGTGAAGTCCTCGGGGTGCCACCCGGGGGCTTCTTTAGTGGGTCAGGGTTGTGCGTCTATGAATGCCTGCACGTCCTCCGGCCGATAGCGGACCGGGCTGTGACGCTTCTTGCCGAGCTTCACGAAGCGAGGGCCTTCTTGCTTGTAGCGCCAGTTCTCGACAGTTCCAGGGGCAACCCCTAAGAGCTCGGCTACTTCCTCGGTGGTTAGGAGCCTCTCCATCAAGCGGCCAGCGGCAGGGCCGCAAGGTAGACCGTCATATCGGACGCTCGGTAGTAGACGCGGCCGCGATGCTTCACATACGGCGGGCCAACCTGCAGGTACCGCCAGTTCTGGACCGTCTTCGGGTCGACGTCGAGCATCTCGGCGACATCTTTGGTCGTCAGGAGCGGCTTCACGCGGCCACCACCGTCGGCGCGAGCTCTGACTGCAACCGCTGGAGCCCCTTTGCCGTAATCCGAACCTGTGGGGGAGCGAGCATTTCGCCTGCCGACCGCTGAATGAAGAACGTCCCGATCTTCTCCGTCAGCAGTCCCTGATTGACCTTGTCCTGGTAAGGACGGTTGTTCCCGTCTACCCAGCGGTTCTCTCGCAACCACCGGAAGAGGCGGTTCCGCTCAATCTCAATGTTGTGATCCCGACAAAGGACCTGCGCCGCGTCTCGAACGTCAAGGTCACCCTTTGCGTTGGCCAACCTCTCCCATGCAGTCGCTGGGCCGGCGAGCTCCAGCACCTTTGACTCAGCGAGCTGCCGCGCCTGGTACTCAGCGATCCGGGCAATCTCAGACTCGCGGGCCATATCAATCAGCTCGAGGCGGGAGATTTCCTTCATGGCGTAGGCGCCGGTCTTCCGAATCTGAGGGAGTACCTCGTGGGTAATCCAGCGCTTGAAGGCCTTCGCTTCCGGCTTTCGAGAACGGAGAACCAGCGAGTACATTCCAGCCTCAGTTACGTATGCCAGCTGCTGGGGGCCGCCAAGGGTGTCCACAGTGTGTACGCCCTTTTCATCGTCATCAAGCAGAGCTGCGGAGGACCGATTGAGTTCAAGGAGGCCGAGGAGGTCGGCAGCGATGAATGCCGGCTGTCCATCCACGGTGATGGTGCGGACTGGCTGGTCTTGGTAGTTAAAGGCCTGAATGCTGCTCATCTGGCATTCCTCTCCTGGGCTTCGTACTCGGCTATGTCTTCGGGGGTCATGTTGAACCACGGGTCCGGTTCCGTGAGCGGCAGCTTGGCGGCCACTTCGAGGTTCGAGAGTTCGTTGTGCAGGTCATCCCAACTGGCGGTCCCGCTGGTTTTCCCGTCCTCGATGAGGTTCCGGATCCGCTGGGCGATCGCGTTGCTGGCGCTCATGCTGCGATCTTCTGTCTGGATACTTTTGGATGGACAGCTGACCCGGAATCCGTGGACATCCTGGTTAAAAAAAGGTCGTCGCTTGGCACCCCCAAGTAGTGGGCGATGCGCAGCGCCGGGTCCGTATTCAGGGTCTTGACGTCACCTCGGAGCAGGCGACCGAGGTAGCTGTGCGTCTTGTAGCCGGCGGCGATGGCGAGCTCTCTTTGGGAAACATCCTGGATAACCATGAGCTTCCGCAACTTCTTGGAATCGATGAGTTCCATCCACATATCTCCGATACTCGGGGCCGTTTGTATGAGTCTCACATTACGCCTTTCTGGTCTCTGTGTCCACTAATATGTAAGATCATGCACCATCTAGTGCCCAATGTCCAGTAACCAGTTTCGACCGGTGTTCCTTTAATTGGCGCGGCTCCCGGCCAAGTGTCCACTTTTTTGTAAAGTGGTAGGTGCCCACACCACCTAGATTCTCGGTGCCCACTCCTGTTGCGCAGGGGCCGAGGTCAGTCAAGGATTGCTCCGTGAACAGTAAGCACCCACTCGGCCAACTCATCGAGAAGGTCCAGCAAGACAACGGCTGGTCAGATCGGGACCTCGCTGCACGCGCTCAATCCATGGAACTCGATCTAGGGAAGTCCAACTGGTCCCGCCTGAAAAACCAGCCGATCCTCACGTTCAAGCCCTCGCATATCAAGGGGTTGGCGCTGGTGTTGAAACAGACGGAAACGACAGTCGCTAGGGCGGCACTGGCCAGTATGGGAATCGATCTGGAGGGTTACCAAGACGGAGACGTCAAGGCAGCTGTTCGCAACAATGCGGAGTTGTCGGCGCGAGATAAACGCGTGCTGTTAGCTGTCTACCGCGAGCTGTCGGCTACATCTGAGTCGGCGCTCAACGACGATCTGGCGCAAGACATGCTCGACCTGGCTGCACACAAAGGCGACCGCCACATTGGCCCAGACGAACTGCCCTACGAATAGGAAAAAGAAATGCGCCAAAGTCTCACAGCAATAGCTGCTCTAACCGCAGCTATAGTCCTGTCCTCATGCTCCGCAGGTGAGGACACCCCTGCAGCAGCGGCAAGCCCCGACCCTGTTAAGACAGTGACGGTGACGGCCACTCCGGAGCCCAGCCCGACACCTGAGCCCACGAGCATGGAGGAGGTGTATTTGGCCAAGCTTCGCGAAACCCATGCCTCTCTCATCACCGCACCGGATGACAGCCTCCTTGGCATTGGAGAAGGGGTTTGCGACATCTACGACTTGGGAAACAGTAGCGACGACGTGAACAACTTTCTGGCCATAAGTGCCGGGGTCACTTACACCCTGAGGGAATTTGCATCAATGCATGGTGCGGCAGTTGCAGCTCTTTGCCCCGAGCATCTGGAGACCCTGCAGGGGAGTGGGCAGGAATGACCCAATCGAACCTCCGTCAGCCCGGCGGCATCCAAAACCTCATCCTCGACCGCAAGGGCGACCGCTCCAATGAAGCACTGTCCCGCGACTGCGGCGGCCGGCCCACCGGGAACGCGATCTGGAAGATCCTGCAGGGCGAGCTGAGGGGATTCCCGGACGTGGACACAATCCAAGGTTTGGCCAAGGGTTTGAAAGTACCGGCCCGTGAGGTGCTCCATGCTTACGCCCGGTCACTCGGCCTCGACATCGGAACAGACGAAGAACCCGATTCCCTCGCCCTACCTGGCGCCCAGAAGCTGCCGGCTGAGGCGCAGGACACGCTCATAACCATGAGCCAGACGTTGCTCAACGCCTACGGCGCAGGCGAAGGCGGCGACTGGGGGACCGGCACAAAAACGTCGGCCAAGTCCGCCGCATCTCAGTAACACTGCGACGCTTCCTCAATAGTCTCGAGGGAAGTGTCACCGTCTCCAACTACCGTTAGTTGCCATGAAGCTAGACAAAATCGCCGCTGACTTGGGCGTCAGCGTCAGGGAGGGCCCCGTGCCCACCGGGTGGTGGGGAGCCTATGACTGGCGCGATCACTCCATCACCCTCATCCCCGGGCTGGCGCCCATCCAGTACAAACACGTATTCGCCCACGAACTCGGTCACGCCTTCTACCGGCATGTCGGCACCTCGCACAGCATGGAGCAGCAGGCCTCGATCTGGGCAGCCCATCAACTCATCGACGCTCCTGCGTTCCTCGAAGCAGCATTCGGTGCGGACACCCACATCGGTATCGCAGCCATTTTGGAGGTCATGCCGGCCGACGTCGAGACTTACCTCGGTGCGATGGATGACCGAATCTTCGAACAACTCATGGAAGTAATGAGCACCATCAAATCCTGTTAGGAGCAAGAAATGGGCCGTCCAGTCATGCCAATCGGTGCGTGGGGGAACATCGCCAGTCGTAAATTGCCGACTGGTCAATGGCAGGCGCGAGCTCGATTCCGCGACAGTGACGGTGTCACGCGTACTGTTTCTGCCAACGGCGCATCGAAGCCGAAAGCGGTAAACGCTCTCACTGCCAAGATGAAGACGCGTTCCCATAATGCCGGAGAGGACATTGGCCCCGAGACTCTGGTCTCCGAGCTGGTGGATATCTGGTTTACAGGGTTGCGGCAGTCCCCTGGAACACTCGACGTATATAAGGGAGTGCTAGACGCACATATCCTGCCCCGGCTAGGCGCAAACAGGCTGCGGGAAGTCACAACCGGCCGAGTCGAGAGGTTCATCGCCGAGGTGTCAGAGCCCACCTTCGTGGACATCATTGCGAAGAACGGGCGCCCTATGCGCGTGAAAAAGGGTGGGCCGTCGGCTGCAACGTTGTCCAGAACAGTACTGGGCCTGATGTTTGGACTTGCTGTCCGCCACGACGCAGTCATCGCCAACCCAGTCCGTGACTCACTCCGCCCCGTTGCGGTTCGGGAAGAGATTCGGGCACTGACCATCGAGGAATTCGGCCAGCTCCGCCAAAACATTTTGGCTTGGCAGGACTCCGGAAGAATGGGCCCTCGGAAGTCGAAAGACCTGGTGGACAAAATGGACCTCTTTATCGCCACCGGGCTCCGTCCGGGGGAACTATTCGGTCTGCTCTGGAGCGACGTGAACTTCGACGCCGAGGTACCGACCATTGAAGTCACCGGCACTATCAAAAGGACTAGTAGGGACGGGCTGCACCGGCAGTCATATCCTAAGTCCGAACATGGCAAACGCATTCTCGGGCTGCCGCCCTTCGCTGCGAAGCTCCTGGCTCGCCGAAAGCTGGCCGAGGATCCGCAGTCCAATCCGCTGGGTTTGATCTTTCCGTCCCAGACCGGGACCGTGCTGGACCCCGGGAACTTCCGGCGCCAGTGGCGTGAAGCTCGCGGGGAGGCGTTCGCCTGGGTGAAGCCATCGAGCTTCCGGAAAGCGGTGGCCACGCTGATCGAACGTGAGGCTGGTTCTCTGGTGGCATCACGGCAGCTGGGCCACTCTTCGGATGCCGTGACCCTGCGCCATTACATTGAGCGAAACAGAGCGACACCTGACACCACGTCGATCCTGGAGCGGTTCGGACAGGTTTCCGGCGACTAGTCACCGTTAACTCACCGGTAACCCCGTGATGTGACGTGTGGCTGTCGGGTACTTGTCGGGTGATTTGCCTTTGTGAGGCGGCAGAAGTGCCGAAATGACGGGGCTAAACAGGGTTTCTCGGGTACTTGGCGGGTGGTGCCGAAACCGTCCACCTTCAACCTGCGTGTTGTCGGTTCGAGTCCGACCTGGGGTACCGCTGGACTTACGCTTCACCCGACGGCCGTTCGGAGGGGTTCACCACCCCGGACTGGTCTGGGTGGGCCACCCGCAGATGTGCGGTGAGCATCCGAACCGCTTCTTCTTCCGTTCCGGCGTCGTGTTCCCAGCTGCAGGAACAGCAGCGGGCCTGCGGGCTGCCGTCCGGCGCCTTGGACACACCCCAGGCGTCGCCGGGAAGCAGATAGAACCCGCCGTACGTGCCGGACCATTCCCGAAGCGGAGGCTGGGCGTTGTTGCTTGCGTGCTGCTGGATCATGACAGGTATTCGGCGGCACGCCGTGGATAGATGGCCGGCGCATGGATCTTTGTCCAGCAGTATTTCTGCGGTGCCCTGCAGGCCGCGGGACGACGGGATTCCCGTCTGACCTGCACCTTTACTGATACGCCCGTTCGCGTCCCGGCGCCTGCCCTGTGGTCCGCGATGCGGGAGGAATTAGGCGTGTTTGACGCCACACCATGATCTGCCCCATACTTGGAATCGATTCCATGGAATCGATTCCACAACGGTGTAGGGAGCAGTGTGCGGTCAACGACGATCAGGGACGTGGCGCAGAAGGCCGGCGTCTCCGCGGCCACTGCCTCCCGCGTTCTTTCGGGCCACTCATCCACGTCCGAGGAAGCCCGCCAGGCCGTGCGCACAGCTGCCGCGGAGCTTGGCTTCCGCCCCAATGCCCAGGCGCGTTCCCTCCGCAAGACCAGCACGCAGACCATCGGCTTGCTGCTGCCCGACATCCGCAACCCGTTCTTCGCTGACCTGGCCCACGCCGTCGAGCAGCGGGCCCGGGACTTTGGCTACCTGACCCTCTTTGGCAACGCCAACGAAAGCCAGACGCAGCAGGACAGCTACGTGGATGTGATGCTGTCCCAGCGCGTGGACGGATTGATTGCCGCGCCGCAGGGCAGCGCACAGGACCTGCGCGGGCTGCTCGCGGGCGAGGTGCCCACGGTCTTCGTGGACCGCGTGGTGGACGGTGCCGCGGTTCCCTCTGTCACGGCGGACAACACCGGCGGGATTGCCGACGCCGTCCATCACCTCACGCAGCGCGGCCACCGCCGGATCGGCTACATCGCAGGACCCCAGTCCACGTCCACCGGTCGCGAACGCCTGCAGGCCTACCGCGCCGCTGTTGCTGAAACCGGCGCCGACGACGACGGCAGCCTCATCTACCTTGGCGACTTCCAGTCGGCCAGCGGTGCAGCCGGCGCACGGTGCCTGCTGGACCTCGCCGAACCGCCCACGGCGCTGCTGGCGGCGGACAGCCTGATGAGCATCGGAGCCATAGCAGTCTGCAACGAACGCTCACTCACCATCGGCCGGGATGTCGCCTTCGTGGCCTACGACGACATTGAAGCCTTCACGCTGCTGAACCCGGCGCTGACCGTCATTGCGCACGACGTCCACGCGATGGGGCGTTTGGCCGTCGACCTGTTGATCGCGGAAATTGCCGGGGAATCACCGGAATCCGCGGTGCTGCCAAGCAGGCTCATCATCCGTGGTTCCACACCATCCCGTCCAGAAGGAAAACGACCATGAGCGAGAACCCGATCCTGACGCTTGAAGGCGTCAGCAAATCCTTCGGACCGGTGACGGTAATCGACGGCGTCACTGTGCAGGTGCGTCCCGGCAAGGTCCAGGTGCTCCTAGGCGAAAACGGTGCCGGCAAATCCACCCTGATCAAAATGATGTCCGGCGTGTACCAGCCCGACGGCGGCCGGATCCTCGTGGACGGCCGGCCGGTGTCCCTGCCGGACACCAAAGCGGCCGAGGCACTGGGAATTGCGACCATCCACCAGGAACTGAACCTCGTGGGGTCCATGAGCGTGGCCGAGAATATTTCCCTGGGCCGGATGCCGCGGAAGTACGGGCTGGTGGACCGCCGCGGCATGTTGGCCCGTGCCCGGGCTGCCCTGGACCTGATCGGCCTGGACGTGGACCTGGACCAGCCGGTGGGGGAGCTGGGCATTGCCCGCCAGCAGCTGGTGGAAATCGCCAAGGCGCTGAGCCTCAACGCCCGCATGCTCATCCTGGATGAGCCGACGGCGGCCCTGACCAACCGCGAAATCGCCGCGCTGTTCGCCGTCGTCGAGGACTTGCGCCGGAAGGGCGTGGGCATGGTGTTTATTTCCCACCACCTGGACGAGATTGCGGCCATCGGTGACTCGGTGTCCGTGCTGCGTGACGGAAAGTTCATTGCCGAGGTGCCGGCGGACACCCAGGAAGACGAACTCGTCCGCCTGATGGTGGGCCGCGAGATCGACCAGCAGTTCCCCCGCCGCCGCGACTTCACCGGACCGGCCGAAACGCTGCTCGAGGTCAAGGGCCTGTCCACCAAGGGCCTGATCCACGATGTGTCCTTCTCGGTCCGTGCCGGAGAAGTGGTTTCGCTGGCCGGACTCATGGGGGCCGGACGGACGGAAGTGGTGCGCGCCATCGCAGGTGCGGACTCCTATGCCGCAGGCTCCGTCAGGGTACGGGACACCGTGCTGCCCAAGGGAGACATTGGTGCCGCAATCCGCGCCGGCATTGGACATGTGCCCGAAGACCGCAAGGTGCAGGGACTGGTCCTCGGTGCGGGGGTCAACGACAACATTGGCTACGCCACCCTGAACTCGACCGCGAAGGCGGGCGTGGTGGACTTTGCCGGCCAGCGGCGGCGTGCCCAGGAAGTGGCGGACCGGCTCCGGATCCGCATGCACAACCTGGACCAGGCGGTGGGCTCGCTTTCGGGCGGCAACCAGCAGAAGGCCGTGTTTGCGCGCTGGATTGTTGCCGGTTCCACCGTGCTGCTGCTGGACGAGCCGACCCGCGGCGTGGACGTGGGCGCCAAGGTGGAGATTTACGAACTGATCAACGCCATCACCGCAGCCGGCGGCGCCGTCGTCATGGTGTCCAGCGAGCTTCCTGAAGTCCTGGGCATGAGCGACCGGATCCTCGTCATGAGCGGCGGGCACATTGCCGGCGAACTCGACGCGGCCGGGGCAACCCAGGACGCAGTGATGTCGCTGGCGGTGCGGGATGTACAGCGTGATGTGGAAGACCAACTGATGAAGGACGGATCATGAACAAGGCAGCTGTGCAGGCACCGGAAACGGTTGCGCGGAAGCAGGCACCTGAAAAGAGTGCCCGGGCGAAGAAATTCCTCGCCGACAACGGTGCCCTGGTGGGACTCGTGGTCCTTGGGCTGGCGCTTTTCATTGCCACCCCGGACTTCCTCACCGGCCCAAACCTTTTGAACATCGGCATCCAGGCCTCTGTCATTGCAGTGCTGGCCTTCGGCATGACCTTCGTGATCGTGGCCGCCGGCATTGACCTCTCGGTGGGATCGGTGGCCGCACTGTCCGCCATGGGATCGGCCTGGATGTTTACCCAGGGCAGCATGCCCGGATGGATCGCGCTGCTTGGCGGCCTGCTGATCGGCGCACTCAGCGGTGCGGTCAGCGGCTTTGCCGTTGCCTACGGCCGGCTGCCCTCCTTCATCGCCACGCTGGCCATGCTCAGTGTGGCCCGCGGCCTGACCCTGGTCCTTTCCGACGGCAGGCCGATTGCGACGGCGGATGAGGTGTCCTTCCTGGGCGGCAACGTCGGTCCGATCCCCATGCCCATCGTGGTCCTGATCATTGCCGGAATCGTTGCCGCACTGATCCTGAACTACACGGTTATTGGCCGGTACATGTACGCCGTTGGCGGCAACACCGAGGCCGCCCGGCTCTCCGGCATCCCTGTACGCCGGGTCCTGGTGACCGTCTTTGCCCTCTCGGGGCTGTTTGCCGCACTGGCCGGGCTCCTGCTCTCCGGGCGTCTTGACTCGGCCCAGCCGCAGGCAGCCTCCGGCTATGAGCTGGACGCCATTGCCGCCGTCGTTATTGGCGGTGCTTCCCTGGCCGGCGGCGTCGGCCGCATCAGCGGCACACTGATCGGCGCCCTGGTGCTGGTGGTCATCCGCAACGGCCTGAACCTGCTGAATGTGTCCTCGTTCTGGCAGCAGGTGGTGATCGGCCTGGTCATTGCCCTGGCCGTGGGCGCCGACGCACTGCGCCGCAAAAACTCCACCCATTGACGCCTGCCTTCCTCTTCACCTCTCCAACCAATATCCAAAGGAACCAACAATGAAGTTCTCCTCAGCACGCAAGACTGCGGCCGTCACCGTTTCACTCGGCCTCCTCCTGGGCGCCACGGCCTGCAACCGGGGCGACGACGCCGCCGCTTCGGGCGGAACCGTCACCCTGGCCGTGTCCACCCTGAACAACCCGTTCTTCGTCGAACTGCGCGACGGCGCGCAGACCGCGGCCGAAGCCGCCGGCCTGGAGCTCGATGTCCTGGACGCGCAGAACGACTCGGCCACCCAGACCAACCAGCTGGCCACCGCCGCGACTTCCGGCACGGAGGGAGTCATCATCAACCCGGTCGATTCCGACGCCGCTGCCGCTTCCGTGAGCCCCCTGCTGGCCAACGAAACTCCGATTGTTGCCGTGGACCGCACGGTGAACGGCGCGGACGTGCAGTCCCTGGTCTCCAGCGACAACGAGGCCGGCGGACGCCAGGCGGCAGACGAACTGGCCAAGGCGATGGGCGGGGAGGGCGAAATCATCATCCTGCAGGGTGTTGCCGGAACATCGGCCAGCCGTGACCGCGGCGCCGGTTTCACTGAAGGGCTCAAGGCTTACCCGGGCATCAAGATCGCAGCACAGCAGACGGCCAACTTTGACCGGGCCGAGGCCCTGAACGTTGCCACCAACCTGCTGCAGGCACACCCCGGCGTGACCGGCGTCTTCGCAGAAAATGATGAAATGGCACTGGGCGCCATCCAGTCGCTCGGCAGCCGGGCCGGCGCCGAGGTCAGCGTGGTGGGCTTCGACGGCACCGAGGGCGGATTCGCCGCCATCAAGGACGGCACGCTCAGGGCCACCATTGCCCAGCAGCCCGCCGAGCTCGGCAAGCGCTCGGTTGAGGTCCTGGCCCAGCTTCTTGACGGCGAGACCGTGGAAAAGACCATTCCCGTTCCGGTCACCACCGTGAACACCGAGAACCTGGCCGACTTCGCCTCATGAAAAAGACCGGTATCCTCAACGCACCCCTGAACGCTGCAATTGCCCGTCTGGGGCACGGGCACCTGGTCGCGATTGCCGACTGCGGCCTGCCCGTCCCGGACGGGGTTCAAACAGTGGACCTGGCGCTGGTGAAGGGCATTCCGTCGTTTGCGCAGGTGCTGACCGCAGTGCTGGCCGATGTAGAGGTTGAAGGAGCCGTCATGGCTGCGGAAGCCGCGGGCACCGGCGTCGAGCGGGTGCTTGCGGATGCCGGGCTGGAGCCGGAAACGGTGAGCCATGAGGAGTTCAAGGCCCTTCTTCCGTCCGTACGGCTGATCGTGCGGACGGGAGAAGCCACGCCCTTTGCCAACGTCCTGCTGCGCAGCGGCGTCACGTTCTAACCTGCGGCCCGTCTCCAGTGCAAGAGGCGGGAGCGCGTAGTGTGATGAGCGTTACAAGGACGTAACCCTAAACCCTTATGTTTGACTCATTATTCAACTAGCTTTTCTTCTAATCAGGAACACCTGGTAAGCATCAAAGGCCTCCGCCTTTCGATCGGGGAGAAAAATCTATGACTTCACTACGCACCACGGGCCGTCCCGGCCTGGATGGATACAACCGGGCGGCCAAGATCGCGGCGCTGGGGCTTGGGCTGGCACTGTTCGCGACCGGCTGCAGCGGGGGAGACTCGGGGTCAGACTCATCTGAATCGGCGGCGCCGGCAACCTCGTCCGCTGACGCGGCCGCCGCAGGGGGCGTCACCTGCCCCGAAAACGAAGGCGGCAAGGGCGAGGATCCCGGAGCCAAGGGTGACCCCGCAGCTGTCCCCGCCTCCACCGGCACCACCGACGTCCCGCTGAAGATCGGCACCCTGCTGCCCACCACGGGAGAGCTTGCCTTCCTGGGCCCGCCGGAAATTGCGGGCACCAACCTCGCCGTTGAGGAAATCAACACGGCGGGCGGTGTCCTCGGCAAGCCGGTGGAGATCATCCACCGCGACTCCGGTGACACGCAGACGGATATTGCCACCCAGTCGGTCACGAACCTGCTCAGCCAGGACGTCAGCGCCATCATCGGTGCCGCTTCCTCCGGCGTCTCCAAAACCGTCATTGGCCAGATCACCGGAGCGGGCGTCATCCAGTTCTCGCCGGCCAACACGTCTCCGGACTTTACAACCTGGGACGACAACGGCCTGTACTGGCGCACCGCTCCCTCGGACGTGCTGCAGGGCCGGACACTGGGCAACTACATCATGAGCTGCGGCGCACAGACCGTGGGCATGATCGTCCTGAACGATGCCTACGGCACCGGTCTGCAGAGCAACGTCAAGAGCTCCGTTGAGGCAGCCGGCGGCCAGGTTATTGCGGAGGAAATGTTCAACGAGGGTGACTCGCAGTTCAGCAGCCAGGTTGACGCCGTGGCTGCGGCTGATCCTGATGCCATTGTGATCATCAGCTTCCAGCAGGCCACCAGCATTGTTCCGCTCCTGGCGGCCAAGGGTGTTGACCCCACGCAGATGTTCTTTGTGGACGGCAACACCTCGGACTTCAGCGACGACCTTGATCCGGGAACCCTGGAAGGCGCCCAGGGAACCATCCCGGGCCCGTTCGCTTCGGACAATTTCAAGGAATCCCTGCTGGCGATTGATCCGTCCCTGAAGGACTGGTCCTACGCCGGGGAAAGCTACGACGCCGTCACCATGACGGCGCTGGCTGCTGAAGCTGCGGGCAGCACCGACGGTAAAGCCATTGCGGCCGAGCTGCAGGGCGTCTCCTCCGAGGGCGAGAAGTGCTTCGACTTCGCCGGCTGTGTCACGATCCTGCGGGGCGGCGGTGACATCGACTACGACGGCTACTCCGGCCCCGTGACCTTCGATGAAAACGGCGACCCCACCGAGGCGTACATCGGCATCTACCAGTTCGACGCCGACAACAAGCCGGTGCCGAGCCGCTCCGAAGAGGGCAAGCTCTAAAGATCCACTCAGCACCACATAAAGCAACCCCCGCCGGTTTCGGCGGGGGTTGCTTTATCTTTGCGGAGCAGCGTCCGTGTGGAGCAGCGTCCTTATGGATCAGCCTCTCCCTTACGGATCAGACCGTTGCGGCGGCGTGGCTCAGGCGGTGTCCGCGAGGGTTCCCAAGTACAGCTGGATGACCTTGGGATCCTTCATCAACTCCCGACCGGTTCCGGTGTACGCGTCCTTGCCCTGGTCCAGGACATACGCGCGGTCACAGATCTGCAGGCACCGGCGTGCATTCTGTTCCACCATGATCACCGAGACGCCGGCCCGGTTGATCTCATGAACCCGGAGGAACGCCTCATCCTGCTTGACGGGGGAGAGCCCGGCCGACGGCTCATCCAGCAGCAGTACTGCCGGCTCCATCATGAGCGCGCGGCCCATGGCCACCATCTGCCGTTCGCCGCCGGAGAGGGAACCGGCACGCTGCGAACGCCGCTGACGCAGTTCGGGGAACACGGTCGAGACAAAATCGAAACGCTCCACAAAACGCTTCGGCGCCTGGTAGAGGCCCATCTGCAGGTTCTCTTCAATGGTGAGGGACGGAAACACGTTGTTGTTCTGAGGCACGAATCCCACACCCCGACTGACCAGTTTGTTGGCCTTGAGCCCGGTAATGTCCTGGCCCCGGACCACCACCGTGCCCGAGTGCACCTTTACCAGGCCGAACATGGCTTTGAGCAGGGTCGACTTGCCGGCGCCGTTGGGCCCGATGATTCCGATCAGCTCACCGCGGCGGGCCTCAATGCTGCACCCGTTCAGGATGTTCACTCCCGGGATATAGCCGGCCACCAAATCGGTGACCTTGACGACGGATTCGCCGTCGAACGCTTCGGCGCTCATGCCTGGTCCTTCCGTTCGTCAATTCGCCTGCCGACAACGCCGTCAGGCTCGGTTCCCACAGAAGATTCGGGGTCGTGTTCCAATTCCGCCTCCAGTTTTTCGAAGCCTTCGGAGTCGCCCAGATCCACGTCGTGGTGTGCGCCCAGGTAGGCGTCGATCACGGCCTGGTCCTTCATGACCTCGCCGGGCGGGCCCTCTGCCACCACCTTTCCTTCGGCCATGACAATCACCCAGTCGGCGATGTGGCGGACCATGTGCATGTCGTGCTCCACAAAGAGGACGGTCATGCCCTCGGCCTTGAGGTTCTTGATGTGGTCCAGCAGCGACTGCGTCAGCGCCGGGTTTACCCCGGCCATGGGCTCATCCAGCATCACAAGTTTTGGCTGGACCATCAGGGCCCGGGCCATTTCCAGCAGCTTGCGCTGGCCGCCGGAGAGCGATGCAGCGTAGTCGCTGCGCTTGGTGTCCAGCTTGAACTTGGTCAGCAGCACGTCCGCCTGCGCGGTGATTTCGCGCTCCCGGCCGCGCCAAAGCGGCGGCAGGAAAGCACGCCAGAGCGATTCCCCGGGCTGTGAAGCGGCGCCCAGGCGCATGTTTTCTATAACGGTGAGCTTGCCCATGACCTTGGTCAGCTGGAACGTGCGGACCATACCCAGCCGTGCCACCTTGTAGGCGGAGACTCCGGCCAGGTCCCGGCCCTCAAACTGCCAGTCTCCGGTCTGCGGTGTGTCGAACCCGGTGAGCAGATTGAACAGGGTTGTCTTACCGGCACCGTTGGGGCCAATCAGGGCGGTGATCTTGTTCCGCGGAACTTCCACGTGGGCCACGTCCACGGCGTTGATCCCGCCGTAGGCCCGGGTGACGTTCCGCGCCACCAGGATGGGATCACGCTTGCGGCACCCCGGTTCGATGGTGCCCTCGGCTATGGGACGGGAATCGGACATGTATTCGTTGGCAGCCAGCGACTCCGCGGCGGCCGCCTCAGCGGTGCCGGCAGCACCGGCATCGTGTGCGGAGGCCGGTGCGGGTTCCGCAGCGTGAGCGCCCCTGGGCCGAAGCCCGTTTCCCGGTTCGTTTGCCTGATGACTCATGCGAACGCCAGCTCCTTCTTATTGCCCAGGATGCCCTGGGGCCTGAAGATCATTAGCAGCATCAGTGCCACACCCACAAGGATGTAGCGAACCTGGCCTGCCTGGGAAGTGTCAATGAACGTGATGTAGCCGGCCTCGATGGCTCCGTAGAGCAGGCCCTGAGTCAGGGACAGCAGGACCCAGAACAACATGGCTCCGATCACGGGGCCCAGCACCGTGGACATGCCTCCCAGCAACAGCGCGGTATAGAGGTAGAAGGTCAGCTCGGTCCCGTAGTTGGCCGGCTGCACCGCGTCGCGGGGGAGGGTGAAGACGATGCCGGCAATGGAACCCAGCAATCCGCCGAGGATCAGGGCCTGCATCTTGTAGGCATACACGTTCTTGCCCAGGGCACGCACGGCGTTCTCATCCTCGCGGATTCCCTTGACCACGCGGCCCCACGGGCTGCGGATCAGCATCCACACCAGCAGGCAGGCGATGATCACCAGTGCCCAGGCGACGATCCGGACCCAGACATCGCGTTCATTCATGCCAAACGGCCCCAAGTTGTAGCTGCCCGGCGGAATCGGGTTCAGGGCGTAGAAATCGCCGGTGAACGCTGCCAGCCCGTTGGCTGACCCGGTGACCGCCGTCATGCTGTTGGTGGTCACGATGTAACGGATGATTTCTGCGGCGGCAATCGTCACGATGGCCAGGTAATCGGCCCGCAGCCGCAGGGTTGGTATGCCCAGGATCACGGCGAAGAGGGCGGACGTCGCTAAGGCGATCAGCACGGCAACCGGCAGCGGTGCATTAAAGGACAGGATGGGAATGGCGAACCCGTAGGCGCCAACTGCCATGAATCCGGCCTGGCCGAAGTTGAGCAGGCCCGTGTAGCCAAAATGCACTGCCAGACCTAGGGCCGCCAATGCATAGGCGGCCGTGGTGGGGCTGATGATTTCGTTGAGAGCCCCCAGGAAAATATTTGCAAAGTCCATCGGTGCTAAGCCCCTAACCTATGCGCTCGCGGCGGCCGAGGATTCCCTGCGGCCGGACGAGGAGGACAAGAATCATGATGACCAGGGCACCCACATACTTAAGGTCCGCATCCAGCCAGATTGTGGAAATCTCCACGAAGAGCCCAACAATGATGGAGCCGATCAATGCTCCGAACACCGTGCCGAGCCCGCCCAGCGTGACGCCGGCGAAGATCAGCAGCAGGATTTGCTGGCCCATGTTGAAGGAGACGCCCGGCCGGTAGTAGGCCCAAAGGATGCCGCCCATCGCCGCCAGGGCTCCGCCGGTGACCCACACGAGGCGGATGACTCGGTCCACGTCGATGCCGGAAGCTGCGGCCAGGGACGGATTGTCCGAGACAGCCCGCGTTGCCTTGCCGATTCGGGTGCGCAGCAGAAGCACGGCGATGATCAGGATGACGGCCAGGCTCACGAACAGGGAGATCAGGGTGTTGCGCGGAATGGACACCGGACCGAGCTCCAGGGTGGGGCTTTGGGCTCCGGGCAGCTGCTGCATGGCGCCGCCGAAGAAAAACAGCACCGTGTAGCGGATGGCCACGGCCAGGCCGATGCTCACGATCATCATGGGCACCAGGCCGGTGCCGCGCCGGCGCAGCGGTTTCCAGAGCACTCCGTCCTGCAGATATCCGAACGCCGCCCCGCCTGCCACGGCAAGCGGCAGCGCAATCCAGGCAGAAAGGCCCAGTGCCGCGAACCCGAAGGCCAGGACCGCGCCCAGGGTGACCATCTCGCCGTGGGCAAAGTTGGTCAGGCCCGTGGTGCCGAAGATGAGCGACAGTCCCACGGCGCTTAGCGCCAGGAGCAGCCCGAAACTCAGGCCTGCCACGGCGCGCTCGCCCAGTGTGGAAAGGAAGCTGTCCTGTTGCAGGACAATGCCTTCGCCGAGCAGGAACAGCGTGGTGATGTTGGAGGTGCCGGCAAAGGTGACGGTGCGCGGGTTCTGCTGGTTTTCCGCCAGTGCCACTCCCTCCGGCAGCGTGGATTCGTCCAGCTCGACTTCGAAGGCGCCCTGTTCCGGAACACCGATGGACCAGGACCCGTTGGCGGCGGTCCGTACTTCGCCCTCAAAGCCGTTCCCCGTCGCAGTGATCCGGACGCCTTCCACGGGTACTCCCGCGTTGCGGACCACGCCGCTGATCCGGTCGGTGAATTCAGCGCCGTCCGTTGCGCCGTCGGTGGCCGGGGTCTGCGCGGGGGACGAGGCACCGTTCGAGGCGGACGGGGCCGGTGTTGCTGTTGTTGCCTGAGCGGCAGGAGCAGCGAGCAGCAGTGCAGCGAACATCGCCGCCACCGCCGCCAGCATCCCCAGATACCTGGTCAGCGCCGATGTTCTTAGCAAATTCCAAAACCTCCACGCCAAGCCCGTGTGCATCAATCAAAGTGATGCCTAGGCGAATTCACATGTGACATTTGTCACTGATTGGGGATCATGCTACCGACAGATTGTTTCCGGCAGTGACGTTTGCCTCCGGGCGAATGTCGCGATCAGGTAACGACTTCCCGGTGCGGACGCAGACGCCAGTACCAAGCGCCCGGAAAGGGCCGGGTATGCGGAACTGTTACCGCATCTCACCTCCCGCCAAGGAATCTTCAGTGGGGGTTACCCGTTGACATTGGTAGGCTCTAGGTAAACGGCCCCCCAGATGGAGGACATTTCATGGCAGTTGGCGGCAATCCGGTCTTTAACGGAAAGAATTTCAATACCCAGGTTCGAGGCAACGGAATGAACCGCGGTTCCGTGGCCACTCAAAGCTCGGGACAGATGACTCCGCAGCAGCTGCAGGAGCTGTACACGGCTCCGTCAGCAGGCCCCAGCCAGACGGGTCGGATGACGTACGACGACGTCATCATGAAGACTCTCGCCTGCCTGGCGGTGGTGCTGGTTGGTGCTGCTATCCCAATGCTGGTGCTGCAGAGCGCTGCCGCACCGCTGATGATCATCGGCGCACTGGGCGGATTTGTCCTCGGACTGGTGAACTCGTTCAAGCGCGAACCGTCTCCGGCACTCATTCTGGCGTACGCCGCCCTTGAGGGGATGTTCCTCGGCGGCCTGACCCTGGTCCTGGACAACCTCTACCCGGGAATCGGCCTCCAAGCAGTCCTGGGTACGCTCTCAGTCTTTGCCGTCACCCTGGTGCTCTTTAAGAGCGGCAAGGTCCGCGCAACGCCCAAGGCCATGCGGTTCTTCATGATCGCCATGATCGGCTACGCGGTCTTCTCGCTTGTCAACGTGGGCATGATGATCTTCGGTGCAACTGACACCATGTTCGGCATGCGCGACTCGGTCACCATCATGGGCATTCCCCTGGGCGTCCTGATTGGACTGCTCGCCGTAGGCCTGGCTGCCTTCTCCCTGATCGTGGACTTCACGTCCATCGAGCAGGGCGTGCAGGCCGGCGCACCGGTGCGCTATTCCTGGACGGCCGCTTTCGGCCTGACCGTGACCCTGGTCTGGCTGTACGTGGAAATCCTGCGGATTCTCGCGATTCTCCGCGGCGACGACTAACTCCGGCTGCTCCGGATTCTTCCGGAGGCAAGCCCCAAGAGGCCAGCAGGCATTCGTGCCTGCTGGCCTCTTTGTTGTGGACAGCGGTCTTTCCTCCCGCGAGGGAGGAAAGACCGCTGTCACTCTGTGCACCCCAGCCACCGGCCCGTACCATCTGGCGGAGCCGAAACATTCGGCCGACGAAGGGGGCGCACGTTGGGGGAGCAGGGAACGGAACCATACTGGTCAGACTTGTCACCGGTCCGCCTGCAGGCGCTGCTGCTGGATCACCGGGACCTGCAAGAGTTCCTGGCGGCGCTGGCCGGTGAGTTTGCTGACTGCCTGGCCCGGTGGCACGTCGCCGGAGCCGCCCTGACCGTGGTTCGTCCGCGCCGGCAGGTGGCGCATGCGGGCAGCGCACCCCGCTTTGCAGCATCGGCTCCACGGCAGACCGAGCTGGAACCGGCTTTTGGTGTACTGGCCACCGGGCTGCCTGTGGTGGTGCGCCACCTGGACCCCCGTCCTGCACGTACCGGCGGCGTCAACCCCCTGCTGCCCGACGGCACGGCCGCCTTTGCCTCCGTTCCGATGCCGGTGGAGAAACCGGCAGGAGCGGTACTCAGCGTGTATTCGTTCCGACCCGGAGCCTTTGATCCGGAAGCTGTGCGCGCCGTGGAGCGGGCGGCGGGGGACGCCGCGGCTTCACTGACGCTTGCCCTCCGGGCGGATGCGCAGGCACACCGGGCCGCCAACCTGCAGGCCGCGCTGGAATCGCGGACCGTGGTGGACCTTGCAGCCGGCATCATCATGGGCCAGAACAACTGCAGCCAGCAGAGTGCCGTGGATATCCTGCGCAGTGTTTCCAACAGCCGCAACGTCAAGGTCCGCGAGGTCGCCGCCGGCGTGGTGGCAGTAGTCTCGGACCGGGTCAACACGCACTTCGAGGAGTGAGCGGCTGTACGCTGGAGTGATGAGCGCTACACCCGCGGTCCCGGGTACCCACCCCGCCACCGGCAGCCAGTACCAGATTGCGCGTTCCACGTCCCGCGGCAGGGCGGAAGCCCGCATCGCCTCCCTCGCCGGGGCCCTCCGCAGCTATTCGGTGGCCGGCACCGATTATGCGGAGACCTATCCGGACGACTCGCTGCCGCCGTCGGCCTGCGGCATTCTGCTGGCGCCCTGGCCCAACCGGGTGGCAGACGGGAAATGGGTGCTGGACGGAAAGCTCCAGCAGCTGGACATTACGGAGCCCGCCACCGGCAACGCGAGCCACGGGCTGCTCCGGAACACCGGCTACCAGCGCATTGACGACGGCGGTCAAGTTGCCGGCAGCGTGACGCTTCGCGCCGAAATATTTCCCCAGCACGGGTATCCGTTCCACCTTCTCCACGAGGTCACCTACAGCCTGGACGACGACGGCGGCCTCCGCGTGCGTCAAAGCCTCACCAACGTGGGGGAGAGCCGGGCACCGTTTGCCCTTGGCGCCCATCCCTTCCTCCGGATCGGATCGGTCCCGGCGGAGGAGCTGGAGCTCACCGTCTCCGGCGACACCCGGCTGACCTCCAATGAACGCCTCATTCCGGTGGGAAGCGAGCCGGTGTCCGGGGACTTCGACTTCAGGGCCGGCCGCACCATCGGGAACCGTGACCTGGACAGCGCGTACACCGGCCTTACGCTCGACGGCGGAGAATACCGGCACCGGCTGGCTGCTCCGGACGGCAGGACCGTCACGCTGTGGGGCGGACCCGAGTTCGGTTATGTCCATGTTTTCCTCACCGACAAAATCCCCGGCCGCAGCCGCGCAGTGGCGCTGGAACCCATGACGGCGCCGGCCAACGCCCTGAACTCCGGGGAAGGACTGTGCTGGCTCGAGCCGGAAAGCACCTTCGCCGCGGAGTGGGGGATCCGGCCCGGATTTCCGGGCTAAGCCCCGGACGTAACGGTGGAAACTGCAGCCATCGAGTGTGGAAAGATGAGCCCATGAGACCTCATGCGCGCCGCATTGTCGCGCCCAAAGCGGTGCAGGCTGCGGCCGTCCGCTCCAGCCGGAGCAACGACGACGTCCCCTTTGCGCTGCGCGTCAGCGCAGCCTGGGCCTGGCGCCTGGGCGTAGTGCTGATTGTGGCCGCCGGACTCGTCTGGATTCTGCGGAACTTCTCGCTGCTGATCATCCCGCTGATGATTGCCGCGCTGCTGGCCGGCCTGCTCTCTCCCGTGACCACCTGGCTGCGCCGCAACAAGGTGCCCGGCGGACTGGCAGTGGCCGTCACGATTGTCACCTTCCTGGGCGTGATCGTGGCCGCCCTGACACTGGTGGGCCGGCAGCTCGCCCTGGGCTTCCGGGACCTCTGGGGCGAGACGCTGTCCGGGGTGGCGCAGGTCCAGGACTGGCTTGCCTCCGGGCCGCTGCAGATTACCAACAGCCAGATGGACAACCTGGTGCAGGAAGCGACGAACGCCCTGCAGTCGAATTCCGGCAATATCCTCTCGGGTGCCCTGTCTGTGGGCACCGGAGCCGGGCACTTTGCCGCAGGAGTCCTGCTGACCCTGTTCGCCCTGGTGTTCTTCCTGCTGGACGGCCGCCGAATCTGGCGCTTCACCGCAGGCCTGCTGCCGCGGCGCGCCCGCCCCGGCGGCTACGGCGCAGGAATTCACGGCTGGGATTCCATGGTCAACTACGTCCGGGTGCAACTGCTGGTGGCGTTTATCGATGCCGTCGGAATTGGTGCCGGGGCCGCCATCATCGGTGTTCCGCTGGCACTGCCGCTGTCCGTCCTGGTGTTCCTGGGCTCCTTTGTGCCGCTGGTGGGCGCCTTTGTCACCGGCTTTGTTGCCGTGCTCCTGGCCCTGGTGGCCAACGGCTGGGTCAACGCGCTGATCATGCTCGGCATCGTGCTCCTGGTCCAGCAGCTGGAATCCCACATCCTGCAGCCGCTGATCATGGGACGGGCCGTTGCCCTGCACCCCCTGGCAGTGATCCTGGCGGTCACCGGCGGCACCCTTGCCGCGGGAATCCCGGGTGCGCTGTTCTCCGTACCGCTGCTGGCCATCCTGAATACCGTGGTGCGCTACATTGCGGCCCGGGGATGGGAACACGACCCGGCCCTGGCCCGGGACCAGGTCTTCGCTGCGCTGGGCGGAGCAACTCCGCGCACCGATGAACCCGAGGACGACTCCAAAGATGACGCCGACGAAGAGAAGCAACCGTGATTGATTTCCCCGAGCTGCCCGTGACCCTGGATGACATTGAGGCAGCAGCCAAGCTGCTGGACGGCGTCGTTGAACGCACGCCCATTGAAGTGTCCCGGGCGCTGGGCCGCCAAACCGGCTCCAATGTGTACTTCAAGTGCGAAAACCTTCAGCGCGCCGGGTCCTTTAAGGTCCGCGGAGCGTACGTCCGGATGGCCAAGCTCACGCCGTCGGAGCGGGACCGGGGAGTGGTGGCAGCCTCCGCCGGAAACCATGCGCAGGGCGTGGCGGTTGCCGCTGCGCGCCTGGGCATCAAAGCCCGGATCTTCATGCCGCTGGGAGTGGCGCTGCCAAAACTGGCCGCCACCCGCGGTCACGGCGCCGAAGTGGTGCTGCACGGACACAATGTGGACGAGGCTCTCGCGGAAGCCCAGCGCTATTCGGATGAGACCGGCGCCGTGTTTGTCCACCCGTTCGACAACGTGGACGTAGTGGCAGGGCAGGGAACCATCGGCCTGGAACTGCTGGACCAGATTCCGGACCTGGACACCGTCCTGATCGGGGTGGGCGGCGGCGGGCTGCTGGCCGGGGTTGCCGTTGCCATCAAGACCCGGGCGCGGGAACTGGGCCGCGAAGTCCGGATCATCGGCGTGCAGGCGGAAAATGCAGCCGCCTATCCGCCGTCGCTGGCCGCGGACGCCCTGGTGCCGCTGACCAAGGTGTCCACGATTGCCGACGGCATCGCCGTGGGCAGGCCCGGCCAGCTGCCCTTCTCCATCATCAGGGAGCTGGTGGATGACGTGGTGACCGTCAGCGAGGATGCGCTGGCACGGGCGCTGATTTTCCTGCTCGAGCGCTCAAAGATGGTGGTTGAACCGGCCGGTGCCGTAGGGGTGGCTGCCCTCATGGAAGGCAAAATCGACAACCCGGGGAACACCGCCGTCGTCCTCTCCGGAGGAAACATTGATCCGATGCTGATGCTCAAGGTGATCCAGCGCGGCCTCGCCGCCGCAGGACGGTATCTGGTGGTGCGGATGCTGCTGGATGACCGGCCCGGCTCGCTGGCCACCATTTCCCGGATCATCGCCGAATCCGACGCCAACGTCACCGGCGTGGACCACACCCGGGTTGGCGGCTCCATCAGCATGGGGGACGTGGCGATCACCATCAACATGGAAACCAAGGGGCATGAACACTGTGAGTTGGTGCTGAACAGGCTGCGCGGCGAAGGCTTCCAGCCGATCGTGCTGCACGGGTAGCCGGTGCTAGCCAAGCGGGCCAGGACCGCCCTTGCCGTTTCACTCGGACTCGCTGCCCTGGTGTGGCTCTGCTATTTCCTGGCCCTGGCCGTGGGGCCTGCCGCGCTGCGGGAGTTTGGCATCCTGCCGCGGCGGGTGGACGGGCTGGACGGGATACTGGCGGCCCCGCTGCTGCATGCCGGCGTCAACCACCTGCTGGGCAATACCCTGCCGCTGGTGGTCTTTTCCTTCCTGACCCTGCTGGAAGGGGTGCGCCGCTTCTGCGTGGTGCTGGCCTCGTCCTGGCTGGCATCGGGCCTGGGCGTGTGGCTCTTCGGCGGCGGCCTGACGGTGGGGATTTCCGGCGTCGTGTTTGGATTGTTCGCCTATCTGATGGCCCGCGGGATCTACAACCGGGACATTGTGCAGCTGCTGCTGGCCGGTGTCCTGTTCCTGATTTACGGATCCCTTCTGTGGGGAGTCCTGCCGGTGAACATCGGCGTTTCCTGGCAGGCGCACCTGTTCGGCGCTGCCGGCGGGGTGCTGGCAGCAGTGCTGCTGCGCCGGAACCGGCAGGGCCGCCGGACAAGCAAAAGCGGGCCCTCCCGATGGGAAGGCCCGCAGCAGTTCAGGGGAAATTAGCCGGCGTAGGGCTTCGCGGAAATGATTTCCACGGAGATGGCCTTGCCGTTCGGGGCGGTGTAGGTGGCGGAATCGCCGGCCTTCATGCCCTGGATGGCAGCGCCGAGCGGCGACTTTTCGCTGTAGACATTGATGTCCGAGTCGCCGGCAATCTCGCGGCTTCCCAGCAGGAACGTCTCAACGTCACCGGCAACCTTCGCCTCAACGAGCATGCCGGGTTCCACCACGCCGTCATCGGCCGGGGCTTCGCCCACGTGCGCCGTCTCCAGCAGCTGGGTGAGCTGGCGGATACGGGCCTCAGCCTTGCCCTGCTCTTCCTTGGCAGCGTGGTACCCGCCGTTTTCCTTCAAGTCGCCCTCGGACCGGGCCTGCTCGATGCGGGCAACAATTTCCGTGCGGCCGGGACCGGACAGGTGCTCCAGTTCAGCCTTCAGGCGGTCGTAAGACTCCTGAGTGAGCCAAGCGGCAGGTGCGCTGTTGGTAGACACGGATCTCTCCTTTTAGTGACGACCGGACCACAAGAACCGGTCCGGCAGGCTGATTTTGCTCGAAGCCCAGTGGCCTGACAAGCAAAGACCCCGCCGGACGGTGACCGGTAATGCGGTTGATCACCTAAGCGGGGCATAACGTAGGGTCCATACTAGTCAGCCAAACCGAATAACCCAAGAACCGGAAAAACCGGCTTCCCGGCGGTTGGCCGCCGCTGGGCGGCTTGAGCGGAAACTCAGGCGTCGTCGCCCAACAGCCAGCAGGCATTGACTCCGCCGGTGACGCCCAGGGAATCAGTACGGATTTCAAGGTGCTGGTTGGTGGTGGCGTCCTCAGCCGGTCCGATGGTGACCTGTTTCCAACCCACCACGGCATAGCTGTCATTCAGTACCTGAACGGCGCAGGACGCGCTGTCCTGCGGATCTTTGGTGACCTGGAAATCAACAGTGGCGTTTCCGGCATCGGTGATGCTGAACCCCACGTCCTTGAAGCTCACTTCCCCGCCGGGGGAGGGCATCGCCATGTAGGCCGCGGCACCGCATCCAAGCACCAGGGCGGCGCCGACGGCGGTGGCCTTGGCGCGGCGCGACAAACCCGGCTTGGGAGCTCCGTACCGATTGGCTAATCTTGTTGCGGACGGAAAACTATCGGGGGCCTGCCCGGGGGCTGGCTGCTTGTCAGGACCTTCCTCAGTGCTCACCGCTCTATTTTATCCGAGTTTCCCCGTCTGATTTCCGCTGACCATCTCAGGAGCTGCAACGTGTCGACCGCCTCATCGAATACTTCCCGCCGTCAGGAACCGCTGCGGCTGCTGGCCGTGCACGCCCATCCCGACGACGAAGCCAGCAAGGGTGCGGCCATGATGGCTTCTTACGCCGCACAGGGCGTGGAGGTGATGGTGGCAACCTGCACCGGCGGCGAACGCGGCAGCGTGCTGAATCCCGCCATGGAATCCAACGCCGCCGCCAAGCGGGACCTCGCCGGGCTTCGCCGCACGGAAATGGCCAGCGCCCGCCGTGAACTGGGCATTCAGCACCGCTGGCTGGGCTTCATGGACTCCGGCCTGCCGGAGGGGGATCCGCTGCCTGACCTGCCGTTTGGCTGCTTCGCCCTGGAGCCCCTGGAGCACGCTGCTGCCCCCTTGGTGAAGCTCGTGCGTGAATTCCGCCCGCACGTGATCATCAGCTACGACGAAAACGGCGGGTACCCGCATCCGGATCACATCATGGCCCATAAGGTGGCGGTGGAAGCCTTTAACGCCGCGGGGGACGCTGACCGCTACCCCGGGACCGGAGAGCCCTGGGAGCCGCTGAAGCTGTACTACGACCGCGCCTTCAATCCCGAACGGTTCACCGCGCTGCACCACGCCCTGGTGGACGCCGGCATGGACTCACCGTACGCAGAGCGCATTGCCGCCTGGCAGGAAGCCGACACGGAGGGACACCAGCCCCCCGCTCCCACGCATCCCACCACCACGCAGATTCAGTGCGGAGATTTCTTCGAAGCGCGGGACCGGGCACTGAAGAGCCACCGCACGCAGGTGGATCCGGAGGGATTCTTTTTTGCCGTGGACGCAGACACCCAGCGGAAGGTATGGCCCTGGGAAGACTATTCGCTGATCCAGTCCAAAGTGGAGACCGAGCTGCCTGAGACGGACCTGTTCGCTGGCATACGATAGAGGGCAGGGACGGCGTAAAGCCACCCGCTGCCAAGAGAGAGAAACACCGTGAACTTCCTGTACAGCCTGCCCCTGACCGTTTCCCCGGGTGCCGAGGATGACGAGCTGAAAACCGGCCTGAGCATCGCGGATGTCACTCCGGGTCTGCTGGGCTTCCTGGTGACCCTCTTCATGGTGATCGTGGTGTTCTTCCTCATCAGGGATATGGTCAAGCGCATCCGCCGGGTCCGTTACCGCGAGCAGGCCCGCACGGGCGTCGGTTCCGACGTCTTCATTCCCAGCGCCGAATCCGGAGCGGGAGCCGCTGATGCGCCGCCCGCCCCGAAAGCTTCGGACGGCGGGGACACCACTCCGGGTTACTACAAGCGCGGCTAAGGAGAACTCATGGCCGGCAGACTGCTAACGGAGGCTTCGGCCTATCTGCGCCAGCATGCCGGCAACCCCGTGGACTGGTGGCCGTTCGGGGACGAAGCGTTCGCCGAGGCCCGGCGGCGCAACGTCCCGGTCTTCATCTCGGTGGGTTATGCCGCCTGCCACTGGTGCCACGTCATGGCGCATGAGTCCTTCGAAGATCCGGCCACAGCGGACTACCTGAACGAGCACTTCGTCTCCATCAAGGTGGACCGCGAGGAACGCCCGGACGTGGATGCCGTCTACATGGCCGCCACCCAGGCCATGACAGGCCAGGGCGGCTGGCCCATGAGCGTTTTCGCCCTGCCCAACGGGCGCACCTTCTACGCAGGCACGTACTTTCCGCCGCGGCCGGTGCAGGGCATGCCCGCCTTTCGGGATGTCCTTGCTGCCGTCACCTCTGCCTGGAAGGACCGGCCGGAGGAAGTCCGGCAGAGCGCCGCCCAGCTGGCCGCACATCTTGCCTCGGCCCAGGACGGAAACCGGCGGCTGCTGGGACCGCTCCGGGGATCTGCGGGGCCGGCGGACGGCGAGGATGCCGCCGAGTTCGCCGCCGAGTCCGGCCGGACTCTGTCGGCAGGAGTGGAAACGCTGGCTGGACTGGAAGACCGCCAATTCGGTGGTTTTGGTGCTGCACCGAAGTTTCCGCCCTCCACAGTGCTGCGGTTCCTGCTGGCTCACGCCGGCAGCGTTAGTTCAACTGCGGAGGAAGCCGCGGCACTGGCTGGCCGGACCCTCGGTGCGATGGCCCGCAGCGCACTCTATGACCAGCTTGAGGGCGGGTTCGCCCGGTATACCGTGGACCGCCGCTGGGCCGTCCCGCACTTCGAAAAAATGCTCTATGACAACGTCCAGCTGCTGGCGCTGTACGCGCAGTGGGCCCGGACTGCAGTTGATCCCGCGGAGCGCCGGCTTGCCCTGCGGGTGACCCGCGAGACGGCGGAGTGGATGATTCAGCGGCTGCGCGTCCAGGAAGGCGGATTTGCCTCCTCGCTGGACGCGGACACGCTGATGGAGGGCCGCCGCGTGGAAGGCGGCACCTACGTTTGGACTCCGAAGCAGCTGGCAGAGGTCCTGGGATCCGAGGACGCCCCAGCCGTCATGGCCCTGCTGGACCTGGCCTCCGGGGACATGGCCCCCACGGCGCAACTCCGGACGATGACGGGGCCAGCGCCAGCACGCTGCATTTTGGCCGGGCCCTGAGCGAAGCAGAGGAAGAACTGTGGCTGCGGCACCGTCCGGCGCTCCTGGCGGCCCGGAACCTGCGCCCGCAGCCCGAGCGTGATGACAAGGTGGTGGCCGGATGGAACGGGCTGGCGGTGGCAGCGCTGGCGTCGGCCGCCGTCGTGCTCTCTGACACCGAACAGAACGATGCCGCTGGACAGGATGACGCCGTTGAACAGGAGGACGCGCGGCGCATCCTGCGCGCGGCTGAAGACGCCGCAGCCTATCTGCTCCGTGTGCACCGGACCGGAGCCACGCTGCGCCGGGTTTCCTTCAACGGCGTCGCTCAGGGCATTGAAGGCCTGCTGGAGGACTACGCCGGAGCAGCCGAGGGCCTGTTCACCCTGTACGCCGCCACGGGCAATGAGGATTGGTACGCGGCGGCCGAATCCCTGGTTCTGGCCGCAGAGAGCCGTTTCCTGGCCGGCGGTGTCCTGCAGGACACCGCCCTCCGCCCCAACCAGCTGGTGAACGCCCAGGGAGCGCAGGCGGCTGCCGATCCGCTGGACGGGCCGACTCCCAGCGGTGCTGCACTTTTTGCCGGGGTCCTGCTGACCTATTCCGCGTATTCGGGATCGCTGAGGCACCGGGACCTTGCACAGTCCCTGCTGAAGTATGTTCAGGTGGTGGGCGCCCAGGCACCGCAGGCGGCGGGGTGGGCCATGTCGGTGCTGCAGTTCCTGCTCGAGGGACCGCGTGAGCTGGCCGTGACCGGAACGGACCCTGAAGCGGTGGAGGAGCTGCTGCGGGCAGCCCGCGACGCCGGCGGACCGGGGCTGGTGGTGGCTGCACGGATCGGAACGGACACAGCCGGCGGCCCTGCCGGTGACACCCGGGTGCCGCTGCTGGAGGGACGGGATCCCGGCTCCAAACCTGCCGTGGCTTACCTGTGCCGCGGCATGGTGTGTCTGCGGCCTGTCGGCACCGCGGCGGAACTTCGGGACCTGATCGCCGGGCAGTAACCCGGCGGTGACCGGCGGGTGTCGGTTGGTGCCGGTTGGTGCCGGTTGGCGGGCCGGAGAATGAGCTAGGAAGCGCTGACCGAGAGTACGGCCATCAGGATGGCGGCGTAATGGCAGGCGAATCCGACCAGCGTGGCGGCATGGAACACTTCGTGGAACCCAAACCAGTCCAGGGACGGGTTGGGCTTCTTCAGGGCATAGACCACGGCGCCGGCAATATAGAAGGCCCCGCCCACGCAGACCAGGAGCGCGGCCGGGGGATTCACCGCGAAGAAATCGGGAATGTAGACCAGGGCCGCCAGCCCCAGGGCAATGTAGACGGGCGTGTAGAGCCAGCGCGGCGCATTCAGCCAGAGCAGCCGGAACAGGACCCCGGCCAGGGCGCCGCACCAGATGAACCAGAGCAGGACTTTCGCCTTTTCCGGCGGCAGCAGGGACCACGCCAGCGGGGTATAGGACCCGGCAATGACCAGCACAATGTTGGTGTGGTCCATGCGCTTAAGGATCTTTTTGACCTTCGGCGTCCAGTTTCCGCGGTGATAGACCGCAGACACTCCGAACAGCAGGACCCCCGTGAAGGCATACACGGCGGAGGCGATGCGCGTGCCGGTGGTGGGAGCCAGGATGATCAGGAGAATGCCGCCTGCCAGGGCAAACGGAGTTGCGCCCGCGTGCAGCCAGCCCCGGAATTTCGGCTTGATCGCCAGGATGTCTGCTACCTGCTCGACCGCGGATTCCACCGGGCCGGGAGCTTTTCGCGAACTGGGATTCCGCTCCGGGGGAGCGGACGACGAAGACGATGCCATGGAAAAATCGTAGCCTACGAGCAGGTAAGTTACGGATCGGTAGGTTTGGGGCAGACGGTGCCGCGCACCCCGCGGGAGCCGGCGGGAAGTCTGCGGTCATTTTTGGGAATACACTTTTTAGTGCGCCTCCCGCTGCAGCGGAGACGTTTCATTCCGCCATCAAGGACAGGCAGGTGCAGCTCCGCATGAGGTTCCCGGGCGTTGTATATGCCTACTACGAGCGCAAGCTGCGCCGCAGCCTCAGCCCTGACCGCATTCCCGCCCACATCGGCGTCATGGTGGACGGCAACCGCCGGTGGGCGAAGCTGGCTGGTGCACCCACCAGCGACGGCCACCAGGCAGGGGCGGACAAGATCCTCGAGTTCCTCGGCTGGTGCGAGGAACTTGGTGTGCGCCGGGTGACCCTGTACATGCTTTCCACGGACAACCTCAACCGGGATCCGGATGAGCTGGACCCGCTGCTGGATATCATCGGCAACACCCTGGACCGGCTGGGCGAGAGGGGCGACCTGCGGGTCAACGCCGTGGGAGCCCTGGACATCCTTCCCACCAACCTTGCCGACAAGCTCAACGCCCTGGGTGAAAGCACCAAGGACGCCCAGGGCCTGCACGTCAACGTTGCCATTGGCTACGGCGGACGCCGGGAAATCGTGGACGCCGTCAAGGAACTCCTGAGCGCCGCCACCGCACAGGGCAAATCGGTGGCGGAAATTACCGAGGAACTGTGCGACACGCAGATCTCCGAATACCTCTACACCCGCGGCCAGCCGGACCCGGAGCTGGTGATCCGAACCTCGGGTGAACAGCGGCTCTCCGGATTCCTGATGTGGCAGAGCGCGTACAGCGAGTTCTACTTCTGTGAAGCACTCTGGCCTGACTTCCGCCGGGTGGATTTCCTGCGGGCACTGCGTGATTACGCGAGCAGGCAGCGCCGCTTCGGCTCCTGACCGGGCGATGAACGGCAGGCAAACTCGCCGCAAAGACGCCGAAACAGGGCCGTGTCCTGCTGCAGCGCCGGGCGCCTGCGGCGTACCTTGGTGCTATTGATCAGCGACCCGCTGGTCCCCGCCCAGCGATCCGGGGCACCGCCCCTGACTGGAGTTCCCGTGGCCTTGCCTTCCTCCCCGCGAACCTCTTCCGAAACTGCCGGCTACGTGCTGGACACCTCGGTCCTGCTGTCGGATCCAAAAGCGGTCCTGCGGTTTGCTGAGCACGAGGTGATCCTCCCGCTCGTCGTCATTACCGAACTGGAGAAAAAGCGCAACGACCCGGAGCTGGGGTACTTTGCCCGCGCCGCCCTGCGCCTGCTGGATGACCTGCGGATTGAGCACGGGGGCCTGAGCGAACCCATGGCTCTGGGGGACTCCGGCGGGACCTTGCGCGTGGAGCTGAACCACGTATCGGTGGAGGTGCTGCCGGCTGGGATCCGCGGAACGGACAATGACAGCCGGATCCTCGCCGTCGCCCGAAACCTTGCTGATGAGGGACGGAACATCACGGTGGTATCCAAGGACCTGCCCATGCGGGTCAAGGCCTCCGCCCTGGGGCTGAACGCGGAGGAATACCGCAGCGACCTGGTCCGCGACACCGGGTGGACCGGCGTCGTCGAACTGGATGTGGCCAACGCTGATGTGGACAGTTTGTATGAGAACCGTTCCGTCTTTATTCCGGAGGCGGCAGAGCAGCCGGTCAACACCGGCGTTGTGCTGCTCTCCGGCCGGGGATCGGCGCTGGGCCGGGTGGGTTCGGATAAGCAGGTGCGGCTGGTCCGGGGGGACCGTGACGTCTTCGGACTGCACGGCCGCTCCGCAGAACAGCGCCTGGCCATCGACCTCCTGATGGATCCGCAGGTTGGAATAGTCTCATTGGGGGGACGTGCGGGCACCGGCAAATCCGCACTGGCGTTGTGCGCGGGGCTGGAAGCCGTACTGGAGCGCCGCGAGCACCGCAAAGTGGTGGTGTTCCGCCCGCTGTACGCAGTGGGCGGCCAGGAGCTGGGCTACCTGCCGGGAACGGAGTCGGAGAAGATGGGTCCGTGGGGCCAGGCCGTCTTCGATACCCTCGAAGCCCTGGTGTCCCGGGAAGTGCTGGACGAGGTCCTGGACCGGGGGATGCTGGAGGTCCTTCCGCTCACCCACATCCGCGGACGCTCCCTGCACGATTCCTTCGTGATTGTGGATGAGGCGCAGTCGCTGGAGAAGAACGTGCTCCTGACCGTGCTGTCGCGGATCGGCCAGAATTCACGGGTGGTGCTCACCCACGACATCGCCCAGCGCGACAACCTGCGGGTGGGACGGCACGACGGCGTGGCTGCCGTCGTCGAAACGCTGAAGGGCCATCCGCTGTTCGGGCACATCACGCTCACCCGGTCCGAGCGCTCGCCGATTGCCGCACTGGTAACCGACCTGCTGGAAGAGGGGCAGATCGGCTGACAGGCCGGCGCCGGTTCCGGTTACATCCGGCCGTAGCGGGCGCGGACCAGGGCAAAGAGCCCGTAAAAGATCAGTCCGGCGGCAATCACCGTCACGATGGGCGGGCCAGCCGGTGTGTCGAGGAGGCGTTTCAGGCTGCCGTCGAGTCCGGTGGACTCGGCGGGGCTGTTCTGCACGGCGGCGAGGATAAACAGTCCGCCGGCGAGGATCAGGGAAATACCCTTGGCAATGTGGCCGGTGAGTCCGAGCAGATCAATGACACGGCCGCGTTTGGTGCCTTCGAAATGCCGCAGTTCGGTGCGGAACTTGCGCCGGCTGCCTTTGTAGATGAAATACACCCCGATGCCGAGGACGAGCAGGCCAACGGCGGTCAGCGCCGGCATCCCGGCGGGCGAGGCAAGGACCGTGGCGCTGAACTGGGCCGTTGAATCGCCCGAGTCCCCGCCCTCACCGCGGGCGAATGCCGCAAAGGTCAGCGCCACGCTGCCGTAGATCACCACCAGCGCGCCCGAAGACACCGCCTTGGACAGCCGCTTACCGGCGGATTGCCGCCGCACCCGGACCGTCGCTTCACCCAGCTGCCACAGGGCCAGTGCCGTGCAGGCAGCGAAGCCTCCCCACATCAGGACGCGGCCTGCTGCGGAGACGGCCAGCGGGCGGAGAGCCCCGCTGGTGTCCGCATCGCCGTACCCGCCCAGCACCAGGCGAAGGGCCACGGCTCCAATCAGGATGTGGAGCAGAGCCATGACGGCAAAGCCGGCGCGGGCCAGCACATTCAGGCTGTCGCTGTTGGACGCGCGTTCCAGCGACGCGGCAGTGCCCTCCTGCGGGGACGTGTCCTTTTGTGGGGCTGTGTCCACGCGATCTCCGGGTCGGCGGTTGACGTGGTGCTGCCGGCCAATGCTCATGCCGTCAGTGTATTCCCGCAGCAGTCTTCGGGGCATCTCGCGGTTTCTTCCCCGGACGGCGTTTTCCACATGCGGCACCGGTCCCGGGACGGAACAGCGGCGGTGGCGTACGGTGAGGCCATGATGGGGATTCTGGGGGAATACCGGTCGCTGGGCGGCGCGGCTTTTTGGGTGCTGTGCGCTGCCGGGGTGTACTTTGTGGTGCTGGCCGTGAGGCTGACAGTGGTGGACGCCGCCACTCACCGCCTGCCCAACCGCATCGTGCTGCCCGCCTATCCCGTCTCTGCCGTGCTGCTCGGCGCTGCGGCGTTTGCGGCAGGGGATGTGACCCGGGTTGCCGGGATGCTGTTGGCCGGGGCCGTTCTGTGGACCGCGTACTTCCTGCTGCGGTTCAGCAACCCCTCGGGCCTGGGGTTCGGGGACGTGAAACTGGCCGGGCTCCTGGGTCTGTGGCTAGGATTCCTGGGCTGGGGACATGTCCTGGCAGGCACCTTCGCAGCTTTCCTGCTGGGCGGGGCGTGGGGGATGTGGCTGATCGTGTCCAGGCGCGGAACAGCTAAGACGGCCATTGCCTTTGGGCCTTTCATGCTCGCCGGCGCAGCGCTGGCCATGGCCGTGCCTGGCCTACAGTAGGACAATGCCTACGCCAGATTTTGTCCTGTCCCTGCGGAAAAAGATCGGCCACGAACTGCTGTGGCTGCCGGGAATTACCGGCGTCGTCTTTAACGACGAGGGGCAGGTGCTGCTGGTGCGGCGTTCCGACAACGGCCGCTGGACTCTGGTCACCGGAATGCTGGACCCGGGTGAAGAGCCCGCGGCCGGAACGCTGCGCGAAATCCAGGAGGAAACCGGCGTCACGGCGGAAATCGAGCACCTGATCCACGTTGGAACAGACGGGCCCATCACCTTCCCCAACGGAGACCGGTGCTCGTTCCTGAATGTGGGTTTCCGCTGCCGCTACCTCAGCGGCACCGCGAGGGTGAACGATGACGAGTCCACCGACGTCGGCTGGTTTGCCCCGGACAACCTGCCCGACCTGAGCGAACGGCACCGCTTGCTGTTGGACCTGGCGCTGAAGGCCGACGGCGTCCCCGCCTTCACCCGCTGACGAGCAGGAATCCAAAGCCGTCGGCCCCGCTCTCCTGGAGCGGAGAACGGGGCCGACGGGGATCCGGCGAGGGAATAGCCGCTGGTTAGTGCTGGTTAGCGCTGGTCCGCGTCGGGACGGCCGCTGCCTGAGGTGGAATCGGCGCCGGAATCGGACGGAATGTCCGAAGCCGTATCCGCGTCAGCGGAAGCCGTGCCGGTTCCGGGGGCTCCTCCCTGCAGTGCTGCCAGGCGTTCGGCCTCCAGCCGGTCCGCCTCCGCTCCGCCCACTGCCTCGCCGCGGGCCACCATGCCGGCCACGTCGGAGAGCGGAATCTGCTTCAGGAACAGGGCCAGTACCAGGGCGATCACCAGGAACGGGACGAGGTACCAGAACACCGGTGCCAGCGAATCCGCGTACGCGGTGACGATGCCGTCCCGGACCGGCTCCGGAAGCGCGTCGAGCGAGGACGGCTCGAGCGTGGCGGTGGCCTGCCCTGCAGCGGCCGGATCGAATCCCGCCTTGCCGAAGACCTCCAGCAGGTTCTCGGACAGCCGGGAGGTGAACATCGCGCCGAAGATGGCTACGCCCAGCGACGCTCCCACTTCACGGAAGTAGTTGTTGCTGGAGGTTGCCGTGCCGATCTGGTCCACGGGCACGGAGTTCTGCACCACCAGGACCACCACCTGCATGATGTAGCCCAGGCCGGCGCCGAACACGAACAGCTGGCCGCAGATGACCCAGACCGGGGTGTCGGCGGACAGGGTGGTCATCCACAGCATGGCGGCGATCACCAGCACGGCGCCCATGATCGGGTACTTCTTGTACTTGCCGGTTTTGGTGATGGCCAGACCGGAGTAGATCGAGGTGCCCATCAGGCCCACCATCATCGGAAGCATCAGCAGGCCTGAGACAGCAGCGGAGGTGCCGGTGGACATCTGCAGGAACGTTGGCACAAAGGCCAGGGCGGCGAACATGCCCATGCCCAGGGTGAAGCCGATGGCGGTGGCGTTCACAAAGATCGGGTTCTTGAACAGGCTCAGCGGAATGATCGGATCTTCAACCCGGCGCTCGATCATGACAAAGATGAACGCAGCAGCCAGCAGGCCGGCACCGAAGGCCAGGGTCAGGGGATCGGTCCACCCGTGGTCGTCGCGGCCGCCGAAATCGGTGAAGAAGATCAGGCAGGTGGTGGCGAGGGAAAGGGAAACGACGCCGCCCACGTCAATGCGCTTGGTGGCCTTCTTGTTGGGCAGGGTGAGGGTGAAGAACGCGATCAGGAAGGCGATGATACCGATCGGGATGTTGATGTAGAACGCCCACTGCCACGTCAGGTGGTCCACAAAGAAACCGCCGAGCAGCGGGCCGGCGACCGCCGAGAGACCAAAGATGCCGCCGAGCGGACCGAGGTACTTGCCCCGCTCGTTGGCCGGAACAATGTCAGCGATGACTGCTTGGGACAGGATCATCAAACCGCCGCCGCCCAGGCCCTGGATGGCGCGGAAGATGACGAAGCCCCAGAAATCGGTGGCAAAGGCACAGCCAACCGACGCCAGCGTAAACAGGGCAATGGCGAACAGGAAGAGGTTGCGCCGGCCCAGCACGTCACCGAACTTGCCGTAGATGGGCATCACGATGGTGGTGGCCAGCAGATAGGCGGTGGTGATCCAGGTCTGGTGCTCGACGCCGCCCAGCTCGCCCACGATGGTGGGCATGGCGGTGGACACGATGGTTTGGTCGAGGCTGGAAAGCAGCATGCCTGCAATCAGCGCGGAGAAGATGATCCAGATGCGTCTCTGGGTCAGCAGCAGGGGCTGGGAGCCCTGCGTGGCAGTGGCGGTCATGAAGGGTCCTTGGATGAGGAAACGGACAGGGGGGATGCGGAGGTGAACACCTCGTGCATGGCATTCACGGCTTCGGTGAGGATGGAACGGTAGGGACGCGTATTCCCGGGCTCGAAGAAGGCCGGCCCGGCGCGCTGCCCGAGCGCGGTGAACAGGGCCAGGGCGGCCTGGATCCGGGGATCGGCGGGCGGAAGGCCTTCCCGGGCCGACAGGATGGCCGCGAAAGTGTTCTCCGCCTCCTGTGAGCCGTGCAGCACTCTTTCCAGGAGGCGCGGCTCGGCGGCAACAGCCAGCTTGAGCTGCACCATCTGGTCCCGGGACATGACCATCCGCTCCATCATCTCCGCAGCGAAGTCCACAAAGTCGGACAACAGCGTGGAAGATATCCGGCCGGGGTCCGAGCCGGCTCCGCGGGCAATGAATTCCTCGGCCAGATCTGCCGGGAGCTCGTCTACGGGGGAACCGAGGACGGCGTCTTCCTTGGCAGGGAAATAGTTGAAGAAAGTGCGCCGGGAGATGCCGACTTCCTCGCAGAGCTCCTCCACGGTATATCCGGAAAACCCGCGCTCTGCGGTCAGGATGCGGGCCGCGGTAATAATGGCGAGCTTGGTGGCACTGCGTTTTCGTTCCCGCAGGCCGCCCCCGGCGGGGGATGCGCCAGTCAATGCACTATTCATCACGGAGTAAAGTTTTGCACCCTTCACCACAAAGTGCAATTGATTGACGCAGCTGCCACAACGCGGCCCCCGCAACGCCGCTGCCCGCAACACAGCAGGGCACCCGGCCCACCGGCCGGGTGCCCTGCTGACGCCGTCGTCCGCCGTGACGGCGGATCACACGGTGATGTTGGCGATACGCCGCGGAACTAGGCCTGCGGCGGCTTCGTCATCGACAGCACATCAAGAGCGGAATCGAGCTGCTCCACGGTCAGTTCGCCGCGCTCCACGTAGCCGAGTTCCTCCACGGCCTGGCGGATGGTCATGCCTTCCTTGACCGCAAACTTGGCGATCTTGGCGGCGTTCTCGTAACCGATGTACTTGTTCAGCGGCGTCACGATGGACGGGGAGGCCTCGGCGAGGTAGCGGGCGCGCTCCACGTTGGCTTCGATGCCGTCGATCATCTTGTCGGCCATGATCCGGGAGGAGTTGGCCAGCAGCCGGATGGACTCGAGCAGGTTCGAGGCGATGACGGGGATGCCGACATTCAGCTCGAAGTAGCCGAAGGTGCCGGCCCAGGCGATGGCGGCGTCGTTGCCCACCACCTGCGCGGCAACCTGCATGACGGCCTCGGAGATGACGGGGTTGACCTTGCCCGGCATGATCGAGGAGCCCGGCTGCAGGTCGGGGATGGCGATTTCGCCGAGGCCGGTGTTGGGGCCTGAACCCATCCAGCGCAGGTCGTTGGCGATCTTGGAGAAGGACACGGCGATGGTGCGCAGCATGCCGGAGACCTCAACGAGGGCGTCGCGGTTGGCCTGGGCTTCGAAGTGGTCGCGTGCTTCGGTCAGGGGAAGTCCGGTGTCCTCGGCGAGGAGCGCGATGACGCGCTGCGGGAAGCCGGCGGGGGTGTTGATGCCGGTGCCGACGGCGGTGCCGCCCAGCGGGACCTCGGCAACACGGGGCAGGGAGGCCTGCACGCGCTCGATGCCGTAGCGGACCTGCGCTGCGTAGCCGCCGAATTCCTGGCCCAGGGTTACGGGGGTGGCATCCATGAGGTGGGTGCGGCCGGACTTGACGACGTCCTTAAATTCCTCGGCCTTGCGCTCCAGCGAGGCGGCCAGGTAATCGAGGGCGGGGATCAAGTTGTTGATCAGGGCAGAGGTGGCCGCCACGTGCACGGACGTCGGGAAGACGTCGTTGGAGGACTGCGAGGCGTTGACGTGGTCGTTCGGGTGCACGGTGGTGTCGCTGCCGGCATCCTTCAGGGCACGGGTGGCCAGCTCGGCCAGGACCTCGTTGGTGTTCATGTTCGAGGACGTGCCGGAACCGGTCTGGAACACGTCGATCGGGAAGTGATGATCGTGGATTCCACTCGCGACCAGGTCGGCGGCCTGCTCAATCGCCCGGGCGCGCTCGTCGTCGAGCACTCCCAACTCGGCGTTCGCAGTGGCTGCTGCCTTCTTGATCCGGGCGAGTGCCTCGATGTGGGCGCTGTCCAGCGGCTTGCCCGAAATGGGGAAGTTCTCGACTGCGCGCTGGGTCTGGGCGCGGTACAGGGCGTTGGCCGGGACCCGGACCTCGCCCATGGTGTCATGTTCGATGCGGTATTCAGGAGTGTCAGAAGTCATGGTCCCAAGCCTAGTATCCGCAGCGCCGGGGCAGAAACGCGCCGTCACGCCGGGAGCGGGGCGGCACCCCGGCGCCGGGATGGGGGCTTGAGTGTGGGAGCCGGGGACCTAGGAGATGCGGGAGCGCACGACGGCGGGGTGCGTGAGCGCGCCGTAGCCGGACACGAGATCCGCTGCGCCTTCGGCCAGCCGGTAGGACACGCCGACGACGGCGGTGCGGCCTTCTTCGACGGCTGCGGCGATGATCGAAGAGCTCTCCACCAGGCGCTCGGCAGTCTGCTTGGTATGCTCCACCACCATGTCGTTGACCTCGGTGAGCCCGTTGCGCTGGGCAGCCAGGACCGAGGGCGTGATGCGCTCTACGAGGTTGCGCAGGTGGCCGCCGGGCATTTCGCCGGTGTCCACGGTGCGCTTGGCCTCTGTCACGGCCCCGCAGCTGTCATGGCCGAGGACCACGATCAGCGGTACGCCGAGCTTGGCGATGCTGTATTCCAGCGAGCCGAGGACGGCGTCGTCGATCACCTGACCGGCCGTGCGGATGACAAAAGCGTCACCGAGGCCAAGGTCGAAGATGATTTCAGCGGCGAGCCGGGAGTCCGAGCAGCCGAAGATGACGGCAAACGGGTTCTGCTCGTGCACCAGCGAACTGCGCCTGTTGGCATCCTGATTGGGATGGGAGGACGTGCCGGCAACAAAGCGGGCATTGCCTTCATGCAGCGTCTGCCAGGCCTGGGCCGGGGTGGTTATTGCGGTAGCAGTGGGTTCATTCACAATCTTTACCATAACCCCCGTGCTGCAGGCGGTGCTTATTCCTTCCCGAGGTCCCGCACCACTGCTTCGGCAAGAACGTCGAACTCGGCGAGGTCGGCTTTTCCGGTCAGGACCACGGTCAGGCCGTCCTTCTCCAGCACCATGCTGGCTTCGCCCTCGGGCGAGTCCCGCAGCTCCCAGGTCTGGCCGCCGGCGGTGCGCTCCCCGGCGACGCTGGCATCACCGGAAACCTGTGCGATCCAGGTGGGATTGCCCGCGTTGGTCTCCGAAAGACGGATAAAGGCGGTTTCGGGAGTGAGATAACCCACTTCCCACACCGGGACGCCGCTGCTGTTGGATGCTTCCCAGCGGGCGTAGTTGGAGCCCCAGCCCTCGGGAAGTTCCGGCGCCAGGGGAGCATAACCGGCGTCTCCGGCTGCCTGATTGGCGATCGCCGGGACGTCCACGTTGCGGGTCTGCATTTTGGGGGCGGGGTTCAGCAGCACCGGAACCAGCACCAGAAGCACGGTAATGCCGGTGGCAATCAGCATCCCAATCACTGTGGCATTGGCGCGTTTGGCCTGCTTAGCGGTTAGTACCGGGGTTACGGGCGTCTCTTGGTCCTGCTGCTGCTCACTCACCTTTCCATGATCGCTTATCCGGGCCTCCAACTCCTAGTTGGGCCGATAACTGCCTCATCTTCATTGCGGCGGCGCTGGCGGTGGCGCGGACCACTCAGACTATGATCGGAGCAAGGATCATCCGTTTCTCATAATCGGCAAACGGTTCGCATCGAAATTTCAAAGATGAGGTTAGACGTGTCCAAAGGCGCTCAATACTCCACCCTTTCCCCCGCCCTGGCAGTCGGTGACGACGAGCCGGACCGGAACCTGGCCCTCGAACTGGTCCGGGTCACCGAAGCAGCTGCCATTGCCGGCGGACACTGGGTGGGCTTCGGTGACAAGAACTCGGCAGACGGCGCCGCCGTCGACGCCATGCGCTCCCTGATTTCCACGGTGCACTTCAACGGCGTCGTGGTGATTGGTGAAGGCGAAAAAGACGAAGCTCCCATGCTCTACAACGGTGAGCACGTGGGCGACGGCACCGGTGCACTGTGCGACGTCGCCGTGGATCCGATCGACGGCACCCGCCTGACCGCCCTGGGCATCAACAATGCCCTCGCCGTGCTGGCCGTGGCCGAACGCGGCACCATGTTTGATCCCTCCGCCGTGTTCTACATGGAAAAGCTGATCACCGGCCCCGAAGCTGCTGACATGGTGGATCTGCGCCTGCCGGTCAAGCAGAACCTGCACCTCATCGCCAAGGCCAAGGGCAAGAAGATCAACCAGCTCAACGTCATGATCCTGGACCGTGACCGGCATAAGCCCCTGGTGCAGGAAATCCGCGACGCCGGTGCCCGCACCCGGATGCTGATGGACGGCGACGTTGCAGGCGGCATCGCCGCTGCCCGCGAGGGAACCGACGTCGACGCCCTGATGGGAATCGGCGGCACACCCGAAGGCATCATCACCGCCTGTGCCATCAAGACCCTCGGCGGAGTCATCCAGGGCCGGCTGTGGCCCACCTCCGATGAGGAGAAGCAGAAGGCAATCGACGCCGGCCACGACCTGGACCGCGTCATGACCACCAATGACCTGGTGACCAGCGACAACTGCTACTTCGCCGCCACCGGCATCACCGACGGCGACCTGGTCCGCGGCGTGCGCTACAAGAAGGACCGCGTGCTGACCCAGTCCATCGTCATGCGTTCCAAGTCCGGAACCATCCGCGTGGTGGACGGCGAGCACCAGTCGCACAAGTGGGAGTCCTACGCCCGCTTGAAGTAGGCCGTACCGCAACAAGCACAGAAGCCCCGGAACCAGCAGGTTCCGGGGCTTCTGGGCTGTCAGGGCCGGGCCGGAGCCAGGGCCGGGGCTGTTCGGCGCTAGGCGAGGGCGCGGGTTCCCGGGCGGATCCGGTTGCGGCCGACAACCCGGTAGGCGACGGCGGCCAGGGCAACGACGGCGGCAGCAGCCACCGCCGCGACGGCGGTACCCGTGGAGAGCAGCTCGCCGTTGAGGCGGGAGACGGCAATCCAGGAGAGCCCCCAGGCGAGAGCCGCCGCGGGGGCCAGGCGTCCCCGCCCGTAAGCGGCCAGAGCCACGCCCAGTGCCGCGACCACTGCCAGGATGGCGACGGACCAGACCTCCGGTGCGAGGCCGAAGCCGTCGAAACCGGCGTCGGTCAGTGCTGCGGCAGTGTTGGCGCAGGTGGCCACGGACACCCAGCCCAGGTACAGGCCCAGCGTTCCGTCCACCACCACCGCTTCAATCACGTTGGCGGCGGGGGTGCGGGAATACCGTGCGAAGCAGGCCGCGAGGACCACGAGCAGGGCGACGATCACGAGGACGCTGACGGCAACCCAGCCGGCCTGGACGCTCAGGATCCAGGCCGCGTTCAGGAGCAGCGATGCCGCAACCAGCCAGCCGAGGGACCGCTGGCGTTCAGAGCTTCGCTGGGAGGGAAGCCACTGCCAGATCGTGTAGGCGCCGAGTCCGGTGTAAATGACTGACCAGATGGAGAAGGCGCCGCTGGCCGGAGCCAGATAGGTGGCGTCGGCATTCAACGCACCGCCGGCCGCCTCTGCGATGGGGGTGCCGCCGAAGACGCCGACGCCGATCATGGAGCCAACAATGCAGATCACAAAGCAGACGGTGACCGTGACCTGCCGGGACAGGTCAGAACTCCGGGGGCCGGAGACCGTGGAGCGGGTGCCGGGGGTTGAAGTAGTCATATTCGAGGGTAACAAGTGGCCGGGACCACAGGGGAGGCGCAACGGCAGGTCCGTGAACCCCCGGTAGGCTGGAAAGCATGACACTGCGCGTTACACCCTGTTCCGATTCCGCCCGCTGGAATGAAACCGTCAATGGTTTCAACGGACATCCGCAGCAGTTGTGGGGCTGGGGCAAGACCAAAGCAGAACACAACTGGAGTGTGGACCGTCTGCTGGTTGCTGACGAGGACGGCAAGACCGTGGGCTCGGCCCAGGTGCTGCTGCGCCGTCTTCCGTTCCCGTTCAAGGCGCTCGCGTACATCCCGCGCGGCCCGCAGTCAGTCCGCGGCCGTGAGATCGAGGTCCTCGGCGCGGTCAGCGACTATGTCAGGAAAGCCCACGGCCCGGTGGCGCTGAGCATTGAGCCGGACTGGGACGCCGACGGCGAGATCGCGGCCGGTCTGCCGGGCGCCGGGTTCAAGGCTTCCCCCAATACCATCCTGATTGGCCGCACCCTGATCCTGGATCTTTCCCGGACCGAGGACGAACTGCTTGCGGACATGTCCAAGAAGCACCGCCAGTACATCCGCAAGTCCGGCCGCGAGGCGCTGGATTACCGCCGCGTCACGCGGGACGAGATCTCCAAGTGCCTGGCCGTGTACAAACAGACGGCAGAGCGCGCCGGCTTCGGCATCCACGAAGACGGCTACTACCTGGATATCTTCGACAACCTGGGCGAGGACTCGCCCGTGTACGCAGCCTTCAGCGGGGACGACGTCGTTGCCTTCCTGTGGCTGTCCACCAGCGCATACACCTCCTTTGAGCTCTACGGCGGCATGACCGAAGAGGGCGAGCACCTGCGCGCCAACTATGCGCTGAAGTGGCACGCCATTCAGGAGATGAAGGAACGCGGAATCACCCGCTACGACTTCAACGGACTGCTCAATGACGGAGTGTCCAAGTTCAAGATGGGCTGGGCTAAGCACGAAAACCAGCTCGCAGGCACCTGGGACAAGCCGCTGTCGCCGCTGTATCCGGTCTTCACCACGGCGCTGCCGGTGGCCAAGAACGGGCTGCGGAAGGCGCGCGGCCTCGTCGGAGCGGCCAAGGCCAAGATCGGCCGCTAGCGCGCTGCACCGAATGCGGCGTTCGGGCGGCTTAGTTCCGTCGACTGACGCGTTCGTGCCGGAATGGAGCGCGTATTGCGGCGTCGTCCCGACACTCGACGGGGGGCGGGGACAGCTCGGCAGGGAAGGGTCGTCCGCATGGGTGCGTTCGGCGGTCGGCCCGCCGTGACCTCACCTCATGAGGGCATGTGATCTGCCCGAAGGATCTGCCGGGGCCGCTAGATGTCCAGCCGGGGCTCCTCGGGATGGGCCAACTCGGCATCAGCGGAGCCGACCGTCACCGCGAAAGCCAGTGCGCCGTCGTCGTGCTGGGCGGAATGGGCCGAAAGCTTGGCGATGACCGGCGCCTCGGCGGACGGAATGAAGGCACTCTGGCCCGTTTCCAGCACCAGGTCGCCCTTCGGGGAATCCAGGACAACGGTGCCGCGCACCACGATGACAACAGTGGGTCCGTTCTGCAGCACCGAAACATCGGAGCCTGACATGGAAGCGGCGGGGGAGTAGCCCTCGCCCAGGTCCGAGACCCGCTGCTCCAGTTCGATCCGCTGCAGGGCAAACTCGCTGAACGGCGGCCGGTACAGCTCCTGTCCCATCTGCGTGAAGACCGGCTTCAGCGAGGGGACGCCCATCGGACGGAAATCCACCGTCTTGAGCAGCTCCGGAACGTCAACGTGCTTGGGCGTGAGCCCGCCGCGCAGCACGTTGTCGGAAGAGGCCATGACCTCGATGCCCAACCCGCTCAGGTAGGCATGGACATTGCCGGCGGGCAGGTACACGGCCTCGCCGGGCTGCAGCGAGGCGCGGTTCAGCAGCAGGGAGAGCAGTACCCCGGGGTCCCCGGGGTAATAAGCATTCAGCTCCACTGCGGTGGCCAGCTCCCGGGCATAGGGTTCCAGCAGGTCGGCCGCGGCCGCCTCCAGTGCCCCGGCGGTGACCTCAACTGCTTCACGGACGTCGCCGCCGCCGCTGATCAGCGTGCGGAAAACGTTCTGGAGCCGGTCCGGAGCGGGGTGCCCGCTGGACAGCTCGTCCACGGCCCAGGACAGGAGTGAAGGAACGTCCCTTCCGACGGCGGACACGGCACGCACGGCCGTCCGGAAGATCTCCGCTGCCGAGTCCGGTTCCCGGAAGCCGCAGAGCGCCTCGAAAGGCGTCAGGGCGAAAATCATTTCCGGCTTATGGTTCTGGTCTTTGTAATTGCGGTCCGCCGCGCTGCGGTCCAGGCCCGCAGCCTCCTCGGCGGCGAAGCCGGCACGCGCCTGCTCCTGGCTGGGATGGACCTGCAGGGACAACGGAGAACCGGCTGCCAGGACCTTGGCAAGGAAGGGCAGGACCCCGCCGTAGGTTTCAGCGGCCTCCCGGCCAAGCATCTGCTGCGGATCCGCCGCAATGAGCTCATCCAGCGTCTGCGCGTCCGGAACCGGGGGCACCAGGGCCGACGGCGCCCCCGGGTGGGCGCCGATCCACAGCTCCGCTTCGGGCGAGCCGGAGGGCTCCCGGCCGAAAAGTTCCGCCATGGCAGTGAGCGAACCCCAGGCGTAGGGCCGGACGGTGTTGTTCAGCAGGTACATGGCTCTCTTTTCAACCGGTTGAGGGACTGCGGCGGACCGCCTAAGTGACGGCAGCGGATCGGAAGTTGGTCCGCTTAGCCGGGCGTGCAGTCTCCGTTGTTGTTCAGCAGGGTTGCCAGCGTGGCGTCGTCCTGGATTTCCGCGAGGTACTGCAGGTATTCCTGAGTGATTTCCTGCTGCTCGGGCGCCGACGCGCCCGGGCCGGGGACCTGTCCGTTTTCTGTCCCGATGTCAGTGCTGTCCGCTTCAGGTTCAGGCGCGGTCTCCGGCGCTGCACCGCCGTCCTCTGCGGCAGGAGGTTCGGCTGGTGCTTCGGCCGGTGCATCGGCGGGCTTTTTGACGGGCTCCGCTTCCTGGCCTGCAATCATCGCGGCCACGCGGGTGCGGATTTGGTCGAAGTCCGGATAGGTCACAAAGTTATCCTCGGCCGTGCCAAAGTCCGGCGGGCCGATGGTCAGGCGCTCCATCTGCTGCGACTTCGCCTTCAGCGCCAGGTCAAGGAAACTGCCAAGCTGGTCCTGCGGGATGTCGGTTTTGACGATTTGCTGACCGGCGGAAGCAATGGCCTGGAAGCGGGTCAGGAGCGTAGCGGGATCCAGCTGCGCCACCATGGCCTGCTGGACGCACTGCTGGCGGGCGATGCGGTGGTAGTCGGTGACGAACTCCCGCGAGCGGGCATACCAGAGGGCCGTGTAGCCGTCCATCTTCTGCGTACCCGGGGCAATCCAGCCGTCCGGCGGGTAGTGCCGGTTGGTGCCGGGAATTTCTCCGGCCGTGATGGGAACCCATCCGCCGGCATTGACGGTGATGCCGCCCATGGCATCGATGAGTTTGGAGAAACCTTCCATGTCCACAATCACATAGGCCTGAACCTCCAGGTCCAGGATGCCGGACGCGGCGTCCATCATCGCCTCGGCGCCGGGATCGGCCGAGTCCGGGTACAGGTCCTGATGGTTCTCCATCACGTTCTGGTAGAGGCTGTTCAGGATGCAGTCATCGCCGCAGTTGTAACCGTCGGGGTAGACCTCCGCCAGGGGGGAATCCTCCGGGAACGGAGCGTTCTGGAAGTTGCGGGGAAGGCTGAAGGTAATGGACTTGCCGGTCTTGGCATCAACGCTGATGACGGACATGCTGTCCGGGCGCAGCCCGGTGCGGTCCTCACCGGCGTCGCCGCCCATCAGCATGAAGTTGTAGCGGCCGTCCACCGGGTCGAAGGAGGGGCCGGAGGAGAAAATACTGCCGAACGCATTGCGGCTGACATTGAGCATGTAGGCGCCGTAGGCAAGGCCGCCGCTGGTGCACACCACCAGCACCGCCAGCATGCCGGCGACCAGGGGACGCACCCGTCTCTCCAGCAGGGGCGGGCGAATGATGCGAAGGGTATTGAGGAACAGGAACGCCCAGCCCACTGCCAGCAGGGCCAGGATCACCATGAGCAGGAAAGAGGACCAGCCGTTGGTGAGAAGGTTCACCAGCATGGCGCGGTTGGTCAGGGCCAGCACCAGCGCAGCTGCGGCAAGCGCCCAGACCGTGAAGGTGACCTGCAGGGCCCGGCGGCCGAGCTTGCGGTTGCCGGCCACAACCTGGGCTGCGCCGGGCAATACGAGTGTCAGCAGGAGAAGGATGAAGGCCCGTTTGGTCCGTGTGCGCGGCGGTGCCGACTGCGGATTCCGAACCGGGTCCGTCAGCATGGCGTCGGTGTTGTTCCTCGGGTCCATGGAAGGTCCTAGTCGCTGACGGTAACGGAGGTGCGCAGCTTGGCGCCCTTGGCCAGCGCCGTCTGGCGCAGCGCGGAAGCAAAATCGAGCAACTGCTGCTGAAGCTTGGCCGCCAGCGGGTCGGTGCCGGCGGCCAGCATCCGCACTGCCAGCAGTCCCGCGTTGCGTGCCCCGCCAATGGAAACGGTCGCCACGGGGATGCCGGCGGGCATCTGCACGATCGACAGCAGCGAATCCATGCCGTCCAGGTGCTTGAGGGGAACCGGAACGCCGATGACGGGCAGGGGAGTGACCGCTGCCAGCATCCCGGGCAGGTGTGCAGCGCCGCCGGCGCCGGCAATAATCACCCGCAGGCCGCGCTGGTGGGCGCGCTGGCCGTAGTCGATCATCTCCGCCGGCATCCGGTGGGCGGACACGACGTCGGCCTCATAGGGGATGCCAAACTCGGCCAGAGCCGCGGCAGCGGCGTCCATGACGGGCCAGTCGGAGTCCGAGCCCATGACGAGTCCTACCAGGGGGGTGTCGCGGGTGCTCATGAATTCTCCTTCTGGGAGTCGGTGCCGTCACGGAGGATGGAAGCTGCACGATCAGCGCTGCTCCGCACCCGGGGCAGGTCCGCAGCGCTGCGGCCCACCACGTTGACGTGCCCGATCTTGCGGCCCGGTCGGACCGATTTACCGTAATTATGGATTTTGGCGGCCGGCTCGGCAGCCAGTGCCTGAGCATAGCTGCTGAACAGATCCGAATTTGCGCCGCCAAGGTAGTTCTTCATGACGACGACGCCGCCCAGGACATCGGTGGCGCCCAGCGGAAGGTCCAGGACGGCCCGCAGATGCTGTTCAAACTGGCCCGTGACGGAACCGTCCATGGTCCAGTGGCCGGAGTTGTGGGGGCGCATGGCCAGTTCATTAATGAGGAATCCTTCGCCCCGTCCGGGGGTTTCGAACAGCTCAACGGCCATCACGCCGGTGACGCCGAGCTCCGCTGCGATCCGCAGGGCAGCCTGCTGGGCGCCCTCCGCCACCTGCGGGTCCAGCTCCTGGGCCGGAGCAATCACTTCATCGCAGACACCGTTGACCTGGATGGAGTGCACCACGGGCCAGGGCAGTGCGGTGCCTCCGGGCGTACGGGCAACCAGCGCGGAAAGTTCGCGGCTGAAAGGTACCTTTTCTTCCGCCAGGAGCGGTTCCCCCGTGAACCAGTCTGCCGCGCGGGCTGCTTCATCAGCGTCGGCAATGATCCGCACGCCCTTGCCGTCATAACCTCCGCGCGGGGTTTTCAGGACCACGGGCCATTGCGCGGCCTTGGCGAAATCCACCAGGTCCTCGACGCTGGACACCGCTGCCCAGCGCGGATTGGGAAGGCCCAGACGGTCAACAGCCGCCCGCATGACCAGTTTGTCCTGGGCATGGACCAGGGCCTCCGGTGAGGGCTGCACATTCACTCCTTCACCGGCCAGGACGCGCAGGTGCGCTTCAGGCACGTGCTCGTGGTCGAACGTGAGCACATCCACCCCAGCTGCGAAAGCGCGCAGCGTTTCCAGGTCGGTGTAGTCGCCAACTGTTGAGGAGGCGACGGCAGGTACGGCGGACACGTCAGGGCCCTCGGCCAAAACTCGAAGTTCGAAACCAAGGGCCACTGCTGCGGGGGCCATCATCCGGGCCAGCTGGCCACCGCCGACGACGCCAATTATAGGAAAGGTCACTGCATTAGGTTACCGAAAAGTTACCGCAAACCTCTTTTGGCCGGCGGGGCCCCTCCTGCATGTTCAGCGAACTCCCAAAATACCGGAGTAATATTGGTTCTTACCGTCTGCCTGTCCAAACGCAGCGGGTAACTGTGTCCAGCTTCGGCAATCCCGGCCGGCGGCGCACCAACGGCCTCGGAGGATCATGTTTTCATCACTGTCTGCGCGTATCAGGGGCCTGGCCTCGCTGTTTTGGCGGGAAGTAGCCAAGTTCGGGACTGTGGGAGCTTTCGCCTTCGTGGTGGACAACGGGCTGTGGTGGCTCCTCTACCACGGGCCCCTGGAAGGCAGTGCCACCAAGGCCAGGATCATCAGTGCCGTTGTTGCAACTCTGTTCTCGTGGGTGGCAAACCGCTTCTGGACTTTCCGGCGGCGCCGTCAGAACAATGTGGGCCGCGAACTGGTGCTCTTCCTCATTATTAATGGCGTAGGCATTGTCATCTCCAGTGGTTTCACCTGGGTGGCCCAGTATCCGATGGGCATTACCGACGCGAAGTGGCTTGGTTTTGCCGGTGTCGTGGGTATTGGCGTGGCCACCATTCTGCGGTTCTTCGCGTACCGTTTCTGGGTCTTCAACGCCGAACTGGATGAAGAGCCCGGATTCCGGAACGACTACGAGCTGCTGGACGAAGACTCACCGAAGCGGGCCGGCAGCGGCGGCGCGGCTAACCGGACCGCAGGCCGCTCATCCGGTGAGTCCCGCCTGGAGACCGAACCTACGCCCCCAGCTGCGCCGTAACTTTTTCGGCAGCCAACAGGCGCTCCGTCAGCTCGACGCCGGCACCCGCAAGCACCACCGTTCCGCCGGCAGCCCATACCCGGAGTGCGGCTGTCAGTACATCCGGCAGGTCCGCCGCCGCGGAAACCAGCAGCGTCTGTGCGCTGCCGCCGCCGGCCGCTTCGGCCAGCTGTGCGTACGTGAGGGCTGCGCCGGTTCCCAGCGAACTGTGCAGGGCGGTGTACCCGTCCTCGGCGTCGTCCCCGCCTGTATACGTGTCTGCGTAGCTGCGGACTTCGGCCGCGTAATCCACCGCAGCGGCGGGAAGTTCCCCGGACCAGCGCAGCTCCAGCGCACCCGGCGCCACGGCAACAACCGTCCCGTCGGCTGCGTCCAGTACCTGCTGTGAGTCCGTGACCGTAACGTCCGCGGCAGCCGTGCCGGCGGGCTCGTCACTGAGAACCACCGTGCAGCCTGTCTGCCACGCGGCCAGGGCCCACACCAGGGTTTTCCAGTGCACCGGAAGGTCCAGCCGGATCCGGATGCCCGGTTCGGCGTCAAGTTCATCGACCAGCAGGTTTGATGTCTTCGCCACCCAGTTGTCCAGCACCTTGCCGGAGAGCTCAATCCGCTCAGAATCCGGACCGTACCAAATGAGTGCAGGCGAGGTTGCCTGATGGGTGCGCAGTGTGGACAGGATGGCGGGAACGGATGTTTTGCCGGTCATGGGGGCTCTTTTCTGTGATGATTACGGTGAAGTGCCGGGCTGCACCCGGGGGACCGGGCGCCTTGCCGCCCCGCATCACATTGTGACGCGAGGGGAGCCTGCCGCGACGCGCCGGTAAAAATGGCGGTAATCCGGGCGTGGCGTGCCCGGGTTCTGAGGTGTTGACTCTATAAGATGCCGAAACGGCTTGACGGCATCGTATTACACGCGTGTAATTAGGTATCGGATTTGTTCCAGCAATCCACCACAATATGCATTCCACGCAGGCTGATTGTGCCTGGCAGGGCTCAAAGATCCGCTGCAGGGACAATAACACCGGGAGGACTTCCATGGGGCAGGCAGAATACACGCACGACCAGTCCATTGCCGCGCAGGCATCCGCCAGCTACGGCTCTCGAGGCGTGCCCGTGGACTGGTACGTGGACCCCGCGGACCCGGGAGCAGCAGAGCGTTACCGCCGGGACACCGCAGGGCTGGAAGACCAGGCTACTGCCTTCCTGGCCGCCCATGAGGCGCTGGCTCCGGATACGGAGGAAGCGGATCTGCTGGATCCGCCCGTGGCACTGTTCTCCACCCCTGCGGAGAAGGACACCCGGCCGGTCTGGATCGGGTTGCCCGGCCTGAGCGATTACGACGACGGTGAACTGGGATGGCAGTCGGATGCGCTTTGCGCGCAAACAGATCCCGAAGCCTTCTTTCCGGAAAAGGGCGGCTCCACCCGCGACGCCAAGAAGGTTTGCGCCGCGTGCAACGTGCGGTCCCAGTGCCTGGAGTACGCGCTGGCCAATGACGAGCGGTTTGGCATTTGGGGCGGGCTGTCCGAGCGGGAACGCCGCCGGCTCCGGAAGCAGGCAGTCTAATTCCTTCGCACTTCCGCGTTTGCACTGTTGTGGTTGCCCACAACGGTGCGCACTACCTCCCCGACACCCTTGAGGCGCTGGCCGGACAAACCCGGCCAGCTCAGCTGTACGTAGGCGTCGACGCCGGTTCCACCGACAATTCCGCTGCGCTGCTTCGCCGAGGGCTGCCTGCCGGCAATCCCGTCGCATCTGCCCCTCCGGGCGCCGGATTCGGGGCCGCGGTCCGGGCCGGACTGGCCGAGCTTTCAGCGCCGGACCCCGCACCGGGAACCGTGGACTGGCTCTGGCTTCTCCATGATGATTCAGCCCCCGCGCCCCAGGCACTTGAAGAGCTGCTGCTGGCTGTGGAGCGGGCCCCGTCGGTCACCATCGCCGGTACCAAGCAGGTTGATTGGCACAATGACCGTCTGCTGGTGGACGTGGGGCTGTCGATCAGCCGGTGGGCCGAGCGCCTCACGCTGGTCGACGCGGATGAGCTGGACCAGGGCCAGTACGACGGGCGCAGCGACGTCTTCGCCGTCAACTCCGCCGGCATGCTGGTGCGCCGTGACGTCTGGGAGGCGCTCGGGGGATTCGACCCCGCCCTGCCCGGCTCCGGTGACGACGTTGACCTCTGTTGGCGGAACCGCCTGGCCGGGAACCGCGTCGTCGTTGTTCCGAACGCGAAGTTGCGCCACGCCGGCAGCCGGCCCAACACCGCGGCGTCCGCGCGGGTTTCCAGGCGGGCTGAGATTTTCCTGCGGCTCAAGCACGCGCCGCTGTGGCACATTCCGTTCCTGGCTGCCGGAGCGGTGCTGGGCGGTTTCGGCAGACTCTTTCTGGGCATGCTGGCCAAGGACCCCGGTTACGCCTTCGGATCCCTGGCCGCGAGCATCGGCGGGGTGATGCGCCCCATTGCCCTGTACCGCTCCCGCCGTCGCGCGGCAGCTACCCGGATCCGGCCGCGCAAGGCGGTCCGGTCCCTTAGGGCCCGCCGGCGCGAGGTGCGGGAACACCACCGCTCACTGTTTGAATCTTCGGCTGCGCCGTTTTCGGAGCCGGGAGCGGTGCCGGCGCCGCCGCCCGCCGAGCCGTTGCTTCCCGGTGCATCCAGCCTCGATCCCGCGTCGCTGGAACCCACCGGTGATCTTCATGATGACTTCGTTTCCCTGGCACCGGCCCGGTCATGGACCGGAACCGGCGCCGTAGCTGCGGTGCTGGTGCTGCTGGCCGCGTCGCTGGTTGGCCTGTACCGCCTTATCGGGGCGTCCGCCGTGTCGGGAGGGGCCCTGCTGCCGCTCTCCGGCAGCCTGGGAGACATCTGGTCCAACGCCTCGGGATGGTGGATTGAACTCGGCTCCGGCTTCCCGGGACACGGGGATCCGTTTGACTATGTTCTTTGGCTGCTGGGGGCCGCCGGATTCGGGAACACCAACACCGCCGTCGTCATTCTCATGCTGACCGCCATGCCTCTGGCCGGACTCACCGCCTGGATTGCCGCCGGAGCCCTGACCGATCGGCGGGGCCTGCGCTTGTGGGCTGCAGTGTTTTGGGGCGCAGCGCCCGCCCTGCAGGTTGCTCTGGGGGAGGGGCGGCTCGGAGCGCTGATTGCCCACATTCTGATGCCCCTGCTTGTGCTGGCCCTGATCCGTGCGGTTGGAGCTGCCCGGAGCTCGGACCGGGACGAGTCGCGCCGGGCTCTGGGGCCGCGCCCGGGCACCGGCAAGCAGCACAGCTGGGCGGCCGCCGGTGCCGCCGGGCTCCTGCTGGCGGCCGTAAGTGCCTCCGCACCGGCAATCTTCGCGGTTGCCGCGGTTGCGGTGCTGTTGCTGTCAGTGCGGCTGGGGCGGCAGGCGCGCACGCTGTGGTGGGCCCTGATCCCGTCAGCGGTCCTCCTGCTTCCAGTTGCCGTGTCCTCGCTGGAGAACCTCCGTGCCCTCGCCGCGGACCCCGGACTGCCGCTGGGTTTTGATGCCGCGGCGCTGTGGCAGCAGTTCCTGGGCTTCCCCCTGGCCTTTGACATTCACGGCAGTCTGCCGCTGCTGGAGACGGCCGGTCCCTGGCCGCTGGTCGTCGCGCTGGTGATCGGCGCCCCGGTGCTGGTCCTTTCGGCTGCCGCACTGTTTTCCGGTGCCCGGGCACGGTTTGCCAGGCTGGCCTGGATCCTGAGCCTCACCGCCCTCGCACTGAGCTGGCTGTCCGCGTTTGTTGCCACCGGTGCCGCGCCGGGTGAGCTGGTGACGCCTTTCCCCGGCCCGCTGGTCTCCGCCGCCGTTTTCCTCCAGCTGTGCGCGGCCCTGTTAGCCGGCGATGCGCTTCTTCGCCCCGGCCGGAAGCGGAAGATCAGCGCATCGGGCAGGGTCCGGGGCGTGCGTCCCGCAGCGGTCCTGCTGGGAGCAGTGCTTGCGCTGGGCCCCGCTGCAGGTCTGGTCCTGTTCAGCGGCCCGCTGGCCACCGGCACTACAACGGCGCAGGGTATTGGCAGAGCCCTCGGGGCGGAGCCGCTGGTGTCCCCGGCTGCGGAACGGACGCTTCCGGCCACGGCTGCGGACCGGGGCAGCAGCGACGAGCGCACCCGTACCCTCCTGCTGCAAACCGACGACAACGATGACGTCACAGCGGCGCTGATGCGCGACGCCGGCACCACCTTGGACAGCCTGTCCACCATTTACGCCGCGCGTTCCATTAGGGGCCCGGTCAACGGTGAAGAACTGGGCAGCGATGACGCGGCTGGCGCGGATTTGCGCCGCGCGGTTGCTGTCATCACGGCAGGCACCGGCTCCGACCCGCGTGCGGAGCTGTCCCGGCTGGGTGTTGGGTACGTGGTCCTGCAGGAATCCGACACGTCTGCCGAACTGCTGGCGGACAAGATGGATTCCGTTCCGGGCCTGGCATCGGTGGGGCAGACGGGTTCCGGCTGGCTGTGGCGGGTGGTCGGCCAGCTCGATGAGCAGGGCACCGAGGCGTTGTCAGGCCAGACGGGCAGAGCCCGCATCCTTGCCGCTGACGGCAGCGTTGAAGCAGTGGTTCCGTCCGAACGAACCGCTGTGAGGACTTCCATTCCTGCCGGATCCGAGGGGCGGACGCTGGTCCTGGCCGAACGGGCCGATCCCGGCTGGGAAGCCACGCTGGACGGAGCACCGCTAAAGGCCGCTGCGGCAGACTGGACCCAGGCATGGGAGCTTCCTGCTGAGGGCGGCGAGCTGGACATCGAGTACGCCACTGTTTGGGAGCCCTGGGTTGAGGCGGCCCAAATCCTGTTCCTCGCGCTCACGGTGCTTCTGGCCGTGCCGATCCGTGCACACAGCGGTGCGGTTCGGCTGCCCGGTCTGCAGGGGCCTGTGCGCAGTGAGCCGGAAGCCCCCGCGAAGGCCGGCACCGTAACCGGGGAAGCCGGCGAATCCGGGGCGGCTGCCGTTGAGCCGGAACCCGAACGGGCTGTTCCCGTTGGGGCAGAAGAAGCAGTATCTGTTTCCGCCGGCGGCGGGACTGAGAAGGTCAATGCATCCGGAGACTCCGGCGCAACGGAAGGACAGCGCTGATGAGCCGCAAAGATAAACCCAGCGGACGCCGGGCCCGGATGCAGGCGAACAGTGCCTCGCCTGCGCCGCAGGGTGAAGCAGTAGCGAGCTCCGATCCTGCAGCGGACAGTGCGGAAGCGCAAAACGGTGAAGCAGGTCGGAACGTCGAGGCCGCACCGGACAGCGAAGCAAAGCCGAACAGCGAAGCAATGCCGAACAGTGAGCCAGTGCCGGACAGTGAAGCAATGCAGGACAGTGAAGCAATGCCGGACAGTGAGCCAGTGCCGAATGAGCGGGTGGAGTCCGGCGGTGCCGTGAATGAAGCGGCAGTACCTGACGACGGACCGGAGATCGCATCCCCGGCGAGCGCCGCAGAAGAGCAGCCTGCGGAAGATGCTGCAAAGTCCAACGTATCCTCAGCGGACCCCGGCAAGGCTGTGGCCGAGGAAGAGGCTGCACTGACGGCCGAGGCTGCAGCTGAGGAAGAGGCTGCACCGGTCGCCGGGACTGCGGCTGAGGAAGCGGCTGCGCCGGTCGCCGGGACTGCGGCTGAGGAAGCGGCTGCGCCGGTCGCCGGGACTGCGGCTGAGGAAAGGGCCGCGAAGAAGGAGAAGCCTGCAGCCAGGGAAAAAGCTGCAGCGAAGAAAGATACACCGGAGGGCCGGGTGGAGCTGCTCGTCCGTCGAAAGCGTCGCCGGCAGCAGGCCGGCACCGCCGCAGCTGCTGTCCTTGTTCTTGCCGCAGCTGCTGGCGTAGTGGGAGGATCTCTCGCGGCCAATCCCGGCAGTGCAGGCAAATCCGTGGCAATTCCCGCAGCCGATGTTCCTGCCGGACCGCTCACGGCGGTCTGCCCCGAACCGCTGCGCCTGCTGGCCGGCAGCGTGGCCGGAACGGACCCCCAATTCAATCCGGTGTCCGGATCGGCCAAAACCCTGCTCAGCGCCGTCGTGCTCAGCGGTGCCGGAAACCCCGTTCCGGCCTCTTCGCTGCTGAAGGCGGACGGCAGCACTGAACTGAAGACAATCGCCGAAGATGCCCCGGATGCCGACCCGCTGGCAGGCGTGCGAAGCGCAGGTATTATGGGCAGCCTCCCCGTTGGCGAGGTCACTGTCCTCAGTGCCGAACCGTCCGGGACACTGCAGGCAACTGCCAACGCCGTGGTGGCTTTCTCCGCCGGGGACGGGGATCTTGCCGGTCTTGCCGCCGCAAACTGCCAGACCCCGGGCAATGACATGTGGATCATGGGCGCCCGGACGACGGTGGGGGCCACCGCAGTGCTGCGGCTGACCAACGCTTCGGAGAGTGCCGCCACGGTTGATCTGGAACTTTACGGTGCGAAGGGCCGTGTTGAAGGAACCGGTACCCGCGGAATCCTGGTGCCTCCGGGGCAAACCAAATCCATCGTGCTGGCAGGCCTTGCGGCAAACGAACCGGCCCTGGCCGTTCGGGTGCGCAGCTCGGGCGGCCCGGTAGCTGCAGTGGTTCAGCAGAGCATCCTCCGCGGCCTGACGCCCGGAGGAGTGGAGCTCATTCAGCCGGCGGCGGCTGCGGCTCCCCAGCAGGTGATAACCGGGGTGCGCATCCAGGATCCGGCGGCCACCAGGAAACTCACCGCAGAACGCGGCTATGAATCAGCTGCGCCGGCCGTCCAGGTGGCCGTACCGGGCAGCACCAACGCAGTGGTGTCGGTGAGGGTCCTGGGCGCAGGCGGCGACATCCCGCTTCCCGGCGGCGGCGTCTTCACTGTTGCTGCAGGCAGCGTGGGACAGTTGCCTTTGGACGCGCTGCCCGAAGGGACCTACTCCGTGGAGGTCACCGCGGACGTGTCAGTGACGGCCAACACCGTGACCAGCCGCGGCAGTAAAGCTGACGCACCGGTTGACCTGGCCGTAGCTCCGGCCGGAGAGCGGCTGGGCAGCGATCATCTGGCAGTCCTGCCTCCGGATTCCGTGTCTGACCTGACCTTTTCGGCTCCCTCCGGCCCCGCCGAAGTGCGCCTGACCGGAGTCGCCGCGGACGGCAGCCTCGGGGCCGAGCAAATCATCAGCATTGCGGCGGGAACCACCGTCACCACGCCCGCTGCCGGGGTCGGCCCTGGTCTTGCTGCCGTGCTGATCAATGCCACCGGCGAGGCGGTTTATGGTTCGCAGGTCCTGACCGCATCCAAGGGAGACGGGCTCTCCGTGCTGCCGCTGCCAAAGGGGAGCGTGGGCGGCACCAGCGTCCCGGTTGGACTGGGCTACTAGGGCCGCCGGGATCTACAGCGGACGGAAGCGTCCGTATGTGGGGTCAACGGTTTCCGGGTCCATCCCCAGCAGCGTGGCCAGCTGTTCCACTACGACGTCGTGAATCAGTTCGCTGACCGGCACCAGTCCGCGCGCTGCAGACTCCACCGGATGCCGGTACACCGTAATGACGGCGGGTTTGGGACCGGCCGCCGGAGAACCTGCGCCGAAGGGGATATTCCCCCCTGAGGCAGCCAGCTCCTCAAGTCCCGGCGGAATATCCTGCACCACAAATTGGTAAGACTGAATGTCCTCGCCCCAGAGCCGCTCCAGCCGCTGGGCGGATTCAAGCACCCACGTGTCAAAGCGCTCCGAACGTGAGCGGTAGCCGGCCAAGTGGGCGGGAATGAGCTCCCCGCGCAGGCCCCGGCCGTGCCGGTTCCGGCGGCGGAACCGGAAGGGACGCCCGATTGACACGCGATCAGACTCGGACGGCTCTTCGCCGGGACCGAGATACACCCTGAGAGTTGGTCCGGTGGACATACAAGAACTGTAACCGCTGAAACCCGTCCGGGGGCACCGGTTTTAAGCAGTCCATTTCTCCGGCGTGCCTGACCGGGGCGGATGCCTGCTGCAGGTAAAGTGATCCTCCGTGGAATCCTTAAGATTGTGCTCCAGGTCAGCCTGCCGAGAGGCGGCTGCAGCCACCCTCACCTATGTATATGCCGATTCCACGGCGGTGTTGGGGCCCCTGGCAACGTACGCCGAGCCCCACTGCTACGACTTGTGCCTTGCCCATGCCGAGCGCCTGACGGTGCCCCTGGGCTGGGAAGTCGTCCGCCTGGACCTTGACGGCCAGCCCCGCATTCCCACCAGCGATGAGCTGTCGGCCATAGTCGATGCCGTGCGGGAAGCCGGAGAGCATTCGGCAGACGAAGCACCCAAACGCAACGGCAAACAGCCCCTGGAACCGCCCGCAGAAACTCCGGGAGCCCGGCGCTCCCACTTGCGTCTCCTTCGCGAGGAGGGCTGAGAGCCGCACCGGCTCCCTCCCGAAGGGATAGTCTGGGGGTCAGCGCCGTGCCTGCAAGGCGCGGCAACAACGTATCCAAGGAAGTGCTGCAATCCATGGCTAAACTCACTGCCGACATCATGGCGGTTTTGCGCTGTCCCGTCACCGGTTCCGCGCTCCAGCAGGAAGACGGCGGACTGGTCTCGACCGCCCCTGATGCCAACGGCAACCTGGTCCACTACGTTTTAGTGGAAGGCATCCCCGTATTGCTGGCACCTGGAGTAGCGTCAGCGGCCTAGGGTTCTGACACTCCAACCTGAGGAGTCCGCGCGTGGGCATCGATTTCAAGGTAGCTGACCTGTCCCTGGCGGAAGCCGGACGCCACCAGATCCGGCTGGCGGAGCATGAGATGCCCGGACTGCTGGCGCTCCGCCGCGAATACGGGCCCTCCCAGCCGCTGAGCGGCGCACGGATCGCAGGTTCCCTGCACATGACAGTGCAGACGGCCGTGCTCATTGAAACGCTTACTGCGCTGGGAGCGGAGGTGCGGTGGGCCTCCTGCAACATATTCTCCACCCAGGACGAGGCAGCGGCAGCCGTGGTGGTGGGCAGCGGTACCGCTGAGGCGCCGGCCGGTGTTCCCGTGTTCGCCTGGAAAAACGAATCCCTCGAAGATTACTGGTGGACCGCCCAGCAGATCCTCACCTGGCCGAAGGGCTCAGGGGGACCGAACATGATCCTGGACGACGGCGGCGACGCGACCATGCTGCTGCACAAGGGAGTGGAGTTCGAAGCTGCCGGCGGCGTTCCGGAGAACCCGGTGGAGGGGGACGCCGGTTACTCCCGCGAATACACCGTTATCCTCGACGTGCTGCGCCGCTCTCTGGAGCAGGAACCGGGTAAGTGGACGGAAATCGCCAAGAGCATCCGCGGCGTCACGGAGGAAACCACCACCGGAGTGCTGCGGCTGTATCAGTTAGCCGCTGCGGGCAAGCTCCTTTTCCCGGCGATCAACGTCAACGACTCGGTCACCAAGTCAAAGTTCGACAACAGATACGGCATCCGCCATTCCCTTCCGGACGGCTTGAACCGCGCCACCGACACGCTGATCGGCGGAAAAGTGGCAGTGATCCTCGGGTACGGAGACGTCGGCAAGGGTGCCGCCGAGGCACTGCGCGGGCAGGGTGCGCGGGTGATCGTCACGGAAATTGATCCGATCTGCGCACTGCAGGCGGCGATGGACGGGTACCAGGTGGCCAGATTGGAATCCGTCCTGGAAACCGGTGACATCTTCATCACTGCCACGGGAGACAAGGACATCATCGGAGCCCGCCACGTGGCCCGGATGAAGCACCAGGCAATCGTGGGAAACGTCGGTCATTTCGACAACGAAATTGACATGGCCGGCCTCGCCGGGATCCCGGGAATCCGCAAGGTGGAAATCAAGCCGCAGGTGCATGAGTGGATCTTCGATGAAGGCAGTGAGACGCAGCGCAGCATCATTGTGCTCTCCGAGGGCAGGCTGCTGAACCTGGGCAATGCCACCGGCCACCCGTCCTTCGTCATGAGCAACTCCTTCGCCAATCAGACCATCGCCCAGATCGAGCTGTTCACCAAGCACGGCAAATCCGGCGAAGACGGCGGCTATGCCCATCAGGTGTACGTCCTGCCGAAGATCCTCGATGAAAAGATAGCCCGCCTTCACCTGGACGCCCTCGGTGTGGAACTCACCGAATTGACCAAGGAACAGGCCGAATATCTTGGCGTGGACGTGGCCGGACCCTACAAGGCGGAGCATTACCGCTACTAGCGGGGCACTACGTGGAACACGCCCGCCGCGGTGGCACGGCGGACTCCAATCCGGACGCCATGACGTAAAATTTCGCTGGGGGAGCTTATGGTCGCTCCACATCTGTCGAGAGCACCCGGGAAGCATTGGTTAGCGGTTATGGCAAAGACTACAAACTGGCGCAGGAGCTGGCTTATCAGTTCCGTGCTTGCAGGATCTGTTCTTCTGGGCGGCGGAGCCGCCCTTACTTCGTGTTCCGTTGTGGCAGAGAACTCCGGAAACTCCGGCTCAGCGGCAACGTCTTCGGCAAAGCCCACGGCGTCCAAACCTGCCGTGCCCGAACCGGTTGCCGTTGTCACGCCGGAAGCGGACGCCCTGGAAGTGAACCCGACAACGGTTCCGGCCATCACTGTGCAGCAGGGGACCCTGAAGGAAGCCAAGCTGGTACCCGCCTCCGGCGGAGAGCCGGTTCCCGGTGAGCTGAGCGAGGGAGGCACGGCCTGGACCGCCACGGGTGCGCTTGAATTCAATACGCCTTACACCCTCACGTATTCACTGGTTGACGCGAACGGCGACACCACCTCGCAGACCCGGAAGTTCAGCACCGTCTCCACCGCCAACGAGGCGAACGCCGTGATGTATCCCTCGCCGGGGTCCACGGTGGGAACCGGGCAGCCTCTGGAGCTGACCTTCAGCGAGCCCGTCCTGAACAAGGAAGCCGTGGAGAAGGCCATTACCGTGACATCCACCTCGGGCCAGACGGGCGCGTTCTACTGGATCAGCGACACGAAGGTGCGTTACCGGGCTGAGGAGTTCTGGGCACCGCAGAGCACTATTACCGTGGACATGAAGCTTCTCGGCGTGGACTTCGGCAACGGAATGATCGGGAACTTCAACCAGACCTCCAGCTTCACCATCCACAACAACCGGCTGGCCGTGGTGGACAACGCAGACAAGATGATGCGCGTGTATATCGACGGCGTACTCACCAAGACCTTCCCCGTCACCCTGGGCACTGAAGACTGGCCGTCCACCACGGGCTACCACGTGATCATGGACCAGCACGAGTCCATCCCGTTCCGGGCGGAATCAATCGGGCTGAAGCCCGGCGACGAGCACTATTACGAGCCGGTCACAGCGCACAGCGCCTCCCGCCTTTCCCTTGGCGGTGCCTTCATCCACGAGGCGCTGCCCTCCGCTCAGCCGGTGCTTGGCCGCGCGAACGTTTCCCACGGCTGCATTGGAATGAGCCCCGAAGGCGCCAGGTACATTTACGACAATTTCGATGCCGGAGACGTGGTCCAGGTGCTGAACACCGGCTATGGTCCCATGTTCGTATGGGACGGCTTCGGTGATTGGAACGTGCCGTGGTCCGAATGGGTCAGCCAGCCCAAGCAGTAGCCCCTGCTGTGTGGGTGCTTCCTACTGATCGAACGGCAGCCGGTGCAGGCGCTGTCCCACCCGTTCGGCCTGCTGCCGCTGCCGGACCATCCGGGCGTAATCCCGGTCCCTGCGTTCGGACACCACGGCACTGAGGAAGTCCTCGGCCGCGGTTCCGGGAGGCGGTTGCGGCGACACACTGGCCGAGACCTCCGCGGCCAGTTCGGCAGCGCGCGCAGCGCGGGCCTGCGGCGCGAGCCGGGGTGCCTGCGACAGGAACCGTGACACCCGCCGGGCCAGGGCATCCGGAAACCTGCCCATGTCCGCCAGACCGGCCCAGCCCCGCAGCCACGGGGGCATGGAAACCTGCTGCGGCGGGGGAGCTGTGACCCGTTCCCGGAGCGCGTAGGTTCCAGCCAGCAGGTCTCCCACACGCTTGGACTTGTCATTGAACAGGGCCATGATAAAGGCGACGGAGCCTGCCGTCAGGTAGATCTCCAGCACAGCCGTCATGCTGCGGATGAGGCAGTGGCGGAAGCGCACGGCCCCGCCGTCGTCGCGCACTATGCGCAGCCCCATGGCCAGGCGCCCCAGCGACTTGCCGCGGGTCACCGTCTCCACCGCTGCCGGAACCCCCACGATGACGAGGACAACGAGGGTCAGAATCAGGGCCTGGGCCAGGGCGGGATCAACCGACTCGCCCAGCGTCTGTCCCAGCAGCAGGAGCAGTCCGAAGAGCACCACCGCCTGGGCAGCGACGTCGATGATGGAGCTTAGCGCACGGGCGGCAAACGACGCCGGGCGCAGCTCCAGGACAACCGCCTCTCCGGTGACGATGGAACTCAAAAGTCCTCCTGCTGGCCGGCAGTTGGTGATGGGAACTCCACTGTACCCAGCGCTAGGGTGTAACCGTGGATATGGATGCGTTCAGTGCCGTGCATGCACCGGACTGGAAACGGCTCGACGAGCTCGCTGCCCGCCGCCGCCTGAGCGGAGAAGAAGCGGACGAGCTGCTGACCCTGTACCAGCGCGCCTCGGCCCATTTGTCCATGGTCCGTTCGGTGGCACCGGAAGGGGCGCTGTCCGCTGCGCTGTCCATGCGGCTGTCCCGCGCGCGCACCCGTTTCACGGGCGCCCGTTCCAACTTTGCGGAAGATTTGGCGAACTTCTTTGTCTTTGTGCTGCCGGCCGCCTTCTACCGCATCCGCTGGCTGACAGCGGCCGTGGGCGCAGCCTTCATCCTGACCGCCTGGCTCTTCGGCCTGTGGACAGCGACCACCCCCGGTGTCATTTCTGCCGCCCTGGGCTCGGACGAGGAAGTGGCGCAGTATGCGCAGAGCGGTTTTGCCGGCTATTACACGGAGAACCCGGCCGCGTCGTTCGCCGGACAGGTGTGGACCAACAACGCCTGGATTGCGCTGCAGGCCGTTGCCTTTGGGATTAGCGGCATCTGGGGTCCGTACGTCCTCTACCAAAATGCCCTCAACGTGGGCGTGGCCGGCGGCACCATGGCGGCGTACGGCCAGCTGGATGTCTTTTTCAGCTACATCCTGCCGCACGGCCTCATGGAACTGACGGCGGTATTCATTGCCGTGGCCGCCAGCCTGCGGATTTTTTGGGCGTGGGTGGCACCGGGCAGGCGGACGCGCAGCGTGTCAGTTGCCGCGGAGGGACGGTCGCTGTTCACGGTGGCCCTGGGGCTCGTAGGCGTGCTGTTCCTCTCCGGCCTGGTGGAAGGCTTCGTTTCCGCTTCGCCCATGCCCGCCTGGCTGCGGATCGGGATCGGAGCAGCCCTGCTCGGTGCCTACTGGGCCTATACCCTCATCCTGGGCGGGCGCGCGTACCGTGCCGGCCACCGCGGTGACCTGTCCCGCCGCGACAGCTCAGATACTCTGCGTACTGCGTGACTGCCGGGATGCACAACTGCAGACGGCGGCGACCGTGCACCATAAATGGCCCCCAGGGCCAATCACTGTGCCGGTGATGCGGGGTGGCGGCGCCTTCGGTGATGCCTCTCCCGGTAGGCTCGAAGATGAATGGAACCGCAAAAGCCCATCGGTATCCGCAAACAGGCCATGATGCACAGGCCAGGGAAGTGAAAGAGGAAGTAGTGGCAAGCCAGGACGATACCCCCCAGCAACACCCCACGCCCAAAGGCTCCGCCGAACCCGGGCAGGACCGGCCGGAGCAGGGCGCCGGTGGCGGCCGCGGGCTCAGCGATGCGAGCGAGACCATTGTGAGCGGGGACCACGCCGAAGGCTCCGGTTCCGCAGCAGCCGACGGCGTTTCCGGGGCTTCCGCTGACAATGACGGATCCGCGGCGGAAACCCGCAACAAAAACCTAGAACATGATGACTGGGATGCTGCCTTCGCCGGAGCAGCCGGAACGGTACCCGAAGCAGGACAGCAGGGGGCATCCTCAGCCGGACGCCCAGCGGCTGCCGAGGTTCCTGAAAGCCATCCCACCCCTGCTCAGAGCAGTGCGCTGCCCATGCGCAGCGCCGGCACGCTGCCCAGCTTCAGCGAGTATGAGGATCTCCCCGAGGACGGTCGGGACGGAGCCGGAAACACTGATCCCGGAGACACCATCTCCGCGTCGAAGCCGGCGGGAGCTGCTGCGGCGGAGCCCGCGGACACCGAGGCGCTCCCCGTCCATAAGACGGCTGCTGCACCCCGGGTCACCAAGGACGACGGTACTCCTCACACGGAGGCTGCCGCCCACACGGAGACTGCGCCGCAAACAGCAGCACCGACAACGGACTCCGCGCGCAGGAACGATGACGCACACCAAACAGATGCAGCACCGGCAGCACCGGTGTCTTCTTCCGTGGCAGTACCCGTGTCCGCAGCTTCGGCTGCTGCGCCCCGGACTGCGCCCGATAGCACTGCGCCCCGGACTGCGCCCGTCAGCACTGCGCCTATCAGCACTGCTGAACCCCGCACGGCTGCAACTGCGGGGGCTAAGGCCCCCAAGGCCGCAAGCACCGGCAAAGCGGCTGCAGCGGAAATCCCCGCCGCAACCCGTCCCCGGCCTGCAGACGACGACATTTCCGAAGAGGAAGTCCGCCGCCGCGCCGAGGAGCGGGAGCGGGCAGGCACCACCAAGCCCGTGCTGGCCCGTTTCCTGCAGGTCATGATCGCCGTCTTCTTCCCGGTCATGCTGCTGGCCGCTGCCATTCGGGCGGTGGCCACTCCGCTGTTCCTGTGGGCCGAGTACCACCGTCCGGGCTTCCCGGCGGACAGCTACGGGTTCACTACGGATGACCGGGTGACCTACGGGTCCTACGCGGTGGACTACCTGCTGAACTTCTCCGGTGCCCGCTACTTGGGTGATCTGGTGACCGCGGGCGGTGAACCGCTGTACCTGGAGAGCGAAGTCAGCCACATGGCGGACGTAAAGACCGTCCTGACCGTTGCCTTTGTTACCGCACTGGTCATGGCCGTGCTGAGCCTGCTCGGCTGCCTTTACCTGGCCAAGCGCCGGCCCGGCGGGATCCGGCGTGCCCTCTTCTCCGGCTCGGTGGCGACCCTGGTCCTGGTGGGAGGACTGATTGTCCTGGCCGTCATGGGTTGGGAAAGCTTCTTCACGGAGGTCCACTCGATCTTCTTCGCCAACGGGAACTGGACGTTCCGCATGGATGACACCCTCATCCGGCTCTTCCCGGCCCAGTTCTGGATGGACGCGGGGATTGTCATTGCCTCGCTCGTGCTCGTGGTCTGCATCGTCGTGATGATTGCCGCGTGGCCCACCAAGGCCCGCCGGGAACGCTCACGCCGGAAGCAGGAAGAAGCCCGCCGCCGCTACCTCGACTCGCTCGAAGCGGTCTAAGCGAAACACCTGCATCACACAGCACAACAAAAAAACTGCACGTTCCCGCTTGGGGGACGTGCAGTTTTTTGTGCGGCCAGAACTCCTACTTGACGTAGAGCTTCTCCACCTCAGCGGAGTAATCGGCAATCACTGCATTGCGTCGCAGCTTCAGGGTTGCCGTCAGATGGCCGGACTCCAGCGAGAAGTCCTTGGGCAGGACGGCGAACTTCCGGATTTGCTCCGCCTGGGAAACCGTGGCATTGGCTGCGTCCACGGCTTCCTGCAGTGCTGCGCGGATGCGGGGATCATCTCCGGCGGATGCGGGCGTCGTGGATGAGCCGTTTTCCCGTCCCCACGCTGCCAGTGCGTCTTCATCCAGGGTGAGCAGCGCCGTCACGAACGGGCGTCCTTCGCCCACAACCACCACCTGGGACACCAGGCGGTGCTCACGGATTTTCTCCTCAAGGGGACCCGGGGCAACGTTCTTGCCGCCTGCGGTGACCAGGATGTCCTTCTTCCGGCCGGTGATGGTCAGGAAACCGTCGTCGTCCAGGGAACCGACGTCGCCGGAATGGAACCACTCGCCGCTGAAAGCGGCAGCGTTGGCTTCAGGGTTGTTGTGGTACCCCTTGAAGACACCTGCACCGCCGATCAGGACTTCGCCGTCGTCGGCAATGCGGATCCGGCTGCCGGGCAGCGGCAGCCCCACTGAGCCCACGCGGGCCAGCGGGACGGTGTTTACCGTTGCCGGTGCCGTGGTTTCGGTTAGGCCGTAACCTTCCAGCACCATGACACCCGCGCCCCGGAAGAAGTGCGAGAGCTGCGGGCTCAGGGCAGAAGCGCCGCTGATGGCAAAGGCCGCCTTGCCGCCGAAGGCGTTGCGGACCTTGGGATAGAGCGTCTTGTCGAAGAAGGCGTGGCGCGCTTTCAGGGCCAGGGAAGGTCCCTTGCCGCCGCGGGCTGCGGAATCCTGGGCCGTGGAGTATGCGACGGCGGTGTCCGCGGCAGCCGTGAACAGCTTGCCCTTGCCGGCCGCTTCCGCGGACTGCTGGGCTCCGGCGTAGATCTTCTCGAAGATCCGGGGTACGGCCAGCAGGAAGGTCGGCTGGAAGCTCTTCAGATCGCCCATCAGGTCCGAGGCGCTGCCGGAGTGGCCCACCCGCACTCCGGCTGCCAGGCAGCCCACCTGGACGGCGCGTGCCAGCACATGGGCCAGCGGCAGGAACATCAGCGTGCTGACGTCCTTGGCCTTGAGCATTTCCGGAAGGAACTCCACGATGTTCACGCCAAACAGGGCAAAGTTGCCGTGCGTGATTTCGCAGCCCTTGGGCCGTCCCGTGGTTCCGGAGGTGTAGACCATGGAGGCTACGGACTGAAGTCCGGCCACGGTCCGTGCCGCTTCGAGGCGGTCATCGTCAACATCTGCGCCCGCCGCGATGAGCCCGGCAAAGGAGGCTTCTGCGCCGTCGGCCTTCATCATCCACAGGGAGACGTCAAAATCTCCGGAATCCGCAGCAGCCGAAACGATCGCGGCTTTGCGGGCATCCTGGACAAAGACGTGGGCTGCGCCGGAGTCTTCCAGGATCCACTCCACCTGCGAGGGGGATGAGGTTTCATAAATGGGCACGGTGACGGCACCGGCAAACCACACGGCGAGGTCCACGAGGGTCCACTCGTAGCATGTCTTGGACATGACAGCCACGCTGTCGCCGGGCTTCACCCCGAGGCCGATCAGGCCCTTGGCCAGTGCACTTACGGAGGTCAGGAAGTCATCGGCAGTGATGTCTTTCCAGCCGCCGTCACTCTTCAGCGAGAACAGGGGATGGTTGGGGGTCTTTGCATGCAGTCCCACCAGGATGTCAGTGATGTTCGACTTCTCGGGGAGATGGACCAGTAAATCAGTGGCGGATTCGCGCACCGTTGGCCTCTCTTTCTGTGCAGGGCACATGGGTAATGAGACTAAATCCAGCTGCGCATCCACATGCGGAGCCGCCAGTCAGAATACGGGATTGTTTCGGCCGTCCAGACCGGAAAGAAGAATGCGGACACCAAAACGGCCGCCAGGACGAAGAGCGCAACCACTGCCGCACCGGTGAATCTGCGCAGTTTCGGGGCGGAATCGGGTCCCAGAATCAGCCCCAGCACATAGGTCAGGGCGAGGATCAGGAACGGCTCAAAGGAAACGGCATAGAAGAAGAACGTGGTGCGTTCCGGATACGCGAACCAGGGAAGATAGCCCGCCGCGATCCCGGCGAGGATGGCCCCGGCCCGCCAGTCACGGCGGCCCAGCCAGCAAAAGAGCAGAACCAGCAGGGACACGGCGGCGGACCACCAGATCAGCGGATTGCCCACCGAGGTGATGGCCGTGGAGCAGCTGTCCAGCGTGCACCCGCTGACGCCGTTGGTTGCGGATTCGTAGAAGAAGGACGTGGGGCGGCCCATGACCAGCCAGGTCCAGGGGCTGGCTTCGTAGTCATGGTCGGAACTGAGCCCGTTGTGGAAGACGTACGCGCTGCGGTGGTACTCCGCGAGCGACCGCAGCCAGTCCGGCAGCCAGCCCCAGGTATCCGATGGGTGGTCCTGCGCCCAGTTCCGTCCGTACGCGCCGGTGGAGCGAAGCCAGCCGGCCCAGGACGCCAGGTAGGTCAAAGCCGCCGCGGGAATGACGGTGAAGAACGCGGGCACCCCGTCCTTGAAGAGTCCGGCAGCGGGCCATGACCGGATGCCCGCGACGCGGCGGGCGTTGACGTCCCACAGCACGGTCATCAGGCCAAAGACTGCAACAAAGGCCAGCGCGGACCACTTGGTTCCCACCGCCAGACCCAGGCAGATTCCCGCGGCCAGGCGCCAGGGGCGCCAGAGCAGCCACGGTCCGTACATCAGGGCGTCCGACGACGGCGGGCCGCCTCCCGGGCGGGCGGCGAGGGCGCGCGCGAGCCGCCGCCGGCCGTCGTCGCGGTCCAGCAGCAGGGCGCCGAAGGCGGCCACCAGCCAGAAGGCCAGGAAAACATCCAGCAGCGAGGCACGCGAGAGCACCAGATGGTGGCCGTCTACTGCCAGGAGCAGTCCGGCCACCCCGCCCAGCAGCGGGGAGCGGAACAGCCGGACGGCAATCAGGCCCACCAACAGGACGGTCAGGGTGCCCGTCAGTGCGGCGGAGAAGCGCCAGCCAAAACTGTTGTCCGATCCGAAAAGCGCCATCCCCGCGGCGATCATCCACTTTCCGACCGGCGGATGCACCACGTATTCCGGGTCGGTCAGCAACACGTCGGGGATGCCCGAGTTGAAGGAATCGTTCGCATTTTCTGGCCACTGCCGTTCGTAGCCGGAGACCAGATAGGAGTAGGCGTCCTTGACGTAGTACGTCTCGTCAAAGACCAGCGAACGGGGTTCCCCCAGCCGGACAAAGCGCAGCACGGCGCCGATCACGGCAGAGATGAGCGGCAGGAGCCAGCCCCATATGCCCAGCGTGAGCGTGGTGCCCGGCGCCCAGCCCAGCAGCCTGTTGCGCAGCTGGGAGAAGCTGAAGGCGTCACGAGGATCCTGCACCAGCGGTGCTGCTCCGGCGGCTGGAGTCTCGCTCACGGTCGGGTTCACCCGCCCACTCTATCGGGGCGGCCGGGCGTGCGGTGTCCCCAACTCGCGTAGGGTTAGATGGTGAATTCCAGCAAGCAGACTCCCGGCCCGGACACCTCCAAAAGCACCCAGCACGACGGCGGCAAGGCCGGCGCTGCCGCCGGCACCGGCGGCGGACAGATTGTCCTGGCCGCCACGCCCATCGGCAACATGGGGGACGCCACCAACCGTTTGATCGCGCTGCTGGAGACCGCCGACGTCATCGCTGCCGAGGACACCCGCCGCCTGCACCGCCTGGTCTCGGCCCTGAAGATCACCACCACCGGCAAGATCATCAGCTACCACGAGCACAATGAGGCAACCCGCACTGCGGATCTGCTGGAGATGGTGCGGGGCGGCGCCACCTTGCTGATGGTGACCGACGCCGGTATGCCGGCTGTCTCCGATCCCGGCTTCCGGCTGGTGGAGGCGGCTGCAAAGGAAGGCCTGACCGTTACCGCGGCGCCGGGTCCGTCGGCCGTCTTGACCGCCCTGGCACTGTCCGGGCTGCCGACCGACCGCTTCTGCTTTGAAGGCTTCCTGCCCCGCAAGGCCGGTGAGCGCAGTGCCCGGCTGGCGGAACTGGCCGGTGAACAGCGCACCATGGTGTTCTTCGAGGCCCCGCACCGCCTGGAGCCCATGCTGCGTGCGCTGGACGCTGCGTTCGGCGGGGACCGCCGGGCCGCCGTCGCCCGCGAGCTGACCAAGCTGCACGAGCAGGTGCTCCGCGCTCCGCTGCGCGAACTGCTGGAATGGGCCGAGGCGGCCGAGATCCGCGGCGAGATCGCCGTCGTCGTGGCCGGAGCCGGTGAAGCCGCGCCGGAGCTGCCGGAGGACCATGTGGCTGCGGTGAACGGACTGGTGGCCCAGGGCGCACGGCTCAAGGATGCCGTGGCCACCGTGGCGGAGGATGCCCGGATCAGCAAGCGTGAACTCTATTCGGCTGTGCTGGCAGCCCGGGCCTAGGTACAACCACGTCCTTTCCTTTTAGCCAACTGCACAGCGGCAGCCCGTTCCCATGGTGCACTTCCGTATTTACAGCCCCCTCGGAACGCGCATACGGTGAACACAGATAACGGGCTTTTCCGGCCCGGGCAATGACGTCAATCTTGGAGGCATCCCATGGGTATTACCGCTGACCGCGAAGCCGAACTGCTGGCCCGCGTTCCCACCGGCCTGTTGATCAACGGCGAGTGGAGGGATGCTGCCGGCGGCAAGACTTTTGACGTCGAAGACCCCGCCACCGGCAAGGTGCTGCTGAGCATCGCCGACGCCAGTGCCGAAGACGGCGCCCTGGCCATGGACGCGGCCGCCGCTGCACAGGACTCCTGGGCCAAGACAGCACCGCGGGAACGCGGGGAAATCCTGCGCCGCGCCTTTGACCTGGTCACCGAACGGGCGGAAGACTTTGCCCTGCTGATGACCCTGGAAATGGGGAAGCCGCTGGCCGAGGCCCGGGGCGAAGTTGCCTACGGCGCCGAATTCCTGCGCTGGTTCTCCGAGGAAGCCGTCCGGATTTCCGGCCGCTACGGCACCTCCCCGGACGGCAAGTCCCGGCTGATGGTGAACAAGAAGCCGGTGGGACCCTGCCTGCTGATCACCCCGTGGAACTTCCCCCTGGCCATGGCCACCCGCAAGATCGCCCCCGCTGTGGCCGCAGGCTGCACCATGGTGCTCAAGCCGGCCAAGCTCACCCCGCTGACCTCCCAGCTTTTTGCTGCCGTGATGCTCGAAGCCGGGCTGCCCGCCGGCGTCCTGAACGTGGTGTCCACCACCTCCGCCGGTGAGGTCACCGGTCCGATCATGAAGGACGAGCGCCTGCGCAAGGTCTCCTTCACCGGCTCCACCCCCGTGGGCCAGGGCCTGATCCGTGACGCCGCGGAACGGGTGCTGCGCACCTCCATGGAGCTCGGCGGCAACGCTCCGTTTGTGGTCTTCGAGGACGCGGACATGGACAAGGCCGTGACCGGTGCCATGGCCGCCAAGCTGCGGAACATGGGCGAGGCCTGCACCGCAGCAAACCGCTTCATTGTGCACGAGTCCGTTGCCGATGAGTTCGCCGAGAAGTTCGCGGCCAAGGTAGGGGCCATGACCACGGCACGCGGCACCGAGGACGAGTCCAAGATCGGTCCGCTGATTGACGCCAAGTCCCGTGACAAGGTGCACGCCCTGGTCTCGGACGCGGTCGACGGCGGTGCCGAGGCAGTGGTGGGCGGCGCACCGGTGGACGGGCCGGGGTACTTCTACCAGCCCACGGTGCTGAAGAACGTGTCTGCCGATGCCCGGATCCTCAAGGAGGAAATCTTTGGCCCGGTAGCCCCGATTGTCACTTTCTCCACCGAGGAGGAAGCCGTGGCCCTGGCCAACAACACCGAATATGGCCTGGTTGCATATGTCTTCACGGAGGACCTGAACCGGGGCCTGCGGATCGGAGAGTTGCTGGAAACCGGCATGCTCGGCCTTAACGCCGGCGTTGTTTCCAACGCTGCAGCACCGTTCGGCGGCGTGAAGCAGTCCGGTCTGGGGCGCGAAGGCGGCGCCGAAGGCATCGAAGAATACCTCTACACGCAGTACATCGGCATCGCCGACCCCACCGCGGACTAGCAGATCCGCGGACCGGGTCAGGTCCGCAGGGCAAGTCCGTTCGGACCGGACAGGTCCTCGAATGAGGGAGGTTCCGCCGCCGGCCGGTCCCGGCTAGCGGCGGAACCTGGACGCGAGCGATGCAGGGAAGAAGCGTGCACGCAGCCGCGCGCCCCTGGACGCTGATGCAGCAAGCCCGGCCTGCACTGCTTCAACGTCCTCCCAGAGCCGGTCCCGCTGGTTGTCTGCGGGACCGGCGGAGGAGACGGCGTCCGGGGCTCCGGCGCGGGGTGCGGCGTAAACAGCGCGTTCGTAGGCCGCCCGAAGGTTTTCCATGGCACCGGCGGCGTTTTCCGGCAGCCCTGCCTCGGCCGCGAGCCGCTGCGCATATGCGCGCGGAGACTCCGATTTCTGCGGCACATAGCCGTAGTCCACGCCGGTGTCTGCTGCTTCATCCCACGCCAGCGCGGCGGGCGCTCCGCTTGGATACCCCGCTCCGGGGCTCTGTGAACGTCTCAAACTTCCCGAACTTCCCGGGGCCGTCCCGGCGGTGACCACGGCGCGGCGGCGGAGGCTGTGCCTGCGCCGGCGCAGCATCCAGGGGCTCAGCAGGGCGGCGGCCGCGACGGCCAGCCCCAGGCCCACTCCGGCATACCGTCCTACCTCGGTCTGCTCAGGCTGAGCCGGTGCGGCAGGGGCCGGGGCAGCTGCCTCGGTGGAACGCTGGGGCGTGGATCCCGGGACCGCAGGATTCAGGCTGCGGAGATCGTCGTCCTCGTCGTCGCGCGTCTGGGCAAGGTTGGGCAGCGGCGCCAACGCGTAGGAGGGGACCGAACCGCGGGAGGGAGTGGGCTCAAACCGCACCCAGCCCACGCCGTCGAAATACAGTTCCGGCCAGGCGTGGGCGTCGCGGGAATCGACCTCATATTCCCTAAGCTCCTGCCCTCTGTCACCGGTGCTGGATTCGCCGGTGGACCGGCCCGGCGCAAAACCCAGGGCCATGCGGCTGGGAATGCCCGCTTCCCGGGCCATGACGGCCATGGCTGCGGCAAAATGCACGCAGTAGCCGGACTTTTCCTGCAGGAACCGGTCCAGGACATCAATGCCGTTGCCGTCATAGCCGCCATCCACCGGTGCGTCCAGGGAGTAGCTGAACTGGTTCCCGCGCAGGAAGGCCTGGATGGCCATGGCCTGCTCATACGGGCCCACGGCGTCCTTGGTGGCTTCCGCGGAGGCGTCCCGGATGCTGGCCGGCAGGTTGTCCGGGAGGGACGTGAAGATCGGATCCACTGCATTGGTGGATGACGGCCTGACAGCCTGCAGGGAAGCTGTGGACACATCGAGGGCAAAGCTTTGCACCTCGTAGTCCAGGCCGGGCCTGCTCTTGTTTTCTTCGGCGATGACCGTCATGGTCTTTGGATCCCAGCTGTACTTTCCGTTCGCCCCGGACACCCGCAGCGGCGCGTACGGGGCCAGCAGCCACGGGCTGGCATAGGACGCGGACTTGACCCGCGTGGTGTAGACGGAAGCTCCCGCCGGTGAAGTGCTGCCCTCCGCCGGGGCCATGTCCTGCAGACCGCCGCGCCTGCTGTCCTCACGCAGATCGGGCGCCCAGCGCCGGCCGGAGAAATCTTCCAGCGTGGTGGACCGCAGATAGACCGGCTGCTTGGAATCGGTGGCGTACCGGATCCGCCCCGCGGCCGAGGGCTGGCGCAGGTCCGCGCCCAAAGCCACCACAGGGTTCAGCCCGGACTGGCCCGTCCAGATGTTCAGCCGGGAGCCCTGCGGAAACGAGCCCTGAGTAAACCCCGGGAGCGCTGCGGGCAGTGCCAGCGCCACCACAAGAGCGGCTGCACCGATTCCCGCCGCCGTGCCCACCTGGCTTCGCGGCGGGGTAAGAACGGCATCGTTTCCGCTGCGCGGCCGCTCCTGCCACGTGCCGTTGGCCAGGAGAATCAGGTAGCCGGCGGCAGCCAGGAGAAACGGAACCGCGCCTACACTCTCGGGCTTCAGTACGGCCGGAGCAATCAGCAGGGACAGCAGCCCCAGTCCGCTCGCCGCCGGCATGCGCAGCGTGGTGGCCAGCGTATCCACCAGCAGGGCAATCAGTCCGGTGCCAAGACACGCGATGAACACGATCCCGGGATCGGACAGCACGGGAGGCACCTGGTTCATGATGGTGGCCTGGGCCTCGGTGATCAGCTGGCTGACCCGGTGCAGCGATCCGCCGGTGGGCAGCAGGCCAAGGAAAGCCGTGGGGGCCGCGAACAGCCAGGTCAGCACGACGACGAGCGCTGCAAGGCCCGCGGCCGGCACCAGGGCGATGGGGAACCGGAACCGGCGTGCCGCTGCCATCGCCGAAACCACAACGATGGTGGTGAGGGCCATCGGCGGGAGCCAGGACCAGCCGTCAAAGACCCCGTGCAGGCTAATGGTGCACAGAAGGACTGCCGCGATGCTCGCTCCGGCGGACGTCCAGTCCCAGGGCGCCCGGGGCCGGTGGGACCGCGCTGCGGGCTGCTGAGGGGGTGGAACGCTGGACGAGGTACGGGAGAGCATTGCGGTCACGGACGATCCTCCCGTGGGCGGGTTGCAGGAACAGGCATAACGGGAGCGGAGCCAAAGGCGGCCCAGGTTTGTGCCAGATCAGATTCAGGTGTTGCTGCCACTGCTTCCCAGCCGCCGGAGCGCAGGATGGCCAGGGCCTGCGCCGCATCCTGCAGCCGGTCCGCCACCAGGACGGCGCAGGCCCGGGTGGAGTAGTCGGCGGCCGGTGCCAGCCGCGCGGCGTCTTCAGGGCTCAGCCGTCCCAGAACTGCCAGCAGGGGACCGCGGCGGCGCTGGGCCAGTGAGTCCAGGAGGGCGGCCCCAAAGGCTCCTCGGGGATCCGGCACGGGTGCCGCGCCCGGCGTTGTGCTGCGTGCACGGCGCCGGGCACGGGCTGCGTCGTCGGCGTCGTCCTGGCGATCCGGGGAGCCGGGCTCCAGCTCCAGCGCTGCGAGCCCGTCCGCGAGGTCCTGCAGCCCCGCAGGCCCGCTGAAATCGCGCTGAGCGGGGTAGGGGGCGGACGGCGAGCGGGCCAGCCCGGGGCGGGCATAGGCATCCACAAGATGCAGTGAATAACCGTGGTCCACCAGATACGCGGCTTCTGAGACGGCAGCGGTCACGGCCCATTCGAAGGACTCGGAGGTGGACAGTCCGTTGCCGCCGGCCGGTCCCATCCACGCCGAGGAGCCAAAGCGGCTGGCATAACCGGGCTCCCGGGCATCCAGCAGGAGGGTGGCGCTGGGGGAGGTGACGGGTTCTTCCTGCCGGACCATCAGTTCTCCGTGCCGGGCGGTGGCGGCCCAGTGCACCCGGCGCATCGGATCTCCGGCACGGTATTCGCGGGTGGACACATCGTCCTCGCTCGGGCTGCCCCGGCGCGGACTGAAGACTGATCCCTCCGCCCCGCGCGGTCCGCCCAGCACCGAGACAGGCAGTTCCCTGGGCGCCGGGGAAACCACCAGGGGATGCGTGGAGCCCAGAGTGTGCAGCCGCCGGGAGAGGCCAAACAAATCGGTGAACTCGGCCGTCACCGGGCCGATGACGAACATGCCGCGCCGCGCTGACCGCAGCTGGTATTCATAGGTGCTGGCGCCGTCGAAATCCGGACTGCGGGCCGGAAAGCGGAACACCGGGCTCTCGCCGAAGCGCAGCGGCAGCCCTTCGCGCATGGCGGCGCTTTGCCGCACCGGCCGGGGCGGCCGCAGCGAGAGGGTGACCCGGACGGGAACGCCCGTCTCCACCGTGACCGGATTGAATGTGCGTTCCACGTCGATGACGGGCTTGACCATCCGCAGCGCCAGCGCTGAAAGCAGCGGCAGGGCCAGGAGAAAGACGGCCAGCACCAGTATGTCGCGGCGCCCCATGATCTGGGCGGTCAGCAGCGCGGCGACGCCGGCCAGAATAAGGCCCCAGCCGCGCGGAGTCAGCAGCCGGGCGGTAGTAGCGAAGTCCATGGAGCCTTCCCGAAGGGTCGTGCCGGGTGGTGCGGGCTGAACTGCCGGTTAGCGCCGCATTCGTTCACCGGCGGGACTGCGCGGCACGGGTACCCGGGACAGCAAATGGGCCAGCAGGTCCGAGGGGGTGTCACCGGAGCTGGCTGCCTTGCGGTCCAGGATCAGGCGGTGGGCGAGGACGGCGTCAGCCAGATGCGAAATGTCGTCGGGCAGGACAAAGTCGCGGCCGGCCAGGGCTGCATGCGCCTTTGCCGCACGCAGCAGCTGCAGCAGGGCGCGGGGGCTGGCTCCGAGGCGCAGATGCGCATGCTCGCGGGTGGCCTGCCCAATGGCGACCGTGTATTCCTTCACCGCGGCGGAAACAAAGATGTCCCGCACCCGGGCAGTCATGGCGGCAACATCACGGACGTCGACGACGGCGCCCACCTTGTCCAGGGGGGACGTGGACTGGTGGGACTCCAGCATCTCTATTTCGGATGCCGTGTCCGGGTAGCCCATGGAGATGCGGGCCATGAAGCGGTCGCGCTGCGCCTCGGGAAGCGGGTAGGTGCCTTCCATCTCGATTGGATTCTGGGTGGCCACCACCATGAACGGCTCGGCCAGCCGATAGGTGCCGCCGTCCACGGTGACCTGCCGTTCCTCCATGCATTCGAGCAGGGCTGACTGGGTCTTTGCAGAGGCCCGGTTGATTTCATCGCCGATCACGATGTTTGCGAAAATGGGGCCCTGGCGGAATTCGAACCGGTGGGCGTCCTGGTTGTAGATGGAGACGCCCGTGACGTCGGAGGGCAGCAGGTCCGGGGTGAACTGGATCCGGCTGACGGAACAGTCAATGGTCCGGGCTAGGGTCTTGGCGAGCAGGGTTTTTCCCACACCGGGAACGTCTTCCAGCAGCACATGGCCTTGGGCGAGGAGAACGGTCAGCACCAGCATGGCCGCTTCTTTCTTACCGTCAATCACCGTGCTGACAGCGGAAAGGATGCCCGAGGCTGCCTCATGGAAGGTGTCCGCATCCTGCACGGCCCCGGGAGCACGGGCCCAGGAAACCGGCGATACGGGTGCCGCGGCGCCGGGGGAATCCGTCTCAAAGGGGGCGGCTGCTGCTGGATTTCGAGCGTCCATGGATACCTTCCAAGCCTCGGGGGATCGCAGCCCCGAACCCGGTGGTCAGGGACCCGTGGTGCAACATGACGGCCTTCCGCCCCGTAGGGCAGCAGCCTCGCGTGAATACAGGTTACAAGCTCACTTAGGGTTAAAGACATGTGTAATGACAGTGCTTACGTTCCGGGCGATATCCCTGCGGCTTATCTGGACTTTGGATCGGAGAGCGGAAAGCCTTACCCTCCGGGTCCTGAACCGCTTCCGGTGCCCGTGATCGATAACCATACACACCTGGACTTCGCTCCGGGCAAGGCCGGCACCGCGGGAGTCCGCGCGGCTATGGATGCCGCCCAGGCTGCGGGGGTGCGCGGCGCGGTCCAGGTGGGGACTGACCTTGAGTCCTCCCGCTACACCGTGCAGATCCTGGACGAGGAGCCGCGGCTGCTGGGAGCGGTGGCCATTCATCCCAACGACGCTCCGGTCCTGGCTGCCGAAGGAACTCTGGAAACGGCACTGACGGAAATTGAAGAGCTGGCCCGGCACCCACGGGTGCGGGGCATTGGAGAAACGGGACTGGACTATTTCCGCACCGGTTCCGACGGCGTCGAACGCCAGCAGTATTCCTTCCGCCGGCATATTGACATTGCCAAGCGGCTTGGCCTGGCCCTGCAGATCCATGACCGGGATGCGCACGAGGACGTTGTGCGCGTGCTGGAAGAAGAAGGTGCCCCGGAGAAAGTGGTGTTCCACTGTTTCTCCGGCGACGCGGAGCTGGCCCGGATCTGCAACGAGCGGGGCTGGAACATGTCCTTCGCCGGGACGGTTACCTTCAAGAATGCAGGGAACCTCCGGGAAGCGCTCGCGGTGGCTGACCGCCGGCTGCTGCTGGTGGAAACAGACTCGCCGTTCCTGACTCCGCATCCGTTCCGCGGCCGTCCCAATGCCAGTTACATGGTGCCCTACACCGTCCGTTTCATGGCCGCCGAGCTCGGTGCGGACCTCGCCGAACTGGGGTCGGACCTGGTGGCGAACACGGTCCGGGTCTACGGCGACTGGAACTAGTTTCCGCGGTGCCGGCGATCCCCGGGGACGGAACGGACTACTTGGACGGCCAAAACCCCGGGTTGCCCTCACATCACGGTTCGATTACGGTAAGGACCTATTAGCCGGGGTCGGGGAAGGCACCGGAACTGATATCGAACCACACACCGTCCTGTAGACAGTTGTGCGCCTGCTTCGCGTGAAGCACCGCAATACATCTGTGCCCGGTTTCGGCAGAGGTTCCTTGCCTGCGCAAAGAGTCGCCCCGTGAGATCCGGGGGCATCGGCTGCCACGCGCCCTGATCCCCGTGCCCGGAAACTGTGAACGTTTGGGATTCCGTGGCAAATGCATTTGTGAGGCGTGGGTTGAAACTCACCGGGCAGGCCGTTGTGATGGTCGCGCTCATTCTGGGACTGGTGGCCTTTGTCGGCACCAACAAATCCGTTGTGTTAAGCGTCGACGGCGCCAGCAGCAACGTCAAGACCTTCGGCGGAACCGTAGCCGAAGTCCTTGAAAAGGCGGACGTTTCCGTGACCGAGGCTGACAAGGTCCTCCCTGATCTGGGAACCGAGGTCACCGACGGAACCACCATTGAAGTCTTCAAGGCCAAGAACGTGGACCTGACCCTCGACGGCGAAGAGACCACCGTCAGCACCACCGGGCAGACCGTGGCGGACCTGGTGTCCGAACTGCGGGTCTCCGCCAACTCCGCCGTTTCAGCGGCGCTGGACACATCGCTCGCCGGAATGGATGACAAGCTGTCCATCTCCACCCCGAAAACGGTCACCATCGTGATCGACGGCGCCCCGTACGACCGCTCCACCACCGCGGAGACGGTAACCGACGTGCTCAGGCAGGCAGGCGTCAAGCTTGCTGCGGAGGACCGGGTTTCAGCCCCCGAATCTGCTGCGCTTGTGGACGGCATGGTCCTGAAGGTCACCCGTGTGCAGACCGGGCAGAAGGACACTGTTACCGAAGCCCTCCCGTTTGAGACCACCCAGGTATCCGACCCGCTCCTTGATGAGGGCGAGGAAAAGGTGACGGTTGAAGGAACTCCGGGGGAGAAGGTCAAAGTCTTTGAGACCGTAATGGTGGACGGCCGTGAGGCCAGCCGCACCCTGGTCAGCGAAAGCGTTTCCCGGGAACCGGTTGCGGCAAAGATTGCCGTTGGCACAAAGAAGAAGGAAACTGCACCGGCTCCTGCAGCCCCGGCAAAGCCTGCAACTCCCGACGCACCGGCGCCTGCAGCACCCGCAGCGCCTGCACCGGAAGCACCGGCACCGGGCGGAGCGGCACCCGCGGGCGGCACCTGGGCTGCACTGGCCCAGTGCGAGTCCGGCGGCGACTGGCACATCAACACCGGCAACGGTTACTCCGGCGGACTGCAGTTCAGCGTTTCCAGCTGGCTCGGTGCCGGCGGCGGCCAGTATGCCCCGATTGCCGCAGAGGCCACCCCCGAGCAGCAGATCGCTGTGGCTGAAAAGCTGCGGGCCAACGGCGGCTGGGGTCATTGGCCGGCCTGCGCCGCCAAGCTCGGACTGCTCTAAACCAGAAGCTGCCCCTCAGCCGGCAGCCTGGGCGGAACAGCTCAGTGAAAGGACCGGACCTGGAATCAGGCTCCGGTCCTTTCGTTTAACCCCACTGCATCACCGCCGCGTGCCTGGTCGGCCAGCCGGGCCGCGTGGCCGGCACGGTCCAGCGCCCCGGCTGCCAGGAAAGCAGCCGCACTCGCCTCCAGAAGCTGCGCCGCCTCTTCCCTGCTTCCCAATGCCGCTCGGCTCAGCCCGAGGTGCAGTGCCACTTCCGCTCCGCCCTGCGGAGTGAGGGCAGCCCGGCGGCCGTAAACCTCAGCCAGCACCTTCACCGCAGAGCCGTGATCGCCGCACAGCTGCAGCCACCGCCCGCGGCTGTGCAGGTCCTCCAGCTCGTCTTCCTCGGTACCGCCCATTACTGACAGCGCTGTTTCGGCATGCACCATGCACTCGTGCGTGGCGGCGTCGTGCAGTCCCGCAGCCAGGCGAATGGAGGCCGAAGTGCGGTTGAACGCGCTCCACACCTCCAAGTCCGCATCCGGAGTCAGAAGAGTCTGGGCTTTGGCGTAGTGGCGGAGGCCCGCAGCAACGTCGCCGCGGCGGAACGCCACATTCCCTACTTCCCAGTACCCTTTTCCGGCCCGCTGCGGATCCGTTGCCGCTTCCAGCAGAGGAATCAGCAGGGCTCGGCAGTGCCCCCATGCTTCCTCCTGCAGCCCGCTTTCGGACAGCGCACCTATCAGCACGGAGTACACCTCGGTCAGCTGGTCCACCCCGAGCCTCAGGGACAGGCCCAGTTCCAGCGCACGCCGGGCATGGAGAACGGCCTCGGGCAATCTGCCTGCGCCGCGGCAGGCAACGGCCAGCAAAGTCTCGGCCTCCGGGCGCAGCGGCTGGTCCTGCGCTGCCAGGGGGTGCCGGGCAAGTGTTTCCGCCTCGGCCATGCACCGGAAATAGTCGTGCAGCCGCCCCAGGCAGGCCGCCGCCATGAAGGCCATTTCCCACCATTCATTGGGCTCGTCCCCGGCCAGCGCCTCGTCCGCGGCCAGCCGGGAATAACGACGCGCGGTGAGGTAGTCGCGTTCGTCCCAGGCCTGTGCTGCCGAGAGCGCCAGAAAGATGCGGCTGTCCGCTCCCGGCCGGGGAAGGGGATACCCCGGGACGGCGGAAAGCCGATCAGCCAGGAAACGGACGGCACCGCCGGCGGGTTCACGGCGTCCTTTTTCGAGCTGGGATACATCACGTGCCCGGATCACATCGCCGCCAAGCTCTTCCTGGGTGAGCCGCCGTTCACGGCGCGCTTCCCCCAGCCGAATTCCAAACGTATTGCCCATGCTGATATCCGTCCATCCTGGACTGCGGGAAATATTTGGGGCCCTGCAGCGATGCTACCGACCCCGTCCGGGCGTCGGCAGAGCGCTCGCCCATTCTGGAAGCGAACAGCAGGAAGACAGGTACCGGCAGGCAGTCCGAGTGCGGACGCGCGGACATAACCGCCGGTCAGCCCTGCCAAAGGAGGGCATCAGATGGCCGGCGGAACAGGGGGAGCGGCCCCTGCCCGCGGCCTGCACTCGGCTAGTATTGCTAAGTGACTGAATCCCCCTCCGCTTCCCGTCCCCAGGTCAAACCGCTGCTGGGTGCCACTGACATCCGCGCCCTGGCCGAGGAACTGGGAGTCCGCCCCACCAAGACCCTCGGCCAGAACTTCGTGATTGACGGCAACACCATCCGGCGGATCGTCGCAGCCGCCGGCGTCGGCCCGGAAGAGACGGTCCTGGAAGTCGGTCCCGGCCTCGGATCCCTCACGCTGGGGCTGCTGGACGCGGCCCAGTCCGTGGTCGCCGTCGAAATTGATCCGGTGCTGGCTGAACGCCTGCCGGCCACCGTCGCGTCCTGGCGGCCGGAGAAGGCTGACCAGCTGCACGTGGTCCTCGGCGATGCCATGCGCATTACGGAACTTCCGGTGGAACCCACCGCGCTCGTGGCCAACCTTCCCTACAACGTGGCGGTGCCTGTGGTGCTGCACCTGCTGGAACGCTTCCCTTCGCTGCAGCACGGGCTGGTCATGGTCCAGGACGAAGTGGCGGACCGGCTGGCCGCAGTACCCGGATCCAAGGTCTACGGCGTGCCCTCGGTCAAGGCTGCCTGGTACACCACCATGCGCAAGGCCGGGGTGATCGGCATGAACGTCTTCTGGCCCGCACCCAAGATTGCGTCCGGCCTGGTCGGCTTCACCCGGCACGAGCCGCTGCCCACCACCGCCAGCCGTGAAGAGGTCTTCGCCGTCATTGACGCCGCATTTGCCCAGCGGCGGAAGACCCTGCGAGCGGCACTGGCCGGCTGGGCAGGCAGCCCGGCCCAGGCGGAGAACGCGCTCCGCGCAGCCGGTGTTGATCCGCGTGCCCGCGGCGAGGTCATCGACATCACCGCGTTCGCGCGGATTGCCGAATCCAAACACGCTGAGGCTCCCCAGGACGCCGAAGCTCCGGAAAACGGCACGACTCCGGCCAGCGGCGCATCTCCTGCCGGCGGCGCCCCGCACCAGTAAGCGCACACCGGCACCGGAAGGGCTGCATTAACGGCGGGGACCGCCCTTCCTCTAAGTTGGAAGATATGAGCGCAGCGAAGTTTTCATCCTCATCGGCCCCGCCGGCAGCCCCCGCGTCCGTGCGCGTGCGGGCCCCGGGGAAGATCAACGCATCCCTGCGCGTCGGCCCCCTCCGCCCCGACGGCTACCACGGCGTCGCCAGCGTGTACCTGGCTGTCTCGCTGTTCGAAGAGGTGCAGGCGACGGCCACCGAGGCTCCCGGCATCACGGTCACGGTGGACAGTGACGGCCCCCTGCATATTCCGGTGGCCGACATCCCGCTGGGACCGGACAACCTGGCGGCCCGTGCCGCCCAGGCGCTGGCAGGCTACGCCGAAAACCCCACCGGGGTGCACCTGCACATCACCAAGCGGGTTCCCGTAGCAGGCGGCATGGGCGGCGGTTCCGCCGACGCCGCTGCCGCACTCGTTGCGTGCGACGCCCTGTGGAACACGCACCTGTCCCGCGAAGAGCTGGCGGGCATTGCCGCCGGCCTCGGCGCTGACGTTCCCTTTTCCCTCCTCGGCGGCACCGCCGTCGGCCTGGGCGTGGGGGACCGCCTCACCCCGGCCATTTCCAAGACGCCGCTGCACTGGGTGCTGGTGGCCTCCGACTCCGGGCTCTCCACGCCGGCCGTCTACGGTGCACTCGATGCCCTCCGCGCAGAAGCGCAGGAACAGGCCGAGGAACCGGCGGAAGTCGATCCGGCCGTCCTCGCCGCGATGCGGTCCGGGAATGCCCGGGAGCTGGCAGCCGTTATTTCCAATGACCTGCAAGCGGCCGCGCTCCGGCTGGCTCCGGAACTGGCGGACCTGCTGAGCACCGGCGAACGGCTCGGCGCCCTAGCCGGCATGGTGTCCGGCTCCGGACCCACCGTCGCCTTCCTGGCGGAAGACGCCGGCGCTGCGGGGAAGCTGGAAGCGGCACTGCGTGGAGGGGGCCACCGGGCCCTCGCCGTCGAGGGGCCGGCGCCGGGCGCCCGGCTGCTGCCCGCCGTCGTCGGCTGACTGTACCCGCCTCAAAAACATCACTGATAAAAACCCACCGACACTTCAAGAAAGTAGTACCGATTGGCACACCTGCTTGGTGCTGAGAACCTCAGCATTTCCTTTGGCACCCGCACCATCCTGGACGGGGTTTCCCTGGGCCTGGAAGAGGGGGACCGCATCGGCGTCGTCGGGCGCAACGGTGACGGCAAGTCCACCCTGATGCGCCTGCTGGCCGAGCGGCAGACCCCCGATGAAGGCCGCGTCACCCGCCGCCGCGATGTCACCGTGGGCTACCTGGACCAGTCCGACGTGCTCGACGGCGACCTTACTGTTGGCCAGGCCATCGTGGGCGACGCCGCTGACTACGAGTGGGCGTCCAATGCCCGCATCCGCGACGTCATGAGCGGACTGATCCAGGAAGTGGATTGGAACGCCTCCGTCTCCTCGCTGTCCGGCGGGCAGAAGCGCCGTGTGGCCCTGGCCAAGCTGCTGACCGGGGACGACGACGTCGTCATGCTGGATGAGCCCACCAACCACTTGGACGTGGAAGGCGTGGCGTGGCTGGCCCAGCACCTGAAGAACCGCTGGCGCGCCGATGCCGGCGGCCTGCTGGTCGTAACCCACGACCGGTGGTTCCTGGACGAAATCTGCACGCGCACCTGGGAAGTGCACGACGCCGTGATCGATCCGTTCGACGGCGGTTACGCCGCGTATGTGCTGGCCCGCGCCGAGCGTGACCGCATGGCCAACGTGGTGGAGGGCAAGCGCCAGCAGCTGGTCAAGAAGGAATTGGCCTGGCTGCGCCGCGGCGCGCCGGCCCGCACCGCCAAGCCCAAGTTCCGCATCGAGGCGGCCAACAACCTCATTGCCGATGTGCCCGAACCCCGCGACACCCTGTCACTGAACAAGATGGCCACCGCCCGCCTGGGCAAGGACGTCCTGGACCTTGAGGAAGTGTCCCTGACCCTGGGCGACACGGAACTGTTCAAGAACGTCACCCTGCGGCTGGCACCGGGGGAACGGCTCGGCCTGGTGGGCGTCAACGGCGCGGGCAAGACCACGCTGCTGCGCCTGCTCAACGGCGAAATCGAGCCGACGAAGGGCCGGCTGAAGCGCGGCACCACCGTGCAGACGGCCGTGCTGACGCAGGAAGTCAAGGAACTCGACGAGGTGGCGGACATGCGCGTCATCGAGGTCATCGAAAACGAGAAGCGGGTCTTCAGCGTGGGCGGCCGGGAACTTTCCGCCGGCCAGCTCGTGGAGCAGCTGGGCTTCAACGCCCAGCGCCAGTGGACCCCCGTGAAGGAACTGTCCGGCGGTGAGCGCCGCCGCCTGCAGCTGCTGCGCCTGCTCGTGGGTGAGCCCAACGTGCTGATGCTCGATGAGCCCACCAACGATCTGGACACCGACACCCTGGCTGCCGTGGAAGACGTCCTGGACGGCTGGCCCGGCACCCTCGTGGTGGTCTCGCACGACCGGTACCTGCTGGAGCGTGTCACCGACCATCAGATGGCCCTGCTGGGTGACGGCAAGCTGCGCGGCCTTCCCGGCGGAGTGGACCAGTACCTTGAGCTGCGCAACGCAGCCCTGGTGGCCAACTCTTCGGCGTCGACGGCGGCCCGCGGATCCTCGCAGGCTGCCCGCGCGGCAGCGGCCGGGTCCTCGCGTCCGGGCTCCGGCAGCGGGGTTGCGACGGCGGTGGCCTCCGGTGCCTCCGAGGCGGAGAAGAGGATTGCCAAGAAGGACCTGACCCGCATTGACCGGCAGATGTCCAAGCTGAAGCAGCAGGTGGAAAAGGTCAACGCACAGATGACGGCCGCCACGGAGAAATCCGGCGGAGCGGACTTTGAGCAGCTGGCCGAGCTGAACAAGAAGCTGCAGTCGCTGGCGGCCGATCAGGAGGACCTGGAAATGCAGTGGCTCGAGGCGTCGGAAAAGCTCGAGTAGCGTTTCGGCGTGCTCCGGGGCTCCGGGGCTCTGGGGCGCCGGGGCGCCGAGTGTGGCGATCATGCCGCTTTGGCTCCTCGAGCGTGGCGATCTTGCCGCTTTGGTGCGCTGGGAAGGGCATAATCGCGACTCTCGGTGGCCCTGTGCGTAACAGTCCGCGTCTACACGACACGAAAATCCTGTGTGCAGATAACGGGGTTTGGATAATTCCATAGGGCAGCTCCCGGGCTCAAAGCGGAGAAATCAGCCGTTTTGAGCCCGGGAGCTGTACGAAGGATTTCGGAGTGGCCGGTTTGGACCCGGGAGCTGCACGAAGGATCTCGGGGTGGCCGTTTTGGGGCCGGGAGCTGCACGAAGGATTTCAGGGTGGCCGGGTTGGACCCGGGAGCTGCACGAAGGATCCCGGGAACGGCCCGCTCAGGCCCCGGCCAGCAGCTGCGGCAGGATGTGCTCGCGCAGCAGCGGTGCAATGTCGTCGCGTTCCAGCGCCTGGGCCGGATCCATCCAGACCAGTTCCTCAATCTCGGCAGCGGCCACCGGTTGGTCGGCGGACGCACCGTCCGCCGGAAGCGTGTACGCAAAGAGTCCGGCGTCAATGAAGGTGTTTTCTTCGTTCGCGGCAGGGCCGTACCAGTCGCCGAGCGCTTCCAGGTCCGACTCCGAAACCGAGAGCCCCAGTTCTTCCTGCATCTCCCGAACCGCGGCGGCGCTGAACGATTCACCTGGTTCCAACTTGCCGCCGGGCTGCATGAACTTGCCGGTTCCGCGCTTGCGGACCAGAAGGATCCGCCCGGCCGCATCGCGGACGAGCACGGCTGAGAGCGTGAGGACCTGCGGAACGGCCTGCTGCATGTGTCGAAGCTCCGGATCCTTTTGCAGTCCGGTGAGACCGTTCCAGGACAGGTTCACCAGATGCGCTGCCACGGTTGCCTTGTCCGGGGTGCGGGCATCCAGCCACCACTGGCCGGTCATCGCAACCATCCCCACCAGCATCTGCGCATACATGCCGCCCACTTCTGCGCTGAGTCCCCGGTTGCTGAACTCCTTGGCCAGGATGTGCTCCACATCGCCCGTGACTTGGGAGAGCAGTGTGGCAAAGGTGCCTTCAGGCTGCGACGGCGGGGCGTCCCGGACCAGGATGCGGAACCCGTCGGTGTGACATTCGATATAGTCCAGCAGCGCGTAGGCCGCACGTTCAATCAGGATCCGGGGACCGGCGTCGGCTCCCAGTGCGTCGGTGATGACGGCGAGCAGCCGGTTGAATTCGGCGTCCACCACTTCGGTGTAGAGCGCCTCTTTGGAACCGAAGTGTTCGTAGACCACCGGTTTGGAGACGCCTGCCGCAGCGGCAATGTCCTCGATGGTTGCTCCGTCGAGGCCGCGCAGGGCGAACATCCCCCGAGCCACCTCAATCAGCTGTGCGCGCCGCTGCACGCCGGTCATGCGAAGGCGGGCGCCTGCCGCCGGATTTCTTGCCACTCCCACAGTCTAAGGCCTGCAAACTTCGGTCAATCCGGCCGCAAAACCGCTGCCGCACGGCTCACGGACGCGGCGCGTGGAACACCTGCCGGGGGCCCAAGTCGCGCGGGCATCAGCCGGCATGGCAAACTAAACTCTTGTGTGCGGGGCAACCGGCACATTTTCCGCCCTGGTGTAATGGCAGCACCCCGGCCTTTGGAGCCGTGGAGTATAGGTTCGAATCCTATGGGCGGAACGGCATGAGAACCGGGCCAGGACCGGTCTGCAGCCCCCACCAGCGGCCGTACCACCACAGGAGCGCTTTTCCGTGACCACACAGGATCTTGAATCCACAGAGAGCTCCCGCGGCGGCGGGCCCGCAGCGGTTATCGTCCTGGCGGCGGGAGCCGGCACGCGGATGAAATCGCGGACACCCAAAATTCTTCACCCCGTAGGGGGAACCTCCATGGTGGGCCATGCCCTGGCCGCCGCACAGGCACTGGCACCGCGCGCCCTCGCCGTGGTGGTCCGGCACGAGCGGGACCGGGTGGCCGAGCACGTTACGGCCGCCGCGCCGGAGGCCGTGATCGTGGACCAGGATGAAATTCCCGGGACCGGACGGGCCGTCCAGGTGGCGCTGCAGGCGCTGGAGGCCTTCAACGAACTGGTTGGCACAGTCGTTGTTACCTACGGCGATGTTCCCCTGCTGGAGGCAGACACCCTCCGCGAACTCGTGGCCGTGCATGAACTCGATGGCAACGCCGTCACCGTCCTCACCGCCCGGCTGGAGGACCCCACCGGCTACGGCCGGATCCTGCGCGCCGAAGACGGCACCGTCACGGCCATCGTGGAACACAAGGACGCCGACGACGCCCAGCGCGCCATCACCGAAATCAACTCCGGCATCTACGCTTTTGACGCCGCCGTGCTGCGCGCCGCGCTGTCGGAAGTGACCTCGGACAACTCCCAGGGCGAGATGTACCTGACCGACGTGCTCGGCATTGCCCGCGGCCGCGGCGGACGGGTCGCCGCCGTCGTTACCGGTGATTTCTGGCAGGTGGAGGGCGCCAATGACCGCGTCCAGCTCGCTGCCCTGAACGCCGAACACAACCGCCGCAACCTCGTCCGCTGGATGCGCGCCGGCGTCACCATTGCGGACCCGGCCACCACCTGGATCGATGCCTCCGTCACCCTGGACGAGGACGTCACCATCCTGCCCGGCACCCAGTTGCACGGCACCACCACCGTGGCACGCGACGCCGTCGTCGGCCCGGACACCACCCTCACCAACGTGATCGTGGGGGAGGGCGCCAAAGTGGTGCGTACCCACGGCTCCGACGCGCGCCTCGGCGCCGGGTCCGACGTCGGCCCCTTCGCCTACCTGCGCCCCGGCACCGTCCTGGGTGCCAAGGGCAAGATCGGCACCTTCGTGGAAACCAAGAACGCGGAGATCGGTGCAGGCTCCAAGGTTCCGCATCTTTCCTATGTGGGGGATGCCACTATCGGTGAGCAGTCCAACATCGGCGCCGCATCCGTTTTCGTGAACTACGACGGCGTAAACAAGCACCATACGACCATCGGATCCCACGTGCGGATGGGCAGCGACAACATGTATGTGGCCCCCGTTACAGTGGGCGACGGCGCGTACAGTGGAGCTGGAACTGTGGTCCGCAAGGATGTTCCGGCCGGTTCCCTGGCCATCAACGTGGCGCCTCAGCGCAACCTCGACGGCTGGGTGCTGACCAACCGTCCCGGCACAGCCGCAGCCGATGCTGCAGCGGCGGCCGCTTCCAAAACCTCCTCAGAAACTGATACCCCCACGCGAGAAAGCGATCATTAATGAGCAGCGAAATCACCGCACAAGGTGAAAAGAAGCTTGTCCTTGCCACCGGCCGGGCACACCCGGAGCTGGCCGAGGAAATTGCACGCTGTCTCGACACGGACCTGCTTCCGCTGGCTTCCTACGACTTCGCCAACGGCGAGATCTACGTCCGCCCCGGAGAAAGCGTCCGCGGAACCGATGCCTTTGTCATCCAGGCCCATCCGGCCCCGATGAACAACTGGCTGATGGAACAGCTGATCACCGTTGACGCACTGAAGCGGGCCTCCGCCAAGCGCATTACCGTCGTATCGCCCTTCTATCCGTACGCCCGCCAGGACAAGAAGGGCCGCGGCCGCGAGCCGATCTCCGCCCGCCTGATCGCGGACCTGTACAAGACCGCCGGCGCGGACCGCATCATGAGCGTTGACCTGCACACCTCGCAGATCCAGGGCTTCTTCGACGGCCCCGTGGACCACCTGATGGCCATCCCGCTGCTGGCCGACTACATCCGCACCCGCGTGGACGTCTCCAACGTCACCGTGGTGTCCCCGGACACCGGCCGCGTCCGCGTTGCCGAGCAGTGGGCCGAGCGCCTCGGCGGCTCCCCGCTGGCCTTCGTGCACAAGAGCCGCGACCTGACGGTTCCCAACCAGGCCGTGTCCAAGCAGGTTGTGGGCCAGGTTGCCGGCCGCACCTGCGTGCTCATCGATGACATGATCGACACCGGCGGAACCATCGCCGGAGCCGTGCGTGTCCTCAAGGAAGCCGGTGCCAAGGACGTCATCATTGCTGCCACCCACGCCGTGTTCTCTGATCCCGCCGCGCGCACGCTGGCCGAGTCCGGTGCCCGCGAAGTGGTGGTCACCAATACGCTGCCGATCCCCGCGGCAAAGCGCTTTGAACAGCTGACTGTCCTTTCCATCGCACCGCTGATTGCCCGGGCCATCAAGGAAGTCTTCGAAGACGGTTCCGTCACCAGCCTGTTCGACGGCAAGGCCTAACTCCTTCCGCTGCGGCATCTCCAATCAAATAACGGCACCACCTGCGCTGCCCGTCCAACCTTCCGCTCCTTTCGGGGCCGTGGTTCGGACGGGCAGCGCTGTGCTGGTAGGATTGTCTGCGATGCCTAGGCGAGGGAGAGGCCCGAAAAAATTCGGGCAGTACTCCGTTATCGACGGTGGCTGGCAACTTCTGACTGCAACGCACTGATCACTGGATCAGCGAACTGCAGCGCTGTTCCCATAACCGGCGCCTTCGTCCCGGCAACCACGGAACATCCAATATCAGGAGTTTGAAATGTCTGAGCAGAAGCTCGCAGGAACCGTCCGCACCGAATTCGGCAAGGGTGCAGCCCGCAAGGCACGCGTTGCCAACATGATCCCCGCAGTCATCTACGGCCACGGCGCCGAGGTCATGCACATCCTGCTGCCGGCCAAGGCAACCACCCTGGCAGTCCGCACGTCCAACGCCCTGCTGGAAATCGACGTCGACGGCGAGTCCCACCTGGCCCTGGCCAAGGACATCCAGCGCGATCCGATCAAGCAGATCATCGAGCACATCGACCTCCTGACCGTCCGCAAGGGCGAAAAGGTTGAGGTTGAGGTCAACGTTCACGTTGAGGGCGAACTGGCACCGGGCGGCTCCGTCTTCAACCAGGAAGCCAACACTGTCCTGGTTGCCGCAGATGCCACCAACCTGCCGGAAACCATCGTGGTCAGCATCGAAGGCCGCACGGCCGGCGAGCACATCTACGCCAAGGACCTGGAACTGCCGGCCGGCGTTGAGCTGCTGCTGGACCCCGAGACCATGGTCATCAACATCTCCGAGTCCGTTGCACAGGACCTGGGCACGCCGTCTGACGACGAGATCGCCGTTGCAGCTGCCGAAGTTAACGCAGAGGTCTAATTCATCTCCGGGGTCTGCTCCCCGTAACGGAGCCGTCCGGTTCTTGTCGAAGGAGCAGTACCTGCAGTGAACAGCAACACCTGGCTGGTAGTCGGGCTCGGGAACCCCGGGCCCGACTACAGCCGCAACCGGCACAATGTTGGCCAGATGGTCCTGGATGACCTGGCCTCCCGCGTGGGCGGGAATTTCAAGAGCCACAAATCCCGCGCCCTGATACTTGAGGGGCGCCTGGGCATCGGCGGGCCCCGCGTCATCCTGGCCAAGCCGCAGACCTACATGAATCTCTCCGGCGGCCCCGTCTCGGCGCTGACCAAATTCTTCGATATTCCGGCGGACCACGTGGTGGCCGTGCACGATGAAATCGATATCCCCTTCAACACCATCAAACTCAAAGCCGGCGGCGGCGAAGGCGGCCACAACGGGCTCCGCGACATGAGCCGCGCGCTGGGCACAAAGGACTACTTCCGGGTCCGCGTGGGAGTGGGACGTCCCCCCGGCCGCATGGATACCGCCGACTACGTCCTCAAAAACTTCCCGCCGGCCGAGGCCAAGGAACTGCCTTTCCTCATTGGAGATGCGGCAGACGCCGTAGAACTGCTGTTGACCGAAGGGCTCATCGCTGCCCAGCAAAAGTTTCACGCCCCGGCATAGTTAGCAGGTAGTCCGGCCGGGAAGACGAGTAAGGATCCCGTTCCCCCAAAAGCCTGCAGACCCATTGTTGGACCCGTTTCCCGTGCCTAATATTGAGGCATGCCTTAGGGCACTCAAAAGCTGGGGCCGGCGTCGGGAGGCCTCCGAGACTGGGCCACCCCCATCCCGGCGCCGGTCCCTTTTCTTTTATCACCTGCATTAGCTGCGACACAAAGGTCCATGCCTTTCTATCTTGTAGACGAAACCCGGCATCCCGCGTACGCTCACACCAATGACAGGTGCCTTCGCCGTCGTAATACGTTTTTAGCTCCCAGCCGCCCACCAGCTGCTGGGAGCTTTGGTGAGAGGCGCCGGTAAGCAGAGCATTCGACGGCCGGGGGGCGTGGAGCTACAAGATGTTCGATGTTGAAAGTGACAGCAGATCCGGTTATCTCATCGGCAGGGAGAGTTCCCTTGCGGAACTGGCTGACGTGCTGCAGTCCGGCAACGGCGCAGTGGTCGTGGGCGCCTTTGGCATGGGGAAGAGTACGCTTGTCCGCGCTGCGGCAGGACCGGAATTCCATGCGGTGGCCATTCGCGGAAGCGTTGTTTCCCAGCGGACTGCGTTCGGTGCCCTCGCCTCGCTGATTTCAGGCCTGTCCGTGGGACTGGACGCCCGCCCCGCACAGCTCCTGCAGGATTTGGAGCGGCACCTGCTGGAACAGGCGGGCGGGAAGCGGCTGCTGCTGCTGGTGGACCAGGCGGAGCACCTCGACCACCTGACCGCAATGGTGGTCTCCCAGCTTGTTCGGCGCTCCTCGGCCCTCGTCCTGGCGTCTGCCGAAACCCTGTACGGCGCAGCCCCGGAGTTTCTTGCGCTCTGGACCGAAGGCCTGCTCCACCGGATAGACCTCGCTCCCTATACCCGTGCGCAGACCGGGGAGCTGATGGAGAGCATTCTCGGTGGCAGTGTTTCCTCGCGCGCCGCGCATGCGGTGCATGTTCATTCCGGCGGAAACCCCTACTACATCATGCTGCTCACCCGCGAACAGGCAGTGGAAGGCAACCTCATTGAGCGGGACGGAGTATGGGTCCTGGTCAAGCCGCTGCAGTTTTCCGCGCAGGTCACAGAGGTGGTGGCGGCCCGGCTGAAGCGGCGCCCTCCGGCTGAGCGTTCCCTGATCCAGCTCCTGGCGCTCTGCGAGGAGCTTCCGCTGGACACGGCGCTCCAGCTGATTCCCGCAGAAACCGTGGACGCCTTGGAAGAGGAACGCCTGACCTGCGTTTCTTCTGCCGGAAATATCCGCCTTGCTCCGGGAAGTTCGACGGCGGCCATCGCCGGAAGCATAGCGCCGGGCAGGCGCCGGGAACTCTGGGAAGAAGTTGCTGCAATTATCGACCCCGCAGCACTTGGGCCCGCAGCCCTGGCCGGCTTTGCCTGCTGGACGCTGGAGTGCTCCGGAACACTGGATCCGGAGACGGCGCAGCGGGCGGCGGAACTGGCCGTTGCTGCCGGAGATCCGGATCTCGCCCTGCGCTATATCTCTTCCGTGCCCCCGGGCCTGCGCAGCCGGGCGATGCTGCTCCAGGAAGTCCGGGCGCGCATCGCTGCCGATGACAAGCAGGGAGCCCTGCGGGCCTTGGAGCAGCTGAGTGATACGGAAGGCCTCGGGGACGAGGACCTCCGGGCCGAGCTGCTGCAGCACAGGATTGCGCTGCTGCGGGGACTTCCCGATGCCGGGGACCCGCACGAGGCACTGGAGACGGCGCATGCCGCTCTTGCCGCAGGCGGCGCCGGAGCCCCCAGCCGCAAGAGGCAGGCAGCGCTCGTGCTGGCGCGCGGTGCACTTGCCGTGGACTCCGGCCGTTTGGGGGACATGCCGGAAGAGCTCGCCGCCATCGGAACGGATGTCCTGCTTCCGGCTGCTCTTCGGGCCCGGGCCATGGCCCTGCAGGCGCAGTTCCTGGCTTTGTCCGGCCGCGGGGATGACGCAGTGGACCTCATCGAGTCCGGGTGTGAAGGGCTCACCCAGGCCTTGCCGCGAATCGTTTCCGCAGCAGTCCATGCCCGGATGGTCCTGGCGCTGGTTGCCGCCGGAGAGTATGCCAGGGCGCTTGACCTGGTGGCACGGACCTGGGGTGCGGAAGACGAAGCAACCGTTCCGGGGGGCATCGACGAAGCGGCCGCCGGACTGGTCCAGGCGCTGGCGGGATGTGCAGACCGTGCACGCTCGGTGCTGGCGCCTTTCGCCGCCCAGCTGCGGATAAGCGATCCGGGGGATCTGCTGCCCCTGACCCAAACGCTGGCAGCCTACGTCCAGTTGTTGTTGGGCTCTCCGGCGGAGGCAGCGAAGCTTGCCGCCGATATCCCGGAGTACCGGTATCTCCCGCTGGCCCCCCTGCAATTCCTTGACCGGCTGCTGCGGCTGCAGGCGGAACTGGCCGCAGACCCGCAGGCGCTGGGACGTGAGCTGCGTGCCCTGGCTGCCGGCTGCCGCGAGCAGGGAATGGTGCTGCCGGCCCTTGAATGCCTGGCCGCAGCAGCACGCCACGGGGACGCTGAGGCAGCACGTGAACTGGCCGAAACAGGCGGACGTGCCAGCGGGGCGTGGGCTCGGGCCCTGCACTGTTTTGGCGCAGGACTGGACCAAAAGAATCCTGCACTGCTGGTGGAATCGGCCGAGCTCGCCCTCTCGCTGGGAAATGTCCTCATGGCCTACACCGCTGCCGGCTCCGCCCTCCGCCTCCTGAACGGCCGGTCCGGCACCGAAGACCGCGCCCAGGCCAAGGCCGCCCGAAACATCGAACACCTCAGCTTCCGCGAACTCTGCCACGCCAACACCATTCCCGCCCTGATGGACACACTGACACCGTTTGAAGCAGATTTGGCCCGGCTGGCCGCTGGTCCGGCAACCCGAACAGAAATTGGCGGTGAATTGAACCTGTCTCCCCGTACGATCGACTGGCACCTGGGTAAGATCTTCGACAAGCTGCACGTTTCGGGGCGCTCCGAGCTCAGCGAAGTCCTGGCCTAGGCGAAACAGGACAGGAAGGTCAGGGGGGGGAGGCTGATGAAACAGGACTTTGGCGAGCGGCCGCTGGTGGGCAGAGGGGCAGTACTTGATGCCGTGATGTCCAGCATCCTGCGCCCCGGCGGCTACGGCGCGGTGGTGGTGGCCGACGCCGGCATGGGCAAAAGTGCGCTGGCGTCAGTGGTTGCCGCAAAGGTGAAGGGCCGCTTCCCTGTCCACCGCATCCACACCAGTTCATCCCTTGCACACGTTCCTTTCGGTTCGCTGGCACCCCTGATCTCAGACCTGGCGCCGGCGGACGCTGATTCCCCTTTTGCCGTGATGCGCTCACTGCTGCACCGTTTGTTCCCGGACGGGAATGAGCCGGGCCCTATGGAAGCACCGCTGCTGATAGTCGATGACGCGGACTGCCTGGACGAGGCCGGAGCGGACCTTTTGGTGCAGCTTGTTGCCGCTTCCCGTATCCGTCTCCTGCTCCTGGCCCGGCGGATTGCCGATATCCCCGCTGCGGCGTCCAACCTGGTCTGGGAGGGTTCACTTTCCCGGCATGAACTGTTTCCGCTGAGCGAAGACCAGGTTCACGAACTCTGCGTCCAGGTACTGGGCGGTCCGGTGCTGACCAGCACCAGCAGCGATGTGACCCGGGTCAGCGGCGGCAACCCCATGCTCGTGCTGGCGTTGCTGTCTGAAACCGTTCGCGTGGACAGCCTCGTGTTCCGGCACGGTGTCTGGCTGCTGCATGAACAAATGCATCCGCCGCAGGGGCGGCTGGGTGATTTGCTCCGCGCCCAGCTCTGGGGGCTGAGCGAAGACGAACGCGACGCGCTGGAAATTATCGCGCTGGCAGAACCGCTGCCCGCTGCTGCCGCCTTCGAGCTCGGCCTGCACCGCGCGGTGGACTCCCTGACCGAAGCCAAACTGGTGACCATTTCCGCGGAGCCGGCCAGGCTGCTGCGGCCTTTGCATCCGTTGTACGGCGAGATTGTCCGCCAGCTGGTTCCTGCCGCCCGCAGCGCCCGCCTGCGCCGTCGGCTGCTCGCTGTAGCCGCACCGATTCGGGACAGCCCCGACAACCTGCTGCGATTGGTGACCTGGTCCCTGGACTGCGGCGCGGAGGTGCCGGACTCCGCCCTCGTGCACGCCGCGTACCGCGCGAACAACCACTTTGACAGTTCTGCCGCACTGCGCCTTGCCGCCGCCGTCAAGGGCCCGAAACAGGCGATGGCCGCCAGGGTCCAGGCCGCCCGTGCCTGGTTCCAGGACGGGAACCTTGAAATGGCCCATGAACTGATCAGCGGTGTCACTGATGCCGCCGCTGACCTAACCACCCTCAAAATGGCGGTGCTCATCAGGGTGGAACTGGCACGGCGGAACCACGGCGCCTCCGGCGGCCTCTCCGCCATTTCCGCGGACTGGCTGGCCGGTGTGGACCGCATTGAGGCCGCTGCGCAGGGAAACCCCGGCGAGGAACTGACCGCGGATATCGTTTCCTCCCGGCGCGGCGGACGCCTGCTGGCCCTGATCGGCATGGTCAGCGAAGGCCGTTTTCGCCCTGCAGAGGAGGAACTGCATTCCATCCTCGAGGACGCCCGGCAGGCCGGCGATGATGAAGCCACGCTGATTGCCGGAACGCTGCTGGCAGAGATCATGACGGAAACGGGCCGTGCCCGGAGTGCGTACCGGATTTCACTTGAGGCACTCCGGATCCTCGACGCCGGCGGACAGCGGTTTCTCTCCTACTACCAGTTTGTCCTCCAGCGCCACCTGACCACACTCCTGTCGCTGGAAGAGTGGGAAGAGGTGCAGGCCGTTGCACAGCGCGGCATTGCCGGGGTCTTTGGCGGAATTGTGCATGTGGCAGGCGCCGTCGAGTTCTCCCTTGCCGTGGTGCATCTGCGAAAGAATGACAGCGCCGCGGGACTTACCCACCTCCTGGCCGCCGTCGAGGGCCTGCGGACGAGTGACTCGGAGGGACTCCTCGAACTCACCCTGGCGCTGGCCGCCCTGACCGCGGCAAGGGAAGGGCAGATGCCTGCGGCGGAGGAACTGCTGGCCGACGGCGCAGGCCTGACTTCCCGGGGACCCGCCAGCTACCGCGTGCTGGCAAACGGGTGCCGGGCAGCTGCCCGGTCCTTGATCCTCATGGAACGGGAACCCTCGAAAGTACTCCGGGAATTCGCAGACCAGGCGGAGGAATCGGGTTTTGTGGCGGTGGAACTGGAGCTGCGGTCCCTGGCCGTAACCCTCGGGGACTTTGACGGACTAAACCGGCTGCTGAAGATCACGGAGGAGTTCGAGGGTCCGCGGGCGCCCATCCTGAACCGGTTTGCCCGGGCGGTCCTGGATGAGGACATCGATGAGCTGCTCAGCTGCGGCTCCACCAGCGAGCCTGAATGGGAGCCGCTGGCCCAGCAGTGCGCCGGGGAAGCGCTCCGCCTGGCAAAGGCAAGCGGAGACCGCGCACTGCTCCAGCGGGTCCAGCGCACCCTCGGCAAGCAGGACAGCGGGCTGCCCGCTGGCCGGAATTCCCCTGCCGGATTGCCGGTGCTCACCCGCCGGGAACGTGACGTTGCCTCCCTCGTGATGCAGGGCTACCGCAATGCTGAGATTGCCGAGCGGCTCTTCCTCTCGGTGCGCACCGTCGAAGGACATATCTACCGGACCTTCGAAAAGCTGGGCATCAGCAAGCGGGAGGAATTGAAACAGGAGCTTCTGGGAACCGGACAGCCCGGGAAAAACCAGTAGCCGGCCAGCTGTCCAACAGTAGGTCCACGCAGTCAGTTCCCCACATCCGGGTACCCCTTACGCGTGCCCGGCGAATTGCCGGGAGCATACGGTGGGGATGCTTCCCATGCCGCTGACGGCCGGGGAGATGTTAGGTCTCGCCGAACTCCCGGCTGAGAACCGCCAGCCGGGTCACACGCTGCGATATTGAGGTCCCCGATGAGCACTCTCCAGCATTCAGGCCCGTTCCACGAGTCCCTGATTTCACCCCCACAGCTGGTTCCCTTCCAGATTCCTGTCCGGGTTCCAGCCCGCGGCAGGTCCGGAAAGCCTCGGCCGGATGACCCGCGGGACGCCGCACGCGCGGCCGTTCTTGCGGCGCTTGACGAATCCGGCGCGGTCATCCTTGGCCCGGCCGGGATCGGCAAAACCACCCTCGTGCGGGAAGTAGTGGGACTCTGCGGGCATGCCTCCACCGTGCATCTTCGCGGCAGCACCGTCTCTGCACGCACGCCGTACGGCGCCCTGGCCTGGCTGCTCAGTGACCTGCCGCCGGCGGAGCTGGCCAGCCCGGTCCTGGTGCTGCGGGCACTGGAGGCACAGCTGATCCGCGAAGCAGCGGGCCGGCGGATCATCATCGTCATCGACAACGCCGAAATGGTTGATGACCTGACGGTTCTCGTCACGGCGGAACTCTGCCGCCGCGGAACCGCTGCGCTCCTGCTGGCCTGCGGGGACCTGATCCGGTGCCACCGCGAATATGTCCGGCTGTGGACCGACGGTGCCCTGAGGCGGGTTGATCTGGGTGCGCTGGACGTGCACCAGACAGGAGAGCTGCTCGCGGCTGCGGCCGGAGCGCCCCTGACCACCCTGGCCCAACAGATGCTCTGGCAGCACAGCCGCGGAAATCCGCTGCTGGCCCTGCTTCTGTGCCGCGACCACCTTGCCACCGGGTCGCTGGTTCGGCGCCGCGGTTACTGGACCTGGGGCGGGCCGCTCATCCATTCCGGTGAACTGCCGGAACGGGTGGAATCGCTGCTTCGCCGGTTCACCGAGGAGGAGCGGCGGGCCGTGGAGATCCTGGCGCTGTGCCGGGAGCTGCCGCTGGAGATCCTGCTGTCCCTGGTGCCGGCCCGCATAGTGGACTCCTTGGAGGAAAGTTCACTGATCACCATTAACGGCGGCCGCGGCCAGCCGGTCCGCCTTGCCTGGAACCTCCAGCCGGGAACCATCGCGGCCCGGATTCCCTATGGCCGCAGCCGGGATCTTTGGGCGGAGGTCTCCCTGACCGCCGCCCCGCAGGGGCTGAGCGGAGCCGCTGCCGCTGGTCTGGCGGCGTGGTCGCTGTCCGTTGGCATTGCCCTGGAACCCGGTGTGGCGTTGGCGGCGGCGCACTGGTCCAACCAGACCGGAGACACGGGGGAGGCCCTGCGGTTCTCGCGGGCCGGGGCGTCCCCGCAACCGGCGCCCCTTGTTTTGGAGGAAGCCGCCGCGCTGCGCGCCGCCGGAAACCACGCCGGGGCCCACCGGGTCCTCGCTGCTGCGGAGCACGACGGCGACAGCGCCCCGGAGGAGCTGCAGCTACGGTTGCTGGGGGCCCGCGCCCTGGCCGCGGCCCGTCTCCACGGATCCCCGGAGGACCCGTGGCCCCTGCTGGAACAGGCCGAACGGCTGCTGCCCGAGGATACCGGCGCCAATCCCGGGCCCCGGGTGGAAGCAACGCTGGCACGGGCGGAGCTCCTGTCCCTGGACAACAGGCTTCATCAGTTGCCGCCCTCCCTGGCGGATGACCTTGAGGATCCCGCCGTTCTTCCTGCTGCTCGGCTGTGGGCAGCAATCCGGCTGGCCGAACAGCATGCCGCTGCCGGCCGTTTCGCCGAAGCCATGGAACTGGTGACGCTGGCCCGGTCCCGGCTGGCAGCAGGCCTGGAAGCGGATGTCAGGACCCGCGAGCTTTTCTTCCACCACCTTTTCTTCCTGTTGATTCGCTGCGGGGAATTGGGCGAAGCCCTGGAACTCACCAATGCGGCTGGCGACCCGGGCGGCAAATCCGGGCTGCGCACCTCCGCCGGGACGGAACTGCCCACCGGTCTGGTGCACGCCTACGCCGGCCGGGGAGATGCCGCCCTGGAGTTCCTAACACCGGCGCTGGCACAGCTGGAATCCTCCGATCCGGATGAAATGCTTCCCCTGGCGTTCGCCGCCGCAGCGTACTGCGGTGAGCTGAAGCGGCAGACGGGAAAGGCACCGGAAGTGGAGTTCCCGCCGGAACCCAGGTACCGGACGGATCCTCCGGTGGAGGCAGCGGTCCGATACTTCCGGATCCTGTCGGGTTTGTCAGGCGCGGCGGGGGAAACGGACACCAAAGCGGAGGAACTGCGCAGCTCCGCCGCGCAGGCAATGGCTGAGGGGAACATGCCCGACGCGCTCCTGGGCTACGCCGCTGCCGCCCTGCTGGGGTCAGAGCCGGCGGCGTCGGCACTTGCTGCTGCAGCCTCCCACGCTACGGGCACCCTGGCCGGCGGGTTGCGGGAGCTCGCAGCCGGGCTGCTGAACAAGGATGTTCCGGCCCTGATCGAAGCCGGCGGAACCGCCCGAAGGCTGCAGAACACCCGGCTGGTCCACGGCGCGGCCTCCGCCGCCGGCGCACTGGGGGCTGCCGGCGGCACCAGCCGCACCCTGCTGCGGCGGGCACGGCACCTGGAATATGAATCTTTCCGCGGCCTGTCGCCTGCCAACAGTGTCCAGCTCAGGCTCGCCCAGCTGGGGGATGTGGAGCGTGAGCTGGCGCTAAGGGCAGCTGCCGGTGAAACCAGCGCGGCGCTTGGCCGGCGGTTCCACCTGTCGGCGCGGACGGTGGACTGGCACCTGGGCCGGGTATTTGCGCACCTGCATGTTTCCGGACGCAGCGACTTGCAGGCCATCCTCGGCACACCGGACCAAAGCGGCGCAAGCGGCGCGTAGCGCGGCCGGGCCGGCGGCTTTCGCCGCACGGCGTACTGAGGACTTCGCCGGCCGGGTACTCAAGAACTGAGTGGTTTCGGTTTGTGCGTGTACCCGAATCCAAGTAGTGCCTCTGCTCGACTGGTACACGGTACTCGTGTTCGCACTCTGTTGTCCTCCTACTGTGGCGGCAGGTATAGAACATGATCTGTGGCGCTGACCTTGGGGCAGGACACAGATCACCGGCAGAAACGGGTCTCACCGTGCAGAACAGCAGTTCACCGTCTTATGTCCTACGTCAGTCCGCTGCGCGCCCGGAGTTCATGGGCGCCACCTCTTCCCTGCCCGGAATTCCGGGGCAGGACGCGGCCGCACGGGAAGAATCCGTGCCGCCCCTGTTCGTGGGCCGCAGGGCCGTCACCCAAACCATCCTCGACCGGTTGACCTCCGGCGGCGGCGCCGGCTGCATCCTGGTGGGGGAGGCCGGAAGCGGGAAAACCGCCCTCATCCACCACGTACTGCGGCAGTGCGGGCCGGATACCTACGTGGTCCACGTCCGCGGCTCCGCGTTCTCCGGGCGTACTCCCTTCGGCGCGCTGACGTTCCTTCTTTCGGACCTTGATCCGGACGTTTCATCGCATCCGGTCCTGATCCTGCGCGGACTCACCCGCCTGATCCAGGAACGCGCCCAGGGCCGAAGTGTCCTGCTGGCTGTGGACAACGCCGAAGAACTCGATGAATTCTCCGCCATGGCCTTGAGCCAAATGGTGCTGAGCCGCACCGCAGGCCTGCTGGCCTGCTTCCGTGACTTCAGTCGGGCGCCGGCGGAATTCGCCGGCCTCTGGCGTGAGGGCATCCTGTCCCGCGTCGACTTGGAACCGCTGAGCCTTGCCGAAACAGCGGAACTGCTGTCAGCTCAGCTGGGCGGTCCCGTCTCCGGCTCCGCGGTGGCAAACCTGCACCGCCACACCGGCGGCAACCCGCACCTGCTGGCGCTGGGCTGCGCCGATTACCGTGAGTCCGGCAGGCTTCGCAGCAGCGGAAAGGTTTGGGTCCTGCAGCCCCGGATACCCGTAGCCGCGGGGCGTGTCACGGACACCGTGCTGGCACGGCTGGACCAGCTCACGGAACGGCAGCTGGTACTGGTGCGGACCATCGCCCTGGCCGGTTCCCTGCCGCTGGCCACTGCCGTGCATGACGTGGAGCCCGGCGAGGTGGACACCCTGCAGGAGCAGAGAATCCTCTCCGTTGAGCAGCACGGCGTTCCGCATGTCATGATCCGTGACCAGGTGCTGGCCGGCGCCGTCTGCCTTTCCCTGAGCGAGAGCACGCGAAAGAGTCTCCTGAACCGGTTGCGGGAGGCGGTTCCCGCCGGGGGACGTGCCGGTGAACCGTCCGCTGCGCAGGACGACGCCGGAACTGACCCGGTGATGTCGGTGGTGGACCCGTCCCGGCTGGCCAAGTGGCAGCTGGACAGCGGCGAGGTGCTGGATACTGCCACCGCCGTCGTCGCAGCCCGGGCGGCCAATGCTGCCGGAAACCCTGCGCCCGCGATCCGCTTTCTCACCAGCAGCAAGGGCTACGCAAAGAACCCGGAAGCAGTTGTGGAGCTGGTGACCGCGCGGATGACAGTGGGTGAGTACGGGGCGGCTCTTTCCGCCCTGGGCACCTACCGGGCCAGCGGCCGGCAGTCCGATCGGCTGGAGGAAGCGCGGCTGCTGATCGCCGAAAACAGGGTGCTGTGCATGGCAGCCACCGGAGCGCTCGCCGGTGCCGGTCCCGCCGGGGTGCTGCCGCCGGGCGCCGCCAAGAAACACGAAGAGCTGCTGGCCAAAGCCGAGGAACTGGCGGCAGAGCTGGCCGCGGACGGCTCCGTCGCCCGCACCGCCGTCGCCGCCTTGAACCGGCAGCTCATCCTGGCCCGCGCGGAGTGCAATTCTACGCACGGCAGGTTCCTTGAAAACGCCGTGTTCCTGGCCCCGCTGCAGGCGGACTCGTCCGGCCAGGACAAGGAGTTCCGTGTCCTGATCGGCTCCTGGCTCTGCGAGGCACTGGGAATGACGGACCGGCAGGATGAGGCGGTGGAGCTGACCCAGGAGATGGAACGCCTGCTCGGAGACCCCGACGTCGGCCGCGACTGCCGCACCCGGTCACTGGCCCGGATCATCCACGTCCATTTCGCCATCGGGGCGTTGGACAGCGCGCGCAGCGTGCTCGAACAGCAGATCCGCCACGGCAGCCCGACGCTGCTGCCCGGAATGTTCAGCGAACTGGCCGGCGGACTGCTGCACGCCTACGCCGGAAATCCCGGGCCGGCGCTCCGCTGCCTCCTGCCTTCCGTCGCACAGCTGCGGCTGAGCGGACCCGAATCCATGCTTCCCATGGCGGCAGCGGCAGCGGCGTACTGCCTTGCCCTGCAAAAGGACAGGGAAGGCGCGGAGGCATACCTCCAGCTCCGCACCAAAGCGGCCGACGGCGGTCCCTGGACCATGCGCCGGGCCGCCCGGCATTTCGCGGCCCTGGCCGAGGCTGCCCTGGGTTCACCCCAGGCAGCCCGCCGCTTCGTTGACCTGTCCGCCCATGACCACCGCCGGGGTGCGTACTCCTATGAGCTGCTTTCGCTGCTGAGCGCAGCCCGGCTGGGTGACGTGGAGAACCTTGACCGCGTCCTGGCCGTAGCCGACCACCAGCAGGGCAGCTTCGCCCGGATGTGCGAAACGTATGCCAAGGGCGTGGGGAGTTATGACGCGCAGCTGCTGATCCAGTCCGGAGAGCAGGGGGAAGCAGCCGGGCACGTCCTGTTTGCCAAGGAAGCCTCGGAACGGGCACTGGCGGTGGCCTCAGGTGCCGGCGACCGCGCAACGGTCCGGTTCATCCACCGCAGCCGGCGCGGAGCAGAAGCCCGGCCGGCCGAGGGAAGCGAAGTGGCGGACGAGTACCTGGGCGCCCTGACCTTCCGGGAACGTTCCATCGCACGCATGGCTGCTGCGGGAACCAGCAACAAAGCCATTGCCGCAGAGCTGAACATTTCGGTGCGGACCGTGGAGGGGCACCTGTACCAGGTCTATTCAAAGCTCCATGTGGGGAGCCGCCGGGAACTGGCCAAAGTCATCGCGGACAAGTCAGGGGCACGCAAATGACCGGCGCACGTCCCGCAGCCAACGAAACCCGAGCCGCCCTGTTTGGCCGTGACCGGGAGGCGCAGGAAGCGACGTCCCGCCTGCTTGAACCGGGCATGCGCGGAGTGGTAATCGTGGGGGAGGGAGGCATGGGCAAATCGGCGCTCGCGGACCACGTCCTGGCGCGGCTGGACGGAATTGTCACTCCTTCCTTCATCCACGGCAGCCCCGTCCTGTCCCGCATGCCCTACGGCGTACTTTCGCCGTACCTGGAAGACGCCGGTCCCCAGGACATGGACTCGACCCTTGCCGTGCTCCGGACCATCCGCCGCCACTTCCGCCGGATCAGCGAGACGGGCAGCCCCCAGCCGCTGCTGGTCATCGACGACGCCCACTACCTGGATGAAGCCAGCTGCCACGTCCTGACGCAGCTGGCCATGTCCGGGGAACTGCGGCTGCTGGTGCTGACCCGGCCGCGGGCCCTGAGCATCCACGAACTGCTGTCCCTTGCGCGTGACGGACTGCTGGCACGCATCGACCTGGGCGCACTGTCCCCGGATGCGGTCCACGAGGTCTGCCAGGGAGTCCTGGACGGACCTCTGCTGCGGGCCTCCAGCGCCTTGCTGGCGCGGGCATCCGGCGGCAACCCGCTGTACCTGAAAGCCCTGCTGTCACAGTCACGCAAACTGGGAGTGCTGGCCGAAGGCAACGGCGCGTGGTTCCTGCGCGGCGAACCGAACGGACTGGTCACCGGGGTGGTTGACCAGGTGAAGGGCCACCTCAGCGGCAGGAATGCAGAGGAACGGGACACCCTGGAAACCCTGGCACTGGCGCAGCCGCTGCCCCGCTCCGTCCTGACCGCCGTCTGCGGGCCGGCCCCGGTGCATGCCCTGCTTGCCGAAGGGGTTCTGTCCGCCGTGCCCGGCCCTTCCGAATCGCTGTCGCTGGCCCAGCCCCTGCACGCGGACGCCATCCGGTTCCTGGTTCCGGCTGTCCGCAGCGCAGCAATACGCGCCAGGGTCCTGTCCTGCCTGGATGCCGGCGCCGGGCCCGACTTAGCGAATCCGTCCGAGAAGCAAGCCTGGCTGCGCCGGCTCGAGTGGGCGCTGGACTGCGGGGACGCCGTCGCGGAGGAGGAACTCCTGACGGCGGCCCGGGCAGCGAACGACGACGGCCGGTCATCCTTGGCTGCCCGCCTGGGCTCAGCAGTCCAAGAGGGCCCGTACCTGCTGCCGGCGCGGGTGGAGATAGCAGCCGCGCAAGTGGAAATGGGCGAATATGCCCATGCCCGGGACTTCCTTGGGGAAATCCTGGCACCCGGACAGGCGATGCCGGTTCCGGATGAGGAGACACTGCGCCGTGCAGCCATGGCCATGTCCCTGGTCTGTATCCGGTCTGGCCGGAACGCAGGGGAATTGGAGGACCTCGCCCGGAACTGGCTGGCCGTCTCCGCTGAATTGTCTGCCCGCGGCTCAGGCACGGGGGAGAACCCGGGGGAGGATCCGGGGGACGGGCCGGGAGAGGGATCAGCCGAACCGGTCGCCGAACCGGCCGCAGAAGCGGCGGCCGGTGCGGAATTGCTGCGCCTCGCGGCGCTGGCCGCCGCCGGCGATTATTCCGCGGCGATGGACGGGCTCGCCCCGTTCGTGCTGCGGCCGGTGCCAAAGCGGGCGGGACCGGAGGCCCTCTGGCTTGTGGCGGCCCGGCAGCTGATGGCGGAGATCCTGGTCTCCCGCGGAAAAATCAGCAGCGCGCTGGAACACTCAGGTGCGGCACTGGAGCTGATTGCACGCCTGGGCGGGCCGGTGCATGCGCACTGCGGCTCTGCGGTGGTGCGTCATGCGCTGGGGCTGCTGCACGGCGGCCGCTTCTCGGACCTGGAACGCCTTCTTGCCGCCAAGCTGGACAGCACGCCGGAGCAGCTGCTTGCCTACGGCGGCACCATGGGCGTCTTTGAGGGAGCGGTGGAAATCCACCAGGGCCGGTTGCGTGAGGGGCTGCAGCGGCTGCACCCGGCAGTGGAAGCGCTGCGGATTTCGGACCCTGAAATGCTGCTGCCCTACGCCCTCGGGCTCGCCGGTTATGCCTCCACCGTGGTGGGGGACCGGACCCAGACTGCCCGCTACGCGAAGGAGCTGCGCAGCGTTGGCTACCCCGGACCGCGCCCGCTGTGGCTGACGGGCCAGGCCTACGCGGCCGCAGCCCTGGCTTCGCCTGACCCGGACGGCAGCGTGCCGGCGGAGCTGGCGGACATTGCGGCGCAGGCGAGGGAAGAAGGTTTCCTCGCGGCGGAGAAGGACATTCTGGAACTGTGCCTCGCCGTCGGCGACCTCCGTTACGCGCCGCGGCTGCAGGAAATCAGCGCGGAGTTTGAAGGCGGGGAGGCGCAGGCACTGAACGCGTATGCCCGCGCGGTTGTTTCGGGAAACCCGGATCTTATGGTGGCAGCTGCGGATGAAGCCGTCCGGCACCGTAAGTACCTCCTGGCTGTGGAAAGCATTGGCCACGCCATCCGGTTCTACGGAGCCCACGGCAACCTCCGCCGGCAGCGCGCCCTGATTCAGCAGCTGCGCCGCCGCCGGGGAGAGCTGGCCGGGGTGACGGTCTCCTACCTGAGCCCGTCGCTGCACCTGGTCCGGCTGACCCGCCGTGAGCATGAGATTGTGGATCTGCTGCTCGACGGGGCCAGCACCAAGGATGTGGCGGCCCACTTCACGCTCTCCCAGCGGACGGTGGAGGGCCACGTTTACCGGATCTACGTGAAGCTGGGCATCAGCCGGCGCGCGGACCTGGAAGCTGCCTATCTGGCGCTGGAACCCGGTGCTAGCCCGGCGGCCATGGAATAGCCCGGACGTCCGCAGAGGTCCTGCCCCAAAGCCCCGCTGTGCCCCTGACATCCAGGGCCGCAGCGGGGCTTTTGGAGTTTAAAACCCCCCAAGGTGCCGCGGCTCGGTTGTCCGGCCAAGTAGCCCTAGGTATGCCTCCCGCAGAGGGAGAAATTGGCCTGAGGAGTCGAGTAACCATTACTCGTGCCGGGCCTGAACGCCCCTCCTAGTCTTTGGTGTGTTGATTGATTTGCAGGGAAAAGATGCGGGCTATCACCGCACGGACGGCTGGATTTTTCCGGTCTGAGTGCGCGGTGCTCCCGGTGGGAATATCCCGGTGGAAACCGATAGACCGCCCCGCAAACCAATCATCCGGCGCCCTCGGCGCCGGTCCCCCGAGCGGGGTCGACGGTGTCGAAGCCTCTTGAGACCAAGGCTTCCCCCCAGCCGCCGTCGGCCCCTTCGGACGTTTTAGCAACATAGGAGAGTCTCGGTGACCGACCTTAAAGATGCTGGACTCCGGCCAAAACGGGCACTGTCCTCCACCATTCCCCCTCCCGCTTTCAGGCTCGCGGCACCAGCGGCGCGCCAGGCCAGCGACGGCGTCCGCTGGACCAACAAGTACCGGAAAATCCTTCATGTCTCCGATCTCCTGTCAGTAACGCTGGCCGTGACCCTGGCCCATCTGACGCGCTTTGGCGTGGGCACCGAGTACATGTCCGGCGGCGGAAGGCTGAACATCCCCTATCTGGCAGTTTCCGCCGGAATCTGGCTGGCCTGGATGTCTTCGCTGGCCGTCTACCGCACCCGGGATGCCCGGATCGTGGGTACGGGCGTGGATGAGTACAAACGCGTCATCAGCTCCACGGTCATCGTGATGGGACTGATCGCGGTCTTCTGCCTCACGTTCCAGGTGGACATCTCCCGCGGATACTTTGCCCTTGCCTTCCCTGTTGGCCTCGGCAGCCTCATCCTTTGCCGGCTGCTGCTGCGGCAGTGGCTGAAAGGACAGCGCGCCAAAGGCCGCTATCTGTCCAAGGTGATCATCCTGGGCCGGCCCAAAGATGTCCGTTACGTGGCCAGGCAGATCCAGCGCCGGGAGAACTCCGTTTACCAGGTGATCGGTGTTGCGCTGACGTCATCAGGTACCCGGGAATGCGGCACTGCGGCCAAACCGATTCCCGTGGTGGCGGACCAGAACACCATTGTCAGCGCCGTCCGCCGCCTGCGGGCGGATGCGGTGATAGTGGCAGGCCGGGTCAAGGGCCCCAGCTCATATGTGCAGGAACTGGGCTGGGAGCTGGAAGAGTCCGCAACCCAGCTCATCCTCACCACCGGCCTGACCAACGTTGCCGGCCCCCGCATCCACACCCGTCCGGTGGAGGGCCTGCCGCTGATGCATGTGGAGCTGCCACAGTTCTCCGGCAGCAAGCACGTGCTCAAGCGCGGCCTGGACGTGATTCTTTCCCTGGCCGCCCTGGTGATGCTGATTCCGGTCTTCGCGGTGCTGGCCATCCTGGTCAAAAGGGACAGCCCCGGTCCGGTGATCTTCCGCCAGGAACGAGTGGGCCGCGACGGAAAGTCCTTCGAGATGCTCAAGTTCCGGTCCATGGTGCAGTCCGCCGAAGACGATCTGGCCGGCCTGCTGGACCGCAACGAAGGGGCCGGGGTGCTCTTCAAGATGGAACACGATCCCCGGGTGACCTCCGTGGGCCGATGGATGCGCAAGCACTCCCTGGACGAACTGCCGCAGTTCTGGAATGTCTTCCGGGGCCACATGTCCCTCGTCGGCCCCCGTCCGCCGCTGCCCCGCGAAGTGGCGCAGTACGACGGCCGGGTGCACCGCCGGCTCTACATCAAGCCGGGACTGACCGGGATGTGGCAAATCAACGGCCGGTCCGAACTCGACTGGAAAGAGGGCGTGCGAATGGACCTCTACTACGTCGAAAACTGGTCGCTGGCCGGCGACCTCCGAATTCTCTGGCGCACGGTGGGCGTTGTCCGCCGGCCAGTAGGCGCTTACTAACCAACTTCCTCCGGCTTCGGCTGGGCCACTCTAGAGAAAGCGAAGAAACCATGAAATCTCTTGTTACCGGAGCCGGCGGATTCATCGGCGGCCATCTTGTGGCGCGGCTTATCAGCGAAGGCCATGAAGTGCGGGCAGTGGACTGCAAGCCCCTCGATGAGTGGTACCAGATCCACGACTCGGCAGAGAACATCCAGGGTGACTGCTCGCTGCTGGAAACGGCACACGAGGTAAGCCGGGGAATGCAGCACGTGTACAACCTGGCAGCGGACATGGGCGGCATGGGGTTCATCGAGAACAACAAGGCACTGTGCATGCTCACCGTCCTGACCAGCACCCACATGCTGGTTGCCGCCCGCGACGCCGGAGTGGAGCGCTTCTTCTACAGCAGCTCGGCGTGCGTCTACGCTGCGGACCACCAGACCTCCGCTGATGTTGTGGCGCTGAAGGAAGAACACGCCTACCCGGCGCAGCCCGAGGACGGCTACGGCTGGGAGAAGCTCTTCACCGAGCGGATGTGCCGGCACTTCCAGGAGGATTACGGCATGCAGACCCGCGTGGCGCGCTTTCACAACGTGTACGGCCCGGAGGGCACCTGGGAAGGCGGAAGGGAAAAGGCACCGGCCGCTTTGTGCCGGAAGTTTGCCTATGCTTCCCTGACCGGAGAACTGGACCTGGAAATCTGGGGTGACGGGGAGCAGACCCGCAGCTTCATGTACATCGACGACTGCGTACGCGGCATCCTCGAAATCATGAACGGAGATTCCGCGGAGCCCGTGAACCTGGGCTCGGCCGAACTGGTGTCCATCAACCAGATGGCTGACAAGCTGGAGCAGATTTCCGGAACCATCGTCAACCGCCGCTACAAGCTGGATGCACCGCAGGGTGTCCGCGGGCGCAACAGCGACAACACCCTGTTCAAGGCCACCTACGGGTGGGAACCGTCCATCAGCCTGCAGGAGGGGCTGGAGCGGACCTACGAGTGGATTCAGGACCAGGTCAAGGCGCAGAGGGTCTAGCCATGCGAATCCAAGTGCATGACTTTTCCGGCCATCCTTTCCAAGCCGAACTGTCCCGGGAACTGGCTGCGCGCGGACACTCGGTGGACCATGTGTATTCCACGCAGTACGGCAGTGGAAAGGGAACGCTGGAACGCACGGCGGCGGATTCGGAGCAGCTCAGCTTCTCACCGCTGACCGCCAAACAGCCGTTCCAAAAATACAGTGCGGTGGGCCGCATCCGCTTTGAGCGCTCCTATTCCGCGGCCTGGCTGGCACACACCAAGGAAACCGTTCCTGACTGCGTGGTTGCCTGCAACGTGCCGCTCTTTGCCCTCGCGGACTTCCGGCGGGCTGCTGCCCGGCGGGGCCTGCCGTGGGTGCTGTGGCACCAGGACCTGTTCAGCAATGCGATCTCCGAGGAATTGGGCCGCAAGCTCCCCGGCGCGGCTGCCGGCACCGGCGGGGCCTTGGTGCGCCGGATAGAGGCAGGGGTGGTCAGCGGCGCCCGCCAGGTGGTGGCGATCGGTGAGGAGTTCCGCCAGGCCTACCGGCAGTGGGGGTTGGACACCGGGCATGTAACGATCATTCCCAACTGGGCACCCATCGATGAAATCACGCCCCGCCCGCGGGACAACGCGTGGTCAGCTACCCACCTTCCGCACGAAGGGGAGCTGCGTCTGCTGTACGCGGGAACCCTGGGCCGAAAGCACAATCCGCTGCTGCTCGGTGCCCTGCTGCGGGAATCGCTCTCTGCTGGCCTGCCGGTGCGGCTGATTGTGGCGTCCGAAGGCGAGGGCATCGACATGCTGCGCGAGGACCTGGCGCGGGAACCGGAACTTCCGGTCACCCTGCTGCCGTTCCAGCCGGCGGCGGACCTGCCGGAAATGCTGGGGTCCGCGGATGTCCTGGTGACCATTTTGGAACCGGGGGCCTCCCGGTTCTCGATTCCCAGCAAGGTCCTCTCCTCGCTCGCGGCAGGCCGTCCCATCCTGGGGCTCATGCCGGAGGACAACCCGGCGGCGGATGACATCAAGGAAGCATCCGGGTTTGTGGGCCCGCCCACCGACTACGGGGTGGCAGCAGCGGTGGGCTGGCTGCGCAGGCTGGATGAGGACCCGGCGGCGGCGAAGGCGGCCGGGGCACGCGGACGGCGCATAGCCGAAAACCGTTTTGGCATCGGGCCCATCGCGGACCGCTTTGAAGCGGTGCTCAAACATGCCGTTGCGGGGCTCCCCGGGGCTCCGGCAGGTTTGGCCGAGCGCCGGGCGGCGGACTTCCCGGTCGGCCTGGCCGAAGCGGCCGCCCAGCAGTCCAACGGTGTTCCGCCGCGGGTCCGCCCTGCGCATGCGGCCGCACCCGGGCTCCGGGATGTTCCACGAAAGGTCTCATGATGCTCGAACATGCACAGCGTTTGGTCCGGAAGCCGACGGCGGGGATCCAGCCCCCGGCAGGGATCCCGCAGGAGGACGACGGCGGCAGCCGCCTGCGCCGTCGTCCTCCGATTGATCTGTCCCGTGCCCCCGGTGCCGGGGAATCCTGGGGAAAGCCGCGTGCCGTGGTGTATCTCTGGTCCGCCTGCGAACTGGTGTTCGTCACCAATCCGTGGCAGATCAGTTCACGCCTGCGCGTGGCCGTGCTTCGGGCGTTTGGTGCGGAAATCGCCGACGGCGTGATTTTCCGACCGCGCACACGGGTGAAGTCGCCGTGGAAGCTGCACATCGGGGAGCGGACCTGGATCGGCGAAGGCGTGTGGTTCCACAACCAGGACCACGTCTACGTGGGATCGGACGTCGTGATCTCGCAGGAGACCTTCCTGACGACGGGCAGCCACCGCGTCCGGACGGACATGGGGCTGGTCACCAGTCCCATACGGATTGACGACGGCGCCTGGATTACGTCCCGCTGCATGGTGCTGGGCGGGTCCAGCATCGGGGAGTCCGCCGTGGTCCAGCCGATGACAGTGGTCAAGGGAACCGTGGGCGCAAACCGTGTGTACGGGTCCACGGCCCAGCCCGCCGAACTGGGCGACAGGTTCCCGGCGGCTCCCGGTACTGAAGCTCATGCCGGCGGACCGGCATGAGCTTCAGAGAGCGGGGCGGGCTAGGCGGCCGGCGGGAGGTTTCGGATGAGCTCGTTCAGAACCGGGAAGATCTTCTCGGCCAGGTACGCGTGGCCAACATCGGTGGGGTGGATACCGTCCTCGCCGATCAGTCCTTCCTCCGAGCCCGCAAACCAGCCCTCGGCCAGGGCATCGATGTACTGGACGTCTTCCTCGGCAGCCGCCCGGGCCATGGCCGCGTTGTTGGCGGAGATGAAGTCCGGGACATCGGCGTCCACCCAGACCGGGCCGAAGACCACCACCTTGGCCTGGGGAGCAATGTCATGGATGTCGGAGTACAGCATCTTGGCTGCCTGGTACATGGCCATATCAGTCTGCCGGCCGTCGTTGCGGCTTCCGAAGACCACCACCACGTCAGCGGTGGAGCGAAGCCGGAGCGTGGCGGCTTCCCGGAACACCAGGTCGGTGGCGCCACGGGTGAGATAACCGGAGCCGGGCTGGGCCATGACGCTCATCTCCACCTGGGTGCCCTGCTCATAGAAGCGGCTTCCCACCAGCCGGGTCCAGTTGGCCGGTCCGATGCCGCCCTCGGAGGAGCCGGCCACGTAGGAATCCCCCAGGATGTCCAGCTGGGGAACCTTGGGGACTGCGGGTCCTTCCGCAGCGGTTCCGGTGCGCGGATCGCCAATCGCCTGGTCCGAATTGGACAGGGCGTAAAAGGACAGCAGGGAAGCTGCGGCGAGCAGCACCAGAAAGCCCAGGGCACGGGGCCATCGGCGACGGGAGAAATATGATGTGCGGCGAACCTCACGGCTAGTTGGCATTTCTAAATGATAACTGAGCGGTCTCTGGAATAAATGCTCCAATAAAAAACATGAAATACCTGCTTCAGGGGGAGAGTACGTGAATAAAATACCTGTTTCCGTGTTGGTCCAAACAAAGAATGAAGAAGGGGGAATTAATAAATGCCTTGCGGCCTTGACAGACTTTGATGAGGTTATTGTTGTAGATTCAAACAGCACGGACCGCACTGCGGAATTAGCCAAGGAAGCAGGAGCAACAGTCATCAATTTCACGTGGGACGGGAAGTTCCCGCAGAAGAAGCAGTGGCAGCTGGAACAGGTTGAAACCCGGAACCAGTGGCTGCTCATGCTGGACGCGGACGAATACCCCACACCGGAACTCACGCAGGAGCTGCGGGCCATCGCGGAAGATCCTGAGCAGACCCGGGTTGCCTACGACCTGCCCGTTGCCTATCACTTTGCCGGCACCGGCCTGCGCCACGGACACCGGGTGGTCAAGCGCTCCTTCCTGCGCCGGGGACATAACGCCTTTCGGAACATCGACCTGCTCCATCTGCCCGGCATGGGCGAAGTTGAGGCGCACTACCAGCCTGAACCGGACGGACCCGTGGGGCGCACCGAGGCGCTGCTGGTCCACCACGACGTTGACCCGGTACGCACCTGGTTTGACCGGCACAACCGCTACTCCGACTGGGAAGCGTATATCCGCACCCATCCTGAAACCCGGGGCAGTGTCCGTGAGTCCAAGAGCAGCCAGGGCCGGCGGTTCGACGCCGTTCCGCTGAAGCCCCTGGTGTTCTTCCTGTACAGCTACGTGCTGCGCCGGGGTTTCCTGGACGGCCGGGCGGGCTTTGACTACGCCCTGGCTCTGTCCACGTATTACTGGCAGATCGGCTTGAAGAGCCGCGAACTGCAGCGCACGGGTGCCAACGGAGTCGGGGGCACAGGCCGTGGCTAGCACGTCAGGTACCAAGGTCATTCAGCTTGGCGGCCTGGCCGGCCCGGGGGCTGCCGCCGGCGGCGTCTGGGCCGTTGCCCGGACGCAAAGCGCGGCGCTGCGCCGAGCGGGCATGCGGGTGGAACTCATTGGCGGATGGCTGGGGAAGCAACCGGTATCCTCCGACGGTACCGCGAAGCTTTTCCGGGTCCGCCGGCCGTTGCCCGGAGCACGGTTGAGGGGATTGGTGAGCCTGCAGCTGCCCCGCTACGTTGCTTCCCGCGCCCGCACGGCAGACGTTGTCCAGGTGCACTTGTGCCGGGACTTCATCACCACGTCCGCCACTGCACTGCTGCGGCGGGGGAAGACCCCGGTGATCGCCCAGTCACACGGCATGCTCGCCCCTTCCGCTGCGCTGCCGGTTCGCCTGTTCGACGCCGTCATCACGCGTTGGCTGGTCCGGATACCGCAGCTTTGGCTGACCCTGACCGAGGCAGAGGAAGACGGACTGCAGCAGCTAGGCGTGGACCGGACGCGGATGCGCCGGGTGGTCAACGCGAGCACTGATACGACCCTGCGCTGGTCCGACCCGGAACAGACAGTTTTCCTGTTTGCGGCGCGGCTTTCCGCCCGCAAACAGCCTGCCGTTTTTGTCCAGGCTGCCTTGGCAGCCCTCGACGCCGGACTCGAGGCCCGCTTTGTCCTCGCCGGCCCGGACCAGGGCGAAGAGGCCCGCGTCCGCGCCCTGATCGAAGCTTCGGCACACGCCGATCGGTTCACGCTGACCGGGGAGCTGGCCCCGGATCAGCTGCAGGCAGCCATGGCTGGCAGCACCGCCTACGTTTTGCCGGCATTGAAGGAGCCCTATCCAATGTCAGTCCTTGAAGCGGCTGCGGTGGGAACACCGCTGATCATCACCACTGACTGCGGACTGTCGGCAGATCTGCGTGCCGGTGATGCCGCTGAGCTCGCGGAACCGTCAGTTGACGCCTTTTGCGAAGCCATGCGCAAGCTCGCCGTGGACCCGCAGCGGCGTGCCCAACTGGGTGCCAACGCCCGTCAGCTGCACCGCCGGCTTTGGTCTTCCGAACGGCTCGCGGAAAGCCTCGCTGCCCACTATGCGGAGGCCACCAATGCACGCTGAACTTATGCCCGTGCGGCGCTCCGCCCCCACTCCGCCGGACCCGGCGGACGGAGCGCCAAATGACTCGCGCCGCTCAGGCGTCCGCACCGCCGTCGCACTGGTTGCCTTTCTGCTGTTTGCGGTGGTGCTGCCGCTGCAGGTGCGCGGCGCCGGAGCCGTGTTCTATACGGACACCAACTTCCTCATCCGCTACGCCGTGCTGGTCTATGCCGCCACCAAGCTGGCCACCCTCCTCTGGCAGACGGATATCCGGCCGGTCGCCGGCGTGTTTTGGATCTTCGTCTACACGGGAATGGGTTTGGCGCCGCTGGCGCAGCTGACCACCGGGCGCAGTACCGCCCTGGCCATCCAGGTGGATGAAACCCTGCTGACCATGGCCAGCCTGCTGACGCTGCTGGGATGCGTCTGCTTTGACCTTGCCTACCATGTGCGGGCGCGGCGGCGGAGCCTCCGCGGTCCCCGCCTGCGCTTCCGGACGCTGCGCAGCCTGGACGTGCTGCGCGTCTTCTCGGTCGCGTCACTGGTGGCAGCCCTGGTGTACATCGTCCAGGTGGGCGGGCCGCAGGTGTTCTTCCTGAGCCGCCAGGAAACCAGTCAGGCGCTGGACGCGATCAACCCCGACAGCGGGCAGGCCCTGCGCGCCATTATCTCCGCCGGGGGATCCGTGGCGTGCCTGACCGCTCTGATCTTCTACCTGCACGTCTGGCGCACACGTGACCGCACCCTGGCCGCCGTCGACGGGTTCATTGTCGCGGCCCTGGCGATCATCAATGTCATTGTCAACAACCCCATTTCCAACTCCCGGTACTGGACGCTGGCCGTGCTCTTCGGCTTGATGCTGCCGCTGATCCGCGGCAGGAAGGGCCTGTTCAACGCTGCGGTGGCCGGAGGCGTCATTGCGTCCGTGGTGGTCTTCCCGCTGGCGGACGTCACCCGGCGGGCCGCCGGCGCGGGTGTACCCCTGCAGGTGGACTCCATGTGGACCACGATCGCCACCAAGGATTATGACCAGTTCACCATGCTGGCCAACACCCTGGGTTACACCGTGGACCACGGATACTCGTGGGGCATGCAGATGCTCGGCCCGATTCTGTTCTGGGTGCCCCGGGTGGCCTGGCCCGACAAACCGCTGGATACCGGTGTTGAGGTGGGGCTGTGGATGAACAGCAACAACCTCAACCTGTCAGCTCCGCTGTGGGCCGAAGCCTGGATCAACTTTGGGCTGCTGGGCCTGATCGTCACGTTTGTGGGACTGGGCCTGCTGGCCCGGCGGCTGGACACGGGCTTCCGGGCGGAAATCCTCAGCAAGGGCTCGGTGGGTTACCTGGGCATTTCCATCTTTGCCGGATACCTGTTCATCCTCCTGCGCGGATCCCTGCTGCAGTCCATGGGACGGCTGGTGGTCCTGGTCCTGTCCATCCTGATCCTGACAGCCGTGACCAACCGCCAAGAAAGGCTGAAATCATGAGCCGGACCGTACCGCCTCCCTCTGCCCGGGCCACCTTCCAGGAGTCTTTCAGCGAGCTCAAACAGGCACAAAAAACGCGCAAAGGCGTCCCGCTCTACCTCCTGTACGTCAATCGTCCCGCGGGCCGGGCTGTCGCCGCTGCCCTGCGCCACAGCCGGTTCACGCCCAACCATGTCACTCTGGCCGGCGCACTGCTGACCTACGGGTCCCTGCTGTGGCTGGCGTTCGGTGCCCAGGCCAACCTCTCCTCGGCACTGGTAGGCGTCCTGCTGGCTGCGGGCTACGTGCTGGATTCCGCCGACGGGCAGCTTGCCCGTCTGCAGGGCGCCAGCTCCGCCTTCGGGGAATGGCTGGACCATGCCCTGGACAACGGACGCATCACCGTTATGCATGTGGCGGCCTTCTGCTTCCTGGCCCGGACCACCGATTCTGACCACGTGCTTCTGGCCGCCGGCTGCGGACTGTTCCTCCTGTCCAGCTCCTGCATCTTCTTCGGCGGAGCGCTGGTGGATCAGCTGCGCCGCAACGCCCGCCGGACGGAGACGGCACCGGCTGCATCCCCAGGTTCCCCGGCCCCTGCTGCGGACCGGGAGAACAACCGGCGCCTGCTGCGGCGCTCCATTATGACCCTGCCCGTGGACTACGGCATGACGTGTCTCGCTTTCCTGCTGCTGCCCTGGCCCGCGGTCTTCCTCGCCGCATATGCGGTGCTGGCCGCAGCGCACGTGCTGATGTGCCTGGCGTTCCTGCCGAAGTGGCGGTCCGAGCTCCTGGCGCTGGACTAGGTGAGCGGTGTCCGGCGGCTCGTAACCTTTGCGGACCAAGGTGTCTCGAGCGTTTCCAACTTCGTGGCCGTGGCGATCGCCGCCAACGTGGCCACAGCTGTGGACTTCGGCCAGTTCTCCCTCGCGTATGCGGGGTTATTGCTGTTCCTGGGCGCGCAGCGGGCGCTGGTGGGGGAGACCCTGCTGGTGCGCTACTCCCGGACGGGCGACCTGACCCCGGCCACTGCTTCAGCGAGCCTGGGCGCGACAATGCTGGTTGCCGTTCCAGCCGTTCTGTTCCTGCTGGCCGGGGCACTGCTGGGCGGAGCGGAGCATGCCGAGCTGTGGCTGCTCATGGCTGCGCTCTCACCCTTCGTCCTGCTGCAGGACGCTATCCGCTACCTGTTCATCTGCCAGGCCCGGCCCGTCCTTGCCCTCCTCATCGACGGGATCTGGGCCGTCGGGTCCATCACCGCGATGCTGCTGACCGCGCGGTCCGGCGGGAGCCTGGTGCTGGTCCTGCTGTGGTGGGGGATCGGGGCCGCCGCCGCCCTGGTGGTCGGCCTGCTGCTGGCCCGCTGCGTTCCGGCGGTTGTCTCCGGGGGCCGCTGGCTCTGGCTGAACCGGGATTTTTCGTTCCGCTACCTGGCTGAGTTCCTTACCCTGAATGCTTCGACTTTCGCTGTGCTGTACCTGCTGGTCTTTCCGCTGGGAGCGGCCGGCGTGGGCGCTCTCCGGGCCGCCCAGCTGCTCTTCTCTCCGCTGAACACGGTATTCGGTGCCATCAAGACCGCCGTCATCCCGGAACTGGTCCGTACCCGGGGAACATCGGCCTTCCGCAGCAGGCTGCTGGAAACACTGGCCATAGTGCTGGTCCTGGCGCTGGGCTGGGGTGCGGCGGTGCTGCTGCTGCCGGCATCGGCGGGGGAATTCGTGCTCGGTGACACCTGGCGCAATGCCGAGGACCTCCGGCTGCCCTACGCCCTGCAGTATCTGGCGATGGTTCCGTACACGGTGCTGCTGGCGTATTTCCGCGCCTCGCAGGCCAACCAGCTTTCCACCCTCATGCGCGGTGTCCTTGCCGCCCTGACCCTGGCCCTGCCGCTGGGCTTTGCCGCCACCGGATCTGCTGCCGCATCCGCCTGGGGCTTTGCAGCCGCCGTGGCCGTGGCTGCGGTGTCCGGCCTGATGGCCGTGCGCATCCGGAACCGCTCCGTGCGGACGGCGGATGCCGCGCTCGAACCGGCAGACTAACCAGGCGCTTCCGCCCGGCAGGCAGGCACCTACCGGTACGGACACATCCCCGCGGTACCCGGACACGCGCATCCGGCAGGCGGAGACCTCCACGGCCTAAGGCAGCCCGGCGAACACTGTGCCTCCCAGCCGGCTCTGAGAACAGCCCTTTCCCACGCAACAGCCCGTCCCACGCAAACAGCCCCCCGGGCGGTGCGCAGGTAACCTGCTCATCGTCCGGAGGGCTGTTGCGGCTGTGGGCCTTAGGCGGTGTGTGCTCCGGAGCGCAGCGGCTGGTCGGAGGCGTTGTCGCTGTCGCGCAGAATGGCCGCTTCGGCTTCGGCCACCGGAGAGGCGGGGCCGCCGTCGCTGTCCCGAAGCACCGGCAGCGGAGTCACGCCGTACTCGGACAGGTAAGCGGAATTGGCATCCGGTCCGGTGCGCGGAATGCGGTTGAGGACTACGCCCACCACGTTCGCGTTGACCAGGCTCAGCTGTTCCACGGCCTTGGACAGGTTGTGCTGGCTGACCCGGGTGGCGCCGACCACCAGAAGGATGCTGTCGGTCTGCCGGGTCAGGATGGCTGCGTCGGCCACCGGAAGCACCGGTGGAGCATCCAGGATGATGGTGTCGTATTCCAGTTCGAGCTCGGCGATCAGCTCGGACATGGCGGCGGATCCCAGGAGCTCGGTGGGATTGGGAGGCAGGGGCCCGGAGGTCAGGACCGACAGGCCGCCGGAGCCCCAGTGCTGGGTAGCTTCGGTCAGCGTGGTCCGGCCAATCAACACAGTTGTCAGGCCAATATTGCCTTCCAGGCCGGTAGCCGCGGCCACGGACGGAAGCCGCAGGTCAGCGTCCACCAGAATCACTTTCTGGCCGCTTTGCGCAATGCTCAGGGCCAGGTTCAGCGCTACGGTGCTCTTGCCCTCCCCGGCCTGGGAGGAGGTCACCACCAGCGACTTCATCTGCTGGCTCACGGCCACAAACTCAAGGTTGGTCCGCAGCTGGCGGAAGGCATCAGTGCCGGGTCCGCCCAGGACGATCGGCCGTGAACTGTGGCGCGTGGCCGGGGACTCCGTGATTCCGCCCAGGAGCGGCAGCGACGTGGACTTGCGGACGTCGGCTTCGGACCGCACATGCCGGTCCAGGACGTGGCGCAGGATTGCTACCACCAGTCCGACGGCGAGCCCGTACAGCAGGCCCAGCAGCAGGTTCAAAGAGGTCTGGGGGCTGGAGGCGGAGGTGGGCGGCTGGGCCGTGTCCACCGAGCTCATGCGCACCGGAGACGGCAGCCCGTTGGTGGGCCGTTCCAAATCAGCAACCGAGGAAATCAGGTTCGCCACCACGCCGTTGGCAATATCCGCAGCCCCTTCGGGTGAGGAATCCACCGCCTGGATATCGATAAGGACGGTGTTGCGGGACGTTGACGCCTTGATTCTGGTGGCCAGCTCCTTGGCGGAGACGTCCAACTCCAGGTTCTCGATCACGGGATCCAGGACCTGCGGTTTGGTGGCCAGATCAACATAGGACTGGACCCGTGCCAGGGCAAAGTCGCTGCCCTGCTGGAGTTCAGCGGAGGTTCCCACATTTTGGGTGGAAACAAAAAGGCTGCTTGTTGCTGTGTACGTTTTCGGCATTATCACCGAAACAATGCCGGCAGTGATGAGCCCGATGAGGGCCAGTGAGACTATGAGCATCCAATTGCGGCGAAGAATAAGTATTTGTTCTCGCATATCCATTGGTTACCCCTTCCCTAGGATAGGCAGGTGAATGTGGTGTAAATTCTGGGCCGGCGTCATGACCGGAACCAGGAATAGCATTGATCCGATTCCACGCGCGCTGATCCGGCGGTGATTTCCACCGGAGACGAGCCGTCGTAGGTGCCGATCAGGTTGCCGTTTCCGCCGTAGACGGAGATGGTGCAGCCCTCGGGGGCGCCGTAGGCACGGTAGGTGCCCGGTGCAATCGAGGGTTTCTCGCTGTGCGGAGCGGCCTGGCCAACGGAGAAAGTTCCGTCGGGGAATCCCCGGCCCGCCGCGTCCAGCTCGGGTTGCATCTCCGGGCACAGCAAGCCAATGGCATCCACCGTGTCGGAAGCCGCGTTCATGATCAGTTCGCTGATCACTGATTCGGGATCCATGGCTTTGGCACTGATCAGCTGGTCGCAGCGTTCCTGCCCCACCTGCAGCACCGCATTGGGATCGGTGCCTTCGGGCACCTTGTCCGCCAGGAACTGCTCCTGCGGTGCGTCGAAGGTGGGTTCCGGAGCGGGTTGCGGTGACTGGACCACGGCGCCCGGGTCGGCCCCGGAACTGGCCCCGGAATTGGCACCGGGGTCAGCGCCGGGAGCGGTTCCCGGCCCCGGTTCCTGACTGGCAGCAGCCGACTCACTGGCTGCCGGCGAACCGGGAGCGGTTCCCGCGGAGGAGGACGGCGTTGCCCCTGGCTTTACCTCAGACGGGGGCACGGAAGCTGGGGCCGCCGCATCGGGTGAAGAATCCTGGGAGCTGCATCCTGTTGCCGCACCCAGCAGCGGCAACAGCAGCAATCCCAGAGCACATCTTTTGAGACCTGGTTTCATGAAGTGGACTTTCTATCGAGGGGACCAACTGGCAAAACTAGCGGCCGCGGTTTCCGGCCGGACGGTGGGCAAAAGGGTTCATTGGGGACCGAACTCCAAGGTGAGGACAGGCCGCCGGGTGGAGGTGGCCTCCTTGGTGTAGAACCAGGCGTTGTCCGTTCCCGCACTGGTAACGGCCAGGTCAACAGAGTTCTCCAGCATCGCGGAGACAGCTGCGGGGTCCAGGCTCACGGTGTAGGGCGTATTGCCGGCCACCGGGGACAGGGTTCCCAGCACCGCGGAACTGAGCTCGGGCCGGGTGCGGTAGGTGGTGCCGGCTTCCGTCCAGCTGCCGGTCACCGGCTGGACCGTGTGCTGGTCTGCCGATCCGCTGATCGAATCGGCAACGGTGTAGAGCCGCAGCGATGCAGAGATCAGGCGCATGCCGGCCGGCACCTGGGTGCCGGGAGTGAACCGCAGGTACGAGGTGTAGGCGGACGTGCCCCGGGATGCCATCGAGTTGGCTGATCCGTGGGCGGTGCCGGGAGCACCCTGGTTGACGTAGGTGTCCTCGGCGGGTGTCAGTGAGAGCGTCACCGGCTTCACGGGAGGCGGAGCGTCCACCGTGGCGCTGGCCGGGGCGGACGGAGCACCGGCGTTTCCGGCGGCGTCGACGGCGGCCACCCGGTAGTAGTACGTTCCCGGGGCCAGCCCCGAATCGGTGTAGGAAAGCACCGACTCGGGAGTGGTGGTCAGCAGGGTGTCCGCGGACGGGCTGAAGTCCCCGGCCGTGGAGCGGTACACGCGGTAGCCGGTGACACCCACGTTGTCGGTGGAGGCATTCCAGCTCACCGAGGCGGTGGTGCCGCTGACGGCAGCTGCGGCGCCCGTGACCGTGTCCGGAGCCGTGGTGTCGGGAGCAGGAACCGGCGGGGCAATGGTGCCGCCCCCGGCCACGTAGTGCTTTGCCACCTGGGCGGCGGTCAGCGCTGCGGGATAAACGGAGAACTCGTCGATCGCGCCGGCAAAGTAGTTGGCGGCCGGCCGTCCCGGGAACCCTGTGACCGGATCCGGTGCGGCGGGAAGGGTATCTCCGCCCACCCGCCAGGAACCGGTGTAGGTTTGCGCCGCACCGGTCTGGCTGCTTGCCGCCACGTTGCCGTCCACGTACAGGGTGGCTCCTGCCGGTGTTTGGGTGACGACGGCGTGGTGCCAGGCATTGTCGTTGTAGGTCCCGGTGGTCGTGGCGTTGACCCGCACATTGGCGTCGTTGAGCACGCCGTAAACGAGGGTGCCGGAGGCCGTCATGGAGAGATTGCGGTCTACGGTGCCGGTGCTGTTCCGGTCGCCTTTGCGGTTGGGCTGGCCGGAGGCGAAGCCCATGATTTCGCCGCCGTTCACGGTGTCCGTCTTGAACCACACCTCTTCGCTGAAGCTGGCCGGCGCCGCGGACCGCTGCTGGCCGGACACCTGGTCATCCACGCCGTCGAACACGGCCGCGGTACTGCCGGCTACGGCACCGCCGGTGCCGCCCAGAAGGGGAGCGCTGTAGGTGACGCCGCGGTTGTTGCCCGGTGAGCTGTCCACGGGTGCGGTGGCCGGAGTGTCATCAAGGCGCCAGTAGGTCAAAGCGCCGTCGCCGAGGACTTCCGCGGGATAGGGCTGCGTGCTGGTGGCGGTGGTGACGGAGACCTGGGCGGAAAGGGCGCTGACGTTCGTTCCGTCGCTGGCCCGCACCCGGTAGCTGTACGCGGTGCCCGGAGTTGCGGTGCGGTCCGTGAAGGTGAGCTGGGGTGTTTCGAACAGGACGGAGCTTCCGGACACGGTTCCCAGGGCGGTGGAGCTGCCGTTGCGGTACACGCTGTAGGTGAGCTGCGAATCGTCGTTGTCCACACTCTGGGTCCAGCGGATCTGGTTCTGGCCCGCGGCCAGGCTTGCTGCCCGGACGTTGGCCGGAGTGCCGGGCGCGGCCGACGCCGGGCCGGGGCCAAAGCGGGTCAGCGACTGCTGGGCAGTGTTGTTGGCGGTGGTGAATTCACCGGCCACCCACAGGACGTCTCCGTTGCCGGTGTGCGTGGTTTCCAGGGCCCGCGGGCCAAGGCCTTCGCCGGCGCCGTCATTGGTGTCCGGGCTCCAGCCCAGGAAGGGATAGGGGTTGTTGATGTCCTGGGCTGTCAGGTGCCGGCGCACTCCGTCGGCGAACCCGCCCATGCTGGAGCAGTCGTGTGCGTGGTGTGCACCGTAAAGGACGTCCTTATATGGCAGTACGGCCTGCGTGGCGCCCTGGCACGTGTCTTTCCAGATCTGCTCATAGTTGTTGCTCAGCGAGAGGCGGGCCCGGCCGTCGAAGGACCGTGACCCCATGCCTTCGCCTGCCACATAGAAACTGGTGCCGTCACTGGTGATGTCCTTGAGTACGGCGGTGGCGGGGATGTAGCCGGCTGCGGGATAGGTGCGCACATTGGCGCCGGCAGTGTTGTCCACCACGGCCATGGCCCGGGATTCTGCGCCGTTGACGTTGCTGAAGTCGCCGGCAATGAGGACCACGCTGCGGTCGGCCGGCACATCGATCGCCCGGCCCACGCTGTCCGCGGCCGGAGCCCAGGGCAGAAGCGCCCCGGCGGGAGATACGGCGGCGAAGCGGCTGCGTGCCGTTCCATTGACGGTGGTGAAATCGCCGCCGAAGTAGACGGCGTTGGCCGTAGCGGCAATGGTGCGCACGGTGCTGTTGACGGTTCCCGGTCGGAAAGTGGTGTCAACCGTGCAGTCCGGAAGGTTGATCGAGGCAATCCGGTTGGCGGTCACGCCGTTCACCGTGGTGAAGTTGCCGCCCACGTACAGCTTCCTGCCATCGGGGGAGGTGTCCATGGCGCGCACCGTGGCGCCCGTTCCACCGGTGAAGGACAGGGAGCAGGAGGCGGGGCTGCCGGTGTAGGCGTCAAAGGCGGCGAAGTTCACTGCTGCCTGGGACTGGCTGCTGCCGGCGGTGGTGCCCGGCGGCCTCACCTGGGTGAAGGTGCCGCCTACGTACATCACGCCGTTGGCTTCGGCCATGGCCCAGGCAATGCCGTTGGTCTGCCACGTGGGCAGGGCAATTGCGGAGAACGCCACACCGGGTGTCAGCGCGGAGGCGGGAGCAGCCAGGCCGATCAATGATGCTGCTGCAACAGCTGCAGCGGAACAAACTGCCGCCAGTTTTTTGTACACGGCCAGACCACCTTATGAAAAGAGGGATGGGCCCACGGCCCGAATCTGTTGGAATCGTAGCGGCGGGGAGTCGCACGGCACACGGTGGCCTTTACTCGACTAATTGCGGTGCCTACCCGCGGGTAAGTTGCTTCTACTCATGTTTTCCGGGGTGCTACGTGAATCCGGGATAAATGCTTTACCGGCACCCCCTGCGCCCCGCACGATGATCTCGGAAACCACAGATCAAACGCGGGGGTAGGGACACATGGCGGTAAGGATCGGCTACGCCTCGGGCGCCTATGACCTCTTCCATATCGGCCATCTGAATCTTCTGAAGCACGCCCGCAGCCAGTGCGACTATCTGATTGCAGGAGTTGCCTCTCCGGAAATGACGCAGCGCCTGAAAGGAACCACGCCCGTGATTCCGCTGGCGGAGCGCATGGAGATTGTCCGCAGCGTCCGCTATGTGGATGCGGTGGTGGTGGACACCCACCTGAACAAGGCGGACACCTGGCGCGAGGTGGGATTCAACATCTTCTTTAAGGGCGATGACTGGAAGGGCACCGAGAAGGGCGAGCGCCTGGAACGGGACATGGCCCTGATCGGAGTGGAAGTGGTCTACTTCCCGTACACCGTCAGCACCTCTTCCACAGTGCTCCGCCGAGCCCTGACGATTCTTGACGGCGGCCGTGCCGAGGACACCGCCCGCCAGGCATGAATCCGCTGCACCGCACTGATCCGCCCGGGAACCCGCGCAATCCTTCCGGGCCGTCGCGGCGGCAGGTGCTTGGCCTGGGTGCGTTGGGCCTGGTCCTGGCCGGCTGCACCGGCAGGTTTACTCCCGGCGCGGCAACCGAACCCACCCCGGAACCGCTTCCCGTCCACACCGTGGACTCGATGCTTGCCGCCACGCCATTCCTGGTGGCGCACCGCGGATCCTGGGACAACTGGCCCGAGCACACCATGACCGCGTACCGGGAATCCGTGAACGCGGGAGCCGTTGCCCTGGAAGTATCGGTCAGCGCCACCCTGGACGGGCAGCTGGTCTGCCACCATGACCTGAACACCGAACGCACCACCGGAACCAAGCTGGTCATCAAGGATTCCACCTACGCCCAGCTCTCCGAAGTGCTTGTTGATGCGCGGGCATGGCTGGGCCCGGAATCGAAGCCGGAAAAGATTCCCCTGCTCAAGGACGTCCTGGACGCCTTCGCCTCCACGCATGTGATCTTCCTGGAGGACAAGCAGGGCACCAATGCCAAGGCATTGCTGGATCTGATGGACACCTATCCCGACTCACGCAGCCACTTCATCTGGAAACAGTCCGCCCAGGCCGGGCAGGTGGAGGCAGCAACCAAGCGCGGCTACACCAGCTGGGGCTATTTCACTGCGGAACAGCTGGAACTGGTTCCGGCGCTCGCAGGACAGTTCACTCTTCTGGGCGTTCATCACTCCGCGTCCGACGCCGAACTGGCCGCCGTGGTGGCCACCGGCAAGCCCGTCATCTGCTGGGAAGTCCATACCCGGGAGCTGCGGGATCGGCTCCTGGATCTGGGAGCCTCGGGGCTGATGTGCGCCAACCTGCCGTATCTTGCCGCGGACGAGCCGCTGGAGACAACTGATTGTTTTGCGGACGGCCTCCGGGCTGCGGGGGACCTGCCCTGGCAGGTGGGCGCCGGCTGGGACCTGCAGCCTGCCCTGATTCCGGCCGAGGGAACCCTGCTGATGGCCGCCAAGGCCAACAGCAGCTACCGGCTGGGCTCCATGGGACCGGTTAAGCGGGAGCTGTACAGCATCCAGTTCGACATGCGGTGGCCGGACGTCCTGCCACCGGACAACGCCCTGCACGCCGGGATCATTTTCGGCCAGGATGATGACCGCCCCTACCGGGTGCTGATTCCCAGCGACGTGGGCGGCTATCACCTGATCGTCCGGCCGACCGGGGAAATGTCCCTGCTGCTGCGCAGTCCCGGGGAAGCCGGCGGCCTGCGCCTGAGTTCCGTGACCACGCAGCCGGTTAAGGCGGGGGAATGGATGACCTTCAAAATCGACATTGCTCCGGACAGCATCCGCTACACCCGCGTGGACGGCGCCGGCTGGTCCGGACAGGCCTCGGACCGCAAGTTCCGCGGCGGCTACTTTGGCCTGTCCCGCAACTATTCCGACGACGCACCCGTGGAGTTCCGCCGCGTCAAGGTCGCCTAGGAATCCCTTCCTCCGGCCTCCCGGGAGAGCACAGAACGACGGCGGCGCCGCCGGTGAGCACTGCCCAGCTGCCGCACCAGGGACACGGCCAGTGCGCCGAGCAACGCACCGCCGGTATTGAGGATGACGTCATGGACATCGCCCTGCCTGTCGACAAGGAACATGTCCTGGAATCCCTCCACGGCCACCGTGAGCCCGGCACACAGCAGCACCGCCAGCCACCAGCGGCGCACCGGCAGGAAAGCGGCCGCGAGGGCGCCCAGTGGAACAAACAAAAGCACATTCGCCGCTGACTCCACGGCAGCGTAATCCACCCATCCGGGCAGCCCGTGGCCCTGCAGCCGCCGGATCAGGCGCAGGATGGTGCCGTACAGCGGGCGGTCCACCGGCGCAGGCCACAGCAGGACGGCGGCCATGCCCGCCAGCACGACGACGGCGGCAGCCAGGAGCGCAATGCGCCGTCCCCGCGTGCTGCCGCCGCCCGCCCCGTCAGCGCTGATGCTGCTGCTCCATACTTACCGGCGCCCCTGCTGGTTGTGCGCCGCCGCCTGCGCAGCCGTGAGCGCCGTGGGATAGACGGCAAACTCGTCAATGGCACCCTTGAAGTGGCGGCTTGTCGGAGCGCTCGGCCAGGTGGACGGGATCGAGTCCCCGCCAATCCGCCAGGAGCCCAGGCTGACGGTATTCGCGGAAACCGTGTTGGAGGCAACCTCCACGCCGTCCACATACAGCACCATGCCGCGCGGGCCCTGCGTGGCTACCACGTGGTGCCAGGCGTTGTCGTTGTAACTGGCAGGCGAGGTGACCGTCACCCGGGACCCCGTCCACACGCCGAACACCAGTCTCCCGGCGTCGGTCATGTAGACATGCCGGTCGTACGCGGTGCTGTAGCCCGCGTAGGTTCCGTTGCGCCGGGGCTGCCCGTTGCCGAAGCCAAAGATCTTGCCGCCCTGCACCGTGTCGGTGCGGAACCAGGCCTCAGCACTGTAAACCGACGGCGCGTTGATCCGCTGGGGTGCGTAGATCAGGTCATCCGTGCCGTCAAAGGTGGTGGCCCGGTTGCTGTCTCCGGCCAGGGCTCCGGCTGCTCCGGCAATTCCCGGTCCGCCGAAGGGCAGCCCCATCAGGTTTCCTGCGGAGGAATCCGCGGCGGCATTGAAGCCGTCGCCCAGCCGCCAGTAGGTGCTGGCGCCGTCGGCCCGCACCAGGGCGGGATAGGCGGCCGCCGAGGAGGCGGTGGTGAGCTGCACCTGCGCGGAGAGTGCACCGGTGAGCCCGCTGGGATCGGTGGCGCGGACCCGGTAGGTGTACACGGTGCCGGGCACCGCCGTCGTATCCGTGAAAGACACCTGCGGCAGGTCCCACCAGAGTGAGGACGCCGCAACCGTGCCCAGCGCAGTGGCGGACCCGTTCCGGTAAATGCTGTAGGTAAGGTTCGAATCGTCCGGATCCGAGGTGGCCTGCCAACGGACGGTGTTCTGCCCGGAGGCACGGGACTCGCCGCTCACAAACTGGGGCGTGCCGGGACCTGCGGTTCCCGGACCGGGACCGAACCGGGTCAGGCTTTGCTGCGCGGAACCGTTGACGGTGGTGAATTCCCCGCCGGTCCAGAGGACGTCCCTGCCGCCGCCGGCGGTGGTGTGGGCCAGTGCCCGCGGGCCCAGGCCTTCGCCCTGGCCGTCGTTGGTGATGGGGTTCCACTGCATCATGGGGGAGGGCTTGTCCACGTTCTGGGCGCTGAGGTGGATCCGCACGCCGTCGGTGAAGGCGTCCATGCTGGAGCAGTCGTGCGCGTGGTGCGCGGCGTAGAGGGTTTTGCCGTAGACGGACACGGCCTGGGTGGCGCCCAGGCAGGTATCGCGCCACACCTGGTTGTAGGTGGTCAGGTCCAGCCGGGCGCGGCCGTCAAAGACGCCGCCGCCGGTGCCCTCGTTGCCGATGTAGAAGCCGGTGGCGTCGGAGTCGATGGACTTGACGCTGGAGGTTTTGGGAATGAAGAAGTTGGGGTAGGTGCGCACATTGGCACCCGTGGTGCTGTCCAGCACCGCCAGTGCCTTGGAATCGGCACCGTTCATGGTCAGGAAGTCACCGCCGGCAATGACGGTGCCGCGCCCCGCCGGTGCGTGCAGCGCCCGCACGGGCTGGTCCGCCACCGGCGCCCAAGGCAACAGGGCGCCGGTGCCGGGGGACACGGCGGCCAGGCCGTTGCGGGTGGCGCTTTCCGCGGTCTTGAAGTCCCCGCCGAGGTAGACGGCAGTGTTCGTGGCTTCGATGGCGCGGACCGTGGCGGAGAGCCCCGGCGGCCGGAAGTTGGTGTTCACGGTGCAGGAGGGCAGATTGATGGCGGCAATGCGGCTGGTGCTGACTCCGTTGACGTTGCTGAAGCTGCCGCCGATGTACAGGGTGCGACCGTCGGGGGAGACGTCCATGGCCCGCACCGTGGCACCGCTGCCGGTGACCGACAGGGAGCACGGAATCGGGTTGCCGGTGTAGGCGTCAAAGGCGGCAAAGTTCACGGCGCTTTGGGTTCCTGCGCCGCCGGCGGAAACTCCGGGCGGGCGGATGGCGGTGAAGGTGCCGCCTGCATAGACCACCCCGTTGGATTCGGCCATGGTCCAGACAATGCCGTTGGTCTGCCAGGTGGGCAGGTTGTTCGCGGCAAAGTCCACTCCGGGGGACAAAGCGGACGCCGGCGGGGCGGCTCCGATCATGGTTGAAACGGCGAGAGCAATCCCGCCCAGTACGGCCGTCAGTTTTTTGTTCATGGTCAAAACCCCTGCCTCTAGTGCCCCAGCGGCACTCCGCGGGCGCAATCCCTCACCCACTAAGGGAAGCTACTCCCGGCAGCGGTAGGGCGGCACGAGTACGCGGTACCTGTGTTCCCAGGCGCGCCACGCTAAATGCGCCCGCACCTTGCCTGCGGGGTACCCGTGCCCCCAGCTAAGGTCCGGCTCAGGTGCGCTCGCGGCCGCACAGTGGGATGATTAGCGCAGACTTGTGTTGCGTAATGGTGTCCATCGCCCTGCGCACCCGCCCTCGCTAGCCAAGGAGTTTCCCCGTGCCTGTGGTTTCCACCCCCGAGACCCTCCAGCCCGCCGCCGGGCTGATGGACAATGCCGAGGTCCTGCGCATCCGCAATGACTTCCCGATCCTGCACCAGCAGGTCAACGGCCATCCCCTGGTGTACCTGGACTCCGGCGCCACCTCGCAGAATCCGCTCAGCGTCATCGAGGCGGAGCAGGAATTCTATGAACAGCGCAATTCAGCCGTGCACCGCGGCGCGCACACCCTCGCCGTCGCCGCCACCGACGTGTATGAGGACGCCCGCGCAAAGGTGGCCGCGTTCATCCATGCCCGGCCCAATGAGATTGTCTGGACCTCCAACGCCACCGAGGCCTTGAACCTGGTGGCCTACGCCTTCTCCAACGCCGCCGCCGGCCGCGGGGGAGAGGCCGCCCGCCGCTTCGCGCTGGGCGAGGGGGACGATATTGTGGTCACTGAAATGGAGCACCACGCCAACCTGATTCCCTGGCAGGAGCTGGCCGCCCGCACCGGCGCCACGCTGAAGTTTATTCCGGTGGACGACGACGGCGGGCTGCGGCTGGAGGCGGCCGAGCGGCTGATCACCGGGCGCACCAAGATCGTGGCGTTCACCCACGCCTCCAACGTGCTCGGCACCATTAACCCGGTGGAAACCCTGGTGAGCCTGGCACACAACGCGGGGGCGCTCGTCGTGCTCGATGCCTGCCAGTCCGTGCCGCACCTGCCGGTCGATGTGAAGGCGCTGGACGTGGACTTTGCCGCGTTCTCCGGGCACAAGATGCTGGGCCCCACCGGCATCGGCGCGCTGTACGGCAAGGCGGAGCTGCTCAACGCCATGCCGACCTTCCTCACCGGCGGCTCCATGATCACCACGGTGACCATGGAGAAGGCCGAGTACCTGCCGGCCCCGCAGCGCTTTGAGGCCGGAACGCAGCGCATTTCCCAGGCCATGGCGCTGGGTACCGCCGTGGATTACCTGCAGGAAACCGGTATGGGCCGCATCCACGCGTGGGAAGCCACGCTCGGCCAGCGCCTGGTGTCCGGCCTGGAAGCGATCGAGGGCATCCGCGTGCTCGGCCCGCGCTCCAGCGTGGAACGGATCGGGCTGGCGGCGTTCGACGTCGACGGCGTCCACTCCCACGACGTGGGCCAGTTCTTGGATGACCAGGGCATCGCCGTGCGCGTGGGACACCACTGCGCGCAGCCGCTGCACCGCCGGCTGGGCCTGGTGTCCACCACCCGTGCCAGCACCTACCTGTACAACACCACCGACGACGTCGACGCGTTCCTGAACGCGGTGGCCGGCGTCCGTCCCTTCTTTGGAGTGAAGTAAATGAGCGCCGAGCTGCAACAGCTGTACCAGCAGATCATCCTGGACCACGCCAAGGCCCGGCACGGCGCCGGCCTGGTGGAGGCACCGGCGGGGGCGAAGGCGGGGGAGAGCCATCAACTGAACCCCACCTGCGGCGACGAGATCACGCTGCGCGCGGTGCTGGACGGATCCGCAGCGGGCGCGCCCTCGGTGGAAGGCATCAGCTGGGAAGGCCAGGGCTGTTCCATCTCGATGGCCTCGGCCTCGGTCCTCACCGATCTGGCCGCTGGATTGTCCCGCGATGAAGTGATGGACCTGGTGGAGAACTTCCGCGAGGTGATGCGCTCCCGCGGCACGGTGGAGGCGGATGAAGAGGTGCTCGGAGATGCTGCGGCGTTCTCCGGGGTTTCCCGTTACCCGGCGCGGGTCAAGTGCGCCATGCTCGCGTGGGTTGCGCTGGAGGAAGCGCTGCTGGCGGCGAACTGAGGCGTTCGTGTGGCGGCCGACGATGGCGGGCGGGAGGGTTGGTGCAGCGTGCCCATGCCGGGTACGTAGGTCATTGCGGTAAGCGAGTATTAACTACCGTTCTGCATGCTGACGATATGTCCGTATGTTCGAACGCATGGACACAGCTGAGCCCACCAGAGAATGGCGCCGGAAGCACTATCGCCGCAGCCGCCGTGAGTGGATCAGCTACGCCGGACTGGCACTGCTGACGATGGTGACAGCAAGTGTGGTTGCGGCAGTGTTGATGCAGTGAGCGCTGGTCTTCCGATGCCGGTCGCAAGAGCTGGCTATGCGGCCTGAGTCAGGCTCTCCTGCGGAACCGGTTCGGCCTCAGCCGCCGGAGTAGCCTGCGGCGCCCTGTCCGCGGGTGCAGCAGTGCCCTTCAGCTCGGCCGGACGGCTTCGGCGACGGGCTGCCCCGACGGTCAAAACACCGCTAAGCATGCCCGCGAGCCCGATGATGGCCCAGATAATCATGCCGGTGCTGGCCACGACGCCAGAAAGTGGAAGTGCAGATATAAAGGCTGCTGAAAGCAAGAATTCCCCCAGGAATCTAGTAATGCAAATGAGACCATTGGCTCTAACCGGTTCGCGTAGGAACGGTGAGCAGATTGATCGTAGCAGGGCTTGAGCGCTGCGGATAGGGTTAAACGCCGGTGTGCTGCAAGCCCTGTAATTGGTCCTGCAGCACACCGTATAAGCCATGCTACTTGAGGCGTAGTTACGGTCGTCCCATGCCCTTGAAATTCCAGCCGGCTTGGCGCCAAGCTGCAGAATCCAAGACATTACGTCCGTCAATGATGTTCTTTTCCGTGACCAGAGCGCCGACGGTATGCGGATCCAGTGCACGGTATTCCTTCCACTCGGTTAGGAGCACCAGTGCGTGGGCGCGTTCGATGGCGTTTTCGGTGACGGGCTCGTAGCCGAGTTCCGGGAAACGGCCCTTGGCGTTGGACAGTGCTTCGGGGTCGGTCACCGTGACGGTGGCGCCCTGCAGCTGCATCTGAGCCGCGGCGCTGAGCGCGGGGGAGTCCCGGACGTCGTCGCTGTCGGGCTTGAACGCCGCTCCCAGAATGGTGATGCGCTTGCCCATCAACGAGCCTCCGCAGATGTCGCGGGTCATTTCCACCACGCGCGTGCGGCGGCGCATGTTGATCGTGTCCACTTCCCGCAGGAAGGTCAATGCCTGGTCTGCGCCAAGTTCTCCCGCGCGTGCCATGAAGGCGCGGATGTCCTTAGGGAGGCAGCCTCCGCCGAAGCCGACGCCGGCGTTCAGGAACTTACGGCCAATCCGGTCGTCCATGCCGATGGCATCGGCCAGGGCTGTGACGTCTGCTCCGGCGGCGTCGCACACTTCTGCCATCGCGTTGATGAAGCTGATCTTGGTGGCCAGGAAGGAGTTGGCTGCGGTCTTGACCAGTTCAGCGGTGGCGTAGTCCATCACCAGACGCGGGGTGCCGGTGGATAGGGGAGTTGTGTAGACCTCATCGAGTGCAGCGACGGCGGCCGTACCCGCTACACCGTTAGGAACGCCGTAGACAAAGCGGTCTGGTGCCAGGGTGTCCTGCACAGCGTGGCCTTCCCGGAGAAATTCCGGGTTCCATACCAGGATTGCTTCCGGTGCCGAGGCCTGTAGGTCCTCTGCGAGGCGGGCTGCAGTTCCCACGGGAACTGTGGACTTTCCCACCACTACATTTCCGGGCTTCAGATAGGGGGCCAGCGAAGAGAAGGCGCCATCCACAAAGCGGAGGTCTGCAGCATATTCGCCCTTGCGCTGAGGTGTTCCCACGCAAACAAAGTGGACATCGGCACCTGCCGCGTCAGCCATGTCCGTGCTGAAAGAAAGACGTCCAGAGCCAATCGATTCCGTGAGCAGTTCCGGAAGACCCGGCTCAAAAAACGGTGCACGGCCGGAAGTCAGGTCATTGATTTTTGCTTGGTCAACGTCTATGCCCACAACGTCGTGTCCGAGCTTTGCCATGGACGCTGCGTGCACGGCTCCCAGATAGCCGCAGCCGATGACAGATATACGCACGGTTCCCCTAAATAGTTCAAAAAAAGATGGATGTGCGGTGACTTAGGGGTGAGACCATAATGTCGCCAAGCACTAAGAAAAAAGCCGGGAGGGCAGAAACCGATCGGTTTCCGCCCTCCCGGGTACTACATCAAATGCTGAGTTATGCGTTCTTACGGCGTGCAACTGCCACCGAGGCAACGCCGGCACCAACGGCCACGATGCCTGCAGCGCCCCACAGCAGCATGGCCGAGTCAGCGCCAGTGTTGGCAAGTCCGGCCTCATCAGCGTTGCTGCCAGCCCCACTGCCGTTGCTGGCTCCGCTGCCGGAGCCGCCGTTGCCGGCGGTTTCTGTGAAGGCCGGATCAACGGAAACAACAGCGGTGACTACCTTGCCCGACTCCAAGCCGGTGGCAGTCAACGTGTATGTGCCGGCCTCGTTCAGCGTGATGGGGGTGCTGAATCCACCCTGAGCATCGGCATTAGTGGTGAAGGTGCTGACCAGTTCGGCCAGGATGATCACGCCGTTTACACCGGTCCCCGGAACAACAACCGGTGTGTTCGAGTAATCGACGTCTACGCGGACTGCTTCGCCGGGGGTAAAGCCGGTTCCGCTGAAGGTGACGGTGGCGCCAGGTGCAACAGTTGCGTCACTGACGCCGCCGGGAGTCGGTGCCGGGTAGTTCTCAACGGCATTAGCGGCGCCGGCACCGAAGAAGGCGAGTGATCCTGCGAGGACCAAAGCGGATGCGGTTTTTTTCATATGAGACTCCCCATGCAATTGATAAAAGACTGTCTGTAGGTACTGATTGGCCCGGTCCCCACCAACAACTCATGAAAACCAACCGAAAATCTAAATCCAAAGTCCGCCCGGGGCTCGCCCCAGCACCACCGAACGCGGTTCAAGACTATTAATCTCTAGTGGAAACGCTCTTTACGGTAACAGGAACTTTGGCGAGTTCCAAGCGTATTGTGGTATGTGGCTAAATGTACACCCAAAAATCAGTCGCAGCCTTCCCGCTCAAGCGGGAGGACGACTTCCTCGAGTGATTGAACAGTAGGTGTTATCCGCAGATGTGGCTCGGAATTCTGCACCACCTTGGAGAAGGCTACGTCGATTGTTGCCGTTTCCCCCGGCCCCAATTCAAGTGCCACCGTTCCGACTGGTCTCTGTCTGTGCTTGCCTGAACTCACTGGTACGGGCTGGCTGTCAACGGTTGCCGTCTCAACGAACGCCTGCGAAGGTCCGTAAACAACGTAGTTGGTGCGGATTCGCCCAGGCTCGATGCCATAAGCGCCGTTCCCTGTAACGTAGGCGGGCAGGCTAGAGGCAGCATCTGCTGGAGCGTTGTTGGATACGGTGATACGGACGGTGTATTGCCCGTAATCGCCCACGGGACAGGACTGGATGAGCTGAACGCTGCGCGTTACGTAGTAGTCCATTTTGGCCCCGGTGCCGTCATTGAAGTACACGCCAAAGGCAGCTCCTCCGCCGTCCGGGCCTGCAACTGAGCCGTGAACGGGAGTCGAAGCGATGATCTTTTCTTCTGCGGGATGGCTGGACCATAAGAATAGGCGATTTTCTGCAGTGCTCGCACCCAGGGCCTTAATCAGTTGAGCCCCGTTTCCTTGGCCTTCCGTGAAGGCAGAGAAAACCCGGCTGGCCACGGTGGCGAAATAGGCATCCTGCGCTTCGGGGTTCTCTATGTCTTTGTAGACCTTTGACAGGAGCGTGGGGACGACGTTGTCTTTTGTGAGAGACAAGGGTAGGTCCGTATCACGAATCGCATCCAGTACCTGAGGGTCGGTCAAATCCAGCGGTCCAGTGGCCTCCAAAAGGTGGCTCAGCACCACGGTATCCAAAGCGAGCACGCCGTCGATTTTCTGGCCAGAGTGGCGTTGTTCCCACATCTCTTTTGCTGTTTGGGCTGCGGTGGGGAAATCCGGAGTCAGGTTCACGTTCTGCATCTGGGTTCCGAGGCGACGCGTATACAGGGAGACTTGTTCGGAGTCCACGTCTATTGCGGGGCGGAAGGCTCCTAAGGCGACGGCACTGGTTTGTTCGCCGAGGCTGATGTGCCCGTCATCGGTGTGTAGTACGGCTAAGGCTCCTGGGATGCCTCCTGTAGCTCTAGTCTCAGAGCTATTTTGCACCAGCACTAAATAATCTCGTGAATCCTCTGCTCCGAGCATGGCCGGAAGGAGTTGAAAGATCGAAGAAGCTGTATTCATAAGGCTGTTAAGCTCACCGAGCATGTCAGTTGCAGAACGCACGGGGCCTGCTAACTGCGGAACAAGGGTAGCCAGGTCAATGGATGCCAAGCGATCGTGAGAGAGTCTCACTGTTTCGGCGGCGCCAATGATGCTTGGCGCCACATCCTGCAGTTGAGAGATGTCTACTTGCCCGTTCTTAGGCGAAAGCATTTGTAGTTCCAATGATCCGTAGACACTCAGCAGCGGAGTGCCCGCTTTCGTTGTTAGATCGTCTGCAGATACGGCGATTTCTCTTAGGGCGCTGAAGTTGGCTCCAACAAATGGAACCGAAGCTGCAATCGTCCACAAGGGCCCATCGGTTGTCTCCCTTGCAGCCGCCGTCTGAGAGCTAATCGCATCAAAAGTATGTTCCACCTGTTTCTGATTTCCATCAGACAGCTGTGTGCGTAGCAAAGGAACAAGATCAACGGCTCCTTCGAGCTGACCGCGCACGGCTAATGCCTGATACGCAAGTAGCCCACCCGTGCAGCCTGCTAGTAGCACCATCACTAATGCTGCTAATCCAAATCGAACTTTGATGCGTTTCGTTCGCTCCCTGGATGCTGGGTCGTTTGGTCGCCGATCATTGTGTCTGGAAACCGGCATGCCATCATCGGTGGCTCGGCGGTGAAACATAGACTTGGGAAACGGTGTCATGCTAGAAGGCTCCATGGCGCGAAACAACGGCCCTGAACGTCTTCAGGAGAATGGCAATGTCACCGGCTAGAGACCAGTTCTCTACGTAGTAGAGGTCAAGGCGAATAGTGTCTTCCCAAGAGAGCAGTGACCTCCCACTCACTTGCCAAAGGCCCGTTAAGCCTGGTCGGACCAGCAACCTTCGGAGCATGTATGTTTCGTAGGTTTCTACTTCGGAGGGGAGTGGAGGACGTGGACCAATGAGGCTCATGGTGCCGCCCAGTACATTGAAGAGCTGTGGGAGCTCGTCGATGCTGTATCTGCGAATGAACTTACCAACGCGTGTCACACGCGGATCAGACTTCATCTTGAACATGACGCCGTTGCCTTCGCTCAGACGTTGCAACTCCACCAGTTGCTCTTCGGCATCAATAACCATCGAGCGGAATTTAAGCATTTCAAAATGCTTGCCTGAAGTACCGACACGTTTCTGCCGAAAGAGAACGGGCCCGGAACTATCCAAACGGATCAGTATGGCCGTCATCAAAAGAAAAGGTGAGCTCAGGCAAATCAACAACGAAGCACCCACGAGATCAAATGTCCGTTTAGCTAGGCGTTTCCATCCACTGAGATTTGGTGTGGATACATGGATCAGGGGTAAACCCGCTAAGGGCTGTGTATGAATCCTAGGACCAGCCACGTCCGTAAGCGCGGGTGCCATGATCATGCGAATGTCCAAATCGGTGAGCGCCCACCCTAATTCACGGATTGTTCGTGGCGGGAGCGGAACTCCTGAAGAAAACGCAACGGCATCGGGGGCAGCATTTCGAATGGTGCGTATCAATTCTCCGGTCGATGCCTCATAGCCCAAATTGGGTAAGCCAAGCTTTGGGTCAATGGTCGTTCCCGGCGCGGCATGAGGGAGATACGTTGCTATTGGAAGGTAGCCGGCCATTGGCTGACTCTTAAGGGAACGCACTAGGTGCTCAACGCTGGTTACCCCTCCAATGACCATGACCGTCGCTGTACTTAGACCCCGTCTTCTTTCAATCCTAAGAAGACGCCTGACTAAAGCTCGAGCCGCTATCAGCCCTATGACACCTGCTGGGAGCGCTACACCTATGTATCCCCTTGCGGTGTCAAACTGGAAGCTGTAAGAAATTAACCCAACAAGCCCGAAGAGCCAGATGGAAGCACTCAGCAGACGTTTGAACTCTTCTGTTCCATACCCCATTACCTTCGGGTCACGGCTTCCCCATATTCCTAGCATTGCCCACCAGGCTGCTGCTAGGAATACGGAAATTGCCACATAAGGCTTTCCGTCCACACTTAGAAGACTTGAACTATCTGCGGAGCCAAAGCGAAATATGAGCGCCCCCGAAGTAGCCCATATGACGACAAGAGCGTCCACAACTGCCATTCGATTTTTATATCGCTGTCTCCAGTCCCGACGACTGTTTGAAAGCGCTATTTCAGTTTCCGAATGGGTGTCCGGCACATCAGTGACCATTGGTTGACAAATTTGGGTGTGATGACATCGCACCAGATGTTAGGGTGCGTTCTGTTCCTCCACTAGTCCCGATTTTTTTTGCTCTGCGTGAGAGGGGATGAGTTGAGGGTTCTGTCGGCTCGGGCGATGCATAAGAATAGTAGCTGTAGCCGTAGGAATCTGGACCCTTCGTGGGGATAAGGTTAAAGACAACTCCCAATATTTCAGCATCGACAAGCTTCAGTGCGGCTAGAGATCTCGTGAGCTCTGTCGTCTTGAGTTTGTTGGAGCCAACTACCACGACTACGCCCCCAACCTGCTGCGCTAAAACCGCGGAGTCCGTCACCGGCAACAAAGGGGATGCATCTATAACGACTACATCGAAAACGGATTCAAGGTGTGTGAGTAGGTCCTTCATGGCGGTGGAACCCAAAAGCTCACTCGGGTTCGGAGGCACTTGGCCAGATGTGAGCACCTGAAGGCCGTTGTCGCCCCACGGCTGCAGCAGGTCATCGACGGAAGCCTGGCCTATAAGGGCAGTAGTCAGTCCCGCAGCTCTTTCGAGGCCCAAGTAGTCGTCGACCCGCGGCCTTCGCAAATCCGCATCGACTAAGACCACGGACTGCCCCGCTTGGGCGAGTGCAATGGCTAGGTTCGTCGCGGTTGTACTCTTCCCCTCAGCAGGTAAGGACGACGTGACCAAGACAGAATTAGACTTTCTGTTGACTTGGGCAAATTGGAGGTTAGTCCGGATCTGACGAAATGATTCTGCACGGGGACTTTGCGCAGCAACCTGAGTCAGCAGCGGTTTCGTTTCGGCGTCTTTGTCGTAGGAAATCCCTCCTAGCAAAGGTGCATCGGTAACCTTACGCAGGTCAGATTCATTTCTAACTCGCTGGTCCAGAATGGACCGCAAAAGCGTCAATGCTAATCCGAGAATCAAACCAACAAAGACTCCAGCGGCAAGGTTTAGTTTGACATTTGGACTGGCTGGTTCTGACGGCGCTATTGCAGGCGTGATAACAGAAAGCTTCACAGGCGAGGCGCCGCCTTGGGATGTTCCCTCCAGATCTCCTACAACACGCACCAAACTGTCCCCAGTGGCTTGGGCAAGGGAAGCAGCGTCGACAGGTGACGCAGCCGACGCTGTAACAGTAATGAGAACGGTATTCAGGTCCGCAGAGGCTTGTACTTTTTCGGCTAAGCCAGCTGGGCTGACATCCAGTCCTAGTTCGTCGATGACGGGCTGTAATACGGCCGGCGTCTTTGCTGTCTTGACATACGACTGCACGCGTGCCTGGGTAAAGGTGTTTCCTTGCTGTAACTCACTGACGCTGCCCGAGTTCTGTATTGAAACGAACAGCTGAGTAGTAGCGGTGTACGTAGGTTTGGCGATCAGCGATACCAGTGCAGCTGTGAGTACTGCGATCAGAACGCATCCTACGGTCAACAGCCAATTTCGCCGCAAAATTCTGAGGTATTCGCGTATTTCCAAGTTCCTTTTACCTTTCAAAGGCTAGGCGGGGTGAGCGGACGCCCTCTGGAACATCATCGTTTTGACCTAGCAACAAAGCAAGATTAGGCCAGTTGGCTGATCCAGCCTAATCGCTGAAGCTTGGTATGAAGCGGCGCAGATCTAGGAAGAAGCGCACGCCCTTACTGGCAAGCACCCTTCTGGGATTGCATCAGACCGCTCCGTCCGTATCAGGATCTGCGCCTATGAGACTTCCCTTTTGTGCATGTACAGGTTCTCGCCTATAGTTAGCGAGCTGTAACGAAGGAAGATAGGATAGGGGACAAGCGTCGTGAAGAACAAAAGAGCGCGAGCCGTGCTTGCCGCGTCAACTGGAGGGCATCTGGCCCAGTTGCATCGCTTGCTCCCGCATCTCGATATCGCTGACGACCCGCTCTGGATTACTTTTGAGAATGCACAATCAAAATCGTTGTTGAAGGATGAAAAGCATGTTATGTATCTGCCATACATAGCATCGCGTGATTGGCGGACTGCAGGAAGAACTTTCAAACAGATCAGGAAAGAACTGCGGCGGCAGCCATATGATCTCGTATTCAGTACGGGTGCCGCCATTGCTGTTCCTGTATTTCTTGCGGCCGCGACGACGGGAATATCGAGATATTATCTTGAAAGCGTTTCGCGTTTTGATGGGCCCTCCCTCACCGGAAAAATTGTAGCCAAAATTCCTGGGACGCAGCTCTACACACAGCATTCCGGTTGGGCAAACAATCGATGGCGACTGGGCCCGTCAGTGTTAGATGAATACTACCTAGTTCCGGAGAATAAAAGCCAAAAAGACAGGCTCAAAATATTTGTCACGCTCGGTACCATTAAGCCCTATAGATTCGACCGTGCTATTGACGCAATCTTGGCCAATTTTGGCGCCCATGAAATTGTGTGGCAGCTGGGGGCAACCTCCCGGACCGATATCACAGGGTATTCCACAGAAATGATGGATGCTGCGGAATTCGACTTCCATGTTGAAACTTCTGATGTGGTCATAACTCATGCCGGTGTTGGTTCAGCGCTTAGAATTATGGACTTGGGTAAAACGCCGGTACTAGTGACGCGGCATAAGGCCTATGGGGAACATGTCGACGACCACCAAGAGCAAATAACAAGGGAACTTACGCGTAGGGGCTTAGGCTACGAGCTGGAGCTTGCCAACGTGAACCCTGGAGTTCTGGGAAGCGCGATGGTTTCAAAGCCAGTGCTAGGATTGCCCACAAAAGAATATGACTTACAGGCAACGAACTAGTCAGAAAACTTCAGTTGGAATGCCACATTGGGAAGTACCCTGCCGTATCAATCCTTGGATAAATACTAGAAAGAGTGGATGACCTGCAAAGTTTTGACAAGCAAAGGGTGGAACTGGCACCTGCGGTAAAAGAAACACACGCCCCCGATTCGATTACCACTCTCGCGCTGGTATTATTGTGGGTTGTTCAATGTTGCTACATTATAGCCTATAATAATCTCTCCTCAGTGGCTAGTTTGTTGTCCATCGGTGTTTCCTCCCTGTTCTTTGTGTTCACATATTTTTCCATAGTGTTTAATTTGAGGTTCGGCGCGAGGTTAATAGCGCTTATTGGTACGTTCGTAATAATTACCCTAATTCTCGCTTCTACTGGAGATAATCCCGCAAACTTCGGCCCCCTGTCTCGATATTGTATTTCCTTGGCAGCACTAGGAGCTTTTGCATTTGCTCGGGTGGGCGATCATCGTCGTTTTCTAAGTTTAGGCGCGACAGTCCTTCTCCTTTATGCGGTGGTGGTCGCCGTAACATCAGGGCCGCTTACCTATTCCGGAGTAGCCCGGTTCGCCCCATTTTTTGGTGGCGAAACGGCAGTGCATAGTTCATCCATCACTATGGTGGCGCTGGTCATTATTCTGTGGTGTTCGCCGTGGCCCCTCCTGGCGAGGGCACCACTTTGCATGATTGGAACTGTGCTTTGTGCCGGCTACGGAGTAACTACTGCTTTGCTGATGCTAGTGATGTTTCTTGCTGCTGTGGCGTTCGACCACTATAACTTGAGCTTTAAATGGACGGGGGCAGTGGCCGCAGTCGTGATCCCAATCGGTGCAGCGTGGCGCGACAGTACCCAGGTTGCTGGCGGAGACGTGGCGTCGCTAGGTATCGGTTCGCTTGGATCCGGGCGTCTGGACTCCTGGATAGAACGTATCGACATATTCATTAACAGCGATTTGATAGCCAAGCTGTTGGGGGGAGGGCCCTACAGCGACTTCAGGACTACGTCTTTGTGGTGGTGGAGTGAGAAGGGGGCACATTCGGATGTAATGACTGTGTTGATGGAATTTGGCCTCATAGGCATATTAGCGTTGGCAATGTATCTGATTTATCTATACATGAACATCTCAAACAAGGGCCGTGCTGCACTTATTGCTATCGTGGCCGGGATGACCCTAAGCAATGCCCTGCTGGACCGTCCTACTGTGGCTATGGTATGGGGCCTCGCGATTTACTCAGCATCGCTCCGGCTGCCTAATAGGGACGCACCGCCGATGCGGGCCGGCCAGTTTGGGCAAGAAAGTTTGCGCCCGGGCGCCAGCTCACTAGAGGTTCCTTGCCGCGGCAATGTTCTCAAGAGGTAATGGCATTCTGCCGTTACGGAAGTCTGAATTTGTGGTGGCGTAACACTTTTGTTTTTTGCCACTGTGTCTTCAGAAGAAGCAGCGGCCGCCGAAGTTCCGGGCGTTCGCTTCGTGCCTACTGCTCCCTGGTTCTGCACTACTAATAGGCTTTGCCCTGCCTATGCTGGTACCGCCCCAATCTTCGTGGATGGCGCCCACATGACCCCGGAGTATTCCGCCAAGCTGGCTCCAGTAATAGGTGAGAAGCTTCTGGGGCAAGTGGGAACATAACTTCGCCAGCAACCGGTCTCTTATACATATCTTCACCGTTGTCGAACGCGCAAGGGACCTGGGGAGTTTGGTCGTGCGGGAGAAAAGTCAACTCGACGCTCGGATAAGCGTCATCCCGGCTGTTTCTTTGTGCGACCAGAGAAGCAGGCAATGAACGGAACAGCTCCGAGACACAGCTGTGTCGGCCGTGGCCGTCGTGGTGTTGCGGACCTAGAATCCTTGACACCCGCAATCAGAAGTCTCAGCGATGATGCCGTCCAGCACCTTAACCATATCCATGGCGTTAAACGATCTGCGGCATTATCGCCGGGGCGGTACGGGTGTATACGTCGGTATCATTGAAAAACCGGGGTGACCTTGCGGAACGCCGATCGGTTCTAGCTCAGGCTTTTGCAAGCGAGTCGTTCGGAAGCCCGGGACTTCTCCGCCCCCATGAGTTACGGCACGGCGGTGGGGTTCGGGGCTCAGAATTTATCCTTATCCACCTCGTTGAGGATGTCAATGACGAGTTCCTTCTCTGCCAGCAGCCCCTTGAGCCGGGCATTCTTATTTCCAGCTCTTTTGTCCGCTTGGCCCCATCGGCGTTCTTCTCGAAAGATACTGGTTCAGCCACGAGTACCGGGTCGCTTCGGTGCCTGGAGTTGCGTAAGGACTTCGATGAGCGGGTATCCGTTATTCAGCGTTTTCTTGCCCTGCCGGACTTTGGCGATGACCTGCTCGGGGGTGTGTTTGCGTGCCATGATTCGTGAAATTCTTCTTGTGTGCATTCTCAGACACGAAACTCGCATAAACGGTGGACTTCTATCTGGGAGCCCAGCCAGCATGACTCCGTACGAGGTACCGTTTGGACATGACCAGCTTGTTGTCTAAGACCCCTTTGTGGCACGGGGCAGAATCGCTCTCATCGTCAAAAAGCGGCACTCCGTAAGAGCCACTGTAGAGTCATTGGCACCCTGGAATTAATCTTCCCTTCTCCGTTGGGAAGGGGTGCCTCCGATGGGCTCTTTTTGGCATGAATCTAGGTTGGGTGCTGAGTTCGCGCGCCCAATGCGTTGGCAGTTGCTACACCCCATGAGTTGACGGGGACGACCCAGCGTCTAAATGCCGGTTCGTCGCCGCCAGCCTCGACGGACAGCGTTTAGGTGGGATGAATCGGATTGCTCGCCCTTATAACAGTCAACGAATTTCGGCGATCTTCACCATGAGAGGGGTCTGTCCGATGACAGCCGTGGTAACGGACGCAATAGAACTGATCCGTATTCGTGGCATCTACAACGACGGAAGCTCCCAATACCCACCCAGAATCTGATCGAGATCCTTAGGCCGGTAGGGCTTTGCACCCCCAGCAGGATAGGGAGTCATCTCGCCAAACCAAATTTTCCCGTTGTTCCTGTATAGATCTACACGCATAAAGTCATAGCCCTCCCCAATAATAGAAGCTATTTCTAACATTTCGTCCAGATTGTCGGGGCGTTCCTCTGCCGGCCCCAGGGGAATGCTGTTGTGATAAGCAAGTGCGTCCCATTCCGGTGTGTACATTCTGCGAGTCGGGCTCCCAAAACGGTTGATATCCACGTGTATTAGACGCACCTTGCCATCAAACACGTAAAACTTATAATCAGGAAGAGGGGATCGTCCATCACCGATCATCTCCTCGAGTACATATTCTTTTGCGGCCCGGCTATATGCCCACTCGCCCAGGACGCTGAAATTGAAGTCCTTCAACCAGGTCCTAGTCTTTGCTTTCAGCGTGTCGACGTCAATCGCCGAGTAACCCCCCAGAATTACCTGACCGCTACTATGGTTCGGCTTCAGAATCCAGGGAACGTTAATGTCTAGGGTTGCAAGCTCGTCGAGATTACGCCCATGCCAGATGGTCTTTGGTACCAAAACGGCACTCGCCTTCGATGCTGCATACTCTTTCATCTTAACTTTATCGCAAGTAAAAGCAATCGACTCGCGACGGTCGTTGAGGATGCGCCAGTTAATCTTCTCAGAAAAAAGCGATGGTGACCTAAGGTTGGGCAGGCGCTTGTACGCGCGCAAATAGATCATTTTTCGGCGAGCTGAGAGTGGAAGAAACCTCAGAGGTTGGTAAAACGCCTGACGGGCAAGGTGCTTAATCATAGTTTTTCTGTCTCCATATCGTGCATCGGCATACTAATACTCTTCAACAGTCGACGAGTTAGTACCAAAAGTACGATTCCTCGTCCGATCTCCATTATTAGGGCAAACGTGGCCATATGAACCGACACTCCATCGAAGTAGAAGACTCCATAGACCAGTGTGATCGAAGCTTGGACAGCGGCAATGATCCAGAATGCCTGTCCGGAGCCTGCCATCGCCAGAACCCCGTGGCATAGTCCGGTTACAGAGTTAACGCACGCTGCAGCGGCGAGGACTATTGCAGTCGCCCACGCACCAGCGTATTCCGGACCCATCAATAGCTGTGTTCGTTCGGGCCCAGCCAGAAGGAGTCCAATGAGTATAAAAAGCGCAGGAATAACTCCAAGGAAAACGGCAGAAACCAGTTCCCGGAGGAGCTGGCGCGTATCACCTCGTTTTATGTGTCCTTTGACTCGGGGAAATAGAACCGCTGTCGCTGAAGCAGACGCTAATGTCGCCGCAGAATGAATTCTCTGACCGATTTCATAGGATGCGGCTTGCGTGATAGAGGCAGCTCCGACGAACATGATTGGCGCACGTGAAGAAAGTACGCTCAGCCCTGATCCAGCACCTAAAGGTACAACCTGCTTCCAGTCTCGACGGGTCAGCCTTTTTTGTTTCCCTTTCTGGCGAAAGTCTGACCGAAGGAGCGCAGACATCACGGCGGATAAGAGCACAATTGAGGCGCACTGGCCCGCAATAAACAGATGAGGAGCCCAAGTGTGGCTTGCAATGAGAAAGCCTATTGCGGCTGAGGGAAGAACTATGGCATCGAGGGTTTGGCCAAGCATCAGTTGGCCACGAGCGCGAAGCTGACATGACCAGAGTCGTTGTAGTGCCGATGCGAAGACGACTAGTGGAATTGCATAAGCCATCTGAATGTCGAGAGATCCAATTGAATCGAGCCATATTCCGCCGGCGAACAGCAATATTGTTACGGGAATCAAAACCCAGAGGAGGCTTTGGAGGATTCCCTTACTACGCAGTCCAAATTCTGCTTGTGAGTCTTCCCAAAGAGATGGAAGTTCACGCAGAATATAAAGATCAAGACCTAGCGTTCCACCGACGCGTGCCATAATAGCTGCACTCCAGAGAATGGCGTTTTGCCCGACATCGTGAACGGGGAAAAGAGCCACAGCAAGTGCCACGAGGATAAGCTGGAGCGCAGCGCCACCGACACGAATCAATAGTACGCTAAAGCTTCGCGAGAATTGACTATTTTTTCTTCGCATGACTCCACTGATCTACTATGGATGCGCTCATACGTTCGCTTGTGTACTTCTGCAGCCACTGGACGCGACCACGAGACCCATATTCCACTGCCTGTTTGAAGTTGCAAAGTTCTGTCATGCTGCGCATTAGTGCGTCCGTATCACCGGGTGGAATAAGGATCCCATCTAGGTTATCTCGAACTACTTCTGGTATTCCTCCAACGCGTGTTGCTATAACCGCAGTGGAGACTGACATGGACTCCAGGACGGTTAGAGGCATGTTTTCAAAGTGTGACGGGAGGACTACCGCCCACGCTGCAGCCATTTTAGCGAGTGTCTCCGTATTTTCGCGCCAACCAAGCTGACTTATATTTTCAGAGCCTTTGTTGAGTTCATTAGATACTAATGAATCGATTTCGCTCCCAATCAGTATTAATTTGGCGTTCAGCTCCATAGGTAGCGCACGGAAGGCTCTAATGAGCTCGGGCACGCCCTTGGCCTTGGTGAGCCGGCCTGCATAAACAAATGTGGGGGTCTGAGACTTCTGGGCAGTCCTAGCCAGGGGTTCTCCTGGATCTGCTGTTCCGTTAGGGATCACGGTTATTTTAGCGGTGCTAACTTTCAACTGGTTCGAGATAAATTTGCTCCAGCCCGGTGTTAGTGCAATGACCGTTTCAGCGTGCTGGAAATAGGACAGAACCAAGCGTAATTGCCAAGGATGGAGGCTCTGTAGGAACCCAGCATAGCCCCCGCCGTGCAAGTGGATAATGTATGGAATCCGGAGTGTTCGTGAGACGAGGCTAAAGATAATGTTGCGGTAGGTGCTTCCGTTTGATGCGGTATTAAAGTGGACGATTTCGGACCGTCCCATATGGACGAGTGCACCGAAGAAGCTTCGCAAGCTTGGCGTTCCGGAAGGGTCTTTTTTTCCAAGTGGGTTCAGAAAGTTGACTTTGATTTCATGTTGGGCATCACACCATGAGTCAAGCAAAGTCATTACTTGTGCTATGCCACCCGGTGTGCCTGGCGGATCGCCAATAACGAGAACTTTCAATTTTCCTCACTCTGACAGCTGTGGTTCGCCCAGGAAGATTTCAGAAAGAAGCTGTCCATCAGTCGTCGCTGCTCGTCACCGTTACTGATGCATGTATTGGTCAGTAGGCCATGACCGGATTCGAGCATGCCCAAAAATAGTTTAGAGCTTATCCTTGTATGCGCCAAATAATGCGATCAAGAGAGCTGGGCGTCTAATACTGTGTTATACACTGGGTAAACTTTTGGTTAGGGGGAACCGGCTTGTACTTCGTGGTCAGTAATCTTTTACAGTGGGTCGAATGATGCCTTAGAGCAGCATCTTGACTTTGGCGCTAGCAACCGGAGGCCGGAGTGTGCGGGTCCCAGTGGGGCAGCAAGAATCAATGTGTATTGCACTGTATGATCCGGCGGTTGAACTTGTATGCGAGGTGGTGGACATGCTCGCGTTGTTCGGTTCAGGAGTCTTCGTTTGCACTCTCCACGAAGAGCCGATCTGCGGCTTTGCAATTGGCGTGTCAAGGAGGGCGGTTTAGCCAAGTAACTCCACTCGGAACGTTGTGCCGGCATGAAGCTCCGACTCGAACGTGATCCGCCCGCCGTGGGCCTCCACAATGGACTTGGTGATGACCAGGCCGAGGCCCACGCCGGGAATGGCAGCCTTCTTCACCTGCCCGGTCCGGAAGAACTTGGTGAACACCTCCAGCTGATCTTCAGGACTCATACCCATGCCGTCATCGGTGACTTCCAAAACCACCGAGTCCGGCTCCGCCCAGGCCCGTACGGTGACTGCACCGCCGTCGGGGGAGTACTTGATGGCATTGGAGAGCAGGTTGTCCAGCACCTGCAGGATCCGTCCGGAATCCACCCGCACCGGCAGGGCGCCGGGGATCTCACTGCTCAGCTGAATGTCGGCGGCTTCGGCCCTCGGGTCGGCTGAATCCACAGCAGTCCGGACGAGCTCCGCCAGGTCTTCATTGGATTTCCTCAGGTTCATCACTCCCGAGGCCGTGGTCAGCAGGTCCGAGACAAGGGTGAGCAACCGCTCGGCATTGCGCTGCGCCACGAGCAGTCCGGTCCGGACGGGGCCCTGCAGATTCTGTTCCTCGGCGTCGTCGACCGCCAGATCAAGGTAACCGATGATTGAAGTTAGGGGCGTGCGGAGCTCATGCGAGACGCTGGAGACAAAGTCTTCCTTGGCGTTCAGCGCGTTGACCACGTCGGTGACGTCGCTGTAGGCCAAAACCGTGCCGGCAAACGTGTCGTTGTCGCGCAGCGCCCGCGCGCAGACAGCCAGTGCCCGTTGGTCCTTTCCTGTTCCTACCCAGATGATCACGTCGGAGAAGGACTCTTCCCGCATCGCCCGTTGGGTGGGACGCTGCGCCAGGGTCAACGGCGTTACCTGATCCAGGCCGAAAAGCAGAGCGCGGTCGTCTGGGTCGTCGGAGTCGGCAGTTCCAGCCAGCCCGGCTAAGGCGTAATTGGTTCTCTGGCGGCTGTTCATCAAAAGGATCCGGCCGTCGGCAGCCAATGCGGTCACGCCGACGTCGACAGTCTCCAGGACGCCGTTGAGCAGCTGGGTACGCATCCGGCTTTCCTGCAGGCTGTCCTGAAGACCCTTCTCAGCCTCCAGGAGGCGCTTGTGCTGGGAGGTGGTGTCTCTTTCCACAATCGTCACGGTGTTGAAGATTGCCAGCATGATGAACGGAATCAACAACGGACTGGCCAAATCCCTGACGGACTCCACGCCGCTGCTGATGGCCGGCGTCCATACGACCAGGAGCGTGCCGGCAAAACTCAGCAAGGCGCCAAGATGGGTGGCTACCCCGGACCATGCCAGCCAGAAGACCGGAAAGACGCACAGGAGGGTGAGGCCTGTAACAGTGTTCCGCCCACCGGTGTAGAGGAAGCCGATGGCGGAGAAATCCACCAGCGGAATCACCCAGTAAGCCGGTACAAACAACCGGTCCCAGGGTACGGCGAAGGCTGCCGCGGTGGTGACGGCGAGCAGCAGCAATCCGAGCTGAAAGGCATCTTCGGAAAAAGCCGCCGGACTGACCGCGGCGACAAGGAACAGGGTAACCAACACGGACAGCACCAGCGGCAGCTGGCTGGCGGCCACCCGGAGGCGCAGCGACAATGCATGGAATTCGTTCGAAATTCCCACCAGTGCCAGAGCGCGGCGCTCAAAACTGGACAAAAATTGGACCCCCGGAATCCTCATGGCTGTAGCTGTGATTATAGGGGGAGCCTGTAGTATCTCTGGTAAGGGGAGCGGGTTATCAGAAGGTCTCGCAGGACGGAAATTCAGCAGCATATGGAAACACAGCGCGTTGCAGTCATCATTGAGGACGACAAGGACATCCGCGATCTGCTAAACGCGGTATTGCAGCAGTCCGGATTTATCGTTTTCACCGCACCCAACGGCACCGAGGGTGTGGACGCGGTCCGGACGCACAACCCCACGGTGGTGACCCTGGATCTGGGTCTGCCGGATATTGACGGTTTTGAAGTGATCCGTCAGCTGCGCCTGTTCTCCGACGCCTACATTGTGATGCTCACGGCCCGCGCCGAGGAGCTGGACACCCTAATGGGCCTGGAAGCCGGGGCCGATGACTACATCACCAAGCCCTTCCGCCCGCGCGAACTGCGGGCCCGCATCTCCGCGATGCTGCGCCGCCCCCGCTCGAGTGAGGAAACCGCCGCTGCTGCGCCCGCTCCCGCAGTCCCGGAGGCAGCAGATGCCCCCGCGCAGCCCGCGATGCCGGCCGCTGCGGCTGCCGCTCCCGCTGAAGCGGGCGGCAAAGAGTCCGGTCATTTCCTGCACAACGGCCTGAGCCTGGACTTCGGCACCCGGACCACCGAGGTGGACGGTGCGCCGGTGGATTTGACCCGCACCGAATTTGAACTGCTGTACGCCGTGCTGGAAAGCGGCCGCCGGGTGCGCACCAAAACCGACCTGGTGCGCCGGTTGCGCGGCGACGAGTACGACGCCGGCGGGTTCATCAGCGAGGCCGACGAACGCACGGTTGAAGTCCACATCGGCAACGTCCGGCGCAAGCTCGGCGACGACTCCCGCTCACCGCGCTGGCTGGAAACAGTCCGCGGCGTCGGCTACCGGCTCGCTCCGTCCCGCTAATCGACCTTAGGAATGCGCGCTGGCTGCCATTTCTCACAGTACCTTTGGGCGGCATGCCTTCGTCTCCGAGGTCGGTGGCTACATATTCCCAAAGGCGAGATACCGGTTAAATCTGTCAAGCTGGAGCGTCGGTAGGAAAAACGGCTTTACGTTGTTCCTGCCGACGCTCGAAGTCGTGCATCACTGATACATAGAACCTGGCTTCAAACGGGTGATGGACCACAGCGGCGCCCCGTCTGGCCTGGACTACAGGTGGAGGCTACGTGACCAGTGGTCACTGTCGGTTGTGGCCTTATCGATTGACCCACTAGGGATGCGAAGTCAGCCCGACTAAATGGGGATCCGTGGCATCCGTTGTGGGCCTCTGTTCGCCGACGCTCGGATCATCCGGGGCTATTTGCCCTTTGACATTGCCGTGGTTCGCACCTTCCACAATACCTTGAGAGCTATGTGGTGAGCGCGTCTTGTTCGTGATCGCGCAGGAACTCGTCTGCCCAATCCTTCCTCGCGGGTGTATCTGCATGGGTTGCAGAACCCACACGGTTTTCCATCCAAAAGAGGGCTAAAGCAAAACCATGTCATCTCCATAATGTCATCGAATTCATACTTTTCGGCGAAGTGTTGCATTTCGATTTTAGTCATATCGAAAATTGGAAATTCAAAGTTGGCGAAGGCGGTTAGATCCGGGTCAGAGGTTCCGGCGACACTGTATGAACCCGTTCCGGTCGGGCGAATCTCTGCGCCTAGCACATTATGGAACTTATCATCCCGGTGAACGCCGAGCTCAAGGGTTACCTGCTGGCTGCGAGCCAGACGGGCTAGCCATTCGTACTGTCTACCCAAGGTATACCGGGATGCTACTCGCTCGTATGCGGAAGTCACCTCTGTGTCAGCAGGAATGTCTTCGATCTTAAAGATCTTCGTCGGAAGGAAGCGCTCAGCCACTGAAGGGTCCTTGGCCTCCAGAGCTTCTCGAATTTCCTTCATCGCTTGAAGTTCCCGCTTCGTCGACCGACGTCCGGAATCCATTACATACCACGGCTGTACGGTTGCTGACTGATTTAAAAGCAGATCAATCACACGATAGGTCGAGTCCCATCCGGACGTCCAGAGAACATTTAGTGTTAGTTGGCGTGACACGTTTCCCCCAAGAATTTATATTGTCTTCCAAAAATTATACTTGCTCTTACACGCACGTATGGTTCTCGTTCGGTCTACCCGCGTGACTAGGGAAATGAATACGAAAGAGGCTTACCCCTCCGTCTGCAGTCGGCAACTTTGCAGGAGCAGATGACGCAAGCCCGCTCCCCAATGAGGTTTGGTTACCTCAGAAACTCCTTGGCCCGACAGCAGCGTCTTCAGTCGGCATCCTGCCGCGTAAAACGGTTCCACTCCTGCATATTGGTGGCCACATGCTGCTTGAACACAGGGCGAACTCACAGCCAACCAGTGGGCCCGTCGCGCTCGGGCACAGAAGCCGGCGTGATGTGTGCCGAGGGAGGGATCCAGTATCTCCAGTGCGGGCAGCGCAGCGCGCAGTACGTCTTGCTTCTCCACCCAAGACTGCTCGAAGAATCCTAGCCACGGATTGTGGTCGAGCCGCGCCAGCTCGTCGTACCATCCACAATCCGGGCCAGTCATCGGTCTCCGCGACCGCCATGGCGGGCAGAGCGGTGATCGCGGCCGATTCTTCAAACTCACCGAACCTTTCCCTGGTCAGCGACAGTCACATGAGGGACACGTCCATAGCCCTCTTCTGCAGGCGGCAGCAGTGCTGGCGCCGTGCCAACGACCCGGAACCGCGGGTAGTTCACCGGAGAACTCGGGCGCTTGGTCGTAATCTCGGGTGGCCAACACCATTCACTCAGCGACCAGATCGATAATCTCCTCGAGAACGTCCTCCCAGGCTTTCTGCCTCACAGCTGTGGGACGGCTGTGTCACTCAGAGGGTGAAGCGGCTCCGGCAATTTCGATCTCCTCGGCGGGAGCCGGTCCGTCAGTAGAGGACGGCGTCTGCGCCGGCTGCGGAATGCGCACGGTAAAAGTGGATCCCTTGCCCGGGGCGCTGGTCAGGGAAATGCTTCCGCCGTGGGCCTCGACAATGTTCTTGGTGATGGCCAGGCCCAGGCCTGCTCCGGGGATCCCGGCCCGGCGCACCGCTCCAGTGCGGAAGAACTTGGTGAACAGCTCCCGCTGGTCTTCCTCGCTCATGCCCATGCCGGCATCCTGCACCTGCAGGATCGCCTCGCCCGGCTCTCGCCAGGCACGCACGGTGACGGTGCCGCCGTCGGGCGAGTATTTGATGGCGTTGGAGAGCAGGTTGTCCAGCACCTGCGCCAGCCGCCGCGGATCGCCGTGGACGGTCAGGCCCGGAGCGCAGTCGGCGCTCAGGTGCACGCCCGCGGCCGCGGCGCGGGGCAGGGCGGAGCGCAGCCCGGCGCTGATCATTTCCTCACCCGAACACGGGCGCGGATCCAGCGCCACGCTGCCCGAGGCAGCGGCCAGCAGATCCGAGACCAGGCTCAGCAGCCGTTCGCTGTTGCGCTGGGCCACCTCCACGGCGTGCGGAATGGTGCCGCTCAGCCCGGTGTCCTCCGCCTCTTCCTGCGCCAGGTCCAGGTAGCCGATGATGGACGTCAGGGGAGTGCGCAGCTCATGGGAAACGCTGGACACAAAGTCATCCCGTGCCCGGAGCGCGTCCATCAGGGCCGTGACGTCATTGAACGTGATGACCGCGCCGTTGAACCCGTTCTCGTTGCGCAGGATGCTCGCGGAGCAGGACAGCGCCATCAGGTCGCCGGGCCGGCCGGCCCACATCAGCACGTCCTGGAAGGCCTCACCCTTTAACGCCCGGACAACGGGCCGCTCCTCCCTGCGCAGCGCGGTGGTGCGGTCCGAACCGAAGAAGAGCAGGTCCTGTTCCTGGGTGTGCTCCATGTCCGTGGGCCGGATCCGGTCATCGAGCACGCGCATCCGTTCGTTCTTATGCACGGCCGAGCCGTCCGGTCCGACCACCAGCACGCCCACGTCGATGGCGTTCAGGACAACGTCCAGCAGCTGGGACCGTTCAGTGCTTTGGAACAGCGCGTCTCCGAGCAGCTGGTCCTTGTGTGCCAGGGCGGCCTGCCGGGAGTCCATGTCCCGCCGGATCACCACCACCGTAAAAGCCGCGGCCAGGGTGACCAGTGGCCCCAGGATAGGCGCGGCCAGGCGCTGCCCGGTGGTGGGCTCAGGCGAGCTGAACACCGGATACCACACGATGATCAGCGGACCGACAAAGCTGAGCAGCAGCGCCCCCGCCGCCGACACGCGGGACCAGGCCAGCCAAAAGACGGGAAACACGCTGAGCAGGTAAATGCCCATGGCCAAGCCGAACCCGCCCTGATAGAGGACACCGATCGCAGCAAAATCCAGGATCGGAAGAATCCAGTAAGAGGGATGCCAGAGACGGCCCCAGGGAACGACGGCGGCGGCCACGCTGATGAGCAGCACCAGCATCAGCCCGGCCTGGAACTGCGGACGGCCCATGATCTCCGGAAGCAGGGACGCATAAATGATGCAGAGCAGGCCCACGGTGATCACGAGGGGGGTCTGGCTCATCCACACCCGCTGGCGCAGCGTCATCTCGTGGAAGTCCGAGTGCAGTCCAACCAGGGAGAGCAGACGCGTGCCGAGCCGTGACATGGTTGGTGAAACTCCCCCTGATAAGCGAACTGGCGTGCTCTCAGGGTACCCGCCTGTCCGGCGCCGCCTGACCGAATCTTTTGCGGCGCGGCCTCTTATGGAGCGGCTAGTCCAGGGCGGCCAGCAGGGAGGCTATGGTTTCGCGGCCGCAGGCGGCGAAGAGGGCGAGCATGGACACAAGCGCTGCGGCACCGGAGTGCGCCAGGCGCTGCTGGGCGCAGCGGGCCAGTTCGGCAAGGCGTTGGGCGCCGGCCATTTCGCTGGAGATCTTGATGCTGAGCACCACGTCCATGGTGGCGGCGTCGTCCGCTCCGGTGACCGCACGGCGCAGGCGCTCGTAGCGGGACTCCCACATGTTGATGAAGTTGCTGATGAACTCGCGGCAGGACGCCGGGCCGAGCTGGTCGGTCAGCTCCAGGAGCTGCTCGCGGGCGATCAGGTCCGGGCCGTGCTCGGCCGTGGCCATCATCGGCCAGCCCTGGGCGAAGGCGCAGTGGTGCTGGTTGAAGCGGATACTGTCGGAACCATAAGGGGTCCTCCGCTCTGGGAGCCGCTGTGATGTGCGGTGGGGCCGGGTGTTCTGTAAGGCTGCTTGATATATAGAACAATGCCAGCCCTAGCTCAGGAACGGCCCCGGGGAAGACGCAAGATCGGGGCAAGATTGTGCGTCCGGGTCTTTCCCTCCCCGCGAGATGGCAGTACGTGCATCTCTCAGCGCTCAGACGAGCACTTACTGCGATCTCGGCGGTTCCGCCACGCGTAAACCGCAATGCATCCCAGGGTGGCGCCGAGGGAATTGGCGGTCACGTCGTAAATGGTGGCGAAGCGGTTCGGCAGCAGCACGGCCTGCGTGGATTCAATCAGGCAGGAGGCCGCGATGCCGCCGGCAGCCGCCAGCCAGATCCGCCGCTCGGGTAGCCAGGCAGCGCCGATCAGCCCAAAGGGCACAAACATCAGCACGTTCGCCAGATTCTCCACGAAGGAGTAATTGACCCACCCGGGCACGCCCATCCCGTGCAGCTTGGCCAGGATCGCCTTCAGCGTGCCGCCGGAACTCTCATCCACGGGGGAGGGCCAGAGCACCACCAGCGCGAGCATCCCTATATAGAGCATAAAAAGCACGGCCAGGGTTCGGCGCTGGCGCACCCGGCGGGACGGATGCGTCCGGAGCGGGCGCGGCTGCGGGGCCGGCGGGAAAAGCCGCGGCGGGTACGGCGGGGGAGGCGGAGGCTGCTGTCCGGCTCCTGTCACCGGTACTGCCGTTCCCAGGCTAGCAACGTGTTCACCGCCGGGGTCAGTTCCTGCACCATCTGCTGATAGGTCTCCTCGCTGCGGCGGTAGGGGTCCACGACGTCGTCCTCGCCCGGGCCGCCGGGATTGGCGCTGCGCAGACGCAGCGCCCTGCTCAGGGCGGCCGTCCAGCGTTCGGAGGCGCCGACGTCGTCCTGCCCGTCCACCTCGGGCAGCAGCCGGGCCAGTTCACGCAGAGTAAAGGTGCGGCGCAGCAGGCCCGGGGTCAGTTCCACAATCTTGCTGCGGTGCGCCCGGCTCAGGGCCAGCACCAGATCCTGGCCGGCGAGGATGTCGGAGCTGAGCTGGCGGGAGACAAAGTTGGTGGAGTCCCCGCCGAAAACGTTCACGAAGCCCGCCACGTGCGGTTCGATGCCGGAGCCCACCAGGGCGCCGGTGCCGGCACTGGCGACGGTGAACTCGCCCGGGGCCATCTCATCGAATCCGGCCTGGAGCAGACGCTCGGCCATGGGGGAGCGGCAGATATTGCCGGTGCAGACGGTCAGGATGCGGAACGGGGTATTGGTGCTCATGTCTCCGGGCTTCGAATTGCGCGTTCTTGGGGCTGCTTTTGCGGTTACTGCGACTGCTTTGGAATGCTTTTGGGGCGCTGAAACGGGCTTTTGCGGACAATCCACGGTTCATTGCGTCGATCTTGAGGTTACCTTGTGCCGGCCTTGTGCATTGGCCAAACGTTGCATCAACCCTGCGGGAAGAGCGCGTTGTTTCTTGAGGACCGGGCGGCAAAGTAATACCCAGCGGCAAGGAAAACCTTCCTCAGGCCGAAAAGATTTCAAACACAATGAACAAGGGGAACACAATGAACAAGATGGCTAAAGGCGCACTGGCAATCGGCGTAGGCGCAGCACTCCTCCTCGGCGGCGGCGGAACCCTCGCCATCTGGAACGACGCCGAGACCACCGCCAGCGGCTCGATCACTGCCGGTGACCTGCAGCTGTCGCCGGTTGTGGGCGGCGAAGGCAAATGGACCAACGCTGTTGGCACCGTGGTGGATCTGAACACTTACAAGGTGGTTCCGGGCGACGTCCTGACCTACACCCAGAAGCTGAACGTCAAGCTCACTGGTGACCTGATGACGGCCAAGATCAGCGCGACACAGCCGGTCTTCGGCAACGGCGGATTCGCTGCCGCAGATGTGACCGTTGAAGCACCCACCCTGAAGAAGGCCGACGGCACGGCAATCCCGGCGATCCTGAAGCCCGCTGACTCCGGAGACATCATCGCTTCGGCCAAGTTCACCTTCAACAACAGGCTTGACCAGGCACAGAGCAGCGTCAACGCCAATGCCACCTTTGGCGCCATCACCTACAAGCTGGACCAGCAGGCCCCGGCCACCAAGCCGTAACGGCCCAGCAGCACCGGCTAACGCCACCTTGTTCTAACCCCTGGTTGTGCGCGGAGCGCATGTTCCGCGCACAACCTGTTCCCTGGAGATGCATTCCGTGAAGAGCCTTCGAGCACTGAAAGCGGCAGGACTCATCCTCGTCGCCGTCGCGCTCGGGCTGATGACGGTCCAGGGAAGCTACGCGCTGTGGAACGCCACAGTAAACACCGCCCCTTCAACCGTCCAAGCCGCGGACTTCAGCATTCTGGTCAACGGAGTGGACATGAGGGGAACGCAGGTTCAGCTCCCCATCGGTGAGCTGGCCCGTGGAAAAACCGCTTACGCGGCTATCGAGATTAGAAACAACGTGAATGTCACGGCGGCTTCCCCGCTGCGGCTCGGTTTTGACCTCACCCTGGTGCCGGTGGATAGATTCGGCGGAAACCTGGTGGTCAAGACTTTCGTGCCGGCTCCGGGCGGCACCTGCCAGGCAGTAGCTGCGGCGTCGTACAAGGAAGCTCCGAACGGTATCTCCCGGGCATTGGCCCTGGGAGCCACGCAAAACGTCTGCGTTGCAGTGGAACTCAACGCGGCCACGCCTACCGCACAACTCGGTAAGGCCATCCAAATCCCGGCAAACCTCACCGTGACGCAACTGGCGCCCGGAACCCAAGTAACACCACGAGGATAGGAAGAATCATGAGCGCTCGCACTAAAGCAGAAACCACCACCAGCCCCCTGGGGTTCATCGGTACCTGCCTCAGCTACGTTGCGCTCTGCCTCGCTGCTCTCGCCGCCCTCGTTCTCGTGGCCGTTCCCATGATCACCGGATCCCAGACCTACAGCGTCCTCACCAGCTCCATGGCTCCCAAATATGCTCCCGGAACCTTCCTGGTCGTCAAGCCCGTTCCCTTCGAGGAACTGAAGGTGGGGGACATCATCACCTACCAGATCGAGTCGGGTTCCCCCGCCGTCATCACGCACCGCATCACCTCCGTCACCGCCGAACAAAGTGGTGAGATTGTGTTCATTACCAAGGGTGACAACAACGACGTCGAGGACGAATTGCCCGTGCGCGAAGTCCAGGTCAAAGGCAAGCTCTTTTACGCCGTACCGTACGTAGGCTTTGTGGCCAACGGCCTCGGCAATTCTGACCGCGGCGCCATGGCGCAATGGGGTGCCGTTGCCCTCATGGGATACGGAGTGGTGGCCCTGGTCCGCGGCGCTCTTGCCAAGAAGCGCAACGAGGGCGAACCGGATGAAGGCAGCCGCGGCAACAACAATGACCCGTTTGTTTTCCCGGACTTCGGCCCGGCCGAAGGCGACGGCAATGAGCCCCGCCACGACGATCCCATCCTGACCGACTGTGACGGCTGCGATCACGACGAGCTCCGCGGCGACCTCAACAACCATGTACACCGCCTCGAGGCCCGGAAGCACGCAACCGTCTGATGAGCCCGCACACAGCACCTGCTGCGGGATGGCGCCGGAGTCTGATCGGAGCATCTGTTGCCGGTGTTGTCGGCACGGTGGTGTCCCTGGCCGGAGCACCCGGCGCTTTCGCGGCCGGCGATTACCTGGAATTCAGCCTCGACGGCGAGACCTTCACCTCAACGGTTGCCGGCCCGGTCTTCGGTGAATCCACTGATTACGTTCCCGGCGGCACACGCGGCGCCACTCTCTGGGTCCGCAACAACAGCGAAGACCCGGCCCGGTTGGCCTCGGCCGCCGTCGTCGTCCGTTCTGATCCGGAGATGAACAACTATCTGGGTCTTCGAACCGGCAAGGAATCCGGCCTGTCGCCCCGCGTTTCGCTCGGGGGCTCCGGCTCCTGCACTGATCTGCAGGATGCGTGGGAACTCAAGCCGGGGGAAGAACGCGAGATGCGGCTGGTCCTCGACCTGGCGGTGGATGCTCCCAATGACACGATGAACCGCTCGGCGGACTTCGACGTTGTCTTCCTGCTGGAATCCACGGACGCCGTATCCAGGACCGCCTGCGCTGCTCTGGGGAATCCAACACAGCCGCCGGGTGAATCTGGAACAACCGCCAATACCTCCGGTCCGACGGGAGCGCGCGGGCCTTCAGAAGTCACAGCCCTGCAAGGAACACGCGGGATGCCGCAGCCGGCGCCTAACAGCGTCTTCCCGGCAGCTCTGCCCGAGCGCGGGGACAGTGGCGGGCAAGCCAACGAGGCGATGGAAGCCGGGCTGCCGCAGGCCGGCGGTCCGGCTGAACAGAATCCTCAAGCCGCCATCATCCCGGCCGGTTTCCAGAGCACGGTGGAACCAATTATTCGGACGCTGCAGGGCACGCTCCTGATAGCCATGTCCGTGCTTCTGGCTGCTGCCGCGGTTCTTCGATTCCGGAAGCGGCAGTTGGATGAGTAGGAAGATCCCTGGCCTGCGCGCTGCCGCGGTGGCCTTTGTCCTCACCGTTGCGCTGGGAATTGGCGGTACAGCCGCATTTGCCTACTGGAGTCAGCAGGCCAGCGTGAGCATTTCCGGACAGACAGCGCGGCCGCAAACCCCTGTTCCTACAGATGCCCGGTGCCAATCAAGCTTCATCAACCGGATTGAATGGACTAACACTGCCGGGATGGATCCGGAAGCGCGCTACATCGTCACTTTTGATTCCAGGCTTTTGAACAGCCCGGTATCGTACGCGCTTCCCCGGGGAACTGTCCGGGTTGAGCCGTATTATCTCGATCTCAAGGACGAGCTGGGTTATTCCTTTCGGGAATATCCATTGACGGTGACCGTTCAAACAGCCATTGTCCGATTTCCATCAACTACAACCGTGCGCATTGCACCTGCAGACCTGTTGTTTTCTTCTGAACCCAGCACCCCTGTCATGATGGGATACCAGAACCTGGGAATTGCAGGCTTTCCCTGCAGGTCCTAGAACTGGCCGATTCCCGTAGTACTGCATGAAGTTAAGGACAAACCATTTCTGCTGATCAGCCGGGACCACCGCAGCCGCCGGAGAACCGCCGCCTGTTTCAGCGGCTGCGTGCCCTCCCGGGCTTCCGGGTTGCGGCCGTAGCTTTTGTCCTGACCGTGGTGCTGGGCGCTGGCAGCACCATTGCCTACGCCTACTGGAGCCAGTCGGCTACCGTGGCCACCATCAACGGGACTACCCGTTCCGAGGTCCCGGCTGTTCCGGCCGGGACAACCCTCGCGACTGCAAACCCTGCCCTGACGGCGCGGCCGGGAACACCCTCCCTGGCGTCCTGCTCGCCGGCCCTGAGTCACGAACAAATGGCGAACAACACCTACGCTGACATCAACTTTGGGTGGACGGCCGCAGCCTCCGCCACCACCTATGTGGTGACGGTGAAATCCACCAACCCCGACTACAAGTTTGCCGACGGCGTCACCAAGCTGGACGAAAAGACAGTAACCCAGCCTCGAGTTTCCTTTCAGTTCAAGCGGCTGCAGTCCAAGAGCAACGGCGACCAGCAGGACGGAATTGCTCCGTTTTACACGAAATACACCGTCCGGGTGATGCCCATGACGGGAAATGTTGCCGGAGACCCGCTGTACTTCACGTACCAGTACGATCATCGAAACGGCAGCAACTGCTATTGGAGTGCGGCCACGGGAGCTTCACCTTTGGGAAGCGTGGCTCCGATCAAGTGCATAGATCCGGTGACGGTAGGCGGAGCCCAGGGTTACACGGATTTGCGGGTGCAATGGTCAGCCTCCAGCGGCGCAACCGGCTACTCCGTGACGATGCTCAATGCGGACAGGACCTACGGCGGGGAGATATCGGTGACGGGCACCAGCGCTTCCTTCCGGATTATGCGCCCCTCACCGGAAAGCGGCGACGCGCCGTACTTCGCCACCTACAGCGTTCGGGTCCAACCCATGAACGGCGCGCGAGCCGGTGACCCCGTATACCTGCAGGGCTACCAGTTCTACACGTGGGGCCAAACCTGCTGACGCGCCGCCTCAGCTAGCCCCCGCCGTCGTCGTCCGTTTCAAACACATCCGGAATCCCGTCCCGGTCCGCATCAGCCGTCTCTTCCGCCTCCACCAGCCGGTAATGCCGGTTGCGGATCCGCAGCAGGACCGCGGCCAGCACCGCAGCGGTCACTGACGCGGTCAGGATGGCCACCTTCGCGTGGTCATTGTGCACGGTCCCCGGATCGAAGCTGAGGTCATTGACCAGCAGGGATACCGTGAAACCGATGCCGGCGAGAATGCCGATGCCCAGCAGGTCGATCCACTTCACGGCGGAATCCAGCCGGGCCCGGGTGGATGCGGTAACCACCCACGTGGTGGCGAGGATGCCCAGCGGCTTGCCGGCCACCAGCCCGGCCACAATGCCCAGGGCCACCGGATCGGTCAGCGCCGACCCCAGCCCGCTGACACCGCCGATCGCCACGCCGGCGGAAAAGAACGCGAACACCGGCACCGCAAAACCGGTGGAGACCGGCCGGAAGCGGTGCTCGAAGATTTCGGCCAGGCCCGGCTTGCCCGGCTGCGGCGGCACCGGTTTGCCGTCCGGGCCGCGGCGCAGCACCGGGATGCAGAAGCCCAGCAGCACTCCGGCCACGGTGGCGTGCACTCCGGATGCATGCATCAGCGCCCACACCGCCACCCCCACCGGCAGCAGGATCAGCCAGGCCGCCGCGGGACGGGTGGCGAAGAACCGCCGTCGAGTCTGCGCCAGGAACAGGAACAGGGCCAGCGGGGCGAGCATGATCAGCAGGTAAAGCAGGTGCACGTCTTCGGAGTAGAAGAACGCGATGATGGTGATGGCAATCAGGTCATCCACCACCGCCAGGGTCAGCAGGAAGATCCGCAGGGCCGAGGGCAGGTGGGAGCTGATCACCGCGAGCACCGCCAGCGCAAAGGCAATGTCGGTGGCGGTGGGAATGGCCCAGCCGCGCAGCGCGTCCGTGCCGGCGGCGAGGTTGACGGCCGTATAGATCAGGGCGGGAACGACGACGCCGCCCGCCGCCGCCGCTACCGGCACGATCGCCTTGCTGATCTGGCGCAGGTCTCCGGCCACGAATTCGCGCTTGAGCTCCAGCCCCACCAGGAAGAAGAAGATGGCCAGCAGGCCGTCCGCGGCCCAGGCGCCCACGCTGAGCTTTAGGTGCCAGGGTTCGTAGCCGAACTCGAAGTCGCGGACGGCAAAGTAGGAGCCCGACGCCGGGGAGTTGGCCCAAATCAGTGCGGCCACCGTGGCGATGAGCAGGAGCACCCCGCCCACCGTTTCCTTGCGCAGGATTTCACCGATGCGCAGGAACTCCGGATAGCTGGAGCGGGCCGGCACCGTGCCGTGCGTACGGCGGGGCGGCACGGGCCTGCCGGCGGGGGTGTTCTGCGGATCCGGTGCCATGGAGCTCCTCGGACAGAAAAACGGATATCCGAAGTTTGGCACCATCCGGGGCGGTTAGCCCATGAGCTTTAGCCGATCAGGGCGCGGAAACCCACGATGACGGTGACCAGGCCAAAGATCATGGACGTGGTGACCTTCATCAGGTTCACGGTCAGGTACCGGGTGGGGGCACCGTTCTCGTCGCGGGCCTTCGGGCTCTTGTAGGCCTCGATGAGGTACGGCGGCCAGACAATCAGGGACCACAGGCCGCCGATGATCAGGATGACCGCAAGGGCGGTGGGAAGGACAATGCCGTTATCCACGGATCAGGCCTTGCGGCTTTCGATCCACTTGCCGGCCTGGCCGGCCTGGATGGTCAGGGCCTTGCCGATCATGGGCTCGGCGGCCTTGGCGATCTTGTCGCCCAGGAACGGAATGGAGGAGCTGACCTTGCCGTCCACGTCCACACGGGTTCCCCCGTTCAGGGGCACCAGGCGCTGGGTGGCGGAAACCTTCAGCGGAACACCGCCCACGGAGAGGTCAACGGAGGCCTCGCGGGAACCGTCGGCCGCGGGAGCCGCCCAGTGTTCCTTCTGCGTGACGGTGAGCGTGGCGCCCACAAACTTCTTGGCCATGTCCGGCAGCCGGTCGGTGGGCAGGGTGCGCACTGCGGTCAGGACAAACGCCCCGGCGGTGTCGCCGTCCACGGTGGCCGAGACCAGGGAGCCGCCAACGTGTTCGCTGACGCTGCGCAGGAAGTCCTCATTGGTGAACGTGTCAGTGACGGTCCGGACGTCGTGGGGCAGGGTGGTCGAGGCGTTCAGGGCCATGGGTCCTCCAGATAGGTAAGTCGCTTTGCCGGCGTGCAGTGCACAGGTGCGCACGGCTCAACCGGCCCGCAATCATCCTAATCTGCGGCGGTCCCCAGCTCCGAAACGGTCCGTGCTCATGGGATTCTCGGGTGTAGTACCTGAGTAGGTGCAGAACGGGTGACTCCTTCGCAGAACTGTAGAGCCCTACGATTTAGTGACGGGCATCACCGCATCTAGGAGACCCACATGAAGCGTCCAAATCGATCCGTCTTTGCCGCAGTCGCCCTGGCTCTTTCAGCTACCCTCTGCGCATGCAACGGACCTGCTCCGGGCGGTACCCAGACAGCGACTCCGACTCCCGCGCCAGCTGCGCGTTCCCAATCGCCCGCCGCGTCGTCATCAGCTGAGCCCACAACTGCCGCGCCGGCAACCGCCGTACCGTCGCTCAATGCAGCATCCTCCGCTCAAGCAGAAGACAGAAACGCTTTCGAACCTCTGAGCACATTCTCCGGGTCGGCAAACGACGTGCAGTACTCCTTCGACTATCCAGTTGGCTGGAGAGTGGAAGAGGGAGGGGAAACAGGCACGGCGTTAGTCTTGGGCCCGGATGGAAGAGAAATCGCTGTCCTCACGATCCTGTACAGGTGGCAACCCCCTGAATGCACTCCTCCGAACTCTTGTCAGATCCGCCCTGCCGTTTACATGGGCGACTGGGCCGGGCAGGCTCCATTGTCAGGTTCCGGGGCGTTTGTTGTACGGTCCATGGCGATGGATCTATCCGGCATCCCGAGCGACAAGGCGCGTTACAACGAAGGTGAGAACGTCTACCTAGTTACGTCATTATCGCGGGTCATCTATCCGGTGCCTCAAGACCTGCTCACGAGCATGATGTATGGGATTGGGACCGTAGTAACGGGATCACCAAGCGGGGACGGAAACGATAAACGAGATGTCCTTTTCACTTCAAACCATGAGTTCGGAACTCTCCAAGAAGCGCAGGCCTACATAACGACAGACGAGCACCGGAAGATTCAGGCCATGATCGCTTCTTTTCGGGAGCAAAGATAAGTTCGACCCCGGGTAGGCACGCAGGTTTCCGTCAGCGTTCCAGGCTCACGCAGGCCACGGCCCGGTCATCGCCCGCCGGATCCGGGCTCGGGCTGGCGGTCTCGCCGTCGTCCAGGGTGATCAGCAGCGAGCGGCCAATGCCGTCGTCGGGCAGGACCCACGGCACGGTGACGCTGGCGGTGGAGCCGCCGTCGCGGTCGGTGGTGAAGTCCAGGCTCAGGTCATCCGAGTCCGCGTTCCCGGTGTCCTCGTACTCCTCGCCGGCATCGGAGGGATCGGCGCCGCACAGCTTCTGGTGCAGCTCGGCGGTGAACTCCGTGTTCGGCGCGAAGCCGCGCACGATCATCTCCAGTGTGGTGTCCGCATCGGTGTCATTGACCGTGATGGTGGTGTCAGCGCCGTCGGGCACAAAGGAGGTGTCATAGGTGCTGGCGATGGCGTTCTCGCAGTACGTGCCGAACGTGCCCTGGATGATGCCGCTGGCAATGGGGCTGGGGGTGGTGGTGCCGCAGCGGTCGGGGTCCTCGGTCACTCCCGGGACGCCCTGCGCCTCACAGCTTTCCTGCGCCGCGCTCCCCGGAGAAGCGGACGCGCAGGCCGCCGCCGTGTCCGCGCCCGAGGACTCCGGACTGGCCGTTGGGGTGGAGGTGGCCTCTTCATTGTCAGCCGAGTACGAACCGCCCCCGGATTCATTGTCATTGCAGCCGGCCAGGGCGAACAGGGACAGGAGGAGTGCGCTGGCCAGGAGGAATGCTTTGCGTGCCATGGGGCAGTCCTTACGTACGGTGGGATCGGCGTGCGCCCGTGCCATTCCAGCGTGGCAGGGGAGGGAATGAAAAACCAGAACACTGCCGCGCATTGGGGCGCCGCCGGGCGATGCCCGGGAAAAACTTCCCAACCTAGCCGCCGCCGTCGCCGCTGAGAACAGGTACGACGGCGGGAGGTGGGTTTTTTGCTCAACTGCGCCCCGGTTGCCGGGCTTTCGCTTCCCGGACACGGTTCCGTGCCTTACCGTCTGCGGCACGGCTTCCCTGGGGAGGGGCCGGAACCCGGCGGCTGCTCACGCTCCGCCGGCACGGGAAATCACTCGCACCCATGAGGGGAAGCATGAAAACACCACGTATCCTCCGCGGAACTGCGCTCGCAGCCGCTGTTGTTCTCACCGCCGGAACCGCCGGACCGGTGTTCGCCGAATCCGGGGCAGCCCGCACCACGGTGACGGACGGCACAGCTGCGGACGGCACAGCCGGGGACGGCACCGCTGCCGCCACGGACAGCGGCAAGGGCCACCATCCCGGCAAACCGGGCCGGCCGGGCAAACCCTGGAAGCCCGGGAAGCCGGTCAAACCGGTCAAGGGCGAGAGCGAAAGACTGCGCGCCAAGGTCACGCTGCACAACGTCTTTGACCATCTGGAAGGACTGCAGGACGCCGCCGATGCCAACGACGGGAACCGGGCCGACGGCACGCCGGGTTACGAGGCATCCGGACAGTACATCGAGGACCAGCTGCGCCGGGCCGGGTACAAGCCGGTACGGCAGAATTTCACCTATGACGGGTTTGAGTTGACCAGCGAATCCCTGGAGCAAACCGCGCCGACGGCCACCGCGTACACGGCGGGGACCGACTTCACCACCATGAGCTACTCCGGCCCGGGGGATGTCACGGCACCGGTCAGCGCGGTGGACATCAATCTCACCGGGGACCGCGCCAGCACCTCCGGCTGCGAGGCTGAAGATTTCACCGGCTTTCCCGCCGGCAACATTGCACTGATCCAGCGCGGAATCTGCTCCTTCGAGATCAAAGTGGACAACGCCGCAGCGGCCGGCGCGGCCGGCGTCGTCATCTTCAACCAGGGCAACGCGGACCCCAACGAGGACCGCAGCGTGCTGATCAACGGCACCCTGGGTACGGAACTGTCAGCCATCCCGGCCGTCGGCACCACCTTTGCCCTGGGCGAGGCTCTTGCCGGCATTGACGGCGTGGAACTGCGGCTCAACATTGATTCGGGAGTGGAGACCACCAACTCCTTCAACATCACGGCGGACACGGCCAGCGGAGCTGCCAACCGCACCGTCGTCGTCGGCGCACACCTGGATTCCGTTCCCGCAGGATCCGGGATCAATGACAACGGCAGCGGCAGCGCCACCATCCTGGAAACCGCCATCCAGCTTGCCGAATCCACCAAGCGGCACCCGCTGCAGAACCGGGTCCGCTTTGCCTTCTGGGGCGGGGAAGAGAACGGGCTGGTGGGCTCGGACTACTACGTGTCCCAGCTAGATCAGGCCGGCCTCGACGGCACCCTGGCGAACCTGAACTTCGACATGCTGGGTTCGCCGAACCTGGTCCGCTTTGTGTACGACGGCGACGGTTCTGCGTTCGGAGACGATGAGAATCCGAGCCCGACGGGTTCGGGCGAGATTGAACGCGTCTTCGAGGAGTACTTCGCCGGGCAGGGTCTGGCTTCGGCACCCACCGCGTTTGACGGGCGGTCGGATTACGCCGCGTTTGCTGATGCACGGATCCCGGCCGGCGGTTTGTTCAGCGGCGCCGAGGGCATCAAGACCGACGAGGAAGCAGCGCTGTTCGGCGGGACTGCGGGGGAAGCCTACGACCCCTGCTACCACCAGAAGTGCGACGACCTCGGGAACATCAACCGCCGCGGACTGGATCAGATGGCCGACGCCGTGGCGCATTCCGTGCTGACCTTCGCCCGGACGGACGCGGATCTGCGTGGCGGTGAGGACGTGAAGCAGCAGCGGGTGGCACCGTCCGGCACTGACATGCAGTACCGCGGCAACGAAGCAGTGAAGTAATGCAGTGGTGAAGTGACGCAGTAATGCAGTGAAGCAAGGGTGCCCGGGCGGTATGCACCCGGGTGCCGGGGAGGGCGGGAGGCCGGAGTCAGCGGCCTTCCGCCCTTCCTCTTGTGCACGTCTTTTCCTTTGGGCACTTCTGTCTGTTCTGCACGGCTGCCGGAGAATCAACCTCTCGTCGTGGCCGTCGCCGTCGTCACCGCCGTCGTCACCGTCGTCGTCGCTGTCGTCGAGTGTCAAGATAGTGGCGCATAGGAACATCCATTGCTGCGCTCATGCCGCTTTGAGACGCGCATTCCGGCAGGAGCTCTACACTCGCTCCGCACAGAACCGCCGCCCGTCATGAGACGGGCGGCGGCTGCTTGTGGAGGAGAAATCCGGAATGGGCTCGGCGAATGAGCCCTGTATGGATCAGGCGGCCGGGCTCACCCGGTCCCACAGGTCGCATCCGTGTTCAGCATCGATCGTTGCGCGGCTGACAACCTGGGCGCTGGGAGCGGCGAACTGCAGCATGTTTCCCTGTGGGCGGTACTTCGGCCACCGCGGTGCGTATTTCACATCGGGGCGTCCGTCCTCGGCGAAGCTGGACCAGTAGCTGATCATCTGGTCTGAGAGCTGCACCTGTTCGCTGCTGAACGGGAGCGCGGTTCCGAGGTAGTCCCACAGGTAGCCAAGGTCATTGACGTGTGTGGCGCCAAACGGATAGTCCGTGCCCAGACGCCAAATAGAGGTGAACGCCGGACCGTTCTTTTCTGCGAACTCGTAGGCGTAGGTCCTGGTGTCCGCACCCAGCCGGTCCCGCAGGGTCTGGTCGCGGCACGCACGCTGGTCACTCTGGACGTCTCCCCATGCGACGGTGGGGGAGGCGTAATTGGCGGCCGGATACGCGGCAGCGACGGCGGCCGCATCGGCCGGATAAGTGGCGGAGATCAGTTCCGCGAGCATCTGCTCGGTGATCGGATTATTGACGTAGTCGTACGCCCCGAAAACACTCTGCTGCGACTCGTCGGCGGTTCCGCCCACAATGACCGGAAGGTCGGTGAGCTTGCGGGCCTTCAGCAATGCCAGCGGATCCTCGGGAAGAACAGCGTTCCCGTAAACGGGCCCGCTCTGCCGGGCCGCCGTCTGCGCAGCAAGGACCTCGGCCGGAGTCTTCCCCCGCAGACAGGCCAGTTCCGTGGCGGGATCGGGGCAGCCGATCGCCGTCGTGAACGAGGCACCTGATTGGCGGGCTGCCTCCGGTGTACGGGCCGAGCATCCGCCGCTCTGCAGGATGGCCCGGTCGAAGAGGCCCTTGGCTCCGGGTGAAGCCATCTGAGCACAGGTGTTCGAGGCTCCGGCAGATTGCCCGGCCAGGGTGACGTTCCGGGGGTCACCGCCGAACTTCCGGATGTTCTCCCGGATCCACTTCAAGGCTGCCTGCTGGTCGAGAAGCCCAAAGTTGCCGGCGGCGCCGTCGGGGTTGTCAGCCTCCAGCCCGGCCGTATCCAGCCAGCCCATTGCACCCACCCGGTAGTTGATCGTGACGTAGACGGCTTCGGTCTTGGTGATGAACTTCGTGGGGTCGGTGTCGCGTCCCGCGCCGGCAACGTTGCCTCCGCCGTGGTTCCAGACGAACACCGGGAGCTTCTTCGAGGACGGCTCACTGGGGCTGTAGACATTGAGGTACAGGCAGTCCTCGTTCAGGGTCGGCTGGTCATAGCCGGGATCCCACCCGGTTCCCTGGGTGCAGGTACCGCCAAACCGCGTGGCATCGAGGACCCCGTCCCAGGGTGCTGCCGCCGCCGGGGCTTTCCACCGCAGTTCCCCGACCGGGGGCGCTGCGTAGGGGATGCCCTTATAGGAAGTCACCATCGACGTCGCTACGCCTTTTACTGCGCCGTTGGTTGTGGACACCACAGGGTATTGACCCCGGTATCCGGATCCGGACTTCGAATCGCCATAATCCGAATCACCGTAATCCGATGCTTCGTACCCGGGCGAGTTGGCGACCGCACCGCTCACGGAGACAACTCCCGTGACCGTTAGAGCAGCCGCAATTCCGGCGGCCAGCCAGGGCCGCGCTTTCCTGCTTGTAATCATTGGAACCTCACTTGTAGGCGGCAGGGCCCACAACGGGCTCCATTGCCGTTTGAACTTCCGGTACGGCAGCGTCCCGGACAGTTTTGTGGGGTGCGAGTGAACGCTGCGTCCGCCGAGTATTGAGTGCGGATCCAGGCCGGGCAACCGTTTTTGCACCCCTGAAGCGTTATTGCGCCATAAATAATGAGCGCGCCCATGTTTCTCTACTCATGCCCGTCACCGGGGGCTAGAGTCCGGGAGCGGTGCCCTCGAATGTCGAGATAGTGGCGCAAAGGAACATCGAGTGCTGCGCTCATGTGCCTTCGCCGAGCGCATTCCTGCAAGAGCTCTACACTCGGCGGGGGTCGGCGGGGGAAAGCCGCAGGAGCTCTACACTCGGCAGGGGGTGAGCGGGGGTAAGCCGCAGGAGCTCGACACTCGGCAGGGGGTGAGCGGCAGGAGCTCGACACTCGGCGGGGGTAAGCCACATGAGCTCTACACTCGGCGGGGCTCGGCGCGGGTAAGTGGCAGGAGCTCGACACTCGGCACCCGGGCCGGGCCGGGACTCGCTGCAGCGGCTGCACCGGCTCTCAGCCTGCAGCGGACGAGGCCCAAACCGCCCCGGAGCACCGGGTAGTCTGGAACAAAAGCCCCGGGGTTCCTCAGCGAACTTCGGGTTATTTGCGTTGTTTCACGTCAAGGAGCCCCTCCCCATGAGCCTGAACGGACTGCGCGCCGCCCTGGCCGAAGACCCGTCCTACGCACGGGTGCGAACCCTCGCCTCGCGCACCCCCGAACGCCGCAGCGAAGACCTGCAGATCGGCGCCCCGCAGGGAATGCGGGCGGCGCTTTTGGCGGAAATGGTGGACGGGCTGGCCCAAGCAGCCAAGGACGCGGCCGACGACGGCACCCCCGCCAACGCTGCGGCCGCACCGCCGGTGGTGCTCGCCGTGACGGCCACCGGCCGTGAGGCCGAGGACCTGGCCGCAGCGCTGCGGTCCTACCTGCCGCTGGCCGGCATCGAGGAATTCCCGTCCTGGGAAACCCTGCCGCACGAGCGCCTGTCGCCCCGCTCGGACACGGTGGGCCGGCGCCTGTCCGTCCTGCGCCGGCTGGCCCACCCCGAAGGCCATCCCGTCTCCGTGATCGTGGCGCCGGTGCGCGCCGTCGTCCAGCCCCTGGTTGCCGGACTCGGCGATCTGCAGCCGGTCACGCTGAAGGTGGGGGAGGAGCGGCCCTTCAACGACGTCGTCAAAGCTCTGTCCGAGGCCGCCTATGCACGCGTGGACATGGTCTCCCACCGCGGCGAATTCGCCGTCCGCGGCGGCATCCTGGACGTCTTCCCGCCCACCGAGGACCATCCGATCCGCGTTGACTTCTTCGGCGACGAGGTGGACTCAATGCGCTGGTTCGCCGTCGCCGACCAGCGCACCCTCACCGGACCGCACATCACCCAGCCCACCGAGCTGTATGCCCCGCCCTGCCGCGAAATCCTGATCACGCCGTCGGTGATGAGCCGCGCCGCGAAGCTGCAGTCCCAGATGCCCGCCGCGGCGGACATGCTGGAGAAGATTGCCGGCGGCATCGCCGTGGAGGGCATGGAATCCCTGGCTCCGGTGCTGGTGGATGAAATGGTGCCGCTGATGAGCCAGCTGCCCGCCGGCTCCCTGTCCGTGGTGATCGAACCCGAAAAGGTCCGTGCCCGCGCCCACGACCTGGCTGCCACCAACGAGGAATTCCTCGCCGCCGCCTGGGCCACTGCGTCCGACGGCGGTGCCGCACCTTTGGATCTGTCCGCCGGCATCAGCGCGGATCTGGAGGCTGCCAGCTTCCGGTCTTTGGCCGACACCCGCTCCGCAGCACTGGCCAACTCGGTGGGCTGGTGGTCCATCACCTCCTTCAACCCGGACGATGAAACCGTCCTGGACATCGACACCCTGACCATCAACGCCCGCGAACCCCGCGGCTACCAGGGCGACGTGGCGGAAATGATGGAGTTCATCGGCTCCCGCGTCCGCGATGCGTGGCGCGTCGTCGTCGTCACCGAAGGCCCCGGCCCGGCCTCCCGCCTGGCCGAGCTGTTCCGCGACAATGACATTCCCGCCGCGCTCACCGAATCCCTGGACACCGAACCGGCACCGGGCATCATCTCCATCACCACCGCCAGCGCGGGCCGGGGCTACGTCTTTGACGGGCTCAAGACGGGACTGCTGACCGAAGCGGACCTGCTCGGCCGGGCCAGCGCCTACTCCACCCGCGACATGCGCAAGATGCCCTCCAAGCGGCGCAACGCCGTCGACCCCCTGCAGCTGCACGAGGGCGACTTTGTGGTGCACGAGCAGCACGGTGTGGGCCGGTTTGTGGAACTCATCCAGCGCGCCACCGGCGCCGGCCAGAACAAAACCGTGCGCGAGTACCTGGTGCTCGAATACGCCCCGGCCAAGCGCGGCGCACCCGGGGACCGCTTGTTTGTGCCCACCGACCAGCTGGACCAGATCACCCGCTACGTGGGCGGGGAAACCCCGGCGCTGTCCAAGATGGGCGGCTCGGACTGGGCGAAGACCAAGTCCCGGGCCCGAAAGGCCGTCAAGGAGATCGCCGGCGAACTGATCCGGCTCTACTCCGCGCGGATGGCCTCCAAGGGGCACGCATTCGCCAAGGACACGCCCTGGCAGCGTGAGCTGGAGGAAGCCTTCCCATACGTGGAAACCCCTGACCAGCTGACCACCATCAACGAGGTCAAGGCGGACATGGAGAAGGAAGTTCCCATGGACCGGCTGGTCTCCGGCGACGTGGGCTACGGCAAGACCGAAATTGCGGTGCGCGCCGCGTTCAAGGCCGTGCAGGACGGCAAGCAGGTAGCGGTGCTGGTGCCCACCACGCTGCTGGCCCAGCAGCACATGGAAACCTTCGGCGAACGCTTCTCCGGCTTCCCGGTGCGGGTGGAATCCCTGTCCCGGTTCCAGACCGCCAAGCAGGCCAAGGAAACCATTGAGGGCGTGAAGAACGGCTCCGTGGACGTGGTGATCGGAACGCACCGGCTGCTTTCGCAGGAAGTCCAGTTCAAGGACCTGGGCCTGGTGATTGTGGATGAGGAACAGCGCTTTGGCGTGGAGCACAAGGAAGCGCTGAAGAAGATGCGCACCAACGTGGATGTGCTGGCCATGAGCGCCACGCCGATTCCCCGCACGCTCGAAATGTCCCTGACCGGCATCCGGGAAACCTCCACGCTGGCCACCCCGCCGGAGGAACGGCACCCGGTGCTGACCTACGTGGGCCCGTATACGGACCGGCAGGCCTCGGCCGCGATCCGGCGCGAGCTGATGCGCGAAGGCCAGGTGTTCTTTGTGCACAACCGGGTGTCTTCAATCGACCGTACCGCCGCACACCTGCAGGAGCTGGTCCCGGAGGCGCGCATCGCCGTCGCGCACGGACAGATGAGCGAATCCCGCCTGGAGCAGATCATTGTGGACTTCTGGGAGAAGCGCTTTGACGTTTTGGTGTGCACCACCATCATTGAAACCGGGCTGGACATCTCCAACGCCAACACCCTGATTGTGGACCGTGCGGACCACTTTGGCCTGTCCCAGCTGCACCAGCTGCGCGGACGCGTGGGCCGCGGCCGGGAACGGGCGTACGCGTACTTCCTGTATCCGTCGGAGAAGCCGCTGGGTGAAGTGGCGCTGGAACGGCTCAAGGCCGTGGCCACGCACAACGAGCTCGGCGCCGGCATGCAGCTGGCCATGAAGGACCTGGAAATCCGCGGTGCGGGCAACCTGCTGGGCGGGGAACAGTCGGGGCACATTGCCGGCGTCGGTTTTGACCTGTACATCCGGCTGGTGGGTGAGGCTGTGGCGGACTACCGCGGGGAGGCCGAGGAAAAGGCCGCCGAAATGAAGATCGAGCTGCCGGTCAATGCGCACCTGCCGCACGATTACGTGCCGGGGGAGCGGCTGCGGCTGGAGGCCTACCGGAAGCTGGCCTCCGCGGTGACGTACGAGGCCATTGACGAGGTGCTGGCAGAGCTGGTGGACCGCTACGGCGAGCCGCCGCTGGCCGTGAAGAACCTCATTGATGTGGCCCGGTTCCGGGTGGGCGCCCGTGAGGCGGGACTGACGGACGTTGCGCTGCAGGGCAACTTCATCAAGTTTGCCCCCGGGGACCTGCCCGAGTCCCGCGTGATGCGGCTGCAGCGGATGTACCCCGGGGCCCAGGTGAAGCCGGCGCTGAACGCCGTGCTGGTGCCCAAGCCGAAGACCGCGCGCATTGGTGGCCGGGATCTGGTGGACGCCGAGATCCTGGCCTGGGCGCAGCAGGTGGTGGACGCCGTTTTCAAGGAGTGACCCTGCCGGCCGGGGCCTCTGATATGGGGCCCCGCCATGGGTGCCCGGGCCGTTAAACACATCTGCACGCAGCCGGACCGGCTGCGTGCAGATGTTGTTTAAGGGGTGCTGCTACTTGCCTGCAGCCCGGCCCTCGGCCAGGATCTTGGCCGTGTCGGAGCGGCCCGTGACAAACGGCACAAAGTAAGCAAGCGTGCACAGACCCAGGCAGATAGCCATCGGCCAGACGTTGTCCAGGCTCAGCCAGGTCAGCGAGTACAGACCGACGAGGAAGATCGCCAGGTAGATGATAAAGCTGACCAGGTTGCTGCCAAGGTGCCCTTCACCCGAGTGCGTGGGCTGCTTGGCCCGTGTTCCTGCCATGGTTTTCTCCGTTTCGCAAAGTGTTCAGTAGCCGCGGATCAGTAGTCCGACGCGGCGTTCCCACCGTTAACAATAGCGATACCTGAGCTTGCTCCGATACGCGTGGCTCCGGCGTCGATCATAGCCTGCGCATCTTCGCGCGAGCGGACACCTCCGGAAGCCTTGACTCCCAGGTCCGGTCCGACCGTCCGGCGCATGAGGGCGACGTCCTTGGCAGTGGCTCCGCCGCCGTTGAATCCGGTGGAGGTCTTCACGAAATCGGCGCCCGCTTCCACGGCTGCTTCACAGGCAAGGACCTTCTGCTCGTCCGTGAGCAGGGAGGTCTCGATGATGACCTTGAGGATTCCTCCGCCGGTGTGGACCTCATCGGCGACGGCGGCGATGTCCCGGACCAGTGTTTCGCGGTCACCGCGGCGGGCTGCGGCGATGTCGATAACCATATCGATCTCATCCGCGCCGTCCTGCAGTGCACCGCGGGCTTCGAAGACCTTCACCTCGGTGGTGGTGGCGCCCAGGGGGAAACCGATGACCGAGCAGGTCAGCACGCCGCTGCCCTTGAGCGCATTGCGCACGGTGCCAACCCACAGGGGGTTGACGCAGACGGACTTGAATCCGTATTCGGCTGCTTCGGCGCAGACTTTCAGGATGTCTTCACGGCTCGCTTCGGGCTTGAGGAGCGTGTGGTCGATATATGAGGCAATGGCATTAGGCATGCCCTCTATCTTGCCACAGGGGTGCATTGCCGTTTTCGGTGCCGGATATACGTATGGCCGGGAATCGTCGGTCGACGACGCCCGGCCATACGATTGCTGCTAATCGAAACTGACAGGAAAAATTGTCTGCGGCTTGACTACGGACGGTCCTGCGCTGAGACCGGCGGCAGACGCGGGTGCTGCCGCACCCACAACGGCAATGGTCGCTGCGAGTAGAAGAGCGGATCCGAGCTTTTTCATCTGATTCCTCCAAGTAGTAGATAACAACTCAGTAAGCATTACCGATTTTCTCAAATAAAACGAGACCTAACCGGTAACATTTACGTTCATTTTTCGCTGCTTCGCCCCAATCGAATCAAGATCTGAGAGAAATGACGCGTGCCGCTAGCCCGGCTGCAACTTGGAGTAGTCTAAGGCGGAACACATCGATGGATGAGTGCAAAGTAAGGTGCCGTGGAATTGAACAACTCTGTCGACCAAATGCTGAATGAGTATCGAGCGCGTTTGCACTGGGACCGCCGGGATTACAAGGCTGCCTTGGATCACGCGACGATTGCCGCTGATGAAGCGCTGGGGAAGGAAGACGTCACCGGCTATTGGCGGATGACCTTCCTCCTGGCCGAGTGCCAATTGGAGCTGGGTATGGTGCAGGAATTCGCTGCCAGTGCAAAGGACTTGGCAGAGAATCCCGCTGTGCAGGGCGACCGCGTATTGGTCAAGCGGGCAAAGGTCCTGCACTCAAGAGCATTGGAAGCCTTGGGCCACACCGGTGAATCGCTTGTCGTGGCCATGGAGGCTGCCGCCATCGACGTATCCGGACTGGTTGACAAAGTTGAGGAAGTTGAAATGCTCCATGGCTTGGTTGCCGCCTTGGCGGAAAGCAGCCGTGAGCAGGAAGCCTGGACCTACGCACTGAAGATGGCAGAGTTGGCCGGTGACGTCGACAATCAGCGAGTTGCCGGAAAGGCGTACTGGGCAGTTGGAAACGTTGCCTTTCTGAACGAAGATCCCGAAAACGGTATCTATTATCATGCGCTGGCAGCGGAGAACTTGGCTCCCGGCAATGACGTAAATACGTGGGCGTTCTTTAATAAGGGTTCAGCGCACGCACGCCTTATCGCTGGCGTTGTGGATGAGGAAACCCTCGCGTGTATTGAACGCGCTGAACTTGCCAACTCGGTGACCGGCGGAAGCCCGATCCTCGAACTGGAGATTGCCACTGCGCGTGCCCACTGGCTTGTTCTCAGCGGTGCAGCATCTGAGGCAGCTGAGATAACGCTGGAAATCCTGGCTCACCAAGAACTTCTGCCGGAGCACACCTTGGCAGAGGTGGAATATGTTTCATCCCTTGCTTTGCATGAGCTTGGGCGGAATGATGAAGCGTTGATTGCTGCAGCCCATGCTGAAAAGGTGTTTATCGGGCACGGCTCGCAGCGCAGGGCGCTTGAGGCCCGCAATCTTATAAAGAGCATTACCGGCGCTTCAGCAACAGCCTAAGCAGTAGTCCGGGGGAAGCAAAAGCAGGGATTTGGTCTAAGCGCGGAACGGGATGCTGCGGAGTCAGTGTGCAGAAAGCCGTGACGCTTCTGGGGGGAAGTTTGGCACAGCAAAGATCTACGGAAAGAGAAGGATGCAACAGCTTTCCGGACACCGCAACCTTTACCGGCACCACAGGATTTAGCGTCAGGGCCGCACCCGAAGGACATCTTGTCCTCGTGCTGCCGCCCGGGGAAGTAGTGACCGGAGCCATGGCAAAAGCCGCCGCCTCAGCAATTGCCCGGCTTGCCGGTGCACGGAAAGTTCCGCTGCTGCTGGTGCTAAGCGGAGTGGAGGCTGTCACGCGGAGCGCCCGCACCATCTTCAGTGCCGCGGAGACCCTGACGGCCGTCGCCGTCCTCGGCGTCACGCCCGTGGACCGGGTCATTGCGAACTTCCGGCTCGGCGGAATGAGTGAGCCCTGCCCCACCCGCTACTTCTCCACCGAGCGGGAGGCCCTGGCTTGGTTGAAGAGGAAGACGAAACTTGCCTGAGGCTGGAGATGACCGGCTGAGCCAGGTTGTTGAAGGCATCATCCGCATGGCCTCCGGGGACCTCAATACCTACATCCCGGTTTCTCCGGCGCGGGACCAGGTGGACGCCGTGATCACCGGCATCAACCTGCTGGCCGGGGAACTCAACGAGGTGTATGCGGACTTTGAAGAGCGGGTGGAGGTACGGACCCGTGAGCTGCAGGAAGCCCATCTGACCATGCAGCAGATGGCCATGGCGGATCCGCTCACCGGAGTCGGCAACCGCTCTTCGCTCCACCAGAAACTGGAAGCAGCAGTCCGCGGGCGAAAGGACGGGGAGCCCGGCCCGGCGCTCCTCATGATCGACCTGGACAACTTCAAAGACATCAATGACAGCTTCGGCCACCACGCCGGGGACCTGGTGCTGATCGAAATCGCCGGGCGGCTCGTGGAGGCAGCGGGCACCGGGACCTTCGTTGCCCGCTTGGGCGGAGATGAGTTTGCCGTGCTGCTGCCGGTGTCCACGGTGCAGCAGGCCCGGAAAGCGGCAGCAACAATCACGGAGGCCCTGAAGCAGCACATCCTGGTGGAAGACGTGGACGTGTGGCCGCGGGCGAGCATCGGCATTCATCTGGCCGCTCCCCTCGAGGATGCCGGCGGGATTCTGCTGCGCGCTGACACCGCAATGTATGCGGCCAAGGAAGACGTGCACCGGCGGATTAAGGTCTTTGAACCGGTGATGCTCTACAGCAGGCAGCTGCGCCGGGATATGGCGCAGGAGCTTCGCCGGGCCCTGCCCCATGGTGAATTCTTCCTGGAATACCAGCCCGTGGTGGACCTCTCGACCGGCCGGATGCAGGGTGTTGAAGCCCTGGTGCGGTGGAACCACCCCACGCGGGGGCAGGTCATGCCGGATGCCTTTATCCCCTTGGCCGAGGAAACGGGGCTGATTGTCAGCATTGGCCGGTGGGTGCTCCGGGCCGCCCTGGAACAGCTGGCCCGCTGGCGCCCGCTCGTACCTGCGGGGGAAGACTTTCTCCTGCGGGTGAACCTGGCAGCGGCGGAACTGCAGAGCATGGACCTGGTGGACTTTGTCCGCGGGAGCCTGCGGGAAACCGGTTCGCAGGCCGGTGAGCTCATCCTGGAAATCACTGAAAGTGCCTTCATCTCCGGAGGCGATGTGGAGACCTACTCGCTGCGGTCCCTGCAGGCGCTGGGAGTGAGCCTGGCAATTGACGATTTTGGCACGGGGTATTCCTCGATCAGCTACCTGCGGCGGCTTCCCGTGGACACGGTGAAGGTGGACCGGACACTGATTGCGGACATCGACGGCGACGACGGCCAGCTGCGGTTTGTCGACGCCGTGCACAACCTGATCCGCGCTGCCGGAATGGAAGCAGTCTTCGAGGGCATCGAGACCGCCAAGCAGGCCCGCCGGCTGCAGGAAATGGGCTGCTGCAGCGGGCAGGGCTACTACTTCAGCAGACCCGTCCGGGCAGATCAGGTGACCGCCCTGCTGCGCGAGGGCCGCGCCCTGCCCGATGCCGCCGTCGTACTCCCGAAAGCCGCCGGCGCCCTTTCCTAAAGGAACAGCCGGCGGCCCGCGAATTTACAACCCCAGGGCGGTCTTCACATCGGCGAGGACTGCATCCAGCCGGGCCCGTCCCTGCCCGCGCGCGGCCGGAAGGTCCGCGGCGGCATCCACCGGCACAATCACCTCGAGGTAACACTTGAGCTTGGGCTCGGTGCCGGAGGGCCGGATGATGACGCGGGTGTTGTCCGCCGTCAGGTACAACATGCCGTCGGTGGGCGGCAGGTCAGCGGAGCCCACCGCGAGGTCGACGGCGGAATCCACCGGCGAGCCGCCCAGCGAGGCAGGTCCCTGCTCACGCAGCCGGTTCATCATGGTCCCGATCAGGTCCAGGTTCTCCACCCGGACTGAGAGCTGGTCCGTCAGGTGCAGGCCGTGCCGCACTGCCAGGTCATCCAGCTCGTCAAAGAGGGTGCGCCCGTCGGCCTTCAGCGCTGCGGCCAGCTCGGCCAGCAGCAGGCCGGCGGAAATACCGTCCTTGTCCCGGACCAGGCCGGGAGCCACGCAGTAACCCAGCGCCTCCTCATACCCGTAGGTCAGCTGCGGCACCCGGGAGATCCACTTGAACCCGGTGAGGGTTTCCACGTGCGCAAACCCGGCATCCCCGGCAATGCGGGCCAATAGGCGGGAGGACACAATGGAGTTCGCGAAGACGGCGCCGGAACGCGCCTTTTCGCCGCGGACCTTCCACTGGCCGGACTTGATGCGGCGGGTCAGGTGAGCGCCCAGCAGGGCACCCACCTCGTCTCCGCGCAGCATCCGCCACTGCCCGTCGGCCGGATTCTTAGCGGCAATTGCCACGCGGTCGGCGTCGGGATCATTGGCAATGACCAGGTCCGCGTTGTATTCGACGGCGGTTGCCAGCGCCATGTCCAGGGCGCCGGGCTCCTCGGGGTTCGGGAACGCCACCGTGGGGAAGTCCGGGTCCGGCTCCGCCTGGGCAGCCACGGGGATGACGCTGTAGAAACCGCCGCCCTTCAGGGCCGCCTTCATGGTGGCGCCGCCCACGCCGTGCAGCGAGGTCAGGACAATCTTCAGGTCCCGCTCCGGATAGTGCTCCTGGGCCACCAGCCGGTCCACCACGCTGGTGTAGTCCGCGACGATGGATTCGGAGACATCAGTCCAGCCCTCGGGTGCCGTCTCGATGCTGTCCAGGGGCACGTCGTAGTTAATGCGTGCGGCAATCTCGGCGTCGTAGGGTGCAACAATCTGCGCCCCCTTGCCGGGTCCCTTTACCGTCCGCCCGCCCAGGTAAACCTTGTAGCCGTTGTCCGCTGCCGGGTTGTGGCTGGCGGTGACCATGACACCGGCGTCGGTATCCAGGGCGCGGACCGCGTAGGCGAGCACCGGCGTCGGAAGCGTGCAGGGGAGCAGGAAGGTCTCGATCCCGGCGGCACTGAACACGGCAGCGGTCTCCAGGGCGAAGGCATGCGAGTTGTGCCGTGCGTCGTAGCCGATCACGGCGCTGGGCGTGTACCTGTCACCGGAAGCGTCCTGCAGGAAGGAGGCAATTCCGGCGGCGGTGCGGCGCACCACCACGCGGTTCATCCGGCGCGGTCCGGCACCGAGGGCGGCACGCAGTCCGGCGGTGCCGAACTCCAGTGTTCCGGCGAAGCGGTCTGCCAGCTCCTCGGCGGCGGCTGCCGCTGCGGGGGCATCGGTGCTCAGGGCGGCGAGCAGGGCCCGCAGCTCCGCGGCCGTGGCCTGATCGGGATCTTCATCCGCCCAGCTCTTGGCGGCGGTCACGAGCTCGGCGAGCTCAGTGGGATTTAGCGTCATGGGGAATACCTACGGATCGGGGTAGTTCGGGATGTGCGGGAGAGGCAGCTGGGTTAGAGCTTGCCGATGATGTCGGCCAGCAGCCGGGAGATGCGGGGGCCGGCGGCGGCTCCGGATTCCAGGACTTCGGCGTGGCTGAGCGGCTCGTCGCTGATGCCGGCGGCCAGGTTGGTGACCAGGGAAATGCCGAAAACCTCCATGCCGGCGTGCCGGGCGGCAATGGCTTCGAGGGCGGTGGACATGCCCACCAGGTCGGCGCCGATGGTCTTGGCGTACCGGACTTCGGCCGGGGTTTCGTAATGCGGTCCGGTGAACTGTGCGTAGACGCCCTCATCCAGGGTGGGGTCTACGGTGCGGGCCAGGTCCCGCAGGCGGGAGGAGTACAGGTCCGTCAGGTCCACGAAGGTGGCACCTTCCAGCGGAGACGCGGCCGTGAGGTTGATGTGGTCACTGATCAGCACCGGCGTGCCGGGCTTCCAGCTGGGGTTCAAGCCGCCGCAGCCGTTGGTCAGGACCATGGTCTTGGCGCCGGCAGCGGCTGCGGTGCGCACTCCGTGGACGACGGCGCGGACGCCCTTGCCCTCGTAGTAGTGGGTGCGTGCACCCAGGACCAGGGCGCGTTTGCCCGAGGGAGTCAGGACGGAGCGGATGGTGCCCACGTGGCCCTGCACGGCAGGGGCGGAGAATCCGGGGATGTCAGTTGCGCTGAGGGTGGCGGTGGTCTCGCCGATCAGGTCGGCGGCCTCACCCCAGCCGCTGCCGAGGACCAGGGCAATGTCGTGGCTGGGCACGCCGGTTTCTTCGGCAATGTACTTGGCGGCCTGCTGGGCTAGTTCAAAAGGATCATTGTTCACCCGTCCAACTTACCGTGATATCCGCCACCCTCAGCAGTTGCAGGGAACTGTCGGCGTTTGAGCGGGCGCCGGGGATGGGACAGAATGGACAACTGTGACGACCCAACTTGATTTCACTGCTCGAAAAATCGCAATCCTCGGCGGCGGCCCCGGCGGATATGAGGCTGCCATGGTAGCCGCATCCCTCGGCGCGGACGTCACCATTGTGGAACGCAACGGTTTGGGCGGTTCCGCCGTGCTGACCGACGTCGTTCCGTCCAAGACACTGATTGCGACCGCGGACGTGATGACCCGCTTCGCCTCCGCTTCCAGCCTGGGCGTGGACTTCGGCACCAGCGGCCAGCCCGCGGTGGCCGACCTAAAGATGGTCAACAAGCGCCTGCTGGCGCTGGCCAAGGAACAGTCCAATGACATCCGCACCACGCTGGAACGTGTGGGCGTGAAGGTCATCATCGGAGACGGCCGGCTGCTGGACAACCGCACCATCGAAGTCACCACGGACAGCGGCACCGAGACCGTGGAGGCCGAAGCCCTGCTGATCTCCGTGGGTGCCAACCCGCGCGAGCTGGATTCCTCCATGCCCGACGGCGAACGCATCTTCACCTGGAAGCAGATCTACAACCTCACGGAAGTCCCCGAGCACCTCATCGTCATCGGCTCGGGTGTCACCGGGGCCGAATTCGCGTCCGCGTACAACGGCCTGGGCACCAAGGTCACCCTGATCTCCAGCCGCGACCGCGTGCTGCCCGGCGAAGACGCCGATGCCGCCGTCGTGCTGGAAGACGTCTTCCAGCACCGGGGGATGACCGTGCTGAACCGCTCCCGCGCGGACAGCGTGAAGAACACCGGCAACGGCGTGGTGGTGCAGCTCGAGGACGGTCGCACCGTCGAGGGCAGCCACTGCCTCGTTGCTGTGGGCGCCATTCCCAACACTGCGGGGATCGGCCTGGAGGAAGCCGGCGTGGCGCTCGACGAGCGCGGCCAGATCAAGGTCGACGGCGTCTCGCGCACCACGGCCTCCAATGTCTACGCCGCCGGCGACTGCACCGGAGTGTTCAACCTGGCGTCCGTGGCCGCCATGCAGGGCCGGATCGCCATTGCGCACCTGATGGGCGACGGCGTGAAGCCGCTGAAGCTCAAGAACGTCGCCTCGAACATTTTCACCTCGCCCGAGATTGCCTCCGTGGGTGTTTCCGAGCAGGACATTGCGGACGGACGCTACCAGGGCGACGTCATCAAGCTGTCCCTGCACACGAATGCCCGGGCCAAGATGATGGAGGTCAAGGAGGGCTTCGTGAAGATCATTGCGCGCAAGGGTTCCGGCACCGTGATCGGCGGCGTGGTGGTGGGTCCGCGTGCATCCGAGCTGATCTTCCCGATCTCCATTGCCGTCACGCAGAAGCTGCACGTGGATGACCTGGCGAACACCTTCACTGTGTACCCGTCGCTGACTGGGTCCATTTCCGAGGCTGCCCGGCGCCTGCACGTGCATATGTAGCTTTTCCCGGCCGGCTGAAGTTGTTGAGCCCGCATCCGCGGTGGATTTGTTTCGCTGCGGATGCGGGCTTTTTTGTGCCTCGGGTGTTCGTGGTGCCGTTGTCCGTGCCGGGTCCGGGTGCTGTTGCGGTTGCTGTTGCCGGGAAGGCTTCTGTGGGTGCGTCACGGAGTCCTGCCTGGTGATCTGCGCCGGTTCGGCGGAAGGGGGCTCTCGGGGTGATCCAGGTTCGGGGGAGCGGGGTTCCGGGAGCGGGATGTGGGGAGCGGGCGTGGGGAGCGGGCGTGGGGCCGGATGTGGGTAAGGGGAGTCCTCCGTGCAGGTAACGGGGCCATGAAAATACCTTCGTGCACATAATGGGCCTATTTCGCGGTATACCGCCTGTTTAGGCCCGGTATCTGCACGGAGGATTTGGGGAGGCCCTGTTTGGGCCCGGTATCTGCACGGAGGGTTTGGGGAGGCCCTGTTTGGGCCCGGTATCTGCACGAAGGATTGGTGGAGACCCTGTTTAAGCCCGGTATCTGCACGAAGGATTTGGGCAGGCCCCGTTTGAGCCCGGTATCTGCACGGAGGATTGGTGGAGGCCCCGTTTGAGCCCGGTATCTGCACGGAGGATTTGGGCAGGCCCCGTTTGAGCCCGGAATCTGACCGAAGGGTCGAGTCGGCAGCGATAGCCCCAAGAGGTGCCGGCCGCCGTCGTCAGGCGCTGAAGACTCCTGAAAAGAAACATAGTCCATATTGTGGACACAATGTCCGAATGGTGGGATGGAGCTTCTAGCATTGTCGATAACCTCACTCCCACCTGAGAAAGACTCCTCATGTCTACTACGAATCCCTCTGCGGTGCCGGCACCGGCGCCGGCCAAGGCTAATACCAAGGGCCGGGTGATTGTTGCCAGCCTCGTTGGAACGTCCATTGAGTTTTACGACTTCTATGTCTATGCCACGGCGGCCGTCCTTGTGTTCCCGAGGTTGTTCTTCCCCAATGCGGAAGGCGTCACGGCTCTGCTGAGCTCGTTCGCCGTTTTCGGCGTGGCTTTTGTTGCCCGTCCGCTGGGATCCATCATTTTTGGACACTTCGGGGACAAGGTGGGGCGCAAGGGGACCTTGGTGGCATCGCTGCTGACCATGGGAATTGCCACCTTCCTGATCGGCTGCCTGCCTACTGCCACGGACGGCTGGACCATCCTGGCTCCGGCCATGCTGGTGGTCCTGCGCTTTGCCCAGGGCCTGGCCCTTGGCGGGGAATGGTCCGGCGCCGCCCTGCTGGCCACGGAGAACGCCCCGGCAAACAAGCGCGCGGTGTGGGGAACCTTCCCGCAGCTTGGCGCGCCCATCGGCTTCATCCTCGCGAACGGACTGTTCCTGCTGCTGAGCTACCAGCTGGACGCCGACCAGTTCGACGCCTGGGGCTGGCGCATCCCGTTCCTGGCCAGCGCCGTCATGGTGATCATTGGCCTGTACGTGCGCCTCAAGCTGGTGGAGACCCCGGCCTTCCAGAAGGTGGTCGATTCCGGTGAAGTGAGCAAGCTGCCGCTGAGCCGGGCGTTCAAGTACAGCTGGCGCCAGATGATCGCCGGCACGTTCATCATGCTGGCCACGTACGTGCTGTTCTACCTGATGACCACGTTCACCCTCTCCTACGGCACCGCCGCCAAGAGCGAGGACGCAGCACGGGCCGCCGCAGAGAAGGCGGGAAAGACTTTTGACCCGGACACCTTCGCCGCCGGCCTGGGCTACGCGCGCAACGACTTCCTGCTCATGCTGATTGTGGGCGTGGTGTTCTTCGGAATCTTCACGCTGGTCTCCGGCCCGCTGGCCGAAAAGTTCGGCCGCCGCAAGACGCTGCTGCTGGTGACCACCGGAATCTTCATCTTCGGGTTCACGTTCTCGCCGCTGTTCGACGGCGGAACTGCAGGTGTCATGGCGCTGCTGATCATCGGCTTCACGTTGATGGGCCTGACCTTCGGGCCGATGGGCGCCATGCTGCCGGAACTGTTCCCCACGAACGTTCGGTACACCGGCTCGGCCATTGCCTACAACGTTTCCTCGATCCTGGGTGCGGCCGTGGCTCCGTTCATCGCCGTGGCCCTGTGGCAGGCAGCGGACGGCAGCCCGTGGCTGGTGGGCGTCTATCTGTCCTCTATGGCAGTGCTCACGCTGATCGCCCTGTTTGTCACCAAGGACACCAAGAACGTGGATTACGCGAACCACTCCAGCTAAGTCCTGGACCAACGAAAACGGCTCGGCTCCCGATTAGGGGGCCGAGCCGTTTTGTTGTTGCCGGAAGTCCTGCCGGCAGGAAGTCCTAGTCCAGGATCGAGGCGATTACTGCACCGGCGGAGACCGTGGCGCCGGGAAGCGCGGTCAGCCCGGACACGGTGCCGGCCTTGTGTGCAGTCAGCGGCTGCTCCATTTTCATGGCTTCCAGCACGACGACGAGATCGCCCTCAGCGACTACCGAACCATCCTGCACGGCCACCTTGACGATGGTTCCCTGCATGGGGGACGTCAGGTCCGCGCCCGTTGCAGCCGGGTTGGCACCGCCGCGGCTGCGTGAGGACTTGCGGGCCTTGCCGTTGGCGCCGGCACCGCGGCCTGCTGCGCCGTTCGAGCCGTTGCCGCCCAGCCCGGCAGGGAGCACGACGTCGAGCCGCTTGCCGCCGACCTCGACGGTGACGCGCTGGCGGCCGCCGTCGTCGTTCCGTGAACTCTGCTCGCCGGACCAGGCCGGAATCTCGTTGACGAAGTCCGTCTCGATCCAGCGGGTGTGGACCTTGAACGGGCCTTCTTCCGGGGCGAAATCGGGGTGCGACACCACTGCGGCGTGGAAGGGCAGCACGGTGGGCATGCCGGTGATTTCCATTTCGGCCAGGGCACGGCGGGCGCGCTGGAGAGCCTGTTCGCGGGTGGCGCCGCTGATGATCAGCTTGGCCAGCAGGGAGTCGAAGTTTCCGCCGACGGTTTCACCGGCTTCGATGCCGGAGTCCACGCGGACGCCCGGACCGGTGGGCAGCTTGAAGGTGTCCACGGTGCCGGGGGCGGGCATGAAGCTGCGGCCCGGATCCTCGCCGTTCAGGCGGAATTCGAAGGCGTGGCCGCGGACCTCGGGGTCGCCGTAGCCGAGCTCCTCGCCGCGGGCAACGCGGAACTGCTCGCGGACCAGGTCAAGGCCGGTGACTTCCTCGGACACCGGGTGCTCCACCTGCAGGCGCGTGTTGACCTCGAGGAAGGAAATGGTGCCGTCGGTGCCCACGAGGAACTCGCAGGTGCCCGCACCCTGGTAACCGGCTTCGCGCAGGATTGCCTTGGACGCGGCGTAGAGGCGCTGGTTCTGCTCTTCGGTCAGGAACGGGGCCGGAGCCTCCTCCACCAGTTTCTGGTTGCGGCGCTGCAGCGAGCAGTCGCGGGTGGAGACGACGACGACGTTGCCGTGCGCATCGGCGAGGCACTGGGTTTCCACGTGCCGCGGGGCGTCCAGGAACCGCTCGATGAAGCACTCGCCGCGGCCGAACGCAGCCGTGGCCTCGCGGACGGCCGACTCGAACATCTCGGGGATTTCAGCGCGGGTGCGGGCCACCTTGATACCGCGCCCGCCGCCGCCGAAAGCTGCCTTGATGGCCAGCGGCAGGCCATGGGTGTCCGCGAAGTCCAGGACTTCCTGTGCGTTCTTCACCGGATCTGCGGTGCCCGGAACCAGCGGTGCGCCAACCTTGGCCGCGATGTGGCGGGCCTGCACCTTGTCGCCGAGCTGGGAAATGGAGTACGGGGAGGGGCCGATCCAGGTCAGGCCGGCGTCGATGACGCGCTGGGCAAACTCGGCGTTCTCGGACAGGAAGCCGTAGCCGGGGTGGACGGCGTCCGCGCCCGACTTGCGGGCGGCGTCGATAATCTTCCCCATGTCCAGGTAAGACTCCGCTGCGGTGCTCCCGCCCAGGGAATACGCCTCATCAGCGAGGCGGACGTGCAGGGCGTCCCGGTCCGGATCGGCGTAGACGGCAACGGAGGCGAGGCCTTCATCGCGCGCTGCACGGATGACGCGGACGGCGATTTCACCGCGGTTGGCGATCAGGACCTTGGTGATGCTTCGGGTGTTCGGGGTACTGGTCTGCGGGCGGTCCTGGTCCTGCAGGGTGTCCTGCGTGGATCCCTCGGGGCTGCCGGCGGGTGCGGGGTTGAACTGGCTCATTGAATGCACTGGCTCCTTTTGATCTTCTCGGAGCCTAGCGCGATTTTGTGGTTTCCGGCCATAATGCGTGCTGTTTCTGCGTGGGACGCGGCGTTTAGTTGTGGGGAACCTACAACTGGGCCGGCTCTCCGGGTGTCCCTGCACAGGTAGATGCCGGGACCTGGTTGTACTCAGCGAAGCCTGCAGAAGGCCCGAAAGCCGGCCGGAAATGATTTATGGAATGTATGAGACAGCCGAACGCTCTCCCTCGTCGGCTGGGAGAACGGCCCTTTACCGTCGGCGAAGCCAAAGCGCTGGGAGTCGGGGTTGGACGTCTCCGTGCCGCTGACCTTCGTACTCCTAGTCGTTCCATTCGGATTCCCCGCGATGCGGCGGGGAATCTGGCCAATAGCTGCCGACCGTACGTGGATCTGCTCCCGGATGCCGTCATCAGTCATTCCACTGCGGCAAGGCTCCATGGCCTGGTGTTGCCGCGCCGTTTGGCGGAAGAACCCGTGCTTCACCTGAGCCGCGCATCCGGAAAAGGCAAGCCGAGGAGAAGAAATGTTGAAGGTCACCGGCTGGACCTGAGCTCCGAAGACCTGAGCACTGTTGCGGGCCTTGCCGTGACAGGTATCGCGCGAACCTGGCTGGATCTCGCGGGGCTGCTGTCTGCGGAAGAACTCATTGTCATGGGCGACCAGATAGTGAGCGCTCACCACCGGAGTTTCGGTCCTGCACGACACGCACTCGTTCCCTTGGATGACCTGCGGGCCTTTATCGGGGGCAAGAAGCGCGTGGCCCATCTCCGAAAGTGCCAATCCGCGCTGGAGCACCTTCGTGTCGGCGTGGACTCCCCGCCCGAGACCCTGCTACGGCTCATGTTGTCGAATGATCCGGAGATGCCCGAGTTTGTACCCAACGTCGCCATTTGCGACGAGCACGGAAAAGCGCAGATCTGGTCGGACCTCGGCTGCCATGAGTTCCGCACCTGCCTGGAGTACGACGGCGCCCACCACCTCACTCCGGAGCAGCAGGCCCGGGACCATTATCGGGACTTGAAAACGGCTGAGCTCGGTTGGGTGCAAGTCAAAATCAGCAAGACAGATTTGGCCCTGGGGCAGCGCGCCGTCAGAGCAAAGGTGCGCCGGGGTCTGTCCATGGCCGGTTGGCGCCCGTTCTAAGCAGGTCCTTCGCTCAGGGGGAGCCGTTCGTTGTACAGATAACGGGCTTCTGAACCCGAAATGGGGCCGTTATCTGTACAACAGACGGGCACGCACCCGGAATGGGGCCGTTATCTGTACAACGGACGGGAGCGAAGGGGTTTACCGGTCCCAGAGGTCCGTGATCTTCACGCCGGCGCTCGCCAGAAGCTCGCGCAGCATCGAGACGGAAAGACCGACGACGGCGTGCGGGTCGCCCACAACCTTCTCGATGAACGCTCCGCCCAGGGAGTCGATCGTGAAGGACCCTGCCACCTGCAGGGGCTCTCCGGTGGCGACATAGGCGTCGATTTCCTCGTCGGTGAGCTTGGCGAAGTGCACCGAGGCGGAACTGACGCCGCCCAGCGTGGCGCCCGATCCGCCGTCGTCATCCGTGTCCCGGCAGTCCACGAGCCAGTGCCCCGTGTGCAGCACGCCCACGTTTCCGCTCATCCGGCGGATACGCTCGCGGGCCACCTCGGGCTCCCAGGGCTTGCCGTGGGCTTCGCCCTCGAATTCGAAGACCGAGTCGCAGCCCACCACGAGGGATCCCTCGGCCTCAGGCAGCGCAGCAACGGCTTCGGCCTTGGCACGGGCCAGCAGCAGGGCGGTGTCATGCGGGTCCGGAGTGCCGTAGCGCGCGGTGACGGCGTCTTCGTCGACGTCGGAGACCATGACGCTGTGGGCGATGCCGGCGTTGGTCAGCAGCTTGGTGCGGGCGGGGGAAGCGGAAGCGAGGATGAGGTTCAGATCAGTCACCCCTCAAGCCTAGCCCGAGGGTGCGCGCAGCCCGGCCGGTGCGAACGAGCGGTGAGGAGCCGGTCCGGTGCAGGCAGCCGGAACACCCGCCCGGAACGCAAGAAGGCCGCTCCGGTAAGCCGGAGCGGCCTTCGCAGCGACAACAATCAGTGAATCAGCGTCAGTAAATCAACGCGCCTGAGCGTCCGCCAAAGATGGCGGAGATGGCCTGGCAGATCGAGGCGCAGTCGTCCATTTTGGCGGTGGCGCCCAGGGGAACGGCGAAGGACGCGTAGGCCCGGGGTAAGCCGAGGTTACGCTCGGTGACGCGCCGGGTCAGCGGCAGGGTGCACACGGAGGAGCGGGAAACGAAGCCCAGCTGAACGGCGGGCCAGGCGCCGGAGAACCACTGGCGGATGGAGAGGCCATGGGCCTTGATGAGGACGGGGTAAAGCTAAGCCACTGTGCCCCGGGTGACCCGGTCCAGAATGGTCGCACCGGTGAGTCCGTTGCGGACGCGCAGGAATTGGCGTTCTGAGACGGTGACAACCGTGGTGTTCTTGGCGGCAGGCAGTTCCGAGGAGGTCCCCGAGAGCAGCTCCTGGTATTTTTCCTGCGCCTCGGACGCACTGAAGGGGCCAAGAGTCAGGATCTTGTGGTTGTTGGAGGCCATCTTGTAGCCGCTTTCAATGACGATGAGTTCTTCAGCCATGATGTGTCTGCTTTCTTATGAATGGTGTTTTGTGTCTTCTGGAAATAGTGATGTTGTCGGTGGTGCCTAGTCGGGCCATGCCTCGTTTGCCCACTGTTCTGAGGCGACCCTCCGGGCGAAGGCTGCCGGTTGGGTGTGCGGACCCCATTGGTCACGATAACGTTCCACCAGCCGGGCCGCAGTGTCGGGGTCCAGGTCCAGCACGGAACAGGGACCGGTGCAGGCGGCCGCACATGCGGACGGAGCAAGCAGCCGGAACAGAGGACCGAACCGGAGCCGGAACACGGAAGGCCGCCCCGGTAATCTGGAGCGGCCTTCGGAGCTGCAACAGTTCGTAGCTGCAGCGCGTCAGTGAATCAACGCGTCAGCAGATCAACGCGTCTGGGCGGTGACGGGAGCGGAGCCGGGCACCGTGGCCTCGACGGCGTCGGTCACCTCAGCGGCAACCTCCGCGGAGTCATCCGCAAACGGATCACCGGTCCGCTTGGCGTTGTACACGGCAGCGTCCAGCAGCCCGTTGCGCTTGGCGACGATTGCCGGGACCACAGTCTGTCCGGCAACGTTCACGGCGGTGCGGCCCATGTCCAGGATCGGATCGATGGACAGCAGCAGGCCCACGCCGGCCAGCGGCAGGCCCAGAGTGGACAGCGTCAGGGTCAGCATGACGACGGCGCCGGTGGTTCCGGCGGTCGCGGCCGAACCCAGCACCGAAACCAGGGCGATCAGCAGGTAGTCCGTGAAGCTGAGGTCAATGCCGAAGAACTGGGCCACGAAGATCGCGGAGACGGCCGGATAGATTGAGGCGCAGCCGTCCATCTTGGTGGTGGCGCCCAGCGGCACGGCAAAGGAGGCGTAGGAGCGCGAGACGCCGAGGTTGCGCTCGGTGACGCGCTGCGTCAGCGGCAGGGTGCCCACCGAGGAACGGGACACGAAGCCAAGCTGGATGGCAGGCCAGGCGCCGGAGAACCACTGGCGGACGGACAAGCCGTGGGACTTGATCAGCACCGGGTAGACCACAAACAGGACCAGGAACAGGCCGATGTAGATGGTCAGGGCGAACATGCCCAGGGAGCCGATGGTGTCCCAGCCGTAGGTGGCCACGGCCGTGCCGATCAGGCCGATGGTGCCCACCGGGGCCAGGCGGATGATCCACCAGAGGACCTTCTGGATCACGGCGAGGGCCGAGGCATTCAGGGCCAGGAACGGTTCGGCCGGCTTGCCGACCTTCAGGGCTGCAATGCCGACGGCGATGGCGATCACCAGGATCTGCAGCACGTTGAAGCTCACGCTGGTGCTGACATCACCGCTCTCCGCAACCTTGGAGCTGGCACCCAGACCCAGGAAGTTTCCCGGAACCAGGCCGGTCAGGAAGCCGACCCAGCTGCCCTGGCTGCCGGTGTAATCCTTGCCGGACACGTCGGCGTTGCTGCCGGGCTGCAGGATGACGCCGAGCAGGATGCCGATGACCACGCTGATCAGCGCGGTGATGGCGAACCAGAGCAGGGTCTGCCAGGCCAGGCGGGCGGCGTTGGACACGGCGCGCAGGTTCGCAATCGAGCTCACGACGGCGGTGAAGATCAGGGGGACGACGGCGGCCTTCAGCAGCGAGACGTAGCTCGTGCCGATGGTGTTCAGGGTGGTCGTCAGCCAGTTGGGCTCGCCGTCGCCGGCGGTGCCCATGTTCTTGGCCAGCAGGCCCAGCAGCAGGCCGGCCACCAGGGCGGCAATGATCTGCGGTCCGAAGGCAGTCATCCAGTGGGGCAGCCGTCGGCCGGCCGATGTCTTGGGGGAGGGGGTCTGTGTGGTCACTCTGAAACAGTAGCGGGGCTCCACTACCAGATACGATTGCCCGTTGCGAAATGTTACGTGCTTCCATGGAGCTCATCTGCGGCAGATCATGCGAAAACCCCCGGAACATGGCGGCGCATCGCCTGTCCCGGGGGTTATTCCGCAGCTGGCTGTGAGGAATGTCGCTGAATGCACCGGCACCTGCAGTCCTGCAAATGCCGCCGTCAGCTGCTGCCGGAGCGGATCCTCAAGCCGAGGCCGGTCCTAGGCCTCCAGCAGCGCCCGGCGCAGGGTGTCCAGGCCAACGGAGCCCAGCTCCAGGGCCCGGGTGTGGAAGCGCTTCTGGTCAAAGTCCTCGCCCTCGCGGGCGCGCACCTCGTCGCGGATCTGCTCCCAGAGGCGCTGGCCCAGCTTGTAGGCGGGGGCCTGTCCGGGCCAGCCAAGGTAGCGGGTGAACTCGAAGTTCAGCTGCCCCTCGGAGATGGCGATGTTCTGCTTCAGGAATTCGTAGCCCTTTTCGGCGGTCCAGGTGCCGGAGCCCCAGCGTTCGGGGATGTCCAGTTCCAGGTGCACTCCGATGTCGAAGACCACGCGGGCGGCCCGCATGCGCTGGGCGTCCAGCATGCCCATCTTGTCTCCGGGATCGCTGAGGTAGCCCAGCTCATCCATGAGCCGCTCGGCGTACAGGGCCCAGCCCTCACCGTGTCCGGAAACCCAGCAGATATTGCGGCGCCAGTTGTTCAGCAGGCCGCGGGCCGCCGTCGCCGTCGCGATTTGAAGGTGATGGCCCGGCACACCCTCGTGGTAGACCGTGGTGGTTTCCTTCCACGTGGTGAAGGTGTCTTCGCCGGCGGGAACGGACCACCACATGCGGCCCGGGCGGCTGAAGTCGTCGCTGGGGCCCGTGTAGTAGATGCCGCCTTCCTGGGTGGGGGCGATCATGCACTCGATTTCGCGCATGGGGCCGTCAATCTGGAAGTGGGTGCCGGCGAGGTCGGACACGGCACGGTCCGCCAGGCCCTGCATCCAGGCCTGCAGTTCGGCGGTGCCGTGCAGCTGCCGCTCGGGATCCTCGTCCAGCAGTCGCATGGCCTCCTCAACGGTGGCCCCGGGCTTAATCTGCTCGGCAACGGCTTCCTGCTCGGCAATGATCCGGTCCAGTTCGGCAACGCCCCAGGCATAGGTCTCTTCCAGGTCCACGGCGGAGCCCAGGAAGCGGCGGGACATCAGGGCGTAGCGCTCGCGGCCCACGGCATCCTTTTCCGGAGCCTCGGGCAGCAGTTCGTTTTCCAGGAACGCGGCCAGGTTGCGGTAGGCGGCGCGGGCGGCGTCGGCACCGGCGCGCAGCGCATCGGTGAGGCTGTCGGGCAGGGCACCGCCGTCGGCCAGCGCGGCGCCGGAGACGTAGCTGTCAAAGAAGCCGCCGTCCTCGGCGTACTTGGTGGTCTGTTCCATGACGATCAGCACCTGGCGGCGGGCCGGCAGCAGGCCGCGTTCCTTCCCGGCGCGCAGGGAAGTGATGTAGCCGGAGACGGCATCCGGAACGTTGTGCAGGCGTCCGGCAATGTGCTGCCAGTCCTCGATGGTGGCTGCGGGCATGAGGTCGAAGATGGAGCGGATTTCCTGGGCCGGTGACGCGATGTTGTTCAGGTCCGCGAGGTTCCAGCCGGAGGCATGGATCTCCAGTTCCAGGCCCAGGCGCTCATGCATGGCGTCGAGGGTGACGCGGTCAACGTCGTCGGCCGGCTGCAGGCCGTCCAGGCGTTCCAGCGTCTCGCGGATGGCTTCGGCAGCGGATTCAAGTCCGGCAGGGGAATAGTCCGCGTACTCGGTTTCGTGGCCGGGAATCCCCAGCGAAGTGGCCAGGGAGGGGTCCAGCTGCAGCAGCGTCTCAGTGAACGCATCGGCAACGGCGTCGATGGCGGTCGGCTGGCGGTTGTGCGAGCCAGTGAAGGACAGGGGATCTGATGAAGGAGTCTGTTGGGTCACAGGTGAAGCCTAACGCGTCCCTCGGACATTCCCGGATGAATGAAATCCCAACGTAACGCAAACAGATGCTCCGGGCAGCCGGCTAGCGGAAGCTGCGCCGCCAGGAACCGGGGCCCGGCTTGGGTGCGAGGCTGAGCATCCGGCGCCGGTGCCACGTGCGGCGGACGGATTCCGGCGCGGGGCGGGAGACGCCGTCGTCGGCCGTGAGACCCATGACGACGGCGGCCAGCGCCGCCAGCTCCTCGTCCGACGGATTCCCGCCGAGCACGGAGAACAGCGGCGGCTGCGGCGGTGCGGCCTGCTGCTCCCGGCCCCAGGTGTCCGGCATATCCCAGGCCGTCACAGCGGGATGTTCCCGTGCTTCTTGGCGGGCAGCGAGGCACGCTTGTCCCGCAGGGCGCGCAGGCCGCGGATGAGCTGCAGGCGGGTTTCGGACGGCGCGACGACGGCGTCAACGTAACCCAGCTCGGCGGCCTGGTACGGGTTGAGCAGCTCTTCTTCGTACTGGGTGATGTAATCCGCGCGGGCCTGCTCAACGCTCTCACCGGCGTCGGCCGCCTGCTTGAGCTGGCCGCGGTAGAGGATGTTCACCGCGCCCTGGGCGCCCATGACGCCAATCTGGGCCGTGGGCCAGGCGAGGTTCAGGTCCGCGCCCAGCTTCTTGGAACCCATGACGATGTACGCTCCGCCGTACGCCTTGCGGGTGATGACGGTGAGTTTGGGAACGGTGGCCTCGGCGTAGGCGTAGAGCAGCTTGGCGCCGCGGCGGATGATGCCGTTGAACTCCTGGTCCGTGCCCGGCAGGAAGCCAGGAACGTCCACGAAGGTGAGGATGGGAATGTTGAAGGCATCGCAGTGGCGGACAAACCGGGCGGCCTTTTCCGACGCGGCGATGTCCAGGGTGCCGGCGAACTGCAGCGGCTGGTTTGCGACGATGCCCACCGTGTGTCCCTCGACGCGGCCGTAGCCCATCATCACGTTGGGTGCGTACAGGGCCTGCATCTCCAGGAAGTGGCCGTCGTCGAGCACCTGTTCTACGACGGCGCGCATGTCATAGGGCTGGTTGGCGGAGTCCGGGATGAGCTCGTCCAGGGCGAGGTCGCCGTCGTTCAGTTCCATGTCCGGGGCAAAAGCGGCCAGCGGAGCCTCGGCGAGGTTGTTGGAGGGCAGGAAGTCCAGCAGCTCGCGCACAAACTCGATGGCGTCTTCTTCATCGGAGGCCAGGTAAGTGGAAGTTCCGGTGTTGGTGTTGTGCTGCCGGGCGCCGCCGAGGGTTTCCATATCCACGTCCTCGCCGGTGACGGTCTTGATCACGTCCGGGCCGGTGATGAACATGTGGCTGGTCTTGTCCACCATGACCACAAAGTCGGTGAGCGCAGGGGAGTAGGCGGCGCCGCCGGCGGACGGACCCATGATCAGGGAGATCTGCGGGACCACGCCGGATGCGTGGACGTTGTTGCGGAAGATGTCCGCGAACATGGCCAGCGAGGCGACACCTTCCTGGATGCGGGCGCCGCCGCCGTCCAGGATGCCGACGACGGGGCAGCCGTTGCGCAGCGCATGTTCCTGGACCTTGACGATCTTTTCGCCGTTGACCTGGCTCAGCGAGCCGCCGTACACGGTGAAGTCCTGGCTGTAGACGGCGATCGGGCGGCCGTCCACCGTTGCGTAGCCAGAAACCAGGCCGTCGCCCAGCGGCTTCTTCTTTTCCATGCCGAACGCGGTGGAGCGGTGCACGGCCAGGGCGTCGAACTCGACGAAGGATCCGGCATCAACCAGCATCTCGATGCGCTCGCGGGCGGTGTGCTTGCCCCGGGCGTGCTGCTTCTCTACGGCTGCCGGCCCGGACGGCATTTCTGCCTGTGCCTGGCGGCGGCGGTACTCCGCGATCTTGCCCGCTGTGGTCTGCAGATCAAGGTCCTGGTCGATGCTCATCTGGTCTCCGGAGTGCTGAGTGGGTGGGGCGTTCGCCGTGCAGTGGTGATGCGAATTTCTGCGTTAAGTAGGAATTGCACAACGCACACGGCGATTTATCCAGTCTAGTGAGGGCATTCGTCCGCCCCCGGTGTAGGGATCCTACAATTTCGCGCCACAGGCCTTGGCCTGAGTGGTGCGACACCTCTCCCGGTGGTGCCCGGAAGTGTTGTGGCACGCAGAGGTTTCCAGCTGGCGGGGTACTTCGCTGGACACGGCGGAACCTGGCGGCGGTGGCGGGCCCTCCCGCCCGGCGAGGCACCGTTGGGCCAGGTGGAGCTGGGATCCTTCGTGCAGCTGACGGGCCCAAAACCGGGCTGCTGCGATCCTTCGTGCAGCTGACGGGCCTAAAGCCGGGAGGTTGAGATTCTCTGTGCAGATACCGGGGCCAACACAAGCTTTTTGCTCGGTATGAGCCCAGGAGCTGCACGAAGGAATTTGGATACCACCCTTATCTGCACGAAGGACAGGTCTCCCCTGAGGTGATGGCTTCACAGGGTCTGGGGCCCTGCCGCCCATCTTGTGGGGAGCCGCTGGTTCGGCCTCGCGGCGGGGTCCAACTACACCATTCCCGCGGAACCTTAGGTGGATGTGGCGGACTCCCGCCGGTGCCGGTGAGGACTGTACGAATATTGGTTGGTTGTACAGATAACGGGTCTAAGGAACCGATTTAGGACCGTTATCTGTACAACGGGCATGGAGAGGGGCCGTTATGTGTACAAACGACGAACTCGCAGGCGCCGAAGTGCACCGGGGCCCGGCGATTCCGGCCGGAGGCGATGTTACTGACGAGTAACATATTCCCGCCGGGTGCATTACCCTGTCCGTATGACCTCGACTACACCCTTCGTGAACACGCGCTCCCTGTCCGGGCGCACCATCCTGATGTCCGGCGGCAGCCGCGGCATCGGTCTGGCCATCGCCCTGCGCGCAGCGGCCGACGGCGCCAATATCGCCATCATGGCCAAAACTGCCGAGCCGCACCCCAAGCTGCAGGGCACTGTCTACACCGCCGCCGAGCAGCTGCAGGCCGCAGGCGGCAAGGCCCTGCCGATTATTGGCGATGTGCGGAACGACGACGACGTCACCCGCGCCGTGGCCGAAACGGTGGATACCTTCGGGGGCATCGACATCGTCGTCAACAATGCCTCCGCGATCGACCTGCGCAGCACCGATGACGTGACCATGAAGAGCTACGACCTCATGGCCGACATCAACGCCCGAGGCACCTTCATGCTCTCCAAGTTCTCCCTCGACGCCCTGCGCCGCTCGGAAAACCCCCACATCCTCACACTCTCCCCGCCGCTGAACCTTGATCCCAAGTGGGCCGGTTCCTACCTCGCCTACACCATGGCGAAGTACGGAATGTCGCTGACCACGCTCGGCCTGGCTGAAGAACTCCGGAACGACGGCATCGCGGTCAACTCGCTCTGGCCGGTCACCTCGATCGACACTGCAGCCATCCGCAACCTCGGCGGTGAGAGCATGGCAGCGGCCTCGCGCAGCTCCGACATCATGGCCGACGCCGCGCATGCCGTGCTGACCCGGCCCAGCCGCGAAGCCACGGGCAACTTCTACACCGACGAGCAGGTGCTGCGCGAAGAAGGGATCTCCGACTTCCGCCCCTATTCGCTCGGCGCTCCCGAGGACCAGCTCATGCAGGACTTCTTCCTCTAAGCAGTACAGCCCGCGCAGCGTACAGCCGGCGGCGGCCCGGCCGGACCGGGGGACACCCCCGCCCGGCTGCCGCCGCCGGGAAAGCCTGCCCGGCGCGTAAGATCGGAAGCATGCATTTGCGCTACTCCAGCATGGAAAGACCAGGGCTTGACCAGGAGCGCCTTCGCGCTGCTCTCACGGCACCCCACGGGCCTCTGTCCCAACTGGACGTGGTGGCGGAAACGGGCTCCACGAACACGGACCTCGCAGAGCGGGCGCGCCTGCGGCCGGCCGAGGTCCCCGACCTCTCCGTGCTGACGGCCGAAATGCAGACCGCCGGTAAGGGCCGGCTGGGCCGGTCCTGGATTGCGCCGCCGCGCTCGTCGCTCTTTGTCAGCGTGGCGCTGCGCCCCGTGAACGCCGACGGCCGGCCGCTGCCCACCCAGTCCTACGGCTGGCTGTCGCTGCTGGCGGCCCTGGCCCTGGCCGAGTCCGTTGCCGCACGCACCGGCGTCGAAGCCCGGCTCAAATGGCCCAACGACGTCATGGTCGACGGACGGAAACTCGCCGGAGTCCTGGCCCAGCTGGTACCGGACTCGTCCGGCGCTCCGCCCGCCGTCGTCGTGGGCGCGGGCATGAACGTTTCCCTCACTGACGAGGATCTGCCGGTTCCCACGGCAACGTCGCTGCTGATGGAATACGCCTCCACCACGGACCGCAACATCCTGCTGGAGGACTATCTGCGGCAGCTGGCCCGGAGGTACGAACAATTCCGGGCGGTCGACGGCGACGCTTCCCGCCCGTGGGCGGACGGAACCTCGCTGCTGGAAAAGATCAGCGCCCGCATGAACACCCTCGGACGTGAGGTTCGGGCGGATCTTCCGGGCGGAGTCTCCCTGACGGGCCGGGCCGTTGCCCTGGACCCGCGCGGCTCACTGATCCTCGTGGACGGAGCCGGCGAGCGGCACGCCGTCGTGGCCGGCGACGTGGTGCACCTGCGCGCAGTCCAAGCGTGAGCATCCGGCTTAAACTCGCTCCCGGGGAACGGATCATCGTTGCCAGCCGGCCGCATGCCCGCCAGCTGGTCTGGCCGGTGCTGCTCGCCGTCGTGGTGTGCGCCGTCGCCGGGTTTGGCTGCGGCTACCTCAGCCGTGACGGCCTGCCCAGCGGTCTCGCCGGCTGGAGCGGATACCTGCAGGCCGCCGTCGTGGCCGGCGCGGCGGCGATGCTGGCGCGGTTCTGCGTTCCTCCGGTGCTGCGCTGGGCTTTTGCCTCCTACATTGTGACCAACCGGCGGCTGATCCACCGGCAGGGAGTGCTCCGCCGGCGTGAACGTGAACTGGGGCTGGCCTCGGTTGTCCAGCTTGAGGCGTGGCAGACCTTCGCCGACCGCATTCAGCGCTCCGGAACACTGGCCGTAGACGTGGGCTACAACCGGATGGTGCACTACGAACACGTTCCGGAGGTGCACAAATTCAAAGCCATAGTGGTGGGGGCGATTGACCAGCTCCCACTGACCGCCATGTTCGATGGTGTAGATATTGAAGGAGATGGGGAATACGACTACGAAGGGAGGGGAGATGAGTGAGGAAGGCCGCGACGCTGCCGCGGATCCCGAGCCCATGACCCTGTCCATGCCCACTATCCGCCCCAGGACTCAGCACGACGGCGGAGCCCCCGGCGCTGCGGGTAGCGGTGACTCTGCGGCTGCTGACACCGGATCGGATTCCGCCGTCATCAACCGCGAAGACATCCGGAAGCTGGAAGCGCAGCTGATCGGCGGCCCGCGGACACTCAAGCGGCGCGAAGCCGCCGCCGAAGCAGGCGTGTCGCTGCTGTCCGCACGCAAACTGTGGCGGGCAATGGGCTTCCCCAACCTCGACGACGACGCCGTGTTCTTCACCGAACAGGACCGCGAGGCCCTGACGACCGTCATTGAACTTGTTCGGGATGAGCAGCTGACCGAAGAAGCCGCTATCTCGATCATGCGCTCCATCGGCCAGATGACGGACCGCATGGTGGTCTGGCAGATCGAAGCCCTGGTGGAGGAGATGGTGGTCCAGCGCGGCATTCCCGATGCCGAGGCACGCAAGGCCTTGGTGGCGGCGCTGCCGGGCCTGATCGAACCGCTGGAAAAAACCCTTGTCTATGCCTGGAAACGCCAGATGAACTCCGCTGTGCAGCGGCTGGCCCTGCGGGCTGAAGCCGGACTGGCCAGCCACGACGGCTCGGCCTCGGATGACAATCCGCTGCCGCTGGCCCGCGCCGTCGGGTTTGCCGACCTGGTGTCCTACACCTCGTTGTCCCGGCAAATGAACGAGAAAACCCTCGCCCACATGGTCCAGCGGTTTGAGCATAAATGCGCCGAGATCATCTCCGTGGGCGGCGGTCGGCTGGTGAAGACGATCGGCGATGAAGTTCTCTTCAACGCCGAAACCCCCGAGGCCGGAGCGGAAATCTCGCTGGCCCTCGCCAAGGCTTTCACCGAGGACGACCTCCTGCCGGCTGCACGCGTCTCCCTGGTCTGGGGGCGGGTGCTTTCCCGGCTCGGCGACATCTACGGCCCCACCGTCAACCTGGCCTCCCGGCTCACCTCGCTCGCGGAGCCGGGCACGGTGCTGACCGACGCCTCCACGGCCGCGGCCCTGCGCAACAACGATAAATTCGTTTTGATCCCGCACCAGCCGCGCAACGTGCGCGGTTTCGGCGAAATTCATCCGGTGACTCTTGCCCGCGGTACCGGTCAGGGGCTGATCCTTGACTAGTACGGAGCCGGGCCCGGGTTCCGCTAGGGTGAGGACCACAAGGCGTAATATGTGTCACTGCTGTGGTCCACACAGCGGGCAGCTTCCGGATAGGGCGTGAATTGAACTCCGACGATACGACATCCCCGGGCTTGGAACTCCGAGCAGTCTTTGGCTATGCCTCGGACCGAGGCCTGCGGCGGGAACAGAATGAAGATTCACTGATCGCAGCGGACCCTGTATTTGCCGTGGCCGACGGCATGGGCGGACACGAGGCCGGGGAAGTGGCCAGCAGCATCTGCGTCCGCACCCTGGGCGACGCCCCCTTTGTCGGCCGGCATCTCCCGGAAATCGGGGCCGACGATGTGCGCGTACTGCTGCGCGACGCCGACGCCGGGATCCGTGAGGCCACCGGCGGCCGTGCGGGCACCACCCTCACCGGCGCGGTTCTGGTCAGCGAAGCAGGCGTTCCGTGCTGGCTGGTCTTCAACGTGGGCGACTCCCGGACCTACCGCCTGACCGGCGGCGTGCTGGAGCAGATCACGGTGGACCACAGCGAGGTTCAGGAGCTGGTGGACATGGGTCAAATCACGCCCGACGAAGCCCTGATCCATCCGCGCCGCCACGTAGTGACCAGGGCACTGGGAACGGGCAGCGACACGGAAGCCGATTACTGGCTGATCCCGGCCGAACCCGGGGACCGGCTGTTGGTCTGCTCGGACGGACTGACCGGGGAAGTCAGTGACGGACAGCTGGAACAGATCCTGCTCTCCGTGGACAACCCGCAGGACGCCTGTGCCTCCATGGTGGAAGCGGCGCTTCGGTCCGGAGGCCGGGACAACATCACGGTCCTCGTAGTGGACCTTGAAGGCGCCGGAGAACACAGCGGTGCGTCCGCCGCGGCCCTGCCCGGCACAGCGGAACATCAGCCGGCGGCAGGGTCCGCAGGGGCGTAGTTCACGACCTTATGGGGCCCCATGGGGGAAACAGCTGCCTGGGGATGCGGCCGCCGCTGAGCCGGCGGCCGCGTGTGCCTCCTCATTGAGGAACAGCTGCAGCACCCGGACCGGTTTGCCGGCCTGGACCAGCTGGCCCCGCCCCGGGGGAAGCGTCCGGGCACGGACGCCGTTGATCAACGCGCCCTCCGAGCGGTCCCCCGAGAGGAGCAGCGAGCTGCTGCCCGAGTCCCGCAAAGAAGTGAAAAACGGCTCATACATGCCCCGGCTGGCTCCTCGGACCCGGCGCGTGAGGACTGCATGGAGACCGATTTCCGCTGCCAGGGGCAGGAAAGGGGTCAACCGGGCCAGCGGCGAAGAGCCGCCGGCAGTCAGGACGTCGTAGTCGTCGATGATCAGCACAATGCGGGGCAGGCCGGCCAGTTCCGCGGGTGCGGCCGGGACCCGCTTTTCGAGTTCGACGGCGACGGCGGCGGCGAGCTGCTCTGCCAGGACGGCGCTGGTGGCATATCCGCCAATCGACGCCGCGGGTACCTCGCCGGCGAGCGTGCGGCGGGGGTCGAATACCGCAAAGACAAGGTCCTCTGCCCGGTGCTGCTGACTGAGGCGGCGGATGACCGACATCAGGGCATTGGTCTTGCCGGAACCGTCGTCGCCCATAATCACCAGATGCCGTTCCCTGCCGTGCAGGTCGAGGATTTCGGTGCCCAGGTCGGACTCGCGCAGACCCAGCGGAACCGATGCCGCTGCTCCGGGAGTGGGGACGTCCGCGGCGGACACCAGGCCGGGCAGGACCCGGACCTGCATGGCTCGTTCCCCGGTGGAAGCGGCAACGGCTGCCACCAGGTCGCGCAGGCCCCGGGCGGCGGTAGCGTCTTCCGGAACTGAATCCACCCGCGGCAAAGCAAAATGTCCCTGCAGCTTGCGGTCCGTCAGCGCCCGGCCGGGGCTGCCCGGGCTGACAGCTTCGGCGAGCTTGCGGCCGTGGGCTGATTCCCCGGGATCGGCCAGCCGCAGCTCGATCCGGTTGCCGAAAAAGCCCTGCTGCGAAATCCGGATTTCATTCATCCGCGAGCAGGCCGCAATTACATGGATCCCGTATCCGGCGCCGCGGCTGATCAGCGCGTGGACGGGTTTTTCAATGTCCTCAAATTCATCGCCGAGCTGCCCATAGCCGTCCAGCACCAGGATGACGTCCGCGCTGGACAGCTCCGGGACCAAGCCCCCAGCAAACATCCGCCGCAGCGTCGGCAAAGAATCCACCCCGTATTTCTCGAACACCTGCTCGCGCACGGCGAGCATGGCCAAAAGCTCATCGACGGTGCGCCTGATGACCTCCCGGTTGGTGCGGACCGCTATCCCGCCCACGTGCGGGAGGCCCGCAAGCGGCATCAGCGCACTGCCGAGCAGATCAACGCCGTAGACCCCCACTTCCGCCGGGCTGTGGGTCAGGGCCAGCGCCGCGACGATGGTGCGCAGAGCCGTGCTCTTGCCCGTTTGGGGACCGCCCACAATGGCGACATTTCCGCCGTTGGCAGCCAGGTCCAGTTCCCAGATGCCCTGCCACTGTTTGGCCGGGTCATCAAGCAGTCCCACGGGTATGCGCAGGGATCCGCCCCGGGACAGCCGCAGTCCCCGCCCGGAGGAGAGACCTCCCGCGGCCCGGTCGAGGGCTATCCCTTTGGGAAGCGGCGGCAGCCAGATGGGCGCGACGGCACGCGGGAATGCCGCCAGCGTACCCATGAGCGTGGACAGGATGGTGGGTCCGGTGGTGCGTCTGGGCGACGTGGACACCGGCGACGCCGGCGCCGGCCCGGTGCCTTGGCCCGGGTCTTGGCCGGCCGTTGAGGGATCTGCGGCCTGCAGCGAGGCGGCGTAGCGGGGGACCGCCAGGACCTGCGGCGGAGGCTCCGCTGTCTCCTCCCCGTCCGTTCCGTCCAGCCGCCCCCGCCTGCCCGCCCCGTCGGATCCCCTGCCCTGCCGGTCGACCTCCAGCGGCCCCGACACGTAGCCTGCCTTGAACCGCGTGTAGGTGGTGGTGTCCACCTTCAAGTATCCGAATCCCGGCACCGGCGGCAGATGGAAGGCATCGGGGGTGTCCAGTACGGTCCGTGACTCCGCTTCGGACAGCGTCCGCAGCCCGATGCGGTAGGAGAGGTACGTGTCCAAGCCGCGCAGCTTTCCGGATTCGATCCGCTGGCTGGAGAGCAGCAGATGCACGCCAATGGAGCGGCCGATCCGGCCAATGGACAGAAACAGCTCAATGAAGTCCGGACGCGCGGTCAGGAGTTCTCCGAACTCGTCAATGATGACCACCAGATGCGGCAGGGGAGCTGCCTCCCGGCCCTGCGCTTTCAGCTCCTGCCGGTACAGCCGGTAGTCGGTGATGTTGGCGAGGTTCCCTGCGCTTTTGAGGACTTCCTGCCGTCGCTGGATTTCACCAGACAGACTGGCATACACGCGTTCGATCAGGCTGACGTCGTCGGACAGGTTGGTGATCACTCCTGCCACCTGGGGTGCGCCGGCAAACGGGGCAAAGGTGGCTCCTCCCTTGTAATCCACCAGCACCATGGCCAGGACGTCGGGGGAGTGGGTGGCCAGCAGCCCCGCCACCATGCTGCGCAGCATCTCGGATTTGCCCGATCCGGTGGCACCCACACAGAGCCCGTGCGGCCCGTGCCCAAACTGGGCCGATTCCTTCAAATCCAGCAGGGCAGGCCTGCCCCGGTCATCGGGCCCCAGCGGAACCCGCAGGAAGTCCGCTTCACTCCGCGGGTTCCATAGCCGCCGGATATCCGCGGCATCCAGGTCCCGGGAGAGCCCCAGCATCTCCAAAAATCCCTGGCCGGTGCCTGCGGCGTCGTGCTCCAGCGAATCCGGGGACAGGCGCAGCGGCGCCAGTTCACGGGCGAGAGCCTCGGCCAGAGCCGGCGGAAAGGCATCCAGCGTGCCGTGTTCGACGGCGGGAAGCAGCGGATCCCCGCGGTAGTTCTCCACCACGAACGTCCCGGGATTGGCCTGGTCCTCGCTGATGCGCAGTGAAACTTCGCCCGGTTCCTGCGAACGCTCCGCCGCCAGGAAGACCGTGGTGATCCCCAGGGACCCGGGTGTTGCCTGCTGGTCCGCCGGCTGAAGTTCCGCCGGGAGCCGGCCATAGGAATCGCTGAGCACCAGCAGCCGGGGCAGGGCTGAACCCACGCTCCCGTGCAGGAAGTTCTTGCGCGATTGCGCTGCGAGGGTGGAGCCGTGGTTCAGGTCTTCGGCGAGGACTTCGCCCAGGGCATCCGCTGAGGGTGCCAGCCGGCGGACCGGCCCGGTGGGATGGGCTGACTGCTGGTCCGCCAAATGCGGAAGCCAGGTGGCCCAGTTCCACTCATCCCGGCGGTCCGGCGGAAGGACGAGCGCAAGATGGAGGTCCTCGGGAGAGTGGAACGCCGCCCCTTCAACGAGCAGGAGGCGAGCCACCTGGGTCACGAACTTCCGGGATCCCACCACCGAGACGTTTCCGGCACAGTCCAGCGGAAGGGTCAGCGGCAGGTCCGGACCGGACTCGTAACGGCGCTTGAGGATTTCCACTTCCGCCGTCATGAAGGCGTCGGTCCGGGCCAGTGCGGACCCGGCATTCTGGATGATGATGTCCCGGGTATGCCGTGAACCGCTTCCGATCCTCACCTGCAGGAAGTCCTCGTGAGCGCGGCGGCGTTCCCAGATGCGACGGGGATCCCTGACGATGTCGAACAGTGCATCCGGAGGCGGGCTCACCTTCCGGGCCACGGCCAGGGCTGTTTGCTCATCTGCGCGCAGGGAGGCACGGGAGCGTTCCAGATATTCCAGGTAGTTTTCGCGCTGCTCCCGGCGCTGCTTTCCCTGCCGGCCGCGCTGGCTGAGCATCATCAGCACCGAGGCTATAACCGTCGCGGCCATCGTCAGCGCCCCCACTGCTGCGAGCGGGGATCCGCGGAACAGCATCATGACCGTCATGGACACTCCGGCTCCGAGCAGGGGAACCAGCGACATCATGTTCATGCCGGTTTTGCCGGCTTCGATCGGCGGCGGGGCGTCAAGGGTGAACGCATCCATGGTGCGTGCCGGTGCCGTGGTCCGGGACGGCCGGTGCAGGATCTTGGTACTCAAGCGGACACCCTTCGGAGCGGCCGGTCTGTGGCAGCTGGTGCAGCAGGCGGCGCCGAGACGGCGGCGGACAGGACGCGCGAAGCCAGCGACGCCGCCTCAAGCCGGGTGCGGCGGGAACACTTGGAAGGGTCCACCACCAGTCCCGTCGCCAGGTGCCGGTCATAGCCCAGTGAAGCGGCGTCGATTCCGGAGCGGCGCAGCCTGCCCGCTTCCCGGGCCGCGTTAAAGTCGCTGTCCCTGTCCGGCTGAACCACCAGGACCAGCAGGGGCACCCCGGCCAGCAGGGGATCCAGCTCCCAACCGGAGGCGTATTCTGCGGCATCGGCCAGACCGTAAGCACTCGCCGGCGTCACGAACAGAGCCAGGTGGGCCTGATCCAGGACTCTCCGAGCGTCCGGATCACCAAGTCCGGGGCCGCAGTCGAAAAGAGTGACGGGACAGTAGCGGGAAATCACCCGCAGCAGCGAGGCGGCGGCCTCCTCGGACCCGGTGCCCGTCTTCCCGGCGCCGCCCGGGTGGCTGAAATCCGGCTGCCAGTCCGGAGCGCCGGCAGCCGGGCCGGGCGGAACCCAGGCTGCCGGCACCGGCCGGACCCGAGCCGGCCCGGCTCCCGGTCCGGCTCCCGTCCATGATCGGGGACGACGGCGGCCGGTGACCAGCAGGTTGGCCGGTCCTGCCACGGTCAGCAGGGCGGCGAGCTCGCGCAGAGAGTCCGGAACGGCAGGCCCGCGGCGGGCAGCAACTGCGTCCAGGGACGGAGCTCCCGGCACACCCAGGCGTAAGCCAAGGGTGCCGCTCTCCGGGGCATTGTCGACGGCGGCCACGGCGTCAGCGCGCAGGGCTGCATAGATGCGGGCCAGCAGGGCTGCCGCAGTGGTCCTGCCTGCCCCGCCCCTGGAACCCACCACGGCGATGCGGCGGCCGGTGGTGACGGGAAGCTGGGCTCCCGCCGCTGCTTGGGCCAGGCGCTGAGGATAGTCATCCCCGCGGAAGAGGCCGGCCGATCCTGCCAGGACACGCAGAAGGAAGGACTCGGCGGGCTGCAGGATAGTCATGAAAAGCTCACGGACAACTGGCTGAAGATGCCGAGCATGCCTGCGGTCAACGGGACGGATGCCAGGACTGCCGCAGTCTCCATCCGTTTGGCCAACAGCCGGAAACGGGCCTGCACATGGTCCGGGAAAGAACGTGTCAGGAAAACACCGGCGGCAGCGGCAAGGCCCAGAACCGCCGCGCCTGCGGTCCAGGACGGAACCTCCGGCAGTCTAAGTCCTGCCAGCACAGCGGATACCAGCCCGACGGCGGCGGCAAAGTACAGCGCGAACCGCTGCGCGGCCAGCGGAAAGGACCTCGTACGCAGGAACACAGCCAGGGTCAGCGCCAGCAGCAGCGGAAGCGTCCAGCGTGAACGCTCCGTGTCTGTGCCGAGCAGCCACAGCCCCGGCCCGAGGCACAGGCCCGCAATCACGGTCCCCAATGTCAGCCCCTCGTGCGCAGCGGCCACGGCGTTCCGTGCATCGGTCCGCGGAACCGAGCCGCCCCTGGCCCGCTGGTCATCCAGCGCGGCCAGCCCGGAGGAAGCCAGCGCCAGCCTGGGCAGCACCCCCAGGAGCACGGTGCCCGCCAGGGCCGCCAGCGCGCCGGCCTGCACCTGTTCCCGTGTCACAGCGGCAGCCCCGGACCACAGCAGGGCCGCGAGAACCAAGGTTCCCGCTCCGCTGACCAGTGCTCGCGGACGGGCGGAACCGGCGGCCAGGGCCCCCAGGGCAAGCGCGGTCAGCCCGGCCAGCAGCAGGGCAGCAGCCGGAAGCCGGCGCGGGTCGCCGTCGCACACATGGAGGGCGGCGCCGAGCCCGGTGAGCCATCCCGCGCAAACCACGGTGAACGCGGGGGCGGCCCGCCGCGGCGGACGTCCCGCGGCCGCTCCGGCAGCCAGCAGCAGCACCGAGAGCACCGGCAGCAGCCACTGCACCGATTCCGGCGCGAGGATGTCCAGCAGAATCTCGGCAGCGGCCCAGAACCCGGCAGCAGCGAAGGCTCCTGCCGTCAGGTCACTGAACCGGCTGGACCATCTGCCCGCTACGGTGCTGCCCTCATCCGACACGAGGTCCGTGACGTCATAGACCACGGCGGCGGGCGGGGCGTCAGCCGCGTTGCAGAGAAGAAGGGACGACCCGTCCAGGACCCGGGCCTGATTCAGCGACTGCTCGGCGTGAAGCTCCGTGCCGTCACCGGCCACCAGGACCTTGGCCGCTACCTGCTCCGCAGGCGCATCCTCCAGAAGGTTCAGCACCTGCGGCAGGAGCAGCCCGACCGGCTGGTCCGACGGCAGCAGCAGGTCAGCGTGTTTGCGCGGTCCCACCAGCGTGACGCGGGTGAAGGAGTGTGCCATGGCGTTCACGCTTCCAGCAGGTGGCTGACGAAGGAGTACCCCACGCAGAGGGCGGCAATCACGGCGGCGGCAGCAATACTGAGGAAAAACAGTCTGTTGCTGTCCATCCAGCGCCGCTCATGGGGATTGTCCCCAAAAAGAAAGGCGGCCAGCAGCCGGTGCCGGCGCACGGTGACCGACTCAATGAGCTGATTGTCGTAGTCGCTCGCCATGTTGGTCCCCTCGCCTTTGGACACGTTGGGCTTCATCCTTGCACCGCAGGCAGGGAACCGGAGCAGGGGAGGTGCGGCTGTGGACAAACTTGTGGGAGGAGCGGCGGGACGGGACGTTGTGCAAAACTGTGGCCGGTGCTAATGCTTGTTGCACCAGCCCGCACCTAAGGAGATGTTATGAGTACCAATCCCGACACCGAAGAGCGCACTCTGAGCGAATGGAGCCGCCGCCTGACCCAGGCGCTGCAGATCCTGGACCTGGAGGTGGACCACAAGACGCTGGTGGAGCTGGCTGACAAGTCATCCAGGACCGTGGGTAACAACGCCGGTCCGATCAGCACGTTTTTGGTGGGGTATGCAGCGGGGCTGTCCAAGACCAGCGGACGCAAGGCGGCGGATGAAGCGGTTCAGACAGCCGTTGAGACGGTCTCCACACTCGCAGAAACCGGGCTGGAAGGCCCTGACCAGCCCGGCTGGAAGAACTCGGCACAGTAGCCGGGAAACGCCGGAGGGAGCTTCAGCCACTGGCTGAAGCTCCCTCCGGCGTGATGGCCGGCTTTAGGCCGGAGTGCGGGTCTTGAAGTCCTCAACCTGCTCGTGCTCGGGGTCGAGGTTGCGCTCCACCCGGACCAGCACGGTTTTGGACACCGGCGTATTGCTTCCCTCTGCCACATGGTCCATCGGGACAAGGACGTTGGCCTCGGGGTAGTAGGCGGCAACACAGCCGCGGGGCGTGGGATAAGAGACCACGCGGAACTTCCGCAGGACCCGTTCAACGTCGTCGTGATGCACCCCGTGGATGTCCACGTAGCGGCCGTCCTGCAGCCCCAGTTCCATGATGTCGTCAGGATTCATGAACAGCACGTGGCGGCCGCCGCGGATACCCCGGTACCGGTCGTTGTGCCCGTAGATGGTGGTGTTCCACTGGTCGTGGGAGCGCAGCGACTGCAGGATCAGCGTTCCCTCGGGGCGTTCCACGACCTCCAGGTCGTTGACCGTCAGCACCGCCTTGCCCGTGGGCGTGTGGAAGGTGCGCGAATCACGGGGACCGTTGGGCAGGACAAAGCCGCCCTCATGCCGGACCCTCTCGTTGTAGTTGTCGCATCCCTCCACCACGCGGGCAATGTGGTCGCGGATCAGGTCATAATTCTTCTCGTATCCGGCCCAGTCGGCGTCGATCTTGTCGCCGACGACGAGCGCCCCCAGCCGGGATACGATGGCCGGTTCCGAGAGCAGGTTGTCGGAGACCGGCTTGAGGTTGCCGTGCGAGGCGTGCACGTTGCACACCGTGTCCTCCACTGAGACGAACTGCGGGCCGCTCTCCTGGATGTCCTGTTCGGTGCGCCCCTTGGTGGGCAGGATCAGCGCTTCCTGGCCGGTAATCAGGTGCGAGCGGTTCAGCTTGATGGAAATCTGCACGCTCATGTCGGTCTTCTGCATCGCCGTTTCAGCGAACTGGGTGTCGGAAATGGCCGAGATCAGGTTTCCGCCGAGTGCCATGAAAAACTTGATTCGTCCTTCCTGCATCCCGTAGAAGGTGTCCACGGCGTCAACACCGTGGTCCCGGGGCGGATCAAAGTTGAATTCCTTGCCCAGCGCGTCCAGGAAGGCCGGGGGCATCTGTTCCCAGATCCCCATGGTGCGGTCACCCTGGACGTTGCTGTGTCCGCGGATGGGAGAGGCTCCGGCTCCGGGCTTTCCGATGTTTCCGCGCAGCAGCAGCAGGTTGATGATTTCCTTGATCGTGGCCACGCCCTTTTTCTGCTGCGTGATGCCCATGGCCCAGGTGATGATGACTTTGTCCGCCTTCAAGTAGCGGTCGGCGAGCTCGTTGATCTGTTCGATCGGCAGGCCGGTGGCCTCCACCACGGTCGCATCATCCAGCTGAAGCAGATGGTCCTTGAGGTCAGCCAGTCCTTCGCAGTGCATCTCGAGGAAGTCATGGTCCAGGACGCTGCCGGGATTGCGTTCCTCGGCCTCGAAGACGCGTTTGGAGATGGCCTGCAGCAGTGCCATGTCCCCGCCAAGGCGGATCTGCAGGAACTGATCGGCCAGTTCCGTTCCCTTGCCGGCAATCCCGCGCACTTTCTGCGGGTTCTTGTACCGGCGCATGCCGGCTTCGGGCAGCGGATTCACAGCGGCAATGCTGCCTCCGTTGCGCTTGCATTCCTCCAGGGCGGTCAGCATGCGCGGGTGGTTTGTTCCCGGGTTCTGGCCCATCAGGATAATCAGATCGGCCTTGCCGAAATCGTCATAGGTCACGGTGGCCTTGCCGATGCCGATGGTCTGGCCCATGCCCCAGCCGGAGGACTCATGGCACATGTTGGAGCAGTCGGGCAGGTTGTTGGTGCCGAAGCCGCGCACCAGCAGCTGGTAGAGGAACGCCGCCTCATTGGAGGTGCGTCCACTCGTGTAGAACGCGGCCTCGTGCGGCGAGTCGAGGCTGTTGAGCTTGTCCGCCACAATCCGGAACGCTTCATCCCAGCTGACGGGATGGTAGTGGTCGGCACCGGCCGGCTTGTACACGGGTTCGGTCAGCCGGCCCTGCATGCCCAGCCAGTATTCGGTGCGCCCGAGGAGTTCGCTGATGCTGTGCTCCGCCCAGAACTCCGAAGAGATGACGACGGGCGTTGCCTCCCAGGTGACTGCCTTGACCCCTTCTTCGCAGTATTCGAACTTACTGCGGTGGCTGGGATCCGGCCAGGCACAGCTGGGGCAGTCGAAGCCGTCCTTCTGGTTCATCTTGAAGGTGGCGTCCAATGCCCGCTTGACGCCCATGTGCTCAATGGCAGGCTTGAGCGAGTGATAGACCGCCGGTATTCCCGCGGCCCACTCCTTCGGGGGCTTGACCTGAATATCCTTCTCGTCCACGTTTTCCACCCGCGGTTCTTTCCGTACCACTTACACACTTCCCTTCACCGTCCGCCGTCGGCAGTCCGGAACCTTATTTCTCCGGGCAAACCGCCCCATCCGTAGGAATAGGCCTAGCAGGTGACGCATCCCATAGCAAGGTTTGCGCTGTCGCGCCCCCGACGGGAAGTCTGCCGGAAGGGCCTTCGGCTGTCACTTACCCTACCCGCGCAGAGGGGCCGGCGAGGCGGCGGCAGGTTTATCCACAGGCGCGCGGAATCTCGTGGTGTCTCGGGCAGCCCGGGCATTGGATGGTGCCCTTGGCGGACGGACCAGACAGCCCCGGGAGGGAAGCGGGGTCCTGCGCCGCATCAACCGGACGAGGGGCGTAAAGGTGTTGAAAGTGAGCAGTGATGAAATTTGACATGGGTTCGCAAACGCTGGGAACACTGGCCCGGCAGACGGGATCTTCCAGCGAAGACCTGGGGCAGCTGGTTCGTGCGCTGGTGGAGGCGGCTGCCCCCTTGGAAGGCAAATTCAACGGTTCAGGCCGGGTGAAGTTTGACGAGTTCAAGGCCCGCACCGACGAGATGGCGAAGGAACTCAACGGGTCTCTGGCGGCCATCCTCGCGGGACAGTCGGAAATGGACCGCTCCTTCCGGCTTGGGGATCAGGAGGCTGCGGACAATGCCGTGCAGCAGCAGGGAGCTGCCAGCTTCGATTCTGCGCGGTTCGGCTCCAGACACTGACCACACCTAGACACTGACCGCAGCTAACCTCCTGCACCCCTCTCGTTCCAGATCGTTTTTTCCTGATCGTGAAAGGCTTTGCCATGTCCCCGAACCGTTTGAGCTATGACACCGACACGTCCTCCGCCGTACAGGGGGAAATCCAATCCCTTGCCGGCCGCCTCGAATCGCTCATCGGCGAGCGGGAGAAAGCGGTGAATTCCGCCATGGCTGATTTCTCCGCCGACGGCGTCTCGGAGGAATACCAGGTGGTGGAGAACCGTTTCCGCAACGCTGCCACCGAAACCCGGCACATCATCGGGCTGGTGAAACAGACTCTGGCCCTGAACGACCAGACCGCGTCCGGCGCCGGCACCCGGGCCCGGAATGCGGTGCAGAACATTGGCTGAGGGAAGCCGCGGACCTCTTCAAAACAGTGCCGCGGCCGGGCGCGGGGATCCGGCCGGAGTGTCAGGGCTGCCACGGAAGGGGCGGAATGCGGCAAGATTGGTTAGGTGAGCATAGCCAAGACATCCCCGGAAGAATCCGGCCCTGTGAAATCGTCCGCTGCCGCCGCCGTTGATTCCGTGAGCACTGATACCCCTCCCGCTGACGCACTGCGCGAGGAATACCAGAGCCTCGCGGATCAGGTGCGCAGGTACCGCTTTGCGTATTACAACGACGACGCCCCGCTGGTCTCGGATGCCGAGTTTGACGGGTTGTACCGCAGGCTGGAAGAGCTTGAGGCGCTGCATCCCGAACTGGTCAGCAATGATTCACCCACCCAGGAAGTGGGCGGGGAGGTTTCCGCCGCGTTTGCCCCGGTGGAACATCTGGCGCGCATGTACAGCCTGGAGGATGTTTTCTCGCTGGACGAGCTGGATGCATGGGTCCGCAAGACCGAGGCATCCGTTGCGAACATCGCCCCCGGCGAGAAGATCAAGTGGCTGACTGAGCTCAAGATCGACGGCCTGGCCGTGAACCTGCTCTACCGGAACGGCGAACTGGTCCGGGCGGCAACCCGCGGTGACGGAACCACGGGTGAGGACATCACTCACAACGTGCTCACCATTGCCTCCATCCCGCGGAAACTCACCGGCGAGGATCTGCCGGCCGAGATGGAAATACGCGGCGAGGTGTTCATTCCCTCCCGGGAGTTCAGCCGCCTGAACGAGTCCATGGTGGAAGCCGGGAAAGCGCCGTTCGCCAACCCGCGCAATGCCGCCGCCGGCTCGCTGCGGCAGAAGGACCCCGAGGTCACCGCACGGCGGCCGCTGAGCATGTACGTGCACGGCATCGGGGCACGCGAGGGACTGGCCGCGGGCAGCCAATCCGAAACCTATGAGCTGCTCAAGCAATGGGGCCTGCCGACGTCGCCCTATTACAAGGTGCTGGACACCTACGACGAGGTGCTCGATTTCATTGCAACCAACGGCGAACACCGGCACGATCTGTCCCACGAGATCGACGGCATCGTGGTCAAGGTGGATGACTTCGCCCTGCAGCGGGCCCTGGGCAACACCTCCCGGGTGCCGCGCTGGTCCGTGGCCTACAAGTATCCGCCGGAGGAAGTGAACACCAAGCTGCTGGATATTCGGGTGAACGTGGGCCGCACCGGCCGCGTCACGCCGTACGGCATCATGGAGCCGGTGCTGGTCTCCGGCTCCACCGTTGAAATGGCCACCCTGCATAACCAGGACGTGGTCAGGGCCAAGGGCGTGAAGATCGGCGACATCGTGGTGCTGCGCAAGGCCGGCGATGTGATCCCCGAGATTGTCGGCCCGGTGATGGCGCTGCGTGATGCCCAGGATCCGCCCGTCCGCGACTTCGTGATGCCCACCCACTGTCCCTCCTGCGGCACCGAACTGAAGCCGGCCAAGGAAGGGGACGTGGACATCCGCTGTCCCAACGCCAAATCCTGCCCTTCCCAGCTGCGCGAACGCGTGTTCCATCTGGCCGGCCGCGGCGCCTTCGACATCGAGGCCCTCGGCTGGGAAGCGGCCATCGCGCTCACTTCGCCCGCCGAACCGGAAATCCCGCCGCTGACCAGCGAGGCCGGCCTGTTCGACCTGAAGATCGAGGATTTGGCGGACGTCCGGATTGAACGGCCCAAGCGCGTCAAGGGCGTGGTGGAAGGCACCGAGCTGGTCCCGTACTTCTACACCAAGGGCACGGCCAAAAAGCCGTCCGAGCCCAGTGCCACAACGCGCAAGCTCTTCACTGAACTGGAGAAGGCCAAAACCCAGCCGCTCTGGCGGGTCCTGGTGGCGCTGTCCATCCGGCACGTGGGCCCGACGGCGGCGCGGGCCCTGGCCGGTGCGTTCGGTTCCATGGAGGCCATCCGGGCCGCGTCCGAGGAGCAGCTGGCACACGTCGACGGCGTGGGCCCCACGATTGCTGCCGCGCTAACGGAATGGTTCACCGAGGACTGGCACCGCGAAATCGTGGACGCCTGGGCTGCCGCCGGAGTGCGGATGGCGGACGAGCGCGACGAGTCGATGCCGCGCACCTTGGAGGGCCTGACCGTCGTTGTCACCGGCACCCTGCCGAACTTCAGCAGGGATGAGGCGAAGGAGGCCATCCTGACGCGCGGCGGCAAGGCTTCCGGCTCGGTTTCGAAGAAGACCGACTATGTGGTGGCCGGGGAGAACGCCGGAACCAAGCTGGACAAGGCCGAATCCCTGGGTGTCCGGGTGATCGACGAAGACGGCTTCCGCGTCCTGCTGGCCGAAGGCGCGGTGCCGCTTGACACTGCAGCTGAAGAATCCGTCCCGGAGGAAGGCGCCGAATGAGCCCGCTGCCCGATCCTGCCGATCCGCTGGAGCTGCTCGATGTGGCGCGGCAGGCGGCCGCGGCAGGCGCGGCTGTCCTGGCCGGGCGGACCGCGGAGGGACTGAACGCGGTCAACAAGAGTGCCGACGGCGACTGGGTCACCGAATTCGACACGGCCGCCGAGCGGGCGGTCCGGGAGGTCCTGGCCCGGCTGCGCCCGCAGGACACCGTCACAGGTGAAGAGCTGGAGGCCAGCGTTCCGGCGAACGCCTCAGGCATCCGCTGGTCCATCGATCCGCTGGACGGCACCACCAACTTCATCCGCAACATCCTCTATTACGCCACCTCCGTGGCCGCGGTGACCGACGACGGCGTCTGGCTGGCCGGCGTCGTCCACGCCCCGGCGCTGGTGCGCGTGTATTCGGCCGCCCGGGGACACGGGGCCTGGCTGACCGAACACGGCACCGTCACCGTCCGGAAACTGACCGGACCCGATCCGGAACGGACCGGCAAACTGCTGGGCACCGGATTCTCCTATGACGCCGGAGTCCGCGCCGAACAGTATTCGGCGCTGGGGGAACTGGCCGCCGGGTTCGCCGATGTGCGCCGGCTCGGGTCCGCAGCGCTGGATTTGTGCATGGTGGCAGACGGCACGCTGGACGCCTATCTGGAGCGCGGCCTCAACGAATACGATTACGCCGCCGGGGCATTGATTGCCGAGGAGGCAGGAGTTCCGGTCCGGCGCCCGGGAAAACCGGGCAGCGATGCTGAGCGGCTGGAGGCGGTGACGGCCGCCGGAGCTGCCGTGGTTTCTTAGCCGCGGGGCCAGCGAGGTGTTAGGGGAGCCGGTTCCGTGCGCTGGCGGCGACAATGATCTCGCGGCTGGACTCCGGGTCCAGCGGCCCGCCGTTCCAGTCGCCGTACCAGTCCACCGGCCCAAAGCCGGCTTTGTGCAGCAGCTGCGCGAGGACGTCGGCCGGTGTGAACTTCAGGGTGCTGCGGCTGGCGAAGCGCTCGCCGTCGGACAGGAAATGTGTGCGGTCCTCGAAGGTGACCAGGACGCCGTCGGGCTCCTCGGTGACGGCAATCAGCTCCCATTCAACTTCCAGCGTTCCCGCCGAGGATTCCTGCCGTTCCGGTCCCGTCCTGCCGCTGTCCCACTCCAGCCACGCCTTCGCGGCCGGGTTCCGGGTTTCAAAATAAAAGGTTCCCCCGGGGCCAAGCCGGGAACGCACGGCCCGGAGCGAGGCGAGGATTTGCGCTTCGGTGAGCAGGCACTGAAAAGCGTGCCCGGTCATCAGCGCTGCATCAAAGGGACCCGCCGGCAGGTCCTCGGCGGTTCCGCGCAGCCACGTCACCAGTTCACCGCCGTGGCGTGATCTCGCGGCGTCCAGCATCCCGGGCGCCGGGTCAATGCCGGTCACCGCATGACCGGCCTGCGCCAGTTCCACGGCAAAGCTGCCGGTGCCGCAGCCGACGTCCGCAATCCGCAGCGGCCCGCGCTGTTCGCTGAGCGTGCCGAGCATGCCGGTGTAGAAGTCGATGTCCCACCTGCCTGCGTTGTCCTCGTCGTAGAGCGCCACCAGCCGCGGCTCGTTGTAGTGCGCATCAACCACTGCAGTCCTTCTTCCGTTCACTCAGAGCACCAGGTCAATGGGGATGCGGCGCCCCGATGGTGTGCAGCAGGAGGTGAAGGGAATCGTCGACCAGCCGGTAGCGGTGCTCGCGGCCGACTTTCACCATCACCACCCATTCGCGGTCCCGCAGCGGACGCAGCGACTGGCTAACGACCGTCTGCGAGACGCCGGAGGCTGCAGCCAGCCGGGTCACCGAGATCTCCGGACTAAAGTGCAGGCAAAGGAGCAGCTTGAGCCGGGTCGGATCCGAAATCAGGTCAAAGCGGGCAGCCCATCCCTGCACATCAACGGTGCCGGGAACGTCCTCCACCGAGTCAGCGGCGGCCTTGTACGGCAAGGGTTCCATACCTCGAATCCTTGCACACGCCGAGTCCGCTGCAGAGCTCCGGCACGGGGCGTCCCCGGATCCGGGACCAGGCACACGAAAGCACGGGTTCCGGAGCAGGTTTGGGACCTGAGCATGGTGGCGAAGGCAGGCGCTGATTCATCATTATCTGCACAGGGATGCATACGTTGACGGGAGCCCCATGGCAGAGCCTAGTTTGCAGAACCGCCCACGAGCGGCGGCGATTGTCCTGCTGCTGACCGCTTTGACCGGCTGCACAGCGGATGCGGAGGGGACACGGGACAACGCCGCGCTTGTACTCGCTGATGCCACTGAACCCGGCCGGTTCAACCCCGTGGGAGGCCATGGGGACAGTGGACAGTCACATATTTATGACGGGCTCCTGCGGCTTTCGCCCAAGGACGGTTCCTCGTCCCTGCCCGACCTCGTTCCATGGCTGGCGACGGAGCTGCCGCAGAGCAATGCCGAGGGCACCCAATGGACGGTCCGTGTCCGCGAGGGCGTGAACTTCAGCGACGGGACTGCCCTGGATGCCGGTGATGTTGCTGCCACTTATGAGGCCGTCATCGACCCTGGGTCAGCCTCCGAGCTGGCGCCTTCCTACGACATGCTCCAGGACGTTACCACTGCAGCTGACGGAACCGTCACCTTCCGGCTGAAGTACCCCTATTCGGGGTTCGCCAGCAGGCTGCTGCTGGGCATCGCGCCGTCGGAACGGCTCACACCGGGCCTGGCAGCCGAATCGTCCCTCAACACGGAGCCGGTGGGAACCGGACCGTATAAGGTCACCTCTCTGCGCCCGGATGAGCTGGTCCTGAGCGCCAATGAGGACTACTGGAACGGTGCCCCGGAGGTGAAAACCGTGACCATAATCCACGTTCCCGATGACAACTCACGGGCTCAGCGGCTTCAATCGGGAGAGATCGACGGAACTGTGCTGCCGCCGCGGCTGGCTGCAGCTTATGAGGACAAGCCCGGATACTCGCACGAAGCCGTGGGGACGGCCGATTGGCGGGGGCTGTCCCTGCCGTCCGGCAGCGTTTTCGCCGGCGACCCCAATTCGGTGCTGGCCATGAACCTGGCCGTTGACCGCGAAGGCGTCGTGGACCATGTGCTGGACGGCCGCGGCATCCCGGCCCACACTCCGGTGGCACCGGTATACGGGGATGCCTTCAATCCGGAGGCTGCTTTTCCCTATGACCCCGAGGCAGCCGCAGTGCTCCTGGACGAGGCGGGCTGGCTCCCGGGAGAGGACGGGGTACGGGCCAGAGACGGAGTGCGGGCCTCCTTTGAACTGGCGTACAACGCCAGCGACACCCTCCGCAGGGACCTGTCCCTTGCCTTTGCCTCGGACATGTCCAAGCTCGGTGTGGACGTGACCCTCCTCGGCACCGACTGGAACGTCATCGAGGAACGGCGCGCCGACGTCGGGATCCTCCTGGGCGGCGGCGACAAACCCTATGACCTGGACTCGCAGCTCTTCGAGACCCTCCATACGGCTATACCGGGCTCCGGCTCACCGTTCGCGAATCCCGGCAACACCGGCACTGCAGCGATGGACAGCCACCTGGAAGCAGCCCGTCAAAGTCCTCACCCGGCAGAACGTACCGCCCACTACCTGGCCGTCCAGGATTTGTACATCCAACAACCCGGCTACGTCATGCTGGCTTTCATCAACCACAACTACATCCAGAAGGACATGGGCTGGCAAAACATCCGGACGGTCCTGGAACCACACACCCACGACGTCGGCTGGGGCTTCTGGTGGAGCCTGCGTGACTGGACCCGGGAGTAGCCCGTGCAAAGGGAAACGGCGCTGCTGCCCGGCCGGAAGATGCGCCGGCGGCGACGGCGTGCGGACCTGGGCACCATTGCCTTCCGCCGCTGTGTCCTGGCAGTCCCCATCGTCGGAGGAGTCAGCCTGCTGGTTTTCCTGCTCGCCGGAATTTCACCCTTCGATCCGCTCGCCGCCTACCTGGGGGACCGGTACGTGCAGGCCACAGTCGACCAGCGCCAGCAGCTCTCGGAAGCCCTGAGCCTGGACACGTCCTGGTATCAGGCCTGGTGGCAGTGGGTCGTTTCGGCGCTCAGCGGCGACCTGGGGCATTCAAGGGTTTTCCGCCAGCCGGTGACGACGGTGATGTCCGAGCGCCTGCCGTGGACGCTGCTGGTTGCAGGGACAGGACTGTTCCTTGCAATGGTCGTCTCGGTTCTGGTGGCCGTGCGCTGCGCGCACCGTCCGGGCGCACTGCTGGACCGGACCATGGGCTGTGCCGCCACCCTCCTTCAGGGACTGCCGCCGTTTGTCATTTCCCTGGGCCTGCTGGCCGTTTTCGCGGTAACGGCCGGCTGGCTGCCCGGCGGCGGGCTGACAGATCCCGGCGCCGGGATCAGCGCAGGGCAGGTGGCCCGGCACATGGTGCTGCCAGTGCTGGCCACCACGCTGTCCCAGCTGCCGTGGCTGGTTCTTTCCCTGCGCGCCTCCATGACGGGGGTGCTGGGATCCGATGCCGTGCGCGGTGCCCGGCTCCGCGGACTGCGGGAAAGAACGGTGATTCACAAACATGTGCTGCCTTCGGCGCTGGCTCCGTTCATCGCGGTGCTCGGATCCAGGCTTCCGGAAGTCATTGTTGGTGCCGTGCTGATTGAGACGGTGTTTTCCTGGCCGGGCCTGGCCGCGGCTGTGGTGTCTTCAGCGCAGGCACTGGATTTTGCCCTGCTGGCAGCCCTCACCGTGATGACGACCATGGCTGTGCTGGCCGCCTCGCTGCTCGCGGATCTCCTGTACGTCCTTATCGATCCGAGGGTGACCGCCGATGCCTAGCGCAGACAGCTCCAGCCCGCAGGATGCGCCGGACCTGCGCCGCGTGGTTCCCCCGGAGCGCCGCCGTGCCGGAACGCGCAGGGGTGCAATCGGCGGCGCGGCCATCCTTGCCGCCATTGTTGCCTATGCAGTCTTTGTTCCCCTGCTGGCCGGCACGGACCAGAAACTGACCGATTTCGGCTCCGGCCGCCTGCCGCCGTCGTCCGCCCATTGGTTCGGAACAGACCATGCCGGCCGCGACCTGTTTACCCGGCTGGCCTCAGGGCTACGCGTGTCGCTGCTCATTGCCGCGCTCTGCGCCGTCCTGGCAATGGGCCTGGGAATGCTGGTGGGATCGGTGTCTGCGGCCGCGGGCGGCCGGACAGACCGGATCATCATGCGGATCATCGATGCGGTCAATGCTGTTCCGCACCTGCTGCTGGGCGTGGTGATCGTGGCAATGTTCAGGGGATCCGTCATTGCCATCATTGCGTCCATTGCCCTGACGCACTGGACGCAGGTTGCCAGGATAGTCCGCGCGGAAGTTCTGTCGGTGCGCGGCCTGGAGTATGTGGAAGCGTCCTACCTTCTGGGCGGGACCCCTGCCCAGGTGATCCGCCGGCATTTCCTGCCGGCCGCGCTGGGGCAGGGCGTGGTGGCCACCGTGATGCTCATGCCCCACGCCATCTGGCATGAATCCACGCTGTCTTTCCTTGGGCTCGGCCTCTCACCTGACCGGGCTTCCCTGGGGACGCTGATGCAGGAAGCGCAGGCCGAGGTGCTGCTGGGCGGCTGGTGGGCGCTGGTGTTCCCCGCACTGCTGCTCCTCCTCGCCGCCTGGGCCCTTGCGGCCTGCGGAGGCGGGCTCGTCTCCAGAATTGGAGGCCGGTCGTGAGCGCAGCTATTAGGGCCAAGGGACACACCATCCGGATTCCGGTGGTGATCCGCGGAACTCCGGCATGGGTGCACGCTGCGACTGACGTGGACTTTACGGCCAGCCGCGGCCGGGTGCATGCCGTGGTGGGGGAGTCAGGCTGCGGAAAGACGACGCTGGCCGCCGCCATCCTCGGCATGCTTCCGGCTGGCACGCTGGCCCGGGGACGGCTGGACTATGTGGACCGCGGGGGAACTGCCACGGCCCTGACCGGCGCGGGGCGTGCAGCGGCCGCCAGGACCGCAAAGCTTCGGGGACGGCGGATCGGCTACGTTCCCCAGTCCGCCGCCACCTATCTCACCCCGGTCCGCAGGGTGGGGGCGCAGCTGCGCGAGACGATCGGCGAATTGCGCGGGAACGCCACCGCAGAGCAGCTGCTGGCGCGGGTCAACCTGGATGAGGCTGCCATGGAGGCGTTTCCGCATGAGTTGAGCGGGGGCATGCTGCAGCGGGCGGCCCTTGCCTTCGCCCTTGCCGGGGATCCCGACGTGCTCGTGGCGGACGAACCGATCTCCGGTCTGGATCCCGGCCTGGCCCGGCTCACGCTGGAACTGCTGCGCAGCACCGCAGACTCCGGCACCGCCGTCGTACTGATCACGCACGATCTGCAGGCGCTCGCCTCGGCGGCCATAGCGGACGAGCTTTCCGTCATGTACGCGGGACGGATTATCGAAACCGGTCCGGCCGCGCAGATCCTCACGGCGCCCGCGGAACGGTACACCGCGGATCTGCTCGCGGCGCTTCCAGCCAACGGGCTGCATCCGATGCCCGGCATGCCGCCGGAACTGACAAATCTGCCGCCGGATTACACCTATGCTGACCGGCTGCGTACGGCCAGGGAAAAGGAGGCCGGCCGTGCCCGGTGAACTCAGCGCCGTGAACGTGGGATTCGCCTACGGCAGCATAACGGTGCTTCAGAACGTGAACCTGAGCATCCCCGGAGGCAGCCAAGTGGGCCTGGCCGGTCCCTCCGGCAGTGGCAAAACCACCATGGCCCGGATACTGGCCGGCCTGCTGAGGCCGTCAACGGGGCACGTGTCCTGCAACGGAGCACCCGTCCAGGCAGCGGGCGACGGCGGTGTGGCCATGCTGTTTCAGTCCCCGCGCCGGTCCTGCAGCCCCCGGATGACGCTGCGGAGCGTTATCGCGGAGGGGTATTCCCGGATAAGCCGTACCGGGCGCCGCAAGGACGTGGACGCGGGGGTCCGGCAGCTCGCCGACAGGGTCCAGCTGACTCCCGACCTGCTGGACCGGCACCCCCACGAGGTTTCCGACGGCCAGCTCCAGCGTGCCTGTCTTGCCCGGTCCCTGGCCGCTGCACCGGGCTACCTCATCTGCGATGAGGCGACAGCCATGCTTGACGCCGCCACCACGGCGGCTGTGGTCCGGGTTGTCCGTGAGGAGGTCGCTGCCCGCGGCGTCGGGGTCCTGGTGCTGAGCCATGACCGCCAACTCCTGGAGGCCTGGTGCGGGACCACGCTGCACCTGCCCGGAACTATCACTGCCGCTGTGTGACAGCAACCCTGCACCGGTCCGCCGGTCCGTTGAAAGGCGGATCAGCCTGATCCTCAGCCGTGAATCAGCGCGGCTTTAAGCCCTGAGGAAAGCGGCTTTCTGCAGCAGGGCGTTTGGGCAGGTGAGAGCGGATAATCTATGACACTGCTTGGCATTCCGGGACCAGGAGGAACCCCCATGACACGTAAAGCAACTGCCGCTCCGCGGAACCCCTCAACGGCTGCATCCGCGAACGTTGCGGCTCCCAAGCGTGCCACCCCGGCTGATCTGGACAAGGCCCGTTTTGAGCAGCTTCTGGACGAGCGCATCCATTCCGCCCGGGAAAAGATCAGCGGTGTCGTGGCGGATATCCGTGAGGTAACCCTCGCGGCCAAGGACACTCCCGCCGACGACGAGCATGATCCCGAAGGATCCACCGTCTCAGTTGAACGCAACAATGAAATGGCCCTGCTCGCGGCCGCCGAAGCCTCGCTCATTGAACTCCTTGATGCACGGGTCCGGCTGGACGAAGGCACGTTCGGGGTCTGTGAGATGTGCGGCAATCCCATTCCGGCCGAGCGTCTGGAAATCCGGCCCGAGGCACGTTTTTGCGTTGCCTGCGCGGCGGCCGCGCGGCGTCGTTAGCCGGTTGCCGCCTGGGATGAATAAGTGCCCGGTCACCCCGGCGGTGTCCGGCGACACGACCGGCGCCAAGGGACTGATCAGGGCGGCTAGAATCATCGGTGGAAATCAAGACCGACGCAAGGATCCGTACGACGCATGAGCATCACCATCCGGCAGGCCACCGAGGCAGACTTCGACGACATCCGCCGGATCACCCGTGACGCATACCTGACTGCCAACTTCATCGAGGCAGACAACCCCTACGTGAAGGATCTGGAAAACGTAGAAGACCGCGCCGCGAACGCGCTGGTCTGGGTTGCTGAACTGGACGGCAAGGTGGCAGCTTCGGCAGCCATTACTTTTGCCGGTCAGCCCTACACGGACATTGCGATCGAGGGCGAGCTGGAGTTCCGCATGCTTGCCGTGGATCCCGCCCTGCAGCGCGGCGGCGTCGGCCGGGCCCTGGTGGCAGCCATCATTGACTACGCCCGGACCCTCGACGGCATCCATGCTGTCAGCCTGACCAGCATGACTCCCATGACCGGGGCGCACGCGCTTTACCGGTCCCTGGGATTCAAACGTGTTCCGGAGCGCGACTGGTACGTGCAGGATGAAGACATCCTCCTCTGGGTTTTCGTTCTGGAGCTCTGACCCGCACGGCCGCCTTTCGGGCAAAGCAACGCTCATGAGACCCCCATCCGCACCTTCTGCGGGTGGGGGTTTCCTGTGGCCCCGTTCCGGGGTGCTGGGATCCTTCGGGCAGATGAGGGGCTTTGCTGGGATCCTTCGGGCAGATGAGGGGCCCATACCGGCTCAAAACGCCTTTTTGGTCCCGTTATCTGCACGGAGGAATGGGCGGAGGGGCGTGTGGTCCCGTTTTCTGCACGGAGGACCGCCGGCTGGCCGGGACGACGGCGCTTCCCCTCCCCGGTGCTCCGAAAAACGGCGCCACCAAACGCCGTAGACTGGAACGGATACCTTTTTATCCGAAAAAAGACGCATGGGAGACTCATGTCTGAGATCAATCGTGAGGCTGTGGCGCACCTGACGCATCTGGCCCACATTGAGATGACCGAGGATGAACTGGCCAAAATGGCCGGCGAACTCGATGTCATTGTTGATTCGATCAAATCCGTTAGCGAAGTTGCCGGTGAGGACATCCCCGCCACTTCCCACCCCATCCCGCTGGTCAATGTGTTCCGCGAGGATGTTGTAGGGCAGACCCTGACCAATGAAGAAGCGCTCTCCGGTGCTCCCGACAATGCGGCCGGCCGCTTCAAGGTCCCTGCCATCCTGGATGAGGAGTAAAGACTTCCATGAATGAACTGATTACTTCGAGCGCTGCCGTCCTGGCAGACAAGCTCGCGGCCGGCGAGGTATCCGCCGTCGAGGTCACGCAGGCCCACCTGGACCGCATCTCCGAGGTGGACGGCGCCGTCAACGCCTTCCTCCACGTGAACACCGACGAAGCGCTGCAGGTAGCAGCCGACGTCGACAAGGCCCGCGCCGCCGGCGAATCGCTGCACACCCTCGCCGGCGTGCCGATCGCCATCAAGGACCTCATTGTCACCAAGGGCCAGCCCACCACGGCCGGCTCCAAGATGCTTGAGGGCTGGATGAGCCCGTACGACGCCACGGTGATCACCCGGATCCGTGCCGCCCGCATGCCGATGCTGGGCAAGACCAACCTGGACGAATTCGCCATGGGTTCCTCCACCGAGCACTCCGCATTCGGCCCCACCCGCAACCCGTGGGACCTGGACCGCATCCCCGGCGGCTCCGGCGGCGGTTCCGCAGCCGCCGTCGCCGCCTTCGAGGCTCCGCTGGCGCTGGGCACTGACACCGGCGGATCCATCCGCCAGCCGGCCGCCGTCACCGGTTCTGTCGGCGTGAAGCCCACCTACGGCGGCGTCTCCCGCTACGGCGCCATTGCCATGGCCTCCTCGCTGGACCAGATCGGCCCGGTATCGCGCACCGTCCTGGACGCTGCACTGCTGCAGGAAGTCATCGGCGGCCACGACCCCCGCGACTCCACGTCGCTGCCCGATCCCGTGGGTAACCTCGTGGAAGCTGCCCGAAACGGCAGCGTCGCCGGGATGCGCATCGGCATCGTCAAGGAACTGCAGGGCGAAGGCTACGAAGCAGGAGTCCTGGCCCGTTTCTCCGAATCCCTGGAACTGCTGAAGGACGCCGGCGCGGAAATCGTTGAGGTTTCCTGCCCCAACTTCAAGTACGCGCTGGGTGCCTACTACCTGATCATGCCGTCCGAGGCTTCCTCGAACCTGGCCAAGTACGACGGCGTCCGGTACGGCCTGCGTGCCCTGCCCGCCGACGGCCCCATGACCATCGAACGGGTCATGGCCGCCACCCGTGCCGCCGGTTTCGGCGACGAGGTCAAGCGCCGCATCATCCTGGGCACCTACGCCCTGTCCGCAGGCTACTACGACGCTTACTACGGCTCGGCCCAGAAGGTGCGCACCCTAATCCAGCGCGACTTCAACGCCGCATTCGCCAAGGCTGACGTGCTGATCTCCCCGACTTCGCCCAACACGGCATTCAAGCTGGGGGAGAAGCTGGACGATCCGCTGGCCATGTACCTGAATGACGTTGCCACCATCCCGGCCAACATGGCCGGCGTCCCGGGCATCTCCATCCCCGGCGGCCTTGCTGACGGACTGCCCGTGGGCATCCAGTTCCTGGCTCCGGTCCGGGAAGATGCCCGCCTGTACCGCGCCGGTGCCGCTCTCGAGGGCCTGCTGGAAAAGAAGTGGGGCGGCCCGCTGCTGGCCTCCGCACCCGTACTCGGAGGAGTCAAGTAATGTCTGTGCACATCCAGGACGAGACCCTGTCCTTCGACGAGGCCATGGAGAAGTATGATCCGGTGCTCGGTTTTGAGGTCCATGTGGAGCTCAGCACCAACACCAAGATGTTCTCCGATGCGCCCAACGTCTTCGGCGACGAGCCGAACACCAATGTCACCCCGGTGTGCCTGGGCATGCCCGGCGTCCTGCCGGTGGTGAACAAGACCGCCGTGGAGTACTCGATCCTGATCGGCCTGGCGCTGAACTGCAAGATCGCCGAATCCTGCACCTTCGCCCGGAAGCAGTACTTCTACCCGGACACGCCCAAGAACTTCCAGACCTCGCAGTACGAAGATCCCATTGCGTACGACGGCTACCTGGATATCGAGCTGGAAGACGGCACCGTGTTCCGCGTCGAGATCGAGCGTGCGCACATGGAGGAAGACGCCGGCAAGCTCACCCACATGGGCGGCGCGGCCGGCCGCATCCAGGGCGCCGACTTCTCCCTGGTGGACTACAACCGCTCCGGTGTTCCCCTGGTGGAAATTGTCACCAAGCCCATTGAGGGTGCCGGTTCCCGTGCACCCGAACTGGCGAAGGCCTATGTGGCGGCAATCCGCGAGATCGTGAAGAACCTGGGCGTTTCCGACGCCAAGATGGAACGCGGCAACGTCCGCTGCGATGCCAACGTGTCGCTGCGTCCGTACGGCCAGGAAAAGTTCGGCACGCGCTCGGAAACCAAGAACGTGAACTCGCTGCGCGCCGTCGAACGCGCCGTCCGTTTCGAGATCCAACGCCACGCTGCCGTTCTGGAATCCGGCAACAAGATTGTCCAGGAGACCCGGCACTGGCATGAGGACACCCGCTCGACGACGTCGGGCCGGCCCAAGTCCGACGCCGATGACTACCGCTACTTCCCGGAGCCCGATCTGGTTCCCGTAGTCACCACGCCGGAATGGATCGAAGAGCTGCGCTCCCGCCTTCCCGAGCCGCCCGCCGAGCGCCGCAAGCGCCTGCAGTCGGACTGGGGTTACTCGGATGCCGAGTTCCGCGACGTCGTCAACGCCGGCGTCATGGACTCCATCGAGGAGACCGTCGCCGCCGGAGCCTCCGCACAGGTGGCCCGCAAGTGGTGGATGGGCGAAGTGTCCCGCCGCGCCAAGGAAGCTGAAGTCGATCCCACCGAGGTGGGCGTGACTCCCGAACTGATCGTGGAGCTTGACCGCCTGATCCAGGCCGGCAAGATCAACGACAAGCTGGCCCGCCAGGTCCTCGACGGCGTGCTCGCCGGCGAAGGCACTCCGGAGGAAGTCATCGAAGCCCGCGGCCTGGCCGTGGTGTCCGACGACGGCCCCCTGCTCGAAGCCATCGATGCCGCCCTGGCAGCCCAGCCCGACGTTGCGGACAAGATCCGCGGCGGCAAGGTCCAGGCTGTGGGCGCCATTGTTGGCGGCGTCATGAAGGCCACCCGCGGGCAGGCCGACGCCGGCCGCGTCCGCGAGTTGATCCTGGAACGCCTCGGCGTGCAGGGCTAATCACCGCCGCGCCAACCGCCGCAACACTGCCGGCCCCGGGATTCCCGGGGTCGGCAGTGCTTTAAGCAGACGCCGGATGTGGACGGACTGTAGGGTTCTGGCATGGCCAACCATCCTGCGGCAGAGATCTTTGTGGATACTCATCTGGTGCAGCGCCTGCTGCGCGAACAGCATCCCTCGCTGGCTGATGAGCCGCTGCTCCCGGTCGCCAACGGCTGGGACAACTACATTTTCCGGCTCGGAGCCGACCACGCCGTCCGGCTTCCCCGGCGAGTTTCGGCAGCGCAGCTGACGGCCAATGAGCAGCAGTGGCTCCCGGGACTGACCAGCAACCTCCCCGTGGCAACGTCGGCTCCCGTCCTGGCCGGCCGGCCCTCCGAAGCATTTCCCTGGCCGTGGAACATCACCCGCTGGTTCGACGGGGTGGAGGTGTCCCTGCAGCCGAGGGACCGCAACACGGCCCTCGCCAACCAACTGGCTGGGTTCCTGAACGTTTTCCACCAGCCTGCCCCGCCGGGCTTCCCCTACAACGCGGTGCGGGGCGTACCGCTGGAGGAACGCAACGATGCGGTGAGGGACCGGCTGGCCAGCGGCATGGTGCCGCATGCGGCCCGGGTCCGTGAACTCTGGGAGGCCGGCCTCAAGCTCCCGCCCTGGCCGGGCCCGGCACTGTGGCTCCACGGCGACCTGCATCCGGGAAACCTCGTGGGCACCGCGGACGGCAGCACCCTGCAGGCCGTCATTGATTTCGGCGACCTGACCGCCGGAGATCCGGCCACCGACCTCGCAGCGGCCTGGCTGGTCTTTGACCAAAACGGGCGCAGTGCCTTCCGGGCAGCCCTGGGAAGCCAGTACGACGGCGATCCCTGCGTCTGGGGCCGGGCGCAGGCCTGGGCCGTTTGCATGGCCTCGGCTCTGCTGTCCAACTCCGACGACCATCCGGGCATGTACCTCCTGGGTTCGGAGACCCTGATGGAGATCCTCACCGACGTGCCGGACTGGCTGTGACGGGACAGCCGGCCGGGACAGCCGGCCGGGACAGAAAAGGAGAATGCGGTGGAGTGTGATGTTTTGGTGGTCGGCGGCGGAATCGCGGGGCTGTCGCTGGCCTCGGCGCTGGCCGGCCGGACCGGCGTCCTCGTGGTGGAGGCCGAGGAGACGCTGGGGTTCCACACCTCGTCCCGTTCTGCGCGCCAGCTCATTCCCAGTTACGGCCCGCCGGTCATCCAGGACCTGACCATTCGAACCCTGGCACTGATCCGGGCCTTGGAAGTCCATCTGCCGGAGCCTGTCCTCACCCCGCGCAGCTTTGTCCTGGTGGGCAGCGAAGAAACCGTACGGGACCGGGCCAGCGGCCACATGCATCCCATTACGCCGGCGCAGCTGCAGGTGCTGGCACCGGAACTGAAGCAGGACCTCTTTCCTGCCGCCGGCCTGGATACTTCCTCCGTTGCCTGCAACACCGATGCGCTCATGGAGTACCACCGGGAGCGGATCCTGGATCGCGGCGGCAGCATCCGCACCGGTGCACCGGTCCACAGTGCTGTGTATGAGGACGGCAGGTGGCGGACCGGGGCGGGACACTCGAGCATCCGGTCCCGGACGGTGGTCAACGCCGCAGGTGCGTGGGCAGACGAGCTGGCAACCCTCTACTGCGCCCGGCCGCGCGGACTGCAGCCCTACCGCCGCACCGCCGCCGTCGTCGACGCCGAGAACCCGCCGGGCGACGGCGCTCCCATGGTGGCCGCGGCCGACGAGTCCTTCTATTACCGTCCCGAAGGAAGCCGGGTCCTGATTTCGCCGTCGGAGAGCGTTCCCAGTGAACCGACGGACGCCCAGCCGGTGCCCGATGAGGTGGCCGCCCTGGTGGAGCTGGTCAATTCAGTGACGACGCTGGGCATTACCGGAGTGGAAAAATCCTGGACCGGGCTGCGGACCCAAGCCGCTGACGGCCTGCCGGTGGTGGGGTACGACGACGTCGTTCCCGGCTTCTTCTGGCTTGCGGGCCAGGGCGGTTACGGCTTCCAAACGTCATCCGGAATTGCCGAACTTGGTGCTGCGCTCCTGCTCGGCCAGGGACAGGATTCACCGGCCGCTGAAGCGCTCAGCCCGGGCCGCCTCACATTATGACCAATATCACACTTACGGTTGTATAACGAATCGCTCCGGGCTGGTTGGAATGGTCTTTTTTCCGGGCCCGGGTGCCTAGAGTTGAAGAATAAACCCAGGCGGTCGTTCTCCTCTTTTCTGATCCGCCTTTTGCTTTGAAAGGTCTGTCCCAGTGCCAGATATATTGCCGCCACAGCTGGTTGGCGTGCAGCAGCGTTCCCTCTACATAAAAGCCCGAACCGTGCTCACTGTTATTTCCTGCCTATGGCTGTTGATGGCAATAACGGGGATCGGATTCTTTTCCGGCGGAACCACCTCCCTGGCCTTTTCCCTGACCCTTCTTTACGGCACCGGCATCGCGCTGATCGTGGTGATTGCGGCAATCTACCGGTTCGTCCAGAAATTCCTGCTGCAGCGGACTGAGCGAACCCAGGAGCACACGGCAGCGGTGGCGCTTGTCGATACCGCCCGTTCCGCCTCCCAGGAATTCCGCGCGGCCCTGCGGCCCCCGGCTCCAACGGGGCGGTATGCCCCCGCGGTCCGCAATGTCGGTCCGGGAGTGCCCATGACCGACGCAGTGGCAGCTGCACGCAGGGCCGCCGTGGCAGAGTCCGTGGCCCAGGCTGTTGCTGCCGCCCAGGCAGCGGCAGTGCGCCCGCCCCTTCACGAGACCCCTGAAGCGAACAAGCCCCAGCAGAACAAGCCCCAGCAGAACAAACCCCAGCAGAACAAACCCCAGAATAACCGCGAACAGAAGCCCGGCGGCACGGCCGCTTCCGAACCGAAGGCGTCCGCGGCCAAGCGCCCCAGGCTGGTTCTGGCTTCCAGCAGTGCCCCGCAGGAAGTCCAAAAAGCGCGTCAGGCACCGGGTTGCCAAAAAGCTTCCTGATCTGCGGTTTAACCCGCAGAAGAGGCACTCAGGAAGTTGCCAGCTTTCCTACAGTTCCCGCCCAGCCGGTGTGATTACTGTAGGAGATACCTCATAAGGGTGCGAGTGATGAATGGATAGAGTAGTGACCTATCCGGCGCCGGCAGACTAGGGATGTTCCCCCAACTTCCCCACACAGTCTGCCGGCGCTTTTCTTTGCCCAAAACCAGAAGCCTTTGAAAGTTAGTTGCGTCACAGGCAATCTCCGTGAATACTATTTTCAGACCATCACGGGCATCTGCCATCTACGAGGAGACTTCAATGAAGAAGCGCCATCTGCCGCTCGCCATCCTGGCCACGGCTGCACTCGGTCTGAGTGCTTGTTCTGCGGGCGACAGCGGCACCGGCGGGGACGGTGAAACGCTCGACGTCTGGATCATGCAGGGCACCAATACGGAATCCGAGGATTTCTTTGACCGGGCAGGGGAAGCCTTCACGGAACGGACCGGAGCAACGCTCAACGTGGAGATGGTGCAGTGGGCGGATGCCCACGACCGCTTCGTGACGGCCATTGCCGGCGGCACCACCCCCGATGTTGCCGAGACCGGCACCACCTGGACGGCTGAGTTCGCGGAAGCCGGAGCGCTGGCACCCATCGGGGATTACGTCACCGAGGCAGGCTTGGACGGCAAGCTTGTTGAGGGCCTTGTGGAACCGGGCAAACTCGATAACGAGCTCTACGGCATGCCCTGGTACGCCGGCGTTCGCTCCATTGTCTACCGCACCGACATTTTCGAAGCTGCCGGCATCGCCGAACCCGGCACCTGGGAGCAGTTCCGGGACGCAGTCCTGAAACTCAAGACAACCAACCCCGATCTCATCCCCTTCCCGGTCGCCGGAGACGCGGAATACCTGACGTATCCCTGGGTCTGGGGAGCGGGCGGCGAGGTAGCCACCAAATCCGGCGACACCTGGACCTCCGGGCTGGACACCCCGGAGGCTCGTGCCGGAATCCAGTTCTACACGGATCTGGCGCTTAAGGACGGGTCCTCCACTACCGGCGCAACCACCTGGAAGGAAACGGACGTCCTGGACAACTTCGCCCAGGGCAAGGTTGGCATGGCCATGATGGGTTCCTGGACCCCCGCCACCATCATCGAAAAGAACCCGGAGCTGGAGGGAAAGATCGGATCCTTCCCCGTTCCCGGCCAGAAGGACGGCATCAGTCCGTCGATGCTGGGCGGATCCCACCTGACCATGTTCGAGACAACCAAGGACAAGGATCTGGCCTGGGAGTTCATTGACCTCATGACCACGGGGGAGTTCGCCACGGAGTGGGCCACCCAGAGCGGTTACTTCCCGGGCGAGACCTCTGCACTTGACGCCACAGTCGCCAATGCCGATGAAATAACCGAAGCCTTCGCAGACCAGATGGTCGAAGCTGGAGCCTACCTGCCCGTCACTCCCAAATTCGGTGCCGTACAGGCCAAGAAGACCACCAACGCGATGATTCAGTCGATCCTCTCCGGCGAAAAGAACGTGGAGCAGGCCACGGCCGACGCGGCAGCCGAAATGACCGAAATTCTCAACGAGAAGTAAGAAGACCTACCCATGACCACCACGGTTCAGCCTCCGGCCGTCCCGGGAAGCTCACGCTCCCCGGCGGCCGGAGGCCCCGGCGGACGACGGCGCGGGGCGGCCGCCGCCGCTGCGGCTGCGGCTCGCCCGTGGCTCCTGCTCGCGCCCGCCCTGCTTGTTTTGGCGGCGCTGCTCCTCTGGCCGCTTATCCGCGTGGTGCTGTTTTCCTTCCAGGATTACGGACTCCGCCAGATCGTCAGCGGGGACACCAACTTCATTGGCGGCGCCAACTACACGGAGGCTCTTAGCGATCCCGCGCTGTGGTCGGTCGTATTGCCGAACACGGTGGTCTTTGCCGTTGCTGCGGTGCTGTGCACCGTGCTGCTCGGAACACTTGTTGCCCTGCTGATGAGCAACCTGGGCATGTTTTGGCGCACCGTCGCGGGCAGCGCCATCATGGTCGCATGGGCCATGCCAGCCGTGACCGGCACCTACGTCTGGGTCTGGATTTTCGACGCCGACAACGGCATCGTCAACCACCTGCTGATGGGTGCGGGCCTGATGGACGAGCCGTTCAACTGGTTCACCAACCGCTGGACGTTCTACCTGATTGTCCTAATCAACGTGGTGCATCATGGTTTTCCGTTTGTGGCAATTACCGTGATGGCCGGCCTGCTCGGCGTGTCCAAAGAAATGCTGGAGGCCGCCCAAATGGACGGCGCCGGAGCCTTCCGCCGGTTCTTCCAGATCACTTTTCCCTCGCTCAAGCAGGTCTTCGCCGTGGTTATCATCCTGTCCACCATCTGGGACTTCAAGGTGTTCGGACAGGTCTACCTGATGCCGGGCGGAGCGGGCACCAACCGCAGTGTCCTCAACCTCGGCGTCTGGTCCTATGTGGAGTCCTTTGGCCAAAACCGGTACGGATTCGGCTCTGCCATCGCCGTGCTGCTCACCCTGGTGCTGCTGGTCATCACCGTCATTTACATCCGGGTACTGATGAAGGAGGACGAGCTGTGAGCCGCAAATCCGCCGCGGCACGCGTCCGCCGCAACGCAATCATGGGCCTGCTTGTTGCACTGCTCCTGCTCTTCACGCTCTTCCCCGTTTACTGGATGATGTCCAGCGCGTTCGACGCCAACGCAGCCAGCGGCTCCCAGGGGCTCATCCCGTCAAAACTCACCCTGGACAACTTTGCCTTTGTCCTGGACGACGGCGGCTTTGCCCGGTTCCTGCGCAACTCATTGATCGTCGCCGTCGCAGTGGTTGGCTGCAGTGCAGTCCTGTCACTCTTTGCCTCGGTTGCCGTGGCCCGCTTTCGGTTCAAGTTCCGGACCGCGGTGCTGCTCATGATCCTCATTGTGCAGATGGTTCCGCTGGAAGCCCTCGTTATCCCGCTGTTTGTGCAGGTGCGTGACCTGCAGCTGCTCAACACACTGCTGGGCCTCATCATCGTTTACGTCACCATCTCGCTGCCGTTCGGCATCTGGATGCTGCGCGGCTTTGTGGCAGCAGTTCCGGTTGAGCTCGAGGAGGCCGCGTTCCTGGACGGCGCGAGCTGGTGGCGGATGTTCCGCTCCATCATGCTCCCGCTCGTCATGCCGGGACTGGTGGCAACCAGCGTCTTCAGCTTTATCACCGCCTGGAACGAGTTCATCTTTGCGATGACAATGCTCGGCGGAGCCAGCGAGAATTACACCGTGGCGATCGGCCTCAAGCAGTTCTTCGGAGAGAATTCCAACGACTGGGGCCACGTCATGGCAGCGTCAACGCTGATCACCCTGCCCGTGATGATCTTCTTCATCGTGGTCCAGGGCAAACTCTCCTCCGGCCTCGTGGCCGGAGCGGTGAAGGGATGAGTATCCCGGCGCTGACGCCGGACCCGGCGGTGCTTGAAGCAGTCAACGGAGTCATCGTTCCCGGCTTCTTCGGCACCGAGCTGCCCCCGTGGCTTGCCGCCGCCCTCGAGGAAGGCCTTGCGGGTGTTGTCTACTTCGGCCAGAACATCTCCGCAGACACCGCAGCCCTCTCGGCCTCCGTCCGCGCCCACCGGTCCAACGCCCTCCTCGCCATCGATGAGGAGGGCGGTACCGTGACCCGCCTGGAAGCGGTCTCCGGCTCCACGATCCCCGGTCCGGCACAGCTGGGCCGGGTGAACGACGTCGGACTCAGCACCGCTGCTGGTGCGGCGATTGCCGCCCGCGCCCGCGCGGCCGGCGTCAACCTCGTCCTGGGGCCGGTTGCCGACGTGAATACCAACCCCGCCAACCCGGTCATCGGGGTGCGCTCCTTCGGAGCCGAGGCTCCCGCCGTCGCCGTCCATGCTGCGGCAACGGTTCGCGGGATCCAGGCATCCGGGGATGTCGCCGCCTGCGCCAAGCACTTCCCCGGGCACGGGGACACCCACTCCGACTCCCACCTTTCCCTGCCGGAGCTGGACCTGGGAACTGCCGAGATTGAAGCCGTCCATTTTGAGCCGTTCCGCGCGGCGATCGATGCCGGTGTCCGGACCATCATGACGGCGCATATCCGGGTGCCGGAGTGGGGCCAGGCGCCGGCGACCCTAAATCCGCTGATCCTGGGCAAGCTCCGCGCGCTGGGCTTTGAAGGCGTCATCATCACCGATGCGCTGGACATGGCAGTTATCCGCGAAAGCGTGGGCGCCGGACCCGGTGCCGTCGCGGCAATCCGGGCCGGCGCGGATCTGCTGTGCATCGGCAATCCCCGGACCAACCCCGGCACCACCGGGAAGCCCGACGCCGATTACTCGGACTATCTCGAGGTGCGGGATGCGCTGCTGGCGGCCGTCGCCTCGGATGAGCTCGATCTGGACCTGCTGCGGCGCGCAGCCGCCCGGGTCCGATCGCTGGCGGATGCTCTGGAAGCGGCCCGGAGCCTGTCCGGGCCGCCGACCTCGGGTCCGGTCGCTGGATCCGGGCTGAACACGGAGCCTGAACCGGACTGGGCGGCCGAAGTGGCTCCCGGAATGGAAATACAGGGCAGCCCGGCGCGTCACGGATCGCGCGTTTCCCTGCTTGATCTGCGGGCCCGGGCAACCATTGCCGTGGCGTCGGAGTCCGATGCCTTCCGGCGGGCCTTCGCGGAGCGCCGGAAACTGGACCCGGCCGTGTCAGCGGCTGCTCTTCCGGACAGCCTCGGGCAGGCAGCAACGGATACCGACGTCGTTGTCCTGGTGGACCGCATCGGGGTTCCGGGAAGCCAGCGGGAGGCGCTGGAGCAGATCGGGGCGGTCCGTCCCGACGCCGTCGTCGTCAATGTGGGCGTGGTCCCGGGCACCGGATACGAATGCCGGCTGGACCGCATTGACGCTTTGGCCGACTCCGCGCTGAGCGCCGGCATTGTGGCCCGGCTCATCTGCGCGGAGGGCACCGCATGATCATCGTGTCGCTGCAGTCGGGCACGAGCGCGGACGGCATCGACGTGGCTGTGGTGGAAGCGACCGCGAGCGGTAATCCGGCGGCTCCGGACGTTGCCCTGGCTCCGCTGCTGACCCGCACAGTGGACTGGGCGCCTGAACTCCAGGCCCAAATCCTGGCCTATGCTGACGGCGCGGCCCTGGACGCGGGAGCGCACACCGCCCTCACCACCGCCCTCGGGCAGGGCTTCGCGGCGGCAGCGGCCGCGGCGATCACCGAATGCGGTGCCGTGCCGGATTTGGTGGTCTCACACGGACAGACGGTGTTCCACTGGGTCGAGGAAGGCCGGGCGCGCGGAACGCTCCAGCTGGGCGAGCCCGCGTGGATCGCTGAGGCAGCCGGCTGCCCGGTCCTGTCCAACCTGCGGGCCGCGGACATTGCTGCCGGCGGCCAGGGAGCTCCGCTCATGGGACTGTTCGACGCAGCATTCTTTGATCCCGCCGCACGGACCGCCACCCTGAACCTCGGCGGCATCGCCAACCTGCAGATTCTGCGCGGTGACGGGTCTGCCCTCGCCTTCGACACCGGCCCGGCCAACGTCCTCCTGGATGCGGCCGTGGCGGAGCAGACGGGCGGCGCCCTGGGCTTTGACCTTGACGGAAAACTAGCGGCCGCCGGTACAGTGCACGACGGCGTGCTCGCGGCGCTGCTGGAACACCCGTTCCTGCAGCGGCCGGCGCCCAAGAGCACCGGCCGCGAAACGTTCACCCTGGCCGGTGTGCTCGCAGCCGAGGAAACCGCCGGAGTGCGGCTGGACCTTCCCGACCGGCTGGCAACCCTGACCCGGTATACGGCAGCCACCGTTGCTGCTGCCCTGCGGAGCCACGGCCCTGAGGTCCGTACGGTGGTCGCCTCCGGCGGCGGCGTGCGGAACCCCGGCCTGCTGCGCGAGCTCTCAGCCGCCCTGACCCCGGACGGCGTGAGCCTGCGGACCAGCGACGAGTTGGGCCTCAACCCCGATTTCAAGGAGTCCCTGCTTTTCGCCTTCCTGGGCTTCTGCTCATGGCACCGCATACCGGTAAGCCTGAACCGGGGAACCGCCCGGATCGCCGGTGTCCTCAGCCCGGGGCCGCTCGGATTCACCCTGCCGGCACCGTTGAACGGCATCGGCAGCCTGACCATGATTGCGCCCTCAACCCGGAGAACACAGTGCTGACAGAACCGCGCCGCCTGGCGGTAGACCTGGGAAAAACCTCCTGCCGCATCCGGCTCTTCGATGCCGGCGGGATCATCGCGGAAGAGAGCGGGCCGGGTGCTCCCGGCCTGGCCGACTTTGACGGAGCGGCCAAGTCCGCCCATGCCATCCGCACCGTACTGAACCGTTTCTCCCCGGAGAACCGCGCGGATATCGAGGGTGTCGGCATCGGCGCTGCCGGCGTCGAGGCAGCCCGTGCCGCGGCCGAGGACCTAGCGGCCCGGGTGCGCGCCTTCACCGGCGCGCCGGTGGCCCTGATCAACGACGCCCTGGCCGCGCATGCCGGCGCTTTCGACGGCGGCGCGGGAGTCATCCTCATCATCGGAACCGGAGCAATCGCCTACGCCGTGGCGGAAGACGGAAAAACCCGGCAGATTGACGGCTGGGGTCCGTGGCTCGGGGACGAGGGAAGCGGCCGCTGGATCGGTCAGGAAGGACTGCTCGCGGCGCTGCGTCATTTCGACGGCCGCGGCGCACCCACCGCACTGACCCTTCGCGCCGCCGACCTCGCCGGTGACCTGGCGGCCATGCCGGCGTGGGTGGGAGCCGAAAGCAACCCGGCCCGCCGCCTGGGCCGCTTCGCCCCGGACGTACTGGACGCCGCTGCCGACGGCGATCCCGTTGCCCGGGACATCGTGAGCCGGGCGTGCACCGCTCTTGCCGCCACGGCCCGCGCAGCCGGATCCCCGGAGCTGGCAGTGTGGGGCGGCGTCGCCGGGCACCCGTATTTCTCTGCCGAACTGACGGCGACGTTCGCCGCAGCGGGCATCACCATCATCCCGTCCCGAGGGGACGCCCTGGACGGCGCTGCACTCATCATCACGCGCACCGATTTGGGTTACGAAGAAAGGATTATCCGTGGATAACGCACACCGAACCGAGGACCGCGCGCACCTGCGCGATTTCCTCGGCACCCTGCCGACCGAGACGGTGGGCGAGCGTTATCCGGACCTCGACCTGCTCACCGATGCTGAATTTGTGCACGCCATGATCGACAGCGAACGTGCGGTAGCCAACGCCGTCGCCGCCCAGGCCCCCCGGATTACCGCTGCGCTCAACGGGATTGTCGCCGGCATGGCCCGCGGCGGCCGGCTCATCTACATGGGCGCCGGCACCGCCGGACGCATGGGAATCCTGGACGCGAGCGAGGCCCCGCCCACCTTTGGGATCACCGACGACGTCATTATCGGCCGGATCGCGGGCGGGGCCGGGGCCATCCGCACCGCCGTCGAAAACGCCGAAGACGACGCCGGCTCCGGCGCCGCTGACGTGGATGCACTGGAGCTGGGACCCGATGACAGCGTGGTGGGCATCTCCGCCTCCGGGCGGACTCCGTACGTAATCGGCGCGCTGCAGCGGGCCCGGGAGCGCGGAGCGTTCACCGTGGCGCACTCCTGCAACCCGAATTCGGCAATCGGTGCTGCAGCGGATGTCGCCATCGAAACAGAGGTTGGCCCCGAGCTTCTCACCGGATCAACCCGGCTCAAAGCAGGTTCCGCGCAGAAGCTTGTGCTCAACACCATCAGCACCGGTGCCATGGTTCGGGCCGGCAAGGTTTACCGTAACTTTATGGTTGACCTCCGGGCTACGAATGAAAAGCTGCGCGCCCGCAGCGAGCGCACCGTTATCCTCGCCACCGGGGCCGATCCTTGCGACGCCGCTGCTGCGCTTGAGGCCAGCGGAGGCTGGGTCAAGGCAGCCATCCTGGCGATCGAAGCCGGCATTCCCGCTTCCGACGCCGTTGCTGCGCTTGAGGCCAACGGCGGCTTCCTGCGCCCCGCCATCTCCGAAGCGACCGCACACTGATGCGCGCACTCACCCGGATCCAGGGGTCACTGGACCGCTTCAGCACCGCCGAGGCCAAGGTGGCCAGTGCGATCCTGGCCGATCCGCACATCGTCGTCGACAACCCCATCAACCGCGTGGCCGAACTCTGCGGTACGTCGGCGGCCACCGTGGCCCGGTTCTGCCAGAGCCTGGGCTACTCCGGGTACCGCGAATTCCGGTTTGACCTGGTGGGAACCACCAGCCGGGACCAGGCGGATCTTGACCGCTCCAACGTGTCCACCGGGGACATCGATCCGGCGGACACGGTGGCCGACGTCGCCGCAAAAGTGCTCTTCCAGGAGACCCAGGCCATTGAGCACACCCTCCGGGAGCTGGACCTTACGGCTGTTGACCGTGCCCGGGACGCACTGGTCCAGGCACCGGACGTGGTGATTGCCGGGTTTGGCTCCTCCGGCCTGACGGCGCATGACCTCAACATGAAACTGCAGCGCATCGGCCGCCGCAGCTCCCATCACGCGGACGTGCACCTGGCCCTGTCCTCGACTGCCCTGCTCCGCCCGGGCGGCGTGTTCATTGCCGTGTCCCACTCCGGCGTCACCCCGGAAGTCCTCGGCCTGCTGCGGGAGGCCCGGCGCACCGGTGCCACCACCGTGGGCATCACCAATGACTCCGGTTCTCCGCTGGCCGGAATGTGCGACATCCTGCTGACCACGCAGGCACGCGAGCATGCTTTCCGTTCCGGAGCCACGGCAAGCCGGACCGCCCAGCTTGCGGTGGTCGACGTGCTTTTCGTACGGCTTGCGCAGAGCCTCTTCGACACCGTGAACGACTCGCTCAGCCGGACGCGGGAAGCGGTGATCCGGCAGCGCTCGGACCCGAACTTCCCCCGCCGCGACCGCACCGGGTTCCCGCAGAGTCCGGTTCAGTCCGTGCGGAAATCCGGGAACTCCCCGGTGGCATCGGACGAGGACGCCTCAACGGCGGCAACGCTGCCCGGAGCGGCCGGGGACTCCAGCCACTGAAGCAGGCTGTCCAGATCCGCCGGGGAGCCCTCCGCCACCACCCGCACCGAGCCGTCGTTCCGGTTGGAAACCACCCCGGTGAGCCCCAGCCGGATGGCTTGCTGCAGGGTGCGGTAGCGGAACCCCACGGCCTGCACGTTGCCGGTGATCCGGGCCGTGAGGCGGCGGGCGGGTGAGCTGGTATCCGTAGGCGTCATGGGCCCTAGAGTAGCGGCCCGTCCAGCACCGAGTCAGCAGCAGCAACCAGGGAACCGTCCGCCACGGCCAGCCGGCAGGCCTCGATCTCCGGAGCCAGGTACCGGTCCGGACCCGGTCCCGGGACCACTTCACGCAGCGCCGCCCGCACTGCGGTGACTGCCGGGGCACTGCGCGAGGTGGAGACACCGCCGTCGCGCATGTCCAGTGCCCGGGCAGCGGTCAGCACCTCAATGGCCAGGACCCGTGTCAGTCCGTCAATGGAGCGGCGCAGCTTCAGCCCGGCGGCCCAGCCCATGGACACATGGTCTTCCTGCATTGCCGAGGACGGAATGGAATCCACGGACGCCGGAACGGCCAGCCGCTTGAGCTCGGAGACGATCCCGGCCTGCGTGTACTGGGCGATCATGTGCCCGGAATCGACTCCCGGGTCGAAGGCCAGGAACGCATTGAGACCGTGGCTGCGGGAGCGGTCCAGGAAACGGTCCGTGCGGCGTTCGCTCATGGACGCGACATCGGCCACGGCGATGGCCAGGAAGTCCAGCACGTAGCCCACCGGTGCGCCGTGGAAATTTCCGTTGGACTCCAGCCGGCCGTCCAGCGTCACCACCGGATTGTCGATCGCCGACGCCCGCTCGCAGGCTGCCACATTCTCGGCATGCAGCAGGGTGGACCGGGCGGCACCGTGGACGGAGGGAACGCAGCGCAGTGAATAGGCGTCCTGGACCCGGGTGAATCCGCCCGTCTTTTGCTCCTCGATCAGCGCTGATCCGGCCAGCACGGCCCGGACATTGGCGGCTGATTCGGCCTGCCCGGGCTGGGGCCGCAGCGCCTGCAGATCCGCCGCGAACACCGCGTCGCTGCCCAGCAGGCCCTCCACGCTCATGGCGGCGGCGAGGTCCGCGGTGGAGAGCAGCAGATGAAGGTCAGCAATCGCCAGCGTCAACATGCCCAGCATGCCGTCGGTGCCGTTGATCAGGGCCAGGCCCTCCTTTTCCTGCAGTTCCACCGGTTCCAGACCGGCAGCGGAGAGCGCTGCAGCGGCCGGAACCCGTTCGCCGCCGGCCGTGCGCACCTCGCCTTCACCCATCAGGGCCAGCGCACAGTGGGACAGGGGAGCAAGGTCACCGGAACAGCCCAGCGACCCGTATTCGCCCACCACCGGGGTAATGCCCGCATTGAGCATCCCGGCATAGGCCTCGGCCACTTCCGGACGGACACCGGTGCGGCCGGTGGCCAGGGTGGAGAGCCGGTTGAGCATCAGCGCCCGCACCACCTCCGTGTCCACCTCCGCACCTGACGACGCCGCGTGGCTGCGGATCAGCGAGCGCTGCAGCTGCCGGCGCTGTTCAGGAATGATCTGCTTGACCGCCAGCGCACCGAAACCGGTGGACACGCCGTAGTGCGGTTTCTCATCGGCGGCGAGCTCTTCAATGACGGCACGCGAGGTGCGCATCGCGGAGATAGCCTCGGTTGCGAGCGCTACGGAAGCGCCGTGCCGGGCGACGGCGACAACATCCTCCGGCGCCAGGGCACCGGTTCCAAGCTCGACGGCGGTGCGGGGAGTCTGCAGGGTTTCCATCGTCCTATCTGAGCACGGCAACGGCGGCCTGCCCTAGCCCGCGGCCGATTCCGTTTCTGGGATCCCAGACTGCACTAGGATCTGCATATGCCAGAGAGCTATTCCAAGGTGCAGGTTCCTGCTGCCGCGCAGGTCCTGTCCATCCTGCGGTACCTGGGCGTCCAGGCGGGACCGGTCAGCGCCACCGCCATCTCCCGGGACCTGGATCTGCCCCGCTCCACCACGTACCATCTGCTTGCCGCGCTGATTTCCGACGGTTTTGCCGTCCACCTGCCGGAGGAGCGCAAGTACGCCCTCGGGGCCACCGCGCACGAGCTGGGCAGCGGATATGCCCGGCAGGCGCCGCTGCAGCGCATCGGCCGGTTTCCGCTGCGGAAGCTGGTGGCACAGACGCGGCTCACCGCACACCTGGCCGTCCTGCAGGGCACCGACGTGATCTACGTGATCGAGGAACGGGCGCCGCTGCAGGATCCTCTGGTGACCGACGCCGGCATCCGGCTTCCGGCGCACCGCACCGCCAGCGGGCGGGCCATGCTGGCGCGGATGACCGAGGCGCAGCTGCGGGCGCTGTACCCCGAGCCGGGAACTCTGCGGTCCGGCCGCGCCGGCGGGCCCCTCCTCACTGCGCTGCTGGAACAGGTCCGCTCTCTCGGCTACGCCTGGGAGGAGGACGAGGTCACTGAGGGCTTTTCATCAGTTGCCGTGCCGGTCCTGGACCGGTCCGGGCATGCCGTCGCCAGCGTCACCCTGACCGCACCGAACCGGAGGCCGGTTAGGCCACCGGGCCGGACGGGTGCCGGTGGCCGGGAGCGTCCGGGGCATGCGGGGCGTGCGCCCGCGCAGGACATTGCCGGCTTTGCCGCCCGGCAGCTGCCTGTTGTGTCCCGGTGCGCGGCCGAAATCTCCCGCCGGCTCGGTGCTCCGCGTCCCGCCAACCCGGCGCCTGCCTGACGTCCCCTGAGCTGTCTGTCTGGCATCCCAGACAATGCACACGCGGCCGCCAACGGGCCCTGCCCGTCGGTTACGGTCGGGAGATGGCTACCCTTTCTGATCCTTCCCGCAGCATCCGGGCTCCCCGCGGCACCTCCCTGACGGCTAAGAGCTGGCAGACCGAAGCACCGCTGCGCATGCTGATGAACAACCTGGACCCTGAAGTGGCCGAGCGGCCGGAGGACCTGGTGGTCTACGGCGGCACCGGCCGGGCGGCGCGCAGCTGGGAGGCCTACGACGCGATCATCCGCACGCTGGCCACCCTTGAGGATGACGAAACCCTGCTGGTGCAGTCCGGCAAACCGGTGGGCGTGTTCCGCACGAACGAGTGGGCGCCGCGGGTACTGCTCGCCAACTCAAACCTGGTGGGGGACTGGGCCACCTGGCCGGAGTTCCGCCGGCTGGAGGCCGAAGGCCTGATGATGTACGGACAGATGACCGCCGGCTCCTGGATCTACATCGGTACGCAGGGCATCCTGCAGGGCACCTACGAGACCTTCGGCGCCGTCGCCCGGAAACTGTTCAACGACGAGAACGCCACCCTCGCCGGCACCCTGACCCTGACCGGCGGCTGCGGCGGCATGGGCGGAGCGCAGCCGCTGGCCGTGACCCTGAACGGGGGAGCGGTGCTGATTGTCGACGTCGACGAAGCCCGCCTCCGCCGCCGCGAGGGCAAGCGTTATCTGGACGAAGTGGCACCGGACCTGGACACCGCCGTCGCACGGGTTATGGCCGCAAAGCGGGAGAAGCGGGCGCTCTCCGTGGGCCTGGCGGGCAACGCCGCCGAGGTGTTCGAGGAACTGCTGCGCCGGCAGCTGGCCGGGGACATCACCGTGGACATCGTGACGGACCAGACCTCCGCGCACGACCCGTTGAGCTACCTGCCGGTGGGTATCCCGCTGGCGGACTGGGCCGCCGAGTCCGAATCGGACCCGGAAGGATTCACCAAGAAGTCCCGCGACTCCATGGCCCGCCAGGTTGCGGCCATGGTGGGTTTCCAGGACGCGGGAGCCGAGGTGTTCGACTACGGCAACTCCATCCGGGATGAAGCACGCCAGGGCGGGTTCGAGCGGGCCTTCGAGTTTCCCGGTTTTGTCCCGGCCTACATCCGCCCGCTCTTCTGCGAGGGCATGGGCCCGTTCCGCTGGGTGGCGCTCTCCGGGGACCCGGCGGACATCGCCGTCACCGATGCCGCCATCAAGGAGCTCTTTCCGGAGAACACCCGCCTGCACCGCTGGCTCGACGCCGCGGCGGAACACGTGGAGTTTGAGGGACTGCCGGCCCGCATCTGCTGGCTGGGCTACGGTGACCGGGCCAAGGCAGGGCTGCTGTTCAACCGGCTCGTGGCCGAGGGCAAGGTCAGCGCACCAATCGTGATCGGCCGTGACCACCTGGACTCCGGCTCGGTGGCCTCGCCCTACCGGGAGACCGAAGCCATGGCGGACGGCTCCGATGCGATTGCGGACTGGCCGCTGCTCAACGCGATGCTGAACACTGCGTCCGGGGCCACCTGGGTCTCGATCCACCACGGCGGCGGCGTCGGCATTGGGCGTTCCATCCACGCCGGACAGGTGTCGGTGGCCGACGGAACGGAACTGGCGGCGCGCAAGCTGGAGCGGCTGCTGACCAATGATCCGGGCACCGGCGTCATGCGCCACGCCGACGCCGGTTATGACCGCGCCGCCGAAGTTGCCGCCGAGCGCGGCATCCGCATTCCGATGGCAGAGTAAGTTCATGGACCTGTTACCTGCTGCCCCCGTCACCGCCCTGCTCGCCGCCATCGAGGACACCGGCCGGGATGGACGCCGCGGCGGCTACTCCCGTCCGGTGTACTCCGCTGCCGAACGGGACCTGCGTGAGTGGTTCACCGCCGAGGCGTCCCGCCGGAGACTGTCAGTGGAGACGGACGCCAACGGCATTCTCTGGGCGTGGTGGGACCTGCCCGGGGACGGATCCGGCAGCGAATCGGCTCCGGAACGCCGCGGCGCGCTGGTCACCGGATCCCACCTGGATTCCGTGCCCGGCGGCGGCGCCTTCGACGGGCCGCTGGGGGTGGCCAGCGCTTTGGCCGCGGTGGATCTGCTGCAGGCACGCGAAAAAGACGGCGGCCTGACCCGGAACCGGGCGCTCGCCGTCGCGGTGTTCCCGGAAGAGGAAGGCTCGCGCTTCGGCGTCGCCTGCCTTGGCTCCCGCCTGCTGGCCGGCGCGATCGATCCGGCCAAGGCACTGTCCCTGCGCGACGCCGACGGCAACACCTTTGCCGACGTCGTCCGGGCCAACGGACTGGACCCGGACCTGATGGGAAGGGACGACGACGCGCTGGGCCGCATCGGCGACTTTGTGGAACTCCATGTGGAGCAGGGCCGGGGCCTGAACACGGAAGAGTTCACTGATGCCGCGGGCCGCGGACCGGCCGTCGCGGTGGGCGGCTCCATCCTGGGGCACGGCCGCTGGCGGTTCTCCATCACGGGGCAGGGCAACCACGCCGGAACCACCCTGATGACGGACCGCGCCGATCCGATGGTCGCTGCCGCGCAGCTGATCGTGGCCGTGCGCCAGACCGCCGCCGCCCAGGCCGGTGCCCGTGCCACCGTGGGCCGGCTGGAACCGGTGCCCGGCGGCACCAATGTCATTGCGTCCCGGGTGGATGTGTGGCTGGACGTCCGCCACCCCGAGGACGCCGTGACAGCTGCACTGGTGGAAAAAATCCACGGCCAGGCCCAGAAGATTGCCGCGTTTGAGGGCTGCACTGTGGAACTGACCGAGGAATCACTCTCCGGCACCGTCCACTTCGATGCCGCCCTGCAGCGCTCACTTGAGCAGTCAGTGGCCCGGACCGTGCCCGGGGCTCCCGTCCTGGCCACCGGCGCAGGGCACGACGCCGGGGTGTTGGCGGCCCGGGTGCCCACCGGCATGCTGTTTGTCCGCAATCCCTCCGGGATCAGCCACTCGCCCGAAGAATACGTGGAGGACGCCGACGCCGAGGCCGGGGTCGCCGCGCTCGCCGACGCCCTGCAGGACCTGCTGTGAGCGCCCCGGAACGGCAGGCGTCCTTCTGGTGCGAGACCGGCTGGATCAACGGTGCACCCGCGGACGGAGTCCGGGTGGAGATCGGCGCCGGCGGCATGGTGACGGCGTCGGAAACCGGTGTGCAGCCCCGCCCGGAGGACTGCCGGCTCTCCGGCGTGACGTTCCCGGCGGCGTCGAACGCCCACTCCCATGCCTTTCACCGGATCCTGCGCGGACGCACGCACGACGCCGGCCCCGGCAGCTTCTGGACCTGGCGCGAGCAGATGTACGGGGCCGCCGGTGCCCTGACCCCGGACCTGTACGGGCAGCTTGCCACCGCGGTGTTCGCGGAAATGGTGGTCACCGGATGGACCTCGGTCGCGGAGTTCCACTACGTCCACCACCAGCCGGACGGCAGCGCCTACGCGGAAGAACATGCCATGGAACGGGCGCTGGCGCGGGCCGCCGTCGCCTCGGGCATCCGGCTGACCCTGCTGGACACCTGTTACCTGGCCGGCGGCTTTGGGACGCCGCTCAGCGCCGGGCAGCTGCGGTTCGGGGACCGCGACGCCGCCGCCTGGCTGCAGCGGCTGGCCTCCCTGCGCACCGCGCTGGCCGAGGAATTCGACCCGGCACAGGTCAGCGTGGGAGCGGCCCTGCACTCGGTGCGCGGGGTTCCCGAAGCAGCTCTGGCGGTCATCGCCGCGAAGCTCCCTGCGGACCTGCCGCTGCATATCCACCTCTCCGAACAGCCCGCCGAAAACGAAGCCTGCCTGGCAGCCACCGGACTCACGCCGGCCCGGCTGCTGGCGAAACACGGCCTGGTCACCGGGCGGCTCTCGGCAGTCCACGCCACCCACCTGAGCGCTGAAGACATCAGGGTCCTCGGAGAAGCCGGGGCAACCGTGGTTCTCTGCCCCACCACGGAGGCGGACCTGGCCGACGGCATCGGCCCCGCGGCCGAGCTGCGCGCGGCCGGTGCACGGCTTGCGCTGGGTACCGACCAGCACGCCGTCGTCGATCCCTGGCTGGAGATGCGGGCGCTGGAACACGGCGAACGCCTGAGCTCTGGTGCCCGCGGCCGGTTTGCCCCCGCGGATCTGCACGCCGCGGTCTCAGCGGCCGGGGCAGCCGCTCAGGGGCGGCCGGACCCGGGGCTGACGGTCGGGAATGTCTGTGACCTCATGTCGGTCAATCCCGGGAGCCTCCGCACCGCCGGTGCACGCCCCGGGCAGCTGGCCTTGGCCGCCACCGCCGCGGATGTGCACACCGTCGTCGTCGGCGGGCGCATCCTCGCCCGGAACGGAGAGCACGCGCTGCTCGGGGATCCGGCCGCGCTGCTGTCAGCGGCCATTGGCGCCGTTGACTCTTCCCGCATCCTCACTCCCGCCACTACAACGGAAGTTCCATGAGCACACCCACTGCAGGCCCGGCTTCAACACTGATCACCAACATCGGCGAACTCTCCACCCAGGAAGCGTCCCGGGGGGCGGCGGAGTCCGTGCTGCGGGACGCCGCCGTGGTGTTCGAGGGCGAGCGGATCAGCTGGATCGGTGCGGCGTCCGAGGCACCGGCCGCGGACCGGATGGTCGACGCCGGCGGCCGGGCGGGATTGCCCGGCTGGGTGGATTCACACACCCACCTGGTTTTCGCCGGGGACCGCAGCGCGGAATTCGAAGCCCGAATGGCGGGGGAGTCCTACACCGCCGGGGGAATTGCCGTCACCACCGAGGCCACCCGGGCGGCCTCGGACTATGACCTGACGCGGCTGCTGCTGGCACGGGCCGCCGAAGCGGCGGCCGGCGGCACCACCTATCTGGAGACCAAAACCGGATACGGGCTGAGCGTGGAGGAGGAACGGCGGCACGCCCGCATCGCCTCCACCGTGGCGAACCAGGTGACCTTCCTGGGAGCCCATCTGGTCCCGGCCGGCGCCGATGCGGACGAGTACACCGATCTGGTCTGCACCCGGATGCTCGAAGCGGTGCTGCCGTACGTGCAGTGGGCGGATGTCTTCTGCGAGCGGGGTGCCTTCTCCGAGGAACAGTCCCGCCGGGTGCTGCACGCCTGCCGGGAAGCGGGCCTCGGGCTGCGGGTGCACGGCAACCAGCTGGGCACCGGAGCGGGTGTGCGCCTGGCCGTGGAATTCGCGGCCGCCAGCGTGGACCACGTGAACTTCCTGACCGACGACGACGTCGAGGCCCTCGCCGGAACATGGGCCGGGTGGAAGCCCGACGCGGCCGGTGCTGCCGGTACGGTTGCCACCTGCCTGCCGGCCTGCGACCTGTCCACCCGTGCGCCGCTGGCTCCGGCGCGGCGGCTGCTCGATGCCGGCGTGCAGGTGGCGCTGGCCTCCAACTGCAATCCCGGAACATCCTTTACCAGTTCCATGGGTTTCTGTGTGGCCACAGCGGTGCTGCAGATGGAGCTGACGGTTCAGGAAGCCGTTCGGGCCGCGACCTTCGGCGGTGCACTCGCGCTGCGCGTGCATACCGGGGAAGACCGGAACGGGCACCGGGCGGTGGGCTCGCTCGCCGTCGGGCACCGTGCGGACCTGCAGCTGCTCAACGCACCCTCAGCCGCACATCTGGCTTACCGGCCGGGGATGCCGCTGACCGGTGCCGTGTGGCGGGCCGGTCAGCAGCTGGGAATGCCCGCTCGGTAGCGGCCCTGTCCGGTAGCGGCCCCGGCGCCCTCCCAGAGTCCGCCACACGTGTGATGCCCGCCCTATCCTGCACAATGGTAGGCATGCGCGCTGCCTACCCCTCCGTTCCCGCCGAGTCGCTTGATCCGCGGGCCCGGAAGATGCTGGTCTTCGAAATCCTGATTGTGCTGGGACTGTCCCTCGGCCGCTCGGGTGTTTACGCCGTCGTCGAGCTGCTGGAAAAGGCCGCCGAGGGGCCGCTGGCCGGGCAGACCACCACGCTGAACCCGGTGCTGGATGAAAATCCCTGGTTCGACCTGACCTATCAGCTGCTGGGCATTTTCTTTTCCCTGCTGCCCGTGGCGCTGGTGCTGTTCCTGCTGACCGAACCGGGAAAGTCGGCATTCCGGCGGATCGGGTTCACGTTTGAGAAACCGCTGCGCGACTTCGGGATGGGTGCGGCACTGGCAGCGGTGATCGGCGTCGGAACCCTGGGCGTGTATGCCGCAGGCCGGGCACTGGGGATCACCACGGCACTGGTTCCCGCGGCCCTGGACACCTACTGGTGGACGCTGCCCGTGCTCATCCTCTCCGCAATGCGGCACGCGGTGCTCGAGGAAGTCATTGTGGTGGGATACCTCTTCCTGCGGCTGCGGCAGCTGGGCTGGGGCACCCCGGCGATCATCCTCACCTCCGCCCTGATCCGTGCCAGCTACCACCTGTACCAGGGGATCGGCCCCGGCATCGGAAACTTCCTGATGGGACTGCTCTTCGGCTACGCGTACGTCAAAACCCGCCGCGTGATGCCGCTGGTCATTGCCCATGCCCTGGTGGACATCACCGGGTTTGTGGGCTTTGCACTGTTTGGTCCCGCCATCGGCATCGGCAGCTGATGTCCGTCCGCACCGCCACTCTCCAAGGAGCACCGCCACCCGTGACACTTTCAACCCCCTGGGGAGCGGACCTGGATCCGGCCTCCGTGCTGCAGGAGTACCCCCGTCCCCAGCTGGTCCGGGACAGCTATGTGAACCTGAACGGGTACTGGCAGTACGCCATCACCTCCGCCCGGCAGTCCGCGGTCCCCGGCGGCGGGGACTGGGACGGGCAGATCCTGGTGCCGTTCTCGCCCGAGGCTCCGCTGTCCGGCGTCGGCCGCCAGCTTCAGCCCCAGCAGCTCCTCTGGTACCGGCGCACGGTCCGGCTGCCGGCGGGGTTTGCCGGTGAGCGGGTGCTGCTGCACTTCGGCGCGGTGGACCAGAGCTGTACGGTGACGGTCAACGGCACGGAGGTGGGTGGGCACGACGGCGGCTACCTGCCCTTCTCCCTGGATATCACCGATGCGCTGGTTGCCGGTGCCGAGCAGGAACTCGTGGTCCGGGTGCGCGACATCAGCGACACCGGCTATCACAGCCGCGGCAAGCAAACCCTGGACCGCGGCGGCATCTGGTACACGGCGCAGTCGGGCATCTGGCAAACGGTGTGGCTGGAGTCGGTGCCGCGCACGAGCATCTCGCAGCTGGTCCTGGTGCCGGATCTGGAGTCCGTCTCGGTGACAGTGCTGCTGGACAAGGACAAGGACGGCGACGCCGGGAGCATGCGGGGAGCTGCCGACGGTGGCGGCCTGTCCGCGGTGATCACCGTGTCCGCCGCGGGACGCACTGTGGCGGACGCCGTCGTCGTGCCCGGACAGGCGACCCGGATTCCGGTGCCGGATCCGCACCTGTGGACGCCGGAGGATCCGTTTCTGTATGACGTGGACGTGCGGCTGGTGTCCGGGGCCACGGACATCGACAGTGTCCGCAGCTATACCGGACTGCGGACCTTCGGCACGGGACCGGATGCGGCCGGCCGGACGCGGCTGCTGCTCAACGGTGTGCCATACTTCCATGCCGGGCTGCTGGACCAGGGGTACTGGCCGGACGGGTTGTATACGGCGCCGTCGGATGAGGCCCTGGCCTATGACATCCAAACGGCCAGGGAGCTGGGCTTCACGATGCTGCGCAAGCACATCAAGGTGGAGCCACTGCGCTGGTATTACCACTGCGACCGGCTCGGCATGCTGGTGTGGCAGGACCTGGTCAACGGCGGCCGGAGCTACCGGCACTCAGTGGTCACGGCCCCTGCCGTGGGAATGCCGCACCGTGATGACAGCGATTATGTTGCCTTTGGCCGCGCCGATGAAGAGGGGCGGGCTGAGTTCCTCGCAGAGCTGCGCGGAACGGTGGACCTGCTGCGCAACTGCACCTCGCTGGCCGTGTGGGTTCCGTTCAATGAGGGGTGGGGCCAATTCGACGCCAACGCTGCCGCTGAAACGCTGCGCTCGCTGGATTCGACGCGCAGCATCGACCATGCCAGCGGATGGCATGACCAGGGCGGCGGAGACCTCAAGAGCGTGCACGTCTATTTCGTTCCCTTTGTGCTGCGCAACGGGTGGCTGCGGGACGGGCGCGCCGTTGTCCTGTCCGAATACGGCGGGTACAGCCTGCGCCTGGAGGGTCACACGTTCAACGAGAAGGAATTCGGGTATCGGCGGTTCAAGACCAGGGAAGCCCTGCGGCGGGCATGGATTAAGCTGCACCGGCGCCAGATCGAGCCGGCGGTGGCACGGGGGCTGGCTGCAACCGTCTACACGCAGCTCACCGATGTGGAGGACGAAGTAAACGGGCTGCTCACCTATGACCGGCGGGTGGTGAAGATCGACCCCGCCACGGTGCGGGAGACCAACGCCCGGTTGATCCGAGGAACCCGGTCGCTTTGGGACAATTCGGATGCTGCGGACCGGCCGGATTTTCCCTAAGCAACCGGGAAATCCCACAACGGCCGGCACCCTCTTGACCGCGGAAGCCCGGCGTAGGCCAGCCGCTGTACCAGACTGCGGGGATCATGGGGAGGCAGGGCGATGTCGGCCCAGGACCATCGGACAAACGTGGTTCCAGTTGCTCGGATGGCGTCTTCACGCTCCTTCTCCGCCGTAAGCGTCTTCCAAGAGGGGGCCGGGGCCTTCTCGCCGCGCCCATACTTCACGGCACCATCGAACTCGCCTGCGAGGTCCTGTTCCTTCCAGTAAAAATCTGTCCGGAAACGGCCTGTCGGCGTTATGAACTGGTGCTGCAGCTGCGGAGATGGAAACCCGTAGCGAAGAAGCACCGCACGCGAATATGACTCGCCGGCCGACTCGGAGAGTGGATTGGCGCACTCGATGACGCACAGAGCCCGCCGGCGCTTTGCCTCGGTGGGAAGTTTCCGGGCAAGGTTCCGCAACGTTTCCTTGTCCAACGCCGGCAGATTCAGGGCTTGGCCTGGGCGCAGCACATGGTCCAATGCCGGCAGAGCCCGGTCGAAGGTCAGATACGCAGCCATGTCCAAGACCGTTTGGGCTCTGGAGGTGACTGCAACGCCCTCCCGGACTGTTAGCGGCTCCAGCAGCCGTCGCTCGACCCAATGGAGATCCCCGCGACGATGTCCGCGCGAGGACTCCGCCGCCAGCAGCAAAACCCCGGGTGAGCGGAGGACCACAGGCAGTCCCCAGATGACCGCTGCAGACTCTTGAACCAGAACCCGCCTGATGTGTCCCCCTTCCGCCGCCGCTCGGATACGGATGCGCTCTCGATCCCAAACCGGCAACTGCTGCCAAGCTTCGGTTCGGATATACACGCCATCGCGTACACGGGTCAGTTCACCGGCCCGGCACCGCAGAGCCAGGGAACGTCTTCCCTCGCCGTACGTATCGGCGTCGGCAGAGTAAAGGAGTTCGGGATCCATCCCTCAAGACTGGATTGCGGCAATGGTGTCCGCGAGGGACGCAGGCACGTCTGTGGATAATTCAATAACCGGGCACCATGGGAAAAGCGAGCCGTATTGGGAATTCCCGGACGCCGCGGACCGTCCGGGAATTCCCATAGCGTCCGGGATTCCCCGGAACGGCCGGAGAAACTAGATCTCGACGAGCCCCGCGGCCGTATTGAAGGTGACGGACATGATGCCGGGGGTTCCCTTGGGGGAAATCCACGTGACGCCCACGTTTTCCAGCGGTTCCTCGACGGGCGTGCCCAGCCACTGAGTGACCCGGTCAGCGGAGCCGGCAATGGTCAGCGACGCCAGCTTCACGGCTCCGGGCATCCCGGGCAGCGCTGCGGAAGGGTGCAGCGCTTCGGTGCCGTCATCCCAGCGCAGCATGTACGGCACCTGCGGGTCGGCGATCAGCCCGTTGATACCGATCTGCTGCCAGGTCAGTTCCTGGCCGTCGGGAAATTTCCGGTTGCCCGGAACGGCATTGCGGCCCAGGCGTTCTTCGAAGGGGGAGAGGTCATCCACGGCAACACACCAGCCCATCCAGCCGCCGCCGCACTCGGAGCGCTGGCGCACGGCCTGGCCGAAGGGTGCCTTGTCCGACGCCGGGTGATTCAGGGCCTCCACCACTTCAACATACTGATGGTTGGCCAGAGGCAGAATCATGTTCCGGGTTCCGAAACGGGGATGGACACCGCCCTTGACGAAGTCTGCTCCCAGAGCGGCAGCAATCCTCTCAGTCGTGGCCAAAAGACCGTCGGATTCACAGGCATAAGATACATGGTCCAAGCGCATGCGGCCCATCTTGGCACGTTGTGACTCACCTCTCGACTTAGGCGACCCTAATTTACTTGGAACACCTGCTTTCCGCGGAAATCGACAGCTTACTGACCATTTCAGCTGCTCGGCGCGCCACCCTTTCCAGGGCTCCGACACGGCAGGACATGAGCCGTCACAGACCTTGCGGGCTTGCCGCATATCCGTTTTCATAGGAGGCATAGGTCATGAGTGCCAGCAGATAGCCCCGGCTTGCTGGCCGGCAACCCTCCAACCGCGGTGGGGTGCCCCGGGTGAAGACCTGGCCCTGCGTCAACGGATTCAGGGCAAGCGCGGGTCCCACGTGGCTGCCGGTTACCTTTTCCGGCCGGAAGTCTCGGTGCGGCCCCGGTTTTAGGGAGCAAACAATGTCAGGAAACTGGTCTTTCGAAACCCGCCAGATCCATGCAGGTCAGGAGCCCGACGCCGCCACCGGCGCCCGCGCCCTGCCCATCTACCAAACCTCATCCTTCGTCTTCCCCAGTGCCGAGGCGGCAGCCAACCGGTTTGCCCTGGCCGAGCTGGAGCCTATCTACACCCGGATCGGCAACCCCACCCAGGAAGCGGTGGAGAACCGGATCGCCTCGCTGGAGGGCGGCGTCGGCGCGCTGCTGCTCGCCTCCGGCCAGGCCGCTGAAACCTTCGCCCTCCTGAACGTTGCGGAAGCGGGGGACCACATTGTGGCCAGCCCCAGCCTCTACGGCGGCACCTACAACCTGCTCAAGCACACGCTGAAGAAGTTCGGCATCGAGACCACCTTCGTGTCGGATCCCGACGACCTGGAGCAGTGGCGGGCAGCCGTGCGGCCCAACACCAAGGCCTTCTTCGGCGAGGTGGTCTCCAATCCCCGCCAGGACGTGCTGGACCTTGAGGGCGTCAGTGCCATCGCCCACGACGCCGGCATCCCCCTGATCGTGGACAGCACCCTTTCCACCCCCTACCTCATCCGTCCCTTCGAATGGGGCGCGGATATTGTGGTGCACTCGGCCACCAAGTACCTGGGCGGGCACGGCACTTCCATCGCCGGGGTCATCGTGGATTCGGGCAACTTTGACTTCGGCGCGGATCCGGAGAAGTTCCCCGGCTTCAACACCCCCGATGAGAGCTACAACGGCCTTGTCTACGCCCGGGACCTGGGCGTCAAGGGTGCCCTTGGTGCCAACCTGGCGTACATCCTCAAGGCCCGGGTGCAGCTGCTGCGAGACCTCGGTTCCGCCGTGTCACCCTTCAACGCGTTCCTGATTGCCCAGGGCCTGGAAACCCTGAGCCTGCGCGTGGAGCGGCACGTCAGTAACGCCGTCGCGGTGGCCAACTGGCTGGAAGGGCACGACGACGTCGTCTCCGTCGCTTATGCGGGACTCGAATCCAGCCCGTGGTATGAGCGCGGCCGCAAATACGGGCCGCGGGGAACCGGTGCCATTGTGTCCTTCGAAATCGCCGGCGGCATCGAGGCCGGCAAGCGTTTTGTCGACGCCCTTGACCTGCACTCGCACGTGGCGAACGTGGGCGACGTGCGCTCCCTGGTCATCCATCCGGCGTCGACCACCCACAGCCAGCTCGGTGCCGAGGCGCAGCTGGCAGCGGGCGTCAGCCCCGGGCTGGTCCGGCTGTCCGTGGGCATCGAGCACATCGACGACATTCTTGCGGACCTCGACGCCGGGTTCCGGGCCGCCAAGGGAGCGTAACGGTTAGCGTGGCGCGCCCTTCTGCGAACACGGCCGCAACCGGCTCCGTGTCCGGTCCGGCCGGGCCAGTCCTGCCGCAGCACTCCGCCCCTGCCCGGGACGGAGTGCTGCGGCACGCCCGCATCGGGGACCTGTTCCTGGAAACCGGCGGGTATCTGCCCTCCGTTTCCCTGGCCTACGAGACTTGGGGGACCCTGAACGCGGATGCCTCCAACGCCGTGCTGGTGGCCCATGCCCTGACCGGAAGCACCCATGTGGCCCGCGGCGACAGCGGTGAAGACGGCTGGTGGGATGCCCTGGTCGGCCCGGGAAAAACGGTGGACACGGACCGGTTCTTTGTCGTCGCGGTCAACATGCTGGGCGGCTGCTACGGTTCCACCGGCCCTTCGTCCGCTGACCCGCAGGGGCTGGCCTGGGGTTCCCGCTTTCCGTTTGTCACCATCAGGGACTCGGTCCGCGCGGAGGCCCGGCTGGCGGATTTGCTGGGGATCGGCTCCTGGCACACCGTGCTCGGCGGATCGCTGGGCGGGGCCCGGGCCCTGGAATGGGCGGTAACCGAACCGGAACGGGTGCGGCGCTGCGCAGTGATCGCCTGCACTGCCGCGAGTTCCGCGGAACAGATCGCCTTTGGCCGGGCCCAGCTGGAAGCAATCCGGCTGGATCCGGACTTCAACGGCGGGGACTATTACAACGGCCGGCCCCCAACGGCGGGACTGGGCCTGGCCCGCCGGATTGCGCATATTACCTACCGCTCCGAGGCCGAGTTGGAGCACCGGTTTGGACACGAACCGCAGGCGCAGGAGGACCCGCTGGGTTCCTCCCTGCCGGCCTTCCGCGGACGCTACGCGGTGGAGAGTTACCTGGATCATCAGGGCAAAAAACTCTCGAGCCGGTTCGATGCCAACAGCTACCTGCTGCTCACCGAGGCGCTGATGAGCCACGACGTTGCCCGCGGCCGCGGAACGCTGCGCCAGGCACTGGCCCGAACGGACAGCGAGTTCTTCATTGCCGCGGTTGATTCGGACCGGCTATACCTTCCCCGGCAGTCCTTCGACCTGGCAGCGGCACTTCCGCGGGAAACCGAGGTCCAGATGATTTCGGCGCCGATCGGCCACGACGGTTTCCTCACCGACGTGGAGCAAATCGGGGCGCCGCTGCGGGAACGGTTCTTCGGCTCGCCCTAGTTTCCGCTTTCGTCCGCACACCGGTTGGCCCCGGATGCCGGTCCGCCGGGGCCGGCTCCCTTGCCAAGACGGGACGAACATGGAAGAACATTCGCATGGGTGATTTCATTCGCGTGGCGGCGCAGGCACAGTGTTCCCCGGAGCGGCTCTGGCATGCGCTCGTGAACAACCGGGCCGCGTGGTGGCCGGCCATGGATTTCACCGCCAGCCCCGGGTCGCCGCTGGCAGAACGGACGGCCGACGACGGCGGCGGGCAGGGTGCCAGCGGCACCGTCCTGGCGGTGGCACGGGACCGGCTGCTGTCCTTCCGCTGGACCATGCCCCACTGGAACGCGCACACCGTGGTGAGCTTCCAGCTGGCAGCCGTACCAGGGCCCGACCCGGAAACGGACTACACCGACGTCGTGGTCATCGAAAGCGGACTGGGCGGCCTGGCGGACGGCGCGGACATTGCCCGGGGGCACACGGAGGACTGGGCCGACCATCTGGCGAACCTGATCGCGCTGGCCGAACGCGGATCTCCCGGGTGAGGGTTCCGGCAGGCTGTTTCGGATGCCGGCGGGATTGCCGGCCGGGCAGCAGGCCGGGCTGCAGGACACCGCGGTGCTAGCGTGGCGCCATGGCACCCGATAAAAGCCCCCGGCACTCCGCTTCGTCCTCCGGCCGGTTCCGTTTGCGCAGGCTCTGGATGCCTGCCTGCGGCGCACTGCTGCTGGCCGCCGGCATCGCACTGCTGGCACAGGGGCCCGGGTCCGGAACGGTGAACTACGCCTGGGTCACTTCCCCGGACGGAGGGTCTGAGGGTCCCTCAATCCTGATCAGCCGCAGCATGCAGGCAGGTGCCCTGCTCGTGCTGGCCGGTGCCGTGGTCCTCGCGTTTTGGGGCGGCCTGCAGGCGGGACGCCGGCGTTATCCGCCGGTGCCGCCGGCGTCCGCTTAGTCCGCCGAACCCGGCGGCATGCCCGGTCCGCCGAAGATGGGTCCGGCGTCGGGACGCTTGGCGGCAATGCCGTCGCCGGAAGACCGGTGGCGCACCCGGCGCACCACCCACGGCACGAAGTATTCGCGTGCCCACGTCAGGTCCTCAGTGCGTGCTGTCCGCCAGTTCCTGGCCGGGATGGGCTTGGGCTCCAGCGGCTCCAAGGTGTGGGGCACGCCAAGAGTGTCCAGCACCATGGCGGCAATGGTGTGGTGGCCCAGGGGAGAGAAGTGCAGCCGGTCCGGAGCCCACATCTCCCGGTTGCTCAATTCACGCAGCGCCCAGGTATCCGCGATGACGGCGTGGTGCCGGGCAGCAACGGTCCGCAGGTTCTCGTTGTAAATCGCCACGCGCCCGCGGACGCTGCCAATCACCGGCGTCGTCCCGAGGTCCGGCCCGGTAAAAAGCACCACGGTGGCGCCCCCCGAGCTCAGCTTGGCGATTGCTGCATCCATTTTTTCGGCGAGCTTGTCCGGGTCGCCGCCGGGACGGATGACGTCATTGCCTCCGGCACAGATGGTGATCAGATCCGGGTGCAGTTCCAGGGCCGGTTCCAGCTGTTCATTGATGATCTGGTCCAGAAGCCGTCCCCGGATGGCCAGGTTGGCGTAGGAGAAGCCCTCCCGGCTGCGGGCGAGTTCTTCTGCCACGCGGTCCGCCCAGCCGCGGTGTCCGCCGGTGCTTTCCGGGCTGGGATCACCGATTCCCTCTGTAAAGGAGTCTCCGATGGCCACATAACGGGTCCAGGGATGGAGCCCGGGCTCCTCTGCGGCAGCAGATGACGGAGCTGCGGAACCCGATGCTGCCGCCGCGGAGGTGGACGCTGCGGCGGCAGCGGAAGACGAGGGGACGGAACTGTTTTCGGGGATGGAAGGAGAAGTCACCAAACCATCCTGCCAAGGAGGGGCCCGGCTACGCGACCGTAGGTTGGACATCCGGTCGTGCCAGAATGAACATTATGCCTAAGACTGCTCCCTGGAACCCCACTGTCCTTTGGTCCAAGCCGGAAGCCGAGCGTGCCGGAACTCCGCTGCTGGTCCTCTTCCACGGCTACCTCGCCAATGAGGAAGACCTGATGGGCCTGGCGGACCACCTGCCCTCCGAATTCACCATCGCCTCCGTCCGTGCACCCCAGGCGCTGGGCCCCGGCTACACCTGGTTCCCGCTGATGAATGACGCGGATTTCTCCGTGGAGCGCGTGGTGGAATCCGTGTCCGACGTCGCAGGCTGGCTGGACGGGGTCAAGGACGCCCACAGCAGCGTGTCCCTGCTCGGCTTCTCAATGGGCATGGCCGTGGCCAGCACGCTCCTGCGGCACCGGCCCGCGGACTTTGCCGCCGTCGTCGGGCTCTCCGGCTTTGTGGTGCCTGCCGAGGGCAATGGGTTCTTCCATGACGAGGAGCTGCGCGCCGGCGGCGTGCCCTTCTTTTGGGGCCGGGATCAGGCGGATCCGGTGATTGACGCGCCGCGCATCGAATTCACCCACGCCTGGCTGAATGAGCACACGGCGCTGACCAAGATCCTGTACTCCAACATGGGACACGGCATTAACATGCAGGAGCTGGGCCATGTGAAGGAGTTCCTCACAAACCTGGTGCTGAAGGCCTGAGCGGCGGGCGGTACTGAGCAGCGGGGCCCGTCCGGCGGGTGGGCCCCGGCAGCCGGTTAGTCTTCCCGGATGATCCGGATGGCTTCGCCGTTGACCGTCACCACGTCACCGGGGTGCAGCTGGCGTCCGCGGCGTTCTTCGATCTCGCCGTTGACCTTCACGAGGCCGTCTTCGATCAGCTGTTTGGCCTGAATGCCGTCTTCGGCCAGGCTGGCAAGCTTCAGCAGCTGGCCAAGGCGGATCATTTCGTCGCGGATGGGGAGGTCTTGGGGGTCGAAATTACTCATGTGTCCATTCTGCCCGACATTCAACTACGCCGATTCCTGCCCGGCCCCGGCGCTGCCGTAGGGTAAGTCCGTGCCAAATGCCCTGCGAATCACACCGATTATCGGTCTTCCCGCTGCAGTTGCGGCGGGGATGGCCATTCCCGTCCAAGCCCGCATCAACGGTGCGCTCGGGGAAAGACTCAACGACGGACTCGCCGCAGCGCTGGTCAGCTTCTCCGTGGGGCTGGTCATCATGATCCTGATCTCCGCGGTTCTGCCGCGCGGCAGGGCTGGGGCCGCGCAGCTGCTGCCGGCCCTGCGCGAACGCCGGTTTCCGCGCTACTACGTGCTGGCAGGTGCCATTGGTGCCTACTTTGTCCTCTCCCAGACCCTGACCGTTGCCGTACTGGGCGTAGCTGTGTTCACGGTGGCCGCCGTCGCCGGCCAGACCATGACCGGGCTGGTGGTGGACCGGCTGGGCATCGGCCCGGCGGGCAAGAAGGCGCTGACCGTGATGCGGGTGGTGGGCGCCGTGCTGACCATCGCCGCCGTTGTCTGGGCCGTCAGTCCCAAGTTCAGCGGAACCTCCTCGGCCGCCGATCTGGTGCTTCCCGTGCTGCTTCCCCTGACCGCCGGCATGCTGATGAGTTTCCAGCAGGCCATGAACGGCACCACGAGCATGCATTACGGCACGCCGATCACCGCCACCCTGGTGAACTTCATATCCGGTGCGGCGGTCCTGCTGGTGTTCTGGCTGATCAAGGTGATGGTTTCCGGTTTCGGCGAGCCGCTGCCGGGGGAGTGGTACCTCTACCTCGGCGGGGCGATGGGCTGCATCTTCATTGGTGTGAGCGCCGTGCTGGTGCGCGGCCTGGGCGTGCTGCTGACCAGCCTGGGAATGATCGGCGGGCAGCTCGTCGGGTCCCTGCTGCTGGACATATTTCTCCCGGCACCGGGCAGCGTTGTGGTGGCCGCAACCGTCCTGGGCACCCTGCTGACCCTGGCCGCCATTGTTGTGGCCACCCTGCCGTGGAACATGCCCGGGGTGCTTCCCCGGCGCGCCGGCCGCCGGTAAGCGGGGGCGGCGGCAGCACTGCCGCGTTCCCGGTGACGGGGTTTGGGCTCCATGACCTTAAGCTTGTAGTTGTAGCTTTTCGCCCTCCGCAGTTCCCCGCCGTGCAACCGCCGGCGCCGCTGCGGACAGGACCATTTGCGGACCGCACCCAGCGGCCTGCGCAGACACGAAAGAACGGCGGTACCATTCCATGGCTTCGACCAAATCCAAACTGGATCCGATCATCTCCCTCGCCAAGCGCCGGGGGTTCGTCTTCCAGTCGGGTGAGATTTACGGCGGGTCCCGCTCCGCCTGGGATTACGGGCCCCTGGGTGTCGAGCTCAAGGAAAACATCAAGAAGCAGTGGTGGCAGCACATGGTCCGGGGGCGCGACGACGTCGTCGGCCTGGACTCCGCTGTTATCCTCCCGCGCCAGGTCTGGGAGGCCTCCGGCCACGTTGAGGTGTTCTCCGACCCGCTGGTCGAGTGCCTGAGCTGCCACAAGCGCTACCGCGCAGACCACCTCGAAGAGGCCTACGAGGAAAAGAAGGGCCACGCACCGGAAAACGGCCTGGCCGACATCACCTGCGCCAACTGCGGCACCAAGGGCCAGTGGACCGAGCCGCAGGAATTCTCCGGCCTGCTCAAGACCTACCTCGGCCCGGTAGCCAGCGAAGAGGGCATGCATTACCTGCGCCCGGAAACCGCGCAGGGTATCTTCGTGAACTTCAACAACGTGCTCACCACTTCACGCAAGAAGCCGCCGTTCGGCATCGGCCAGATCGGCAAGAGCTTCCGCAACGAAATCACGCCGGGCAACTTCATTTTCCGCACCCGCGAATTCGAGCAGATGGAAATGGAGTTCTTCGTCGAGCCGGGCACTGACGAGGAATGGCACAAGTACTGGATCGAAAACCGCTTCAACTGGTACACCCAGCTGGGCATCAATCCGGACAACCTGCGCCTGTTCGAACACCCGCTGGAAAAGCTCAGCCACTACTCCAAGGGCACCACCGACGTCGAATACCGCTTCGGCTTCGCCGGCTCCGAGTGGGGCGAGCTGGAAGGCATTGCCAACCGCACCGACTTTGACCTCGGCACGCACTCCAAGCACTCCGGCACGGACCTGAGCTACTTCAACCAGGCCACCAACGAGCGCTTCACTCCGTACGTCATTGAGCCCGCAGCCGGCCTGACCCGTTCCTTCATGGCGTTCCTGGTGGACGCCTACACCGAGGACGAGGCCCCCAACGCCAAGGGCGGCGTGGACAAGCGCACCGTCCTGAAGCTGGATCCGCGCCTGGCGCCGGTCAAGGCTGCCGTGCTGCCGCTGAGCCGCAACGAGGACCTTTCCCCCAAGGCCAAGGACCTCGCCGCGCAGCTGCGCCGGAACTGGAACATCGACTTCGACGACGCCGGCGCCATTGGCCGCCGGTACCGCCGCCAGGATGAAATCGGCACCCCGTTCTGCATCACCGTGGACTTCGACACGCTCGAAGACCAGGCAGTCACCGTGCGCGAGCGCGACACGATGGCCCAGGAGCGGGTGAGCCTGGACAAGGTTGAGGGCTACCTCGCTGAAAGGCTGATCGGCGCGTAATGGCACTGACGTTCCGCGAATGGCGCGAAGATGACGATCTCAAACTGAACCAGCTCTGGGGAGACCCGGAAACGGTGCAGTCCGGACAGTTCCGGGCCGTGTTCCGTCCGTCCTCCAACGAACCCTGGAGCCGCTGCATCGTGGCCGAGGACGACGGCATTCCGGTGGCAGCCGGCGTTGTCTACGAAACCTCGCTGCACCCGGACCGCCTCTGGGTCTATGTGGAGGTGGCCCGGGAGAACCGGCGCGCCGGCCTGGGCTCCATGCTGCTGGCCATGCTGCGCCGTGAAGCTGAAGCGTCGCCGTCGGGCGTTACCGCCATGCGGGCAAAGGTGGAGCCGGGCTCTTCCGGCGCCGCGTTTGCCAAGGCGGCCGGGTTCTCACGGATCCAGCGTTCCCGCATGGTGGTGGTGGAGCCGGGCCGGATCCGCCTGCCCGTCTTTGCCGACGACTCCGGCCCCCAGCTGGAGGAAGCCGCCACCGGATCGGTGGAGCTGACCCAGACCGTGGCCGAGTTCTACAACAGCGTACACGGCTGGGACCGGGCGGACATGACGCTGGGCCGGGCCCAGCAGATGCTGCTCAATGACGCCACCGGTGCGGCCGGCGCCGTGGTGCTGCGCGATGCGCCCAAGGACAAGGGCGGCAAGATCGCGGCCTTCGCCGTGAGCTACACGCACAACCGAACGGACGAACCGGCTGACGTTTTCCTTGGTTACGACACCAAGCTGGAACGCTCGGAGCAGGAAGCGGCCCTGGAATCCATGCTGGCCATGCTGACGTACCAGTACCCGGTGCAGCTGGAGGTGGACGAGTCCATGGTTCCGGTGGCCCGGATCATCCAGGCGCTGCTGGAAAAGGGTGCGGCTCGTGAAGTAGGGCCGGCCACCGAGGTGGTCAGTACCTAACCGCGCTCAGACAACGACGGCGGGGGCCGGTTCCTACGGGAGCCGGCCCCCGCCGTCGTTGAATGGGCAGAGTTGTCGTTGATCCGGCGGAGCTGTGGATGACGCAGAGCCTAAGAGGCGAGCCGGCCCGAAAGTCCGTACAGCACCGACTCGGCCACCTCGTCCAGGGACCGCTCCGGACTGAACACCAGCCATTCGAGTCCGCCGATCAGGGCTGCGCCGAACACGCCGCCGGCAACCAGCCCCAGCCGGTCCTCCATTGCCGCAGGCGGTGAGGTTTCCCGGATGGCGGTGACAAAATCTGCCAGGACTTCCCGGCGGAGCAGTTCCAGGGAATGCTGCCAGGCGCGGTCGGTCCGGAAAATCTCCGCCGCCAGCAGCCGGGCCAGGGAACGGTTGTCCGCCACTGTCTCCAGCAGGGCCCGGACCATGGCCTGCAGTGCGGGCCAGCCGGTCAGCGACGCCCGGGCGCTGCGCACGGTTTCCGCCAATACACCCACGCCCTCCAGCAGGAGCTCTTCGAAAAGCCGGTCCTTGGATGCGAAGTTGTAGTAGACGCTGCCTTTGGCCACCCCGGCCCGTTCCGCCACGTTCTCCATGGTGGTTCCGCTAATGCCGTGGTCGGCGGCCAACTCCAGTGCGGCATCGAGGATTGCACGCTTGGTACCTGACTGGCGTGGCATGAGAGTTCCTTAAAGTCGTGATGGCCTTGCTTCGATCTTAGAGGTCCGGGCGGGACGGGCAGGACCCGGACAGCCGCAGCAGCCGGGGGCACTCCGCCCGGTTTTGCCGCCATACGACGACGGCGCCGCTCCCGGGAAAGGGGTGCGGCGCCGTCGTTCTCCGGAGTCGGCTCGCCGATCCTAGAGGTGCAGTTCCGGGTGCAGGCGCTTGATCGTCCACATCCGCTGCTTGCCGGCAACCACCGAGCTGATGGCGATGCACACCGCAGCCAGGATGCCCAGGAAGGCGACGGCGATCCACATCCGGGCGTCCACGCCGCCGGTGATCAGGGCGCGGAGGCCGTTGACCACATAAGTGGCGGGCATGAACGGATGCAGCGCCTGGAAGAATCCGGGCGTGGTCTCCACCGGGTAGGTGCCGCCGGAGGAGCTCAGCTGCATCATCAGCAGCACCAGTGAGACAACCCGGCCTGCCGCGGTGCCCAGCACAATGATCAGCATCTGCTGCAGTGCCAGGAACGCGACGGTGGTGAGGTACAGGAACGCACCGGTGGCAATCAGGTAGGCGGGGTGGATATCGAGTCCCCACACCAGTACCGCCATCATGATGACTACCTGGCCCAGGCCGATGGCCAGCGCCGGAACCAGTCCGGTGGCCAGGGCGCGGAAGCCGGAAACGCCGGCGGCCAGGGCCCGGGTGGGCAGTGCCCGCAGCAGCAGCCAGGTGATCAGCGCGCCCACAAAGGTGGCCAGCGCCAGGAAGAAGGGCGCAAACCCTTCACCGAAGCTGTCTGCCTTGGTGGAGTAGTCTGCGTCCAGTTCCACCGGGGCGGCCGCAACGGAGGCCTTGGCGTCGATCAGCTCATCGGAATCCTGCGGCAGCGCCTGGGCGCCTTCGGCAAGGGCATCGGCCAGGGTGTGGCTGCCCGTGGACAGCTCTTCGGCTCCGGCCGACAGGGCGTTTCCGCCGGTGAGCAGTTCGCCCGCTCCGGCGGCGAGGTCGCTGGTGCCGCCGCTGAGCGTGTTGGCTCCGGCAGCAAGTTCACCGGCACCGCCCTGGGCGCTGCGGGCACCGGCGTCCACCTGGGCGGCACCGGAGGCGAGGTTGGCGGCACCGGCGGAAAGCTGCGCGGCCCCGGCGGCAGCCGACTGTGCGCCGGCTGCCACCTCACCGGCACCGCCGGCGAGGCTGGAGCTGCCGGCTGTGAGCTGTCCGGCTCCTGCGGCTGCCTCGGAAATACCTGCCTGCAGGCCCGCATTTCCGGCGGACACCTGCTGTGCACCTGCGGCCAGCGGCTGCAGCTGGGCGAGGAGCGGGTTGGCCGGGTCTGCTGCCTGGAGGCCGGCAACAACCTGGTCCAATCCGGTGGAGACCGATGATGCTCCGGCGGCCAGGGACTCCGACTGGGGAACGGCCGCGGTCAGCCGCTCCGAGAGCGTGCCGAGGTTGGCGTTCAGGGCCGCGGCACCGGAAGCCACGCTTCCGGCACCGTCTGACAGGGAGGATGTTCCGGCAGCCAGGGACTGCGCTCCGGCGGAAAGGTCATTGCTGCCCGCGGCCAGCGAGGAGGTTCCCGCTGACAGTTCGGTCAGGCCGGAGCTGAGCTGGTTCGCGCCGGCGGAGAGCTGCAGCGCCCCGTCCTGAAGGGTCACGGTGCCCGCGGCGAGGCTGTCCAGCCCGGCCACGAGTTCGCCCGCCCCGGAGACGGCGGAGTCGATGCCCGTGCTGAGTTCTCCGGCACCGTCGGCGGCGTCGCGGAGGCCGGAACCGGCGTCGTTCAGTCCCACCAGCATTGTGGAGGCAACCTGTCCGCCCAGCTGGGAGGAGACTGCGTCCTTAACCTGTGCCATGGCCTGCTTGCCCAGCACGCCGGCTAGGAAGTTGTTGGAGTCGTTGTAGGTGGCGCTCAGCCGTGCGGGCACCGGGTTGTCCGTGCCCACGGAGACGGCGTTCGCCGAGAAGTCCGACGGAATGGTGAGGGAAAGGTAATAGGTTCCGTCCTCCACGCCCGTGGCTGCATCAGCGGCGTCCGTGGAATGCCAGTCGAGGTCCGCTCCCTCCAGGAGCTTGCTCTCCAGTTCATCGCCGGCGTTCAGCGGCTCGCCGTCTTTGGTGGTGCCGGCGTCCTCATTGACCAGGGCAACCGCGAGGCTGTCCACGTTCTTGTCCGGGGAGTCGAAGGCCCACAGGTACAGGGCACCGTAGATCAGGGGGATGAAGAGCATGACGACGACGGCGATCTTCGGCAGGGTGCCGCGGCGGAACCGCGCCAGTTCCGTGCCGGGGGAAAACAGGGCAAACATCAGTTGGCCTCCTGGGAGAGCAGCAGAGCGGACGGCCGGGGTTCAAGGTCATCCCACAGGCCGGTTTCAAGGGAGGCGGCGCCCACAACCACGGTGGTGCCCGCTGCGGCAATGGCAGCAAGGCGCTCCCAGACCAGGCGGCGCGCCTCTGCGCTGTGGACCTGCTCAATGTCATCGACAAAGAGGATGCTCGGTGTGCCCAGCATGGCCAGGGAAAGCCGGAGCAGGAACTGCTCGGCCTCTCCGAGGTTCCAGATCACGGTGGAGGCGGCGGGGATTTCCGTCGTTCCGAAGACCGACGCGCAGGCACGGGCGACCTGCCGGTCGGTGGGCTTGCCCAGGATGCTCCACCAGGGCGCCAGCCAGGCTTCGCGTTCCCGCACGGCCTGACCCACAGTCACACCGGGTTCGAGGACATCAATATCCTCGAAGCCGGCAATAGCCGTGTGTTTCTGGACTTCGCGGGCGTTTCGGGGGAGGTCATGGCCCAGGACTTCCAGCGTTCCGTCTTCGGCCTTCATGCGGCCGGCAAGCGTCAGCAGGAGGCTGGTGCGGCCGCTGCCCGCGGGGCCGTAGAGAACGTTGAGGGGGCCGTCCACGCTGAAACTCAGCGGGCCGTACACGGGGCCCCGGGCGGCGGACAGGCTGAGGCCTTCCGCGGTAATCACCGGTTGCACAATTGCCTTTCAGGAAATCCGGGAGAATCCCGGCGGTGGGACGGGCCAGCAAAACTGACCAGTCAGTACATAATCTGACCAGTCAGTCTAACACTTGGATCCGCCGTCCATGTCCGGCCAGCAGGATTTGCACCGGCTTGAGAGAATGGGGGTGTGACTGTTTCATCTCCAGAACTCAAGCTCGAGCTGCCACCGCTGCAGCTGGGACCCATCACCGTGGACACGCCGGTGATCCTGGCACCCATGGCCGGCATTACCAACAAGGCTTTCCGGCGGCTCTGCCGCGAATACGGCGGGGGCCTGTACGTCTCGGAGATGGTCACCTCGCGTGCCCTCGTCGAGCGCTCGCCGGAATCGCTGCGCATCATTGAGCACGACGACGACGAAGCGGTCCGCTCCGTCCAGCTCTACGGGGTTGACCCCGTCACCGTCGGTGCAGCCGTGCGCATCCTCGTGGAGGAAGACCGCGCCGACCACATTGACCTGAACTTCGGCTGCCCCGTGCCCAAGGTCACCCGCAAGGGCGGCGGATCCGCCCTGCCCTGGAAGCTGGACCTGTTCACGTCCATTGTTCAGACAGCCGTGAAGGAAGCCTCCAAGGGCAACATCCCGCTGACCATCAAGATGCGCAAGGGCATTGACGAGGACCATCTCACGTTCCTCGAAGCCGGCCGCATTGCCCGCGACTCCGGGGTTGCCGCCGTCGCCCTGCACGGCCGCACCGCGTCCCAGTTCTACTCCGGCAAGGCCGACTGGTCAGCCATCGCCGAACTGCGTGAAGCGCTGCCGGACGTGCCGGTACTGGGCAACGGGGACATCTGGTCCGCCGAGGACGCCATCGCCATGGTGCGCGAAACCGGCGTCGACGGCGTCGTCATCGGCCGTGGCTGCCAGGGCCGGCCGTGGCTCTTCGGCGACCTGCAGGCAGCTTTTGAAGGCAGCGACACCCGTCACCGGCCCGGCCTGAAGGAAGTTTCGGACAGCGTTTACCGGCACGCCGAACTGCTGGTGGAAACCTTCGGCGGGGAAATGATGGCTCTGCGGGACATCCGCAAGCACATGGCCTGGTACTTCAAGGGCTACGTGGTGGGCGGAGACCTCCGTGCCCAGCTTGCCACCGTCCCCACCCTCGCCGTGCTGCGCGAACTGCTGGACCAGCTGGATCCCGAGGCTCCGTACCCCGGTGCTGACGCCGAGGGACCCCGCGGGCGGGCCGGCTCACCCAAGAAGACAGCACTGCCGGAAAACTGGCTGGAGTCGCGGGAGCTCAACGCCGCGCAGAAGTCCATCATTTCGGCAGCCGAACTCAACATTTCAGGCGGCTAAACACCCATGACCTTTCCGCAGGCTTTCCAAACCGCAGGCTATACCGATGTTGACCTTGCACGCTGGGTCACCGAGCCTGCCAAGAACACCAACCGCACCCAGTTTGGCCGCGACCGTGCGCGGGTGCTGCACTCCTCGGCGCTGCGCCGGCTGGGGGCCAAAACCCAAGTGGTCGCTCCGGACACTGACGACTTTGTCCGGACCCGGCTGACGCACTCCCTGGAGGTGGCCCAGGTGGGGCGCGAACTGGGCAATGCGCTGGGCTGCGATCCCGACGTCGTCGACGCCGCCTGCCTCTCGCATGACCTCGGGCACCCGCCGTTTGGACACAACGGCGAGACGGCGCTGAATGACATAGCGCACGCCATCGGCGGGTTCGAGGGCAACGCCCAAACCCTGCGGCTGCTGACCCGGCTGGAGCCCAAGATTATCGCCGCGGACGGCAGCCCCGCCGGCCTGAACCTGACCCGGGCCTCCCTGGACGCTGCCTGCAAATACCCGTGGTCCATAGCCGACGCCCCGCTGGTCAACGGCCACCGGACCACCAAGTTCGGCGTGTACGAAGATGACCTGCCCGTCTTCACCTGGCTGCGCGACGGCGCCCCCGCGGGCCGATCCTGCCTCGAGGCGCAGGTCATGGACCTGGCTGATGACATTTCGTACTCCGTGCACGACGTCGAAGATGCGATTGTGGCCGGCCACGTCCAGCTCAAGTGGCTGGATAATCCGGACCAGCGCGCCCGTGTGGTGGGATACACCCAGCAGTGGTACCTGCCCGGCACCGACGGAGCAGCAATCGAGGACGCCCTCAAGCGGCTGGAAGCCGACCCGGTGTGGGTCCGCGAATCAGACGGCAGCCGCAAGTCCATGGCCGCACTCAAGGACATGACCAGCCAGCTGATCGGCCGGTTCTGCAACAGCGCCCTGGAAGCCACCCGCGGCATTTACGGCACTGATCCGCTCACCCGCTACAACGCGGAAATGGTGGTTCCGGAAGAAACCCAGCTGGAGATTGCCGTGATGAAGGGCCTGGCCACCACTTTCGTCATGACCACGGACCAGCGCCAGCCGCTGTATGAGCGCCAGCGTGAAATCCTCACCGCCCTGGTGGCCCAGCTGGCCGCCACGGGAGACCGGCACCTGGAACCCATGTTCGCTGCGGACTGGCGCGAAGCCGCCGACGACGGCGCCCGGCTTCGCGTGGTCGTGGACCAGGTGGCCTCGCTGACGGACGGCTCCGCAGTGGCTCTGCACGAGCGGCTGGTGGGCCCGGTTCCGGCGCTCTGGTAAAACATCTGGTTGTCCCGGATAAAAACCCCCGGTGACTCTGGCGGAGCCCGGAGTGTCTCGTTAGTGTTTCGGCTCTGAGGTGTAACATTCACCCCTTCGGTTACCACTGGCCGCAGGAGCACCTCTACCGGACAACTCTCACGGGGGACTCTTCATGAGCGACCAGCCACACGTCAACGTCCGCCGCCGCCGTGGATCGCCTCCGCAGCCTTCCCGCATGCGGACCTGGGCGGGCATCCTGTTGGCCCTGCTGCTGGTGGGTGCCCCGCTGAGCGCTCCCGCCAACGCATCCATCGTTCCGGAGCCGGTCAGGGCAACTCCGGTATCGGACGCCGGCACCGACATTGTGATCACGTCCCTGGGCGATGGACGGCGGAATGTTCCTGGTGCTCTGCCTCCGGTCGGGACCACCTGGCCCATCGACGCATATCCCACCTCCACTCCGGCCGGTTACGAATCGTATACCGCGGGTTTCGCGGGGGTCATCAATACCCAGGAAGTGGGCGGGACCACTACGGCCCAGATGTACTGTATCGACCTGCGCACCTCCACTCGGACGGGCATCGGCTATGAAAACGGCACCTGGGATGAGTCCAATGTTCCCAATATCGGCTACGTAAACCGGATCCTGAACACCTACTATCCGAGCACCGACCTGCCGGCAGGCCTGGATGCCAATACGAAGGCAGCGGCCGTGCAGGCCGCCATCTGGTTCTTCACTGACGGCTACGTGGTCAACCCACGCAACTCCCTCTATTCCACGGTGGCATCGATCGTGAATGCCACCGTCGCGGCCGGGCCGCTGGAAGAACCGGACGCCCCGGATATCTCGATCACTCCCGCCACGGCGGAAGCAGCGGTAACGGGTGTCGCCGGACCGTACACAGTGACCTCAGAGGCCAATGAAATCACAGTGACAACCGATGAAGGTTTCGGTCTTTTCGCAGATGCGGCAGGCACCGTACCACTCACCAACCCCGTTGCCAGCGGTACGCAGGTGTGGGTGCGGAGCGAGGACGGAGGTACCGGGCCGGCCGCCATCAGCGCCCGTGCGGTGGTGACCGTTCCCACCGGCAGTGTGTACCTCTATGACGGCGCCACCCCCGACGTGGATGCTGCCCAGAAACTGATCCTGGCGGACACCCGGGAACTGAGCTCAGCAGCCAGTGCCACGGCGAACTTCTTCGAGGTTGGATCCTTGACGGTTACCAAATCGCTTGCTGGTCCGGCTGTCGGCAGCCAGGGAGCGGTGGTCATCAGCATTGACTGCGGACCGGGATACCAGTTCACCTTCAACGTCGCCGCTGGATCCACCGGGGCGCCGTCGGAAACCTTCACCGGTATCCGGGCGGGTTCCGTCTGTACGATTACCGAACCCACCAACGGTGCCACTGCAAGTGTCGCGGTCAGCACCATCCTGCCCGGCGCAGTGACCATTCCCTCGGGCAGCGAGGCGACGGCGATCGTTACGGACACGTACACCTTCACCTCCGGGACACTGGCGGTCACCAAAACCAATACCGGGGAGGCAGCCGGTGCCCAGGGTGACGTGACGATCTCCGTGGTCTGCACCCTGGACGGGGCCACCGTACTGGACACCACTGTCACCATTCCGGCGGGAACCCTTACGCCGGAGGCAGCAGAATTCCCCAACCTCGCCGTAGGCTCCAGCTGCACGGTGACGGAAACCGCAACGGGAGAGACCACTTCCGTGGCGGTCACTGTCGAAGGCGAGGGGACCGTCGTGGTTCCGGAGACAGGAAGCGTCACAGCAGCGCTGACTAACTCCTACACCTTCAAACCCGGGACCCTGGCGGTCCGCAAGGACATCGCCGGTGACGGGGCCGGGCGGCAGGGCGTCGTCACTTTGCAGGTGACCTGCTCCTCCGGCCTGAACCAAACCATTACCATTCCCGCCGGAACCACCGACCCCACCACAGAGGAATTCACGGGTCTTCCCGCCGGGACCACCTGCACGGTCACAGAGACGGCGGACGGCGAAACCACTGAGGTCACGGTTACCACAACCGTTGACCCGGCAGGCGGAGCAGTCACCATCCCGGCCGGTGACGGCGTCGAGGTCGCTTACACCGACACCTACGCGGTCAACCCCGGTGCCCTCGTCGTCAACAAGTCCATCGCGGGGGCGGCTGCGGGCCGGCAAGGCGATGTCACCCTTCAGGTCTCCTGCACCTTGGAGGGTGCGGTTGTCACAGAGGGTGAGTTCACGGTCACTGCCGGTGCCACGGGAACCGTTCCCGCAGGCACCCTGACCGGCATCCCGGAAGGTGCCAGCTGCGCCGTCACCGAACCCGTCACGGGGGAGAGCACGGAAATAGGCGTGGTGGTGGATCTGCCTGATTCAGTGACCATCACTGCAGGCGGAACCGCCACGGCGACAGTGACGGATACGTACACGGAAAACCCGGGCTCCCTCATCGTCATCAAGGTGATTACCGGTGAGGCCGCCGGGAACCAGGATGCGGTGGAAGTGGATGTCCTTTGTACCCTGGGCGGGCAAACGGTGTTCGAGGAAACCTCCCAGATCCCGGCCGGAGAAACAGGGGAGGTGGGTGCGGAGTTCCAGAACATTCCCCCGGGTGCCTCCTGTGCCATAACTGAACCGGTCACCGGGGCCACCGAGACTGTCCAGGTCAGCACCGACCTCCCGACACCGGTCACCATTGCCCCAGGGGGCAGGGACACCGCCACGGTGACCAATACGTACACCTTTACCCCCGGAACATTGGCGGTCACCAAGGAATTTGCCGGTGACGCGGCAGGAGCACAGGGCGAGGTAGTGCTGCAGGTGACCTGCGGACCGGATGGGTCGGTCCTGGATGAAACCGTGACCATTCCTGCCGGGACCGCCGAAACGGTAACCCGGAATTTCGAGGACCTGCCTGCGGGCACGGAATGCACGGTCACTGAAACCGAAAGCGGCGCGACCGCTACGGTCTCCGTGGACACGGTGATCAGTGATCCGGTCACTATCCCGGCTGCGGGCGGCGCGGAACTGACGGTCACCAACACGTACGGGTTCAACCCCGGCGCGCTGGTGGTCAGCAAGGTCATTACGGGGGCGGCAGCGGGTAACCAGGGCGAAGTTGTCCTGGAAGTCCGGTGCGGCGCTGACGGGTCCGCTTTGGATGAAACGGTTACCATCCCGGCGGGCACCACGGGGGAGGTGACCACCGAATACGAGGGCCTGACGGCGGGCACTGAATGCACAGTGACGGAGTCCGGCACCGGAGCCACCTCCACCGTGCTGGTGGAGCCCGTGCTCCCGGAGCCGGTCATCGTGCCGGCCAGCGACACCGTTACCGCCGTGGTCACCAACACGTACACCTTTGCTCCCGGCACGCTGGCGGTTACCAAGGTCATCACGGGGGCGGCAGCAGGTAACCAGGGTGACGTTGTCCTGGAAGTCCGGTGCGGCCCGGACGGGTCCGCTGTGAATGAAACGGTCACTATCCCGGCAGGCACCACAGGGGAGGTAACTACTGAGTTTGGTGGACTTGCCGCGGGTACCGAGTGCACTGTCACTGAGCCGGGCACCGGGGCCACCTCCGCTGTCACCGTGGAGTCCGAGGTGCCGGGGCCGGTCATCGTGCCGGCCGGCGACACCGCTTCGGCTGTTGTGACCAACACCTACAGTCCGGTGATTGCTCCGACGCCGAAGCCGACCCCGGCTCCGGTCAAACCAGCCCGCCCGGATCTGCCCTCCACCGGTGCCAACGGAACCGTCGGCTTCCTTGCCGCTGGAGCCGGGCTGCTGCTGGCCGGTGGCCTCGCAATGGCGGCCAGCCGCCGCAGGGCAAACCGTGCGGAGGATGACAGCAGTCATCAGCAGTAATCCGCAGTAGCAGTCAGAGAGGATCCCGCGCGGCCGGTGGCTGTGCGGGATCCTCTCTGTGCGGAACCTTTCTGCACCGGATCTCTGGGCGTGCCGCGGGTCACCAGCTCCGGTGGTTAGGACAGGAAGATTAGACTGGGGTCATGGCCGGCCTGATTAAACGCGAAGACATTGATGAAGTACGATCCCGCACCGACATCAAGGCCGTGATTGACGGTTATGTGACTCTCAAGTCCGCCGGCATCGGTTCCTACAAGGGCCTGTGCCCCTTCCACGACGAGCGCTCGCCGTCCTTCCACGTCCGGCCCCAGGTGGGCAGCTACCACTGCTTTGGCTGCGGCGAGAGCGGCGACGTCATTTCCTTTGTCCAGAAGATGGACCACGGGACGTTTTCGGAGACGGTGGAGAAGCTCGCGGCCCGGCTCGGCTATGAACTGCACTATGAAGACGGCGGAACGGGCCCCCGCCGCGAAGACGTCGGCAAGCGCCAGCGGCTGCTGGATGCCCATAAGATCGCTGCGGAATTCTTCGCCGCACAGCTGCGCACTCCGGGCGCCCAAGCAGCCCGGGACTTCCTGCAGGAGCGCGGCTTCGACCCCGCCGCTGCAGCCCACTTTGGCGTGGGCTACGCGCCGCAGGGCTGGGACTCGCTGCTCAAGCACCTCACCGACAAGGGGTTCACCCGTGATGAGCTGGCCGGCACCGGCATGTTTTCCACCGGGTCGGACGCCTCCCGCTTCTATGACCGCTTCCGCGGCCGGTTGATCTGGCCCATCCGCGACCTGACCGGAGCAGTGATCGGGTTCGGCGCACGCAAGCTCTACGAGGATGACCAGGGGCCCAAATACCTCAATACCCCGGAGACCGCCCTCTACAAGAAATCCCAGGTCCTCTACGGCATTGACCTGGCCAAGCGGTCCATCGCCAAGGACCGGCAGATCGTCGTCGTCGAAGGCTACACGGACGTGATGGCCTGCCACCTTGCCGGCATCACCACCGCCGTCGCCACCTGCGGCACCGCCTTTGGTGAGGACCACGTCAAGATTGCCCGGCGGCTGCTGTCCGATGACGGCACCGGGGGAGAGGTGATCTTCACCTTCGACGGTGATGCCGCCGGCCAGAAGGCAGCGCTGCGTGCGTTCGACCTGGACCAGCGCTTCACGGCGCAAACGTATGTTGCCGTGGATCCGGACGGCATGGACCCGTGCGACATCCGGCAGAAACAGGGGGACACCGCCGTCGCTGAGCTCATCCGATCCCGGCGTCCATTGTTTGAGTTCTCGATCCGCTCCACTCTGCGCAAGTTTGACCTCAACACCGTGGAAGGCCGGGTCCAGGCGCTGCGTGCCGCGGCACCGGTGGTGGCCGAAATCCGCGATCCCGCCATGCGCCCGGCGTATGCCCGCGAGCTCGCCGGATGGCTGGGGACCGACGTCGACGACGTCACCCGCGCCGTTGCCGCGGCCGCCAAGCGGCTGCGGGAGGGCGGCACGCACGGAAAGTCCGCACCGTCCTTCCAGGGGCACGACGACGCCCGCGGCTCCCAGCGCGAATCCCGTGACGTCCGGGGCTCGCAGCAGGGGCGGCAGGGCAGCTACCAGCAGGAAAACCGCGGCGGTTCCCAGCAGGAAAACCGCGGCGGCTACGTCCAGCCGGTGCCGGAACCCGTGCTGGAAGAGCCCGCGTTCCTCCGCCCCGATCCCCGGGACCCCGCCGCGCGAATGGAACGCCAGGCGCTCGAGGTTGCCCTGCAGCAGCCGGGCCTGCTGGACGAGGGGCAGTGGGAGCGTTTCAAGGCTGCCCGGTTCTCGGTTCCGGCTTACCTGGCGGTGCACAACGCCATCATTGCGGCCGGCCATGCGGGCACCGCACCGGCGCAGTGGGTGGAACAGGTCCGCCAGGAGCTGCCGGACACTCTGCGGGACTTCGTCAGCGAGCTCGCCGTGACTCCGCTGCATGCACGGGACAACGATGCCCTCCAGCGGTACTGCCGGGATATCCTCAACCGGCTCTTTGAACTTCAGGTCACGCATTTGAAGGCTGAGAAGCTGGGCCAGCTGCAGCGGCTGGATCCGTCCGCGGATCCGGCCCTGTTCCATCAGCTGAACCGTGAGCTGATGGAGCTGGAAATGCAGCGCCGCGCCCTGCGCGGAGACCAGTAACGGTCCGTTCTTCGTTCCGATTTCGCTTCCCCGCAAAACCTCTGTAGAGTAGGACACGCGCTTTCCTCCGTAGCTCAATTGGCAGAGCATTCGACTGTTAATCGAAGGGTTACTGGTTCAAGTCCAGTCGGAGGAGCAAATGAATGAGGCCCGAACCGGGGATACCGGTTCGGGCCTCATTTTTTCATGCGGGTGATGCGGCGGTCAGTGCCTTTCGTGGTGCCGGTGCTTCTTCACCACCACGTCGAAGCTGCTGGTCCTTGTGTTTCCGGCGGTATCCGTGGCCGTGCAGGTGACCGTAGTGGTCCCCACGGCAAAGGTGCTGCCGCGGCGCGGGGAACAGTCCACCGGCACTTTGCCGTCGAGGGTGTCGATCGCCGAGGGCAACGGGTACGCCACCTTCACACGGCCGGCGCGCTTTGAAAAGGCCACCACGTCCGGCTGATCGGCGATGCGGGGTGCCAGCACGTCGGCGGGCCGGGCCGGCAGTTTCGCGGGATCCACGATTCCCCAGTAGGCCGGCGCAGCCTGCAGATCATCGTCGAACGGAAGCGGCTGCTCCCAGGGGCGGGCCATCGGCCAGGTCCGCAGCCAGGTGCGGGCGTTGCTGGTGCCCCAGACCGTCACCGAATCAATAGCCGAACTGTGCTTGCGCAGCATGGCGAACAAGTCGCGGTAGTAGTATCCGACTTCCGCGGCGGCGTCCCCGTCGTTCCGGAATGCCGGCTGGTACGGATCCACCGGGGCACCGTCCACGTCCGCGCCCTGATTCTCGGTGGACGCGTTCACGTCGAGCTCAGTGATCGCCTGCATCAGGTCAGGATTGACCTTCTCAACGGCCTTGATCGAGTCCTCGAGCCACTGCACCGGACGTGCGACGTCGACGTGCGCCTGGTGGCCCACGCCGTCGATCGGTACGCCCCGGGCTTCCAGGGCACGAATCAGCTCGAGATAGTCGGCCCGTTTCTGGGGCATCTCGGTGTTGTAGTCGTTGATGAAGAGCTTTGCCTCCGGGAAGTACTTGTCCGCGAGACGGAAGGCATCATCGACAAAACGCTCACCGAGGACCTGGAACCAGCGGCTGTCCCGCATGTCGTGCGGGTTGGCCGTGTCACCGTCCGCAATGGTCTCGTTGACAACGTCCCAGGCCCAGATGGGGCTGTCCCCGTCCGGGTAGCGGGCATTGATGTGATCTGCGATGCCCTTGATATGTGCCTCCATGCGTGCTCTCAGCAGCGCCCGGTCGGACCGGCTGTTGGTCAGGTCACGGGTCCCGTCCTTGAAGAACCACTCAGGGGTTTGGGAATGCCAGACCAGCACATGCCCGTACACTTTGACATTGTTAGCGTCAGCGAAGTCCAGCAACTGGTCCAGCTGGGTAAAGGTGAACTGACCCTCCACCGGCTGCACGCTCTCGGGCTTGCCGGCGTTCTCGGGGGTGAAAGCATTGAAGTGTTTCCGCAGGAGGTCCGCTGCGGTGCCCGCTGTCTCGCGTGCGTCGATCGCTGCTCCCACGTGCTCGATGCCCTGCAGGCCAAGGACATCTTTCAACCCGGGTATGTCCTCCTGAAGGGGAGGCTCAACAAATGCGGCGAGGCTGAAGTCATCGAGCAGGAAATCCACGCCGACAGCTCCTTCGATGTACACCTGGGCTTTGTCCGCTGCTGCGCCGAGGGTGTAAGTCCCGGCAAGTTCGGTCCAGCCGTCGGCGGTGACCGAAGCCCCGGCTCCGGCAACGCCTTCATAGGCACTCCCGCCGCCGTTGTCCCGCTGAACGGACATTTTCAGTGCCGCCGGCTGCTGCCCGGGGGCGAGCTTGGCCCAGACGGACATCTTTACGGCCGAGCCGACCGGTAGGGCGCCCGTGACGTCGAGTGCGGCACCGTGCCAGTCCTGGGTCCGGTTCGTGACCAGCAGGCTTCCGGATCCGGTGCGGGCGTCGGAGCTGAGGTTGACCGCCACTGAGTCCCCGCGCGCGGTCCAGCCGTCGGTTCCGGTCTCGAAGTCCGAGGACACACCGCCGGAAGGTTCCTCCGGGGCACCGCCCTGCGGAAGGGCGAACGTCCACCCCTGGGCGAGCTTTTCGGTCACGACCGTCGTAACTGCCTTCACTGTGTTGGTCCGGTCACCGCCGCCGACGTGCGCCAGCACCACCGCGCCGGGGGTGAACGCGGCACGGAGGTTTGCCGTGAGGGTGGCTTCGCTGAGGTCATTGCCGTCCCAGTCAAAGATGACATTGCCCAGGCCCAGCGGCTGCATACCAAGCGCTGCGGCTACTTCGCCCGTGACTCCCCAGCTTCCGTTCGGTGCCCGGAAATAGGGGACCTGCAGATCAGGCGTGCCGGCGGCTTCACGGATGATGCGGAGGTTTTCCACCAGGTCGGCCTTAATCTGTTCCTGGGTCCACGAACCCATGTCCGCATACGTGGTGCCGTGGTTGCACAGCGTGTGGCCCTCCTCGACCATGCGCTTCACCAGCTCGGCTCCGCCGGGGGCCTGGATGTTCGCTCCGATGACGCAGAAGGTGGCGGTGATGCCCTTGTCCTTGAGGAAATCGAGGACAGCTGTGGTTTCGCCGGGCTTGGGCCCGTCATCGAAGGTGAGCGCCACGGAGTTGCCGGTGCCGCGGGATGCTGCGATCGGCGTCGCTGTCGGGTTGGCGGCGCCGCCGGGGATGAAGGCAGGATCCGGGGTTGGCTGGGACGGGCCGCCGTCGTCGGGCTTCGGCACCGGACGCTTCAGTGTCTCCCGCAGGGCAAAGTAGGCAGGCTTGCGCGTGAAGTCTTCCTCCATGACTGTCGCCTCGCCCTCGCCGGCAAAGAAGACCGGAACCCACGAGTACTTGTCCGTGAAGCCCCAAATGGTGAACGAATTGCAGTCTGCAACGGACAGGCAGGCCTCAAGGGCGCGCTGGTAGTAGTCCGCCTGCTGCTCAAGCTGCTCGGCCGTCGGCTCCGTGCCGGCTGCAATATCCATGCGGACGTCTATTTCCGTAATGGCGGTTTCCAGCCCCAGGTCGTCAAAGCGCTGCAGGTTGGCCTGCAGCCCTGAAGGGAAACCGTAGCGGGTGCTCAGATGGCCCTGGATGGCAAACCCGTCAACCTGCACGCCCTGTGCCTGAAGCCGGGGGATGAGTTCGAGGTAGGCATCACTCTTGGCATTAATGTCCTCAACGCCGAAATCATTGAAGAACAGCTTGGCCTTGGGGTCGGCCTCGTGCGCCCAGCGGAAAACGTCGGCAATGATGTCCGGGCCCAGTTCACGAAGCCAAATGTTCTCGGTGGCGCGCAGGGTTCCGTCATCATTAAAGATTTCGTTGGCGACGTCCCACTGCTGGATTTTGCCGGCGTACCTGCCCACTACAGTCTGGACGTGGTCCTTGAGGATTCCGCGCAGTTCTTCCTTGGAGAAGTTTCCCTGCTCCAGCCACTGAGGATTCTGGCTGTGCCAAAAGAGGGTGTGGCCGCGCACCACCTGCTTGTTTTTTTGGGCGGAGCGGACAATGGCGTCCATTTCCGTGAAGCGGTAGACATCCTTTTCCGGGTGGATGAATTCCCACTTCGACTGGTTCTCCGGTGACACCGAATTGAACTCGGCGGCCAGCTGCCGGCGGTATTCCTTATCGAACGTAAAAGGATCGGGGTAGTCCTGGGCCTCATGATGGCCTCCACCCGCAACGGCGGAACCAATCTTGAAGTCTTTCGGGGCTGCCCGGCGCAGCGTGTCCTGTTTGGACTGGCCCGGAGGACGTTTTTCCTCCGGCTGCACGGCAAGCGCCGGAACCGCCGGCAGCAGCAGCGCCGAGGTTACAGCCAGAGCGGTTAATAAACGCGGAACCTTCATGACTCTCCTTTGAGTGCAAAGCGGCCAATAAATGGCAGGGATCCGGCGCCGCTACGGGGAGAATCAAGAAAGCGCCGGGCGGGCCACGGTAAGAACGTTTCGCGGCGGGGTCAAGGGTAATGCTGCTGCCGTTACGGGAACTCCCGCCGAGGGTTGCATTTCCTATAGGATTCTTGATAAAGGTGAGCGTCCCAACGCTTCGTGGATCAGTTCCGAAGCCGCGGAGGATGAGAGGCAGAACACATTGCAATGTGTATAAGCACCCTCCAAAACCCTGTATAGTAGAACTCGCGCTTTCCTCCGTAGCTCAATTGGCAGAGCATTCGACTGTTAATCGAAGGGTTACTGGTTCAAGTCCAGTCGGAGGAGCAAGAGGCCCCCTGTAAGGCAGAACATGCCCTGCAGGGGGCCGTTTTTATGCGCGGGGCCCCTTATCCTCTGGTGCCGGCCGAGGAGGCTGTGCTCCGCGCACCCCGTACCGGCAAGCCGGCGGCCTGGTGGTGCTTTTTGGCCCCGAAATCGCGTTCTGCCCTGCTGTCCGTCCACCCTGCGGCCGTAGAGTTTTAGGCAACGCGGCACCATGGAGATTCTCCGGCGAGCCCTGCCGGCCGCCTGGCGCCCCAAACCCTAGGAGCGGCCATGGCGAGCAATCAGGCACGGGCACAAGACGGCGGCCCCGAACGCATCCACACCGGGCGTGTCCTGCTGGCCACCGGAGCCGCAGCTGTAGGCGGACTCCTCTTCGGCTTCGACAGTGCCGCCATCAACGGTGCGGTGAACGCGATCGGCGACACGTTCGGGCTGGGGTCCGGGCTCCTCGGGTTTACGGTTGCCATCGCTCTGCTCGGCTCCGCGGTGGGGGCCTGGTTTGCGGGCAGTCTCGCGGACCGCTGGGGCCGGCGCGCAGTGATGGTGATCTCCGGCATCGTTTTTGCCGCCAACTCGCTGGGCTCCGCACTGGCTCAGAGCGACGTCGAGCTGATCATCTGGCGCTTTGTGGGCGGTCTGGCCATCGGTGCCGCGTCGGTGATTGCCCCGGCCTACATCGGCGAAATAGCGCCCTCCCGCTGGCGCGGCGCGCTGGGCTCGGTGCAGCAGCTGGCCATTACGCTGGGCATTTTCGGCGCGCTCCTCTCGGATGCCGTCCTGGCCGGCGACGGCGGCGCCCTCGCCGTGCACTGGCTGGGTCTTGAAGCATGGCGGTGGATGCTGCTGGTGGGAGTGGTTCCCGCCGTCGTGTATGGGATCCTGGCACTGGTCATCCCTGAATCGCCGTACTACCTGGTCCGCAAGAACCAGCGGGCCAAGGCAGCCAAAATCCTGTCCACCATCAGCGGTGTGGAAGACACGGATTCAAAGATGACCGAAATCCAGCAGAGCTTTTCGGAATCCGCCGGGAGCTACCGGGCCCTGCGGGGCCCTGCGCTGGGTCTGCAGCCAATTTTGTGGATAGGTATGGCTATTGCGGCGCTTCAGCAGCTCGTGGGCATCAACGTCATTTTCTATTACTCCACCACGCTCTGGGAATCCGTTGGCTTCAGCGCCTCGGATTCCTTTACGACGTCGGTTATTACCGCCGTTATCAACGTCCTGACCACCCTGGTTGCCATTGCCTTTATCGACCGGATCGGGCGTCGAAAGCTGCTGCTGACCGGTTCCATTGGCATGACGGTTGGTTTGCTGGCCACCGCCGTGTCCTTTTTCCAAGCCACCGGCACCGGAGACAACGTTTCGCTTCCGGCACCCTGGGGTGCCGTGGCGCTGGTTGGTGCAAATCTGTTCGTGATTTTCTACGGCGCGTCCTGGGGGCCGGTGATGTGGGTGACGCTGGGGGAGATGTTCCCCACAACCATCCGCTCGATCGGGCTGAGCATCGGCGCCATGGTGAACTGGATTTTCAACTTCGCCATTACGCTGGCGTTTCCCTGGGTTAATTCCAATCTCGGGCCCGCAGCGGCCTATGCCGCCTTTACTTTCTTTGCCTTCATCTCATTCTGGTTTGTCCGGCAGAAGCTGCCCGAGTTCTCCGGGAAGGACATCGACGACTCCAAACTCTCGCCGCACTGACACGGTTCCATTGGACCTTGCGTGTTCCCACGCCAGCCCAACGTGCCTAGGGTTATGCGTAGGATTGCTAGGTTTGGGTCGGAAATTTTATTCACAACCACACGAGAGACAGAGGAACCTTCCATGGGCGCAAGCCAGCCAAAGCCTAATCCGGGCGAATCAGAGAAGGTGGCCCATCCCTTCAAGGTGATTGCCGTCACTGTGGCGGCAGCTGTGGGCGGCCTGCTGTTCGGGTTCGACACCGCGGTCATCAACGGTGCCGTTGATGCTATTGGCGAAGAATTCACGCTCAGTCCCGGGATCCTGGGGTTCACGGTCGCCATTACGCTTTTGGGCTGTGCCGTCGGAGCCTGGTTTGCCGGTCAGCTTGCAGACCGGCTGGGCCGGAAGAAAGTGATGGTCGGTGCCGCAGTCCTGTTTGCCGCCAACTCCATCGGTTCCGCCTATGCCTTCAGCGAGTGGGACCTGATGTGGTGGCGCCTCGTGGGCGGTCTGGCCATCGGTACCGCTTCCGTCATTGCACCGGGATACATCGCCGAGGTTGCTCCGAGCAAATGGCGCGGCGCCCTTGGCTCCGTCCAGCAGCTCGCCATTACCCTGGGCATCTTCGCAGCGCTGCTCTCTGATGCTTTCCTCGCGGATTCCGCCGGCAGTGCCATGGGGCAGCTGTGGTGGGGGCTTGCCGCCTGGCGCTGGATGCTGCTGGTGGGCGTTGTTCCCGCCCTCGTCTACGGCATCCTGGCGCTGACCATTCCAGAATCTCCGCAGTACCTCGTCCGAGCCAACCGGGATGAGGACGCAGCCAAAGTGCTCCGCTCAGTGTCCGGCGTGACGGACACGGACCTGAAGATCCGCCAGATCAGGGACAGCTTCAACAACAAGCAGCCCACCTTCCGGGACCTGCGCGGCCCGAAGTTTGGTCTCCAGCCCATTCTCTGGGTGGGCATGGCCATCGCCGCGTTCCAGCAGCTCGTGGGCATCAACGCCATCTTCTACTACTCCACCACCCTGTGGCGGTCCGTGGGCTTCAGTGAGAGCGATTCCTTCACGACCTCGGTGATCACCTCGATCATCAACGTGGTCATGACCATCGTGGCCATTGCCTTCGTGGACAGGATCGGCCGCCGCAAGCTGCTGATGGTCGGTTCGGCGGGAATGTTCGTGGGCCTGCTGATGGCCACCCTTTCCTTCTCGCAGGCGGAGGGCATGGGCGACAACGTGGCACTGCCCGGCATATGGGGTCCGGTTGCGCTGGTCGGCGCAAACCTCTTCGTCATATTCTTCGCCGCCACCTGGGGACCGGTTATGTGGGTCACCTTGGGCGAAGTGTTCCCCAATAACATCCGGTCCCTCGCCCTGGGCCTGGGCGCCATGGTCAACTGGATCTTCAACTTCATCGTGACCCTGTCCTTCCCCTGGGTGAGCGACAACTTCGGGGTCTGGATCATGTACGCGATCTTCACCATCTTCGCCGTTATTTCCTTCTGGTTCGTCAAGACAAAGCTGCCCGAATTCTCCGGCCGTGAGCTTGAAGACCGCGAAGGGCTGGAAACCACGTAGGCCGGTGCCGCCCTGTTCACAATGTGAAAGCTGAGGAGAATGGTAATTTTGGATAATGGCAACGGCGAAGATTAATCAGGAGACGGAGGCAGGGCGCATGAATCGCTCCGCTAGCACACGAAGGGCCACGGGGAATTCCTCACTGGTCGGGTTGGCAAAGGTGATGGCCCGGCTGACCCCCCGCCAACTGAATGACGAACTTGGCCTGGCTGCGGCCGAGATGAAACAGAAGGGCATGAAGGCCGGCATTGCCGCGGCGTTCATGGTGGTGGCGATGCTCTTTGTCGCCGCCCTGGCCATCGCCTTGATTGTTGCCGCCATCCTTGGGCTGGGAACGGTTATGCCCGGCTGGCTTGCCGCCCTGCTGGTGGCCCTGTTGTTCCTGATCATTGCCGCTGTGGGGGGATTCATCGGCTACAGCCGGTTCAAGAAGTCCCTGCCGCTGCTGCCCGAAGAAGCAATCCACGGGCTGCGCTATGACCTTGGAGTCCTGAAGGAAGGCCGCAGCTTCGATCCCGCCACCCTGGAGAAGAAGCCGAAGGCACCCAAGGACAAGGACAAGGACAAGAAGAAGGACCAGGAAGAGGACGGCCCCAAGCCGCCCACCCCCGAGGAACTGCGTACCCGTACCCGCCAGCGCCGCGAGCACATGGCAGCTGTCCGCGACGGCCTTGGAGAAAAAGCCGACGTCAAGGAACAGATCAAGGAACTCAAGGCCCGCCGCGCTGCCCAGCACCGCAAGGACGGATCCCAGGGCGGAGCCTCCGGCAGCGATGACATCATGGCGCTGATCAAGGAACGCTGGCAGCCGCTGACCGTGCTTGCCGCTTCCCTGCTGGCCATGGTCATCATGATGCGCAGGCTCGCCCAAAAATAAGTCCCATCATCGCTGACAAGGGGAGTGGGCCGTGATCAGGTTGATCGGTGCAGGAACGCGTCCGGACCGTGAAACAACGGAACTGGACACCTTCCGGACCGTTCCCAACCTGGTCACGGCCCTTCGTTTTCTCGGAGTGCCGCTGTTCGTTTGGCTGACGGTCCGTGAAGCCTACGGCCCGGCGTTTCTGACACTGGTGGCGGTCGGCTCCACCGACTGGGTGGACGGCTACCTGGCCCGCCGGCTGGGACAGGTGTCCAAGGCGGGCAAGTGGCTTGATGCCGTGGCGGACCGCCTGGCCCTGATCATTGTTGCCGCCACGTTTGTGGTGGAGGGCATTGCCCCGGCGTGGCTGGTCCTCTGCATCGTGATTCCCGACGCCGTCCTGATCCTCACCTCGCTGCTGCTGTTCCGCGGCAGCCCCGATCTTCCGGTCAGCACCATCGGCAAGATCCGCACCGCACTGTTGCTGCTGGGAGCCCCGCTGCTCCTGCTCCAGCGGGTGCCCGGGTTTGATTTCGGCTGGCTGTCCGCCGTCGGAACCATAGTGCTGGCACTGGGCTGCGCGGGCCATGTCCTCGCAGCGGCAGGCTACCTGCAGGCTTCCCGGACCAAGTTTGCCCGGGAACGCAGCGCGGTCGGCTGATGGTTGGAATAGCCATTGCCTGTGCTCTGGCAAGCGCCGTATTCCTGGCCTTCGGTGCCCAGCGCCAGGGAAGCGCGGTCAGCGCCAACACCGGCGGGCTGGAGCTTAACTCGTCCCGGTTCCTTCGTCTGCTGCGCAATCCGCGCTGGCTGCTGGGACTGTTCCTGCTGGGGGTCGGCACCGCACTGAACGTCACGGCGCTGACACTGGCACCGCTGACAGTAGTCCAGCCCATCGGATCCATCGCCCTGGTCATCACCACTGTGGTCAACTCGCGTGACCAGGGGTTGCGGATGAACCGGATCACCGTGGCGTCCATTGTGGCGTGTGTAGTGGGAAGCGCCCTGTTCGTTTCCCTCGCCGTCGGCGTGACCCGGAACGAGCCGGAGGTCCGGCCCGCCCAGGAGCTCACCATTGTGCTGATCCTCGCGGTGGTCGTGGTGTTTTTCGGCACTATCAACGCTCTCTTTGGCCGGCGCATCGGCGCCATCGGGTTCATCCTGGGAGCGGGAGTCCTCTTTGGGTTCGTTGCAGTGCTGACCAAAGTCATTGCAGGCGACCTGCTCAATCCCAATGGCCGGTTCCTGCTCAACGTGCCCTGGTACACCCTCCTCGGCATCGCGGTAGCCGGCGGTCTCGGGGCCTGGTTCGTCCAGAGCGCCTATTCCAGCGGACCCCCGGACCTCGTTATCGCAGGCCTGACCGTCATCGACCCCATGGTGGGCATTGCCATCGGGATCGGCGTCCTGAACGAGCTGGTGCCGGATGTGCCTGCCGTGGCTGCCGTTGCCATGGGAGTCGCAGCTTTGATTGCTATCGTGGGGGTCGTTGCCCTCTCCCGATATCACCCCGACGTGATCCAACGCAGGGCAGAGGCACGGCGCCGGCAAAAGCAGGGCGCCGCAAAAACTTCGAAAGACCAAAAGAGGGACTCCCAGTGACCGACGACACATCGGCCGACAAACCGCTGACCATCCTCATAGCGTGCGACACCTATCCGCCGCACCTGAACGGTGCTGCCCAGTTTGGCTACCGCCTCGCCCGCGGGCTGAACGGGCGCGGCCACGAGGTCCATGTCCTGGCCCCCAACGACGTTGACGGCGGAAGCCGCTCGGACCTGGACGGAGACTGGCCCGTGCACCGGCTCCGGTCCCACGGGGTCCCCACCCATGAGTACTGGCGCATCTGCCTGCCGTGGGAAATCAAGAAGGAAATCAGTCTCCTCTTCGATCGGGTCCAGCCCGACGTCGTGCACATCCAATGCCATTACATGGTGGGGGAGTACACCCTCTACGAGGCGGAAAAGCGCGGTATCCGCGTCATTGCCACCAACCACTTCATGCCCGCCAACCTTGACCCGTTCCTGCCGTTCCCCCGTTGGCTGAAGAACATTATCGCCAAGAATTCGTGGAAGGACATGGGCAAGATCATGGGCCGGGCGGCTGCCGTCACAACCCCCACACCGCTGGCAGCCAAGGCCATGCATGCCCATGCCTTCCTGCCGGACGTGCTGCCCCTCTCCAACGGCATCGACGCGTCGGTCTACGAGCTGCAGCCGGGCGAGACGATCGAGCCGCACGAACATCCCATGGTCCTGTTTGTGGGCCGGCTGGCCGAGGAAAAGCATGTGGACGTGCTGATCGACGCAGTGGCCAAGGCTCCGGCGCATCTGCAGGTGCACGCCGAAATCATCGGCGGAGGCGAAGTCAAGGGCAGTTTGCAGGCGCAGGTGAAACGGCTGGGGCTGGAAGGCCGCGTCGTCTTCCGCGGATTGGTCTCCGACGAGGAACTGCGGCGGGCCTATCAGCGGGCGGATGTCTTTGTCATGCCCGGCACCGCCGAGCTGCAGTCCCTGGTAACGCTGGAAGCCATGTCCGCGTCCACCCCGGTGCTGCTGGCCGATGCCATGGCCCTGCCTCATCTGGTGGACGCAGGCCGGAACGGATATCTGTTCCAGCCCGGCAACAGCGATGAGCTCAGCGAACGGCTGACCTCCATCCTGGAGCTGGATCCGGCAGAGCGGGCAGCAATGGGCGCACACAGCCGGTCCATGGTGGACCGGCACAGCTTGGACGCCACGCTGGATACGTTTGAGGATCTCTACTACGGACGCCCGGTGGCGCAGGGAAGCATCTAGTTCCCTGCCGGGGAATCCCGGATTGGTGGGACGGCCGGAGGTGCCACTAGGATGGCTCTATTGCCCCGTTGGGGCAGATGCGCCCCGAGGGGATCCCGGGGGCTGTAGCTCAGCTGGTCAGAGCAGCGGACTCATAATCCGTGGGTCGTGGGTTCAAGCCCCACCAGCCCTACGCAGGGAAAAGCCGCGGTACGAATACTTCGTGCCGCGGCTTTTTTGCAGCCGGAGGGACTGGCTGCAGCGTGTTGTACATCATGTTACTCGTGGGTAACATGGTGGAACCCGGCCTTACGGCCCCGGATCACTGATGATCAGCAGCGAAGGATATTTCTCCATGGCAACCATCGACGCCAACAATCTCCCGTACGCGGACGGCGACTTCTACGCATTTGAGGATCTGCTCTCCGACAAGGAACGGGACCGGCTCCACGAAGTCCGTGCCTGGCTGAAGGCCGAAGTCACCCCGCACGCCGCTGACTGGTGGAACGCCGGGGAATTCCCGCACCACATGATCCCGAAGATTGCGGAACTGGACGTCATGAGCCCGGTCTACCGCCAGGGCCACTCCAACCTTTTTGCCGGTCTCTGCCACGCCGAGTTCACCCGCGCGGACACCTCCTTTGCAACTTTCTTGGGTGTGCACGACGGCCTGTTCACCGGATCCATCGAAGCACTGGCCTCGGAGGAGCAGAAGGCAGCCTGGCTGCCGGATATCTACTCCATGAAGAAAATCGGCGCCTTCGGCCTGACCGAACCCCTGGGCGGCTCCGATGTGGCCGGCGGAACCCGCACCACTGCCCGCCGGGACGGCGACAACTGGATCCTGAACGGCGAAAAGCGCTGGATCGGCAACGCCACTTTCTCCGACTGGGTGGTCATCTATGCCCGCGACCTCGCGGACAACCAGGTCAAGGGTTTCCTTGTGGACACCAAGACCGAGGGCTACAGCGCCACGAAGATCGAGAACAAGATCGCCCTGCGCACAGTGCAGAACGCAGATATTGTCCTGGACAACGTGGTGGTCAGCGATGAGTTCCACCTCAAGGGTGCCAACAGCTTCCGGGACACCAACAAGGTCCTCAAGGTCACCCGGCTCGCTGTTGCCTGGCAGGCAGTGGGACAGCAGATGGCCGCCTTCGATGTGGCCCGCAAGTACGCCGTGGAGCGCCAGCAGTTCGGCAAGCCGCTGGCATCCTTCCAGCTGGTGCAGGAGCAGCTCGTCAAGATCCTGGGCAATACCGTCAGCTCGATGGGCATGATGGTCCGCCTCGCCCAGCTCGAAGACCTTGGCCGGGCCAAGGACGAGCAGTCCGCCCTGGCCAAGGCTTTCACCACGGCCCGCATGCGCGAGTCCGTGGCCCTGGGCCGCAGCATCCTGGGCGGCAACGGCATTGTCACCGATTACGGCATGGCGAAGATTTTCGCCGACGCCGAGGCAATCTACTCCTATGAGGGAACGTACGAGATCAACACCCTCGTAACCGGCCGTGCCATCACCGGCGTGGCTGCCTTCGTCTAAGCAGTTCTGCCGGTGTGCGGCCAGTCCCTTTCAGGGGCTGGCCGCACGTCTTTAGCCGCTCCGAACGGGCTCTATCTGTTGCCGGCGCTTCCGCTGCTGCCGCGCAGGGGCAGCAGGATGGACGGCCTGCGGTCCGTCACGAACTGCAGCGGATTGACGTATTCGCCGCGCAGCCGGACGCCCCAGTGGAGGCAGGAGTCCGCGCAGTGGGAGGCGGCCGGCGGTGCGGCAACAACGCCGATGGTTTCACCTTCGGCCACCCTGTCGCCCGTGGCCTTCGCCGCGTCGACAGGTTCAAAACTCGAGAGCAGACCGTCGCCCAGATCAACGGTAATGACTGGACGGTTGACCACCCACCCGGCAAACACGACTGTTCCTTGGTCAGGGCTGAGGACGGGCACCCCCGGCTGCGCGGCAAGGTCAACTCCACGGTGGCCGGTCAGCCAACGCTGCGGCGGGGCCTTGAATGACCGCAGCACCTTTGGGTCGGGGGAGAGCGGCCAGCTCCATGACGGCTCGTAGGCGGACGCGGGCTGCGCGGCAAGCCGGAGCGGCGCCGGAGCACCGGAAGCCGGCGCGGCACCGCCGCCGGGCAGTACGGTGAGCACGGCGGTAAGCAGCGCGGCAAAGAGCACAGCGGCCACGGCGGCGTGGAGTGCAGCCGGGGCCGGGCGGCGGGAAGAGAATGTCCCCGGGGATCGGGGCGGGCTTGGAAAGATGTCCATGGCTCATCGTGCGGCGCCGGCCCGCCGTCGTCGGCGGTTCCGCGCGGGCCGTGGAAAACCCTGCCCCGCCGCCGCCCGCCGCGCCCCCGGTGGAGGACAAAAGCCGTCGGCGGCTGGTGTATAGTTGACGAAGCAGTTTGCTGTGCCATGTTCCCTGCCCGCAGGGGGAAGGCCGACGTGCGTTTCACCGAAGCGCAGGCGGTTTTCGGCGCCGGAAACTGACTACGCGTGCCCCAATTATCCGCGTCCTTCTCCCGGGAAGCCGCGGGTGCCTTTCCATCGGTCCGGTAAGCCGGCAGGAAAGACACGCTGATTCAGCTGATGGGCACCAGGAGCTTCGCCCGCCCGGGCGTACAGCTATCAACCGTCAATTGGCAGCAGGATCCATGTGCTTCGGCACGCCTACTGCTGCCGGAAGGAGTGACGACATGCCCGTCGTTACAATGCGCCAGCTGCTCGACAGCGGCGTCCACTTTGGACACCAGACCCGTCGCTGGAACCCGAAGATGAAGCGTTTCATCTTCACCGAGCGCAACGGCATCTACATCATCGACCTGCAGCAGTCGCTGTCCTACATCGACCGCGCCTACGAGTTCGTCAAGGCTACCGTGGCCCACGGCGGAACCGTACTGTTCGTCGGTACCAAGAAGCAGGCTCAGGAAGCCATCGCCGAGCAGGCCACCCGTGTTGGCCAGCCGTACGTGAACCAGCGTTGGCTCGGCGGTATGCTCACCAACTTCCAGACCGTTGCCAAGCGCATCCAGCGTCTGAAGGAACTCGAAGAGATCGACTTCGACGATGTTGCCGGTTCCGGCCACACCAAGAAGGAACTGCTGCTGCTGAAGCGCGAGCTCACCAAGCTGCAGACCAACCTCGGCGGCATCCGCAACCTGACCAAGGCTCCGTCCGTGGTCTGGATCGTTGATACCCAGAAGGAACACCTCGCCATTGACGAGGCCAAGAAGCTGAACATCCCCGTTGTTGCCATCCTGGACAGCAACTGCGATCCCGATGACGTCGACTTCCCGATCCCGGGCAACGACGACGCCATCCGCTCCGTCAACCTGCTGACCCGCGTTATCGCCGACGCCGTTGCTGAGGGCCTGATCGCCCGCCACAACAAGTCCGGCAACACGGAAGCTGCTGCTGAGCCGCTGGCTGAGTGGGAGCGCGAACTCCTCGAAGGCGCAGCTGCCCCCGCCGCTGAAGAAGCTCCGGTTGCAGATGCTGCCGCTGAAGCAGCTCCGGCTGCAGAAGCTGAAGCTCCGGCCGAAGCTGCTGCCCCCGCCGCGGACGCAACAGAGAAGTAAATAGAAGTTCCCTGAGTCACCGCTGCCTGGCAGCGGTGACTCAGGGTATCTGCTGGCGCGGCTGGCCGGATTTTCCGGCCAGCCGCTCTGGCGGAATCTCACCAAAACTTATAACGGGAGGACTGGAGTCCAAATGGCGAATTACACCGCTGCTGATATCAAGGCTCTGCGCGAGCGCACCGGCGCCGGCATGATGGATGTGAAGAAGGCTCTCGACGAGGCCAACGGCGACGCCGAAAAGGCCATGGAGCTCATCCGCATCAAGGGCCTGAAGGGCGCCACCAAGCGCGAAGGCCGTTCCACTGCCGAGGGCCTGGTTGCTGCCAAGGTCATCGACGGCACTGTGGGCGTTATGATCGAGCTCAACTGCGAGACCGACTTCGTTGCAAAGTCCGCCAAGTTCATTGAACTGGCTGACAAGGTTCTGGCCGCAGCTGTTGAGTCCGCTGCTGCCGACGCCGAAACCCTCCTCGCCTACAACGTTGACGGCAAGCCGCTGTCCGAGGTTGTTGTCGAGGAAGGCGCCATCCTCGGCGAGAAGGTTGTTGTCCGCCGCGTAGCACGCATCGAAGGCAAGACCGTCGACGCCTACCTGCACAAGACCTCCAAGGACCTGCCGGCCCAGGTTGGCGTTCTGTTTGCCGTTGACGGCGACAGCGAAGAAGCCAAGACCGCTGCGCACGACATCGCCGTGCACACCGCTGCCTACGCTCCCACCTACCTGACGCGTGACGAAGTTCCCGCCGAAACCGTAGAGAACGAGCGCCGCATCGCTGACGAGACGGCACGCGCCGAGGGCAAGCCCGAAGCCGCGCTGAACAAGATCGTCGAAGGCCGCCTGACCGGTTTCTTCAAGGAAATCGTCCTGCTGGACCAGCCGTTCGCCAAGGACGCCAAGAAGACGGTGGCGAAGGTTCTCGAAGAGGCCGGAACCACACCGTCCGGTTTCGCCCGTTTCCGCGTAGGCGCCTAGCCTCCAAGGCTCTGGATCCGGCGGATACGTCATCATGAACAGGAGGGGCAGCCACCAAGGTGGCCGCCCCTTTTGTTTGCCCAAAACCGCTTTTTCACCTCTGCAACAATCTTTTCCTATGCCCCGGGAGGCACCATGGCCCACGTCCTGAAAGACACCGATTTGACGCGACGCCGCGTTCTGCTCAAGCTCTCCGGAGAGGTTTTCGGCGGCGGAAAACTCGGCGTCGACCCTGACACAGTGCGTGCCGTAGCCAAGCAGATTGCTGCAACGGTCGGTGAAGTGGAAGTGGCCATTGTGGTGGGCGGCGGCAACTTCTTCCGCGGAGCCGAGCTCTCCCAGAGCGGCATGGACCGTTCCCGCGCAGACTACATGGGCATGCTGGGCACCGTCATGAACTGCCTGGCACTGCAGGACTTCCTGGAGCAGGCAGGCGTGGAAACACGAGTGCAGAGCGCCATCACCATGGGCCAGGTCGCTGAGGCCTACATCCCGCGGCGCGCCATCCGGCACCTCGAAAAGGGCCGCGTAGTGATCTTCGGCGCCGGTGCGGGGCTGCCGTACTTCTCCACGGACACCGTGGCTGCCCAGCGTGCCCTGGAAGTGCACGCAGACGAGGTCCTGATGGCCAAGAGCGGCGTCGACGGCGTCTACACCGCCGACCCCAACAAGGATCCCAGCGCCACGCGCCTCGAGACCCTGACCTACGACGACGCGCTGCGCCAGGACATCCGCGTGATGGATCAGACAGCTATGACCATGTGCAAGGACAACGACCTGAACATGGTGGTCTTCGGCATGGAAGGCGAAGGCAATGTCACCCGCGCCATCCGCGGCGAGAAGATCGGCACCATCGTTTCGAACTAGCGGACTGACGCCGGTCCCTCAGTGGCCTGAGTGTCCCTGGGGGACCTGGAACGGCGCGGCCGAAGGGGCCGCCCGCTTCGCCTTGCAGGCCCGTGCAGGGAACCGCGGGGCTTTTGGCTTAGGATGAATAAGAGAGCCCAGCCACCGTCAGCGTGGATATTTTTTGCGTGTTAGGAGACACCATGATCGAAGAAACCCTGGCCGAAGCCACCGACAAAATGGACAAGGCGGTGGAGGTAGCCAAGGAGGATTTTTCAACGATCCGCACCGGCCGCGCCACGCCCGCGCTGTTCTCCAAGGTCCTCGTGGACTACTACGGTTCACCCACGCAGCTGCAGCAGCTGGCTTCCTTTGGAACGCCGGATGCCCGCACCCTGCTGATCACCCCGTACGACGTTTCAGCCCTCCGCGCCATTGAGCGTGCGCTGAGCGACTCCGAGGTGGGCGCAAACCCCTCCAATGACGGCAAGGTCATCCGGGTTGTCATGCCCGAGCTGACGCAGGACCGCCGCAAGGAGTACGTCAAGATCGTCAAGACCAAGGGCGAGGACGCCAAGGTTTCGGTCCGCAACATCCGCCGCAAGGCCAAGGATGCACTGGACCGGCTGGTCAAGGACGGCGAGATCGGCGAGGATGACGGCGCCCGTGCCGAAAAGGATCTTGATGCACTGACCAAGGCCCACACCGAGGCGATCGATGATCTGCTCAAGCGCAAGGAAGCCGAGCTGCTCGAGGTCTGATGAGCAACGACCAGCCTCCAAACAGGGCTGGCGGTGCGTCCCTTGAGACTGACCCGGCAGCAAAGGCCACGGACATGAGTGCTACCGACGGAACCGGATCTCCCAAACGGGCGAAGGCCTCCAAGCGGGCAACCGCGGTGCCGGGGGCATCCGCGAAACCGCCGAAGCCTCCGGCCAAACCCTCCAAGGCAGGCCGCAACCTGCCGGCCGCGATCGCCGTCGGGGTCATCCTGCTGGGTGCACTCCTGGCAGGACTGCTGTTCTTCCCGTTCGCGATCGTGGCCATTGCCACGGTGTTTGCCGGCGTCGGCGTCTGGGAAGTCAGCCGCGCACTGGCGGTCCGTGGCATCAAGGTGCCGATGGTGCCGGTGCTGGCGGGAACCGCGGCACTGCCGCTTGCCGCGTATTTCGGCGGCAGCGAGTCGCTGGCTTTCGCGCTGGTGGCCACGGTGGTGGCCGTCCTCCTATGGAGAACCATCGACTCGGCGGAGGACGCCGTACGCAGCATCATGGCCGGAATCTTCGTGGTGCTGTGGGTGCCCTTCCTGCTCAGCTTTGCAATGCTCCTGCTGGGGGAGCCGGGCGGCCAGGTCCGAGTGGCCGTCCTGCTGCTTCTGGTGGTTTCAAATGACACCTTCGGTTACCTGGTGGGCGCACTCTTCGGCAAACACCCGATGGCACCCAAGATCAGCCCCAAGAAATCCTGGGAGGGATTTGCGGGTTCTGCGGCCGGAGCCACGATTGTTGGCATTGTTGCGGCCCTGGTGTTCCTGGACCAGCCGTGGTGGTTTGGCCTTGTCCTGGCTGTTGCCACGGTCTCCGCAGCGACTGCCGGAGACTTCTCCGAATCCATGATCAAGCGCGAGCTTGGCGTCAAGGACATGTCCAACCTGCTGCCCGGCCACGGAGGCATCATGGACAGGCTGGACTCGATAGTCTTTGCCTCTCCCATGGTCTTCATGATCTCGGTTCTGCTGGTCCCCGGCGCCTAGCCGGACCCGCCGGGCACCAACGTAAGTAAGATGACCACAGGTTTTTCATCAGTCCCGGCAAGCGGCATGACCTCGGAGGAACAGCAGAACATGGATGAAGCTCGGCAGGCCGATGCTCCTTTTGCGCGCGTAGGGCGCAGGGAGTACGGGTACAACACGCGGCAGGTTGATGACTTCCTGACCCGGGCCCGGAGCGGCTACGACGCGGGCGGCGTGCATGCCGAGATCATTTCCAGCCGGGACGTCCGGTCCGTAGCGTTCGATCCGGCCAGGGGCGGCTACGAGCCCCAGGCCGTGGACGCGGCCCTGGACCGGCTTGAAGATGAATTCGCCCAGCGTGAGCGGGACCAGCTGGTCCGGGCCAAGGGCGAGGAATCATGGTTGCTCCAGATCGGGCGAATCTCCGCGGTTCTCCGCGGCCGGCTAAACCGCAAGCCCGGGGAGCGGTTCCGCCGTCCCGGCAAGCGTAACGTGCCCAGCTACAACGTTGATGATGTTGATGCGCTCTGCACCGAGCTGCTTGGCTATTTTGAGAATGACCAGCCGCTGAGCGTGGACGCGGTTCGCCGGGCCGTCTTCCGGGAGGCCAAGGGCCAGCAGGGGTATGAGGAAACACAGGTGGACGCGTTCCTGGACCGTGTTGTGGAAGTGATGGCTTCGGTCGACTGAGGCCGGTCCTCCTCAGCGCCGCCGTTCGGGCGTGTGCAGCCGGGCCAGGGTCTTGGCGGCTCCCGCCGGAGCGAGGCCGGGCCGCAGCAGGGAAAGCCCAACAGTGACCGCAAACGCAGCCGGAACTGTCCACGCGGCGGGTTGTTCCAGCCACACGGGAATCGGCTGTCCGGCCGCCGCCAGTGCGCCGCCGGCCACCATCGAGCCGCCGCACAGCACGGCACCGGTCACCATCCCGGCCACCGCGCCCGGAGAAGTCAGCCCGCGCCACCAGATTCCCAGCAGCAGTAGCGGGCACAGAGTGGACGCCGTAAAGGCAAACACCATGCCCACGCTCCCGGCCAGGGCCTGCGAGCTGGTCAGCAGCGCCAGCCCCAGCGGCACGACGGCGGCCAGCACGGCACAGAACCGGAACCCCCGGACACTGCCGCGGAAGAGTTCCTGGCTCAGCACGCCTGCCAGGGACACCACCAGGCCGCAAGTGGTGGACAGGAACGCGGCAAAAGCGCCGGCCGTCACGAGCGCCGAAAGCAGGTCTCCCGCAGCGCCGTCGAACACCCGCCCCGGCAGCAGCAATACGGTGGTATCCGCGCCTCCCGCCGCCAGCTCCGGTGTGTAAATGCGTCCCAGCACCCCGTAGATGATGGGAAAAATGTAAAACAGGGAGAGCAGGCCGAGGACAATCAAAGTGGTCCGCCTGGCTGAGGCCCCGTCCGGGTTCGTGTAGAAGCGCACGAGGACATGCGGCAGGCCCAGGGTGCCGAACAGCAGCGCAATGGTCAGCGAAATGTTCCGGTACAGGGAAGCGTGGGCCTGGGGATCCAGGGCTGCGGCAAGCGCTGATCCGCCGCTGCTCCAGGGCAGCCCTGCATCGGAGATCCGGAAGAGGACAAACAGCACAGGCACGGCGATGGCTGCCAGCTTCAGCCAGTACTGGAATGCCTGCACAAAGGTGATGGAACGCATGCCGCCGGTCATGACGCTGAGGCAGACAATCACCACCACCGCGACGGCACCGGTCCAGCCCGGAAGCCCGGTGGTGGTGCGGATGGTCAGCGCGGCGCCGTGCAGCTGCGGCACTATGTACAGCCAGCCGACGGCGATGACCAGGAGGCTCGTGACCCGGCGGGCCGGCAGCGACTCCAGCCGCGACTGGGCAAAATCCGGAATGGTGTACGCCCCGGAGCGGCGCAGGGGAGCAGCCACGAACAAGAGGAGCATCAGGTAGCCGGCCGTGTAACCGATCGGAAACCAGAGGGCATCCACTCCGGACACCAGAATCAGCCCGGCCACGCCCAGGAAGCTTGCCGCAGACAGATATTCTCCGCCGATGGCCGACGCGTTCCACCAGGGCCGGACTGTCCGGGACGCCACATAGAAGTCCCCGGTGGTCCTGGAGATACGCAGCCCGTACACACCGATCAGCAGGGTGGCCGCACTGACCGCGGCAAGGGCCGCGAAGCCGGCGGCCGGATTCACCCGTGCACCCCGGTCTGCTCAGGCATCATCCACCAGATCCAGGAACCGCTGTTCATTGCGGGCAGCGCTGCGGATATACAGCGCCCCGCACACGATCACCAGCGGATACACCCCGGCACCCAGCAGGAACCAGGGCACCGGAATGCTCAACAGCGTCAGATCGGCCATCACCGGCAGGAAGGCCAGGAGCACCGGCACGCCCAGCAGAATCAGCAGGAAACCGCCGGCAACCACCAGGGCCAGCCGCAGCTGGGAACGGATCAGCGACCCGATGAACAGTTCACCCACTTCGGTCTGTTCATCAAGTTCCCGCGACACGGTGTAAGGGGCGGACGGTACGGGGACGCTGCGCGGGGCGGTAACCCGCACGCGCCGAGGCTGCCCGGCCCCCGCGGGAGCATCGCTGCTCATGTCCGGGACCGGACCCGGCTGGCTGAAAGGGTGCTCCGGACCCGGGGCAGGTGACGCCTGCTGACCGGCAGTTCCGCCGCACCGACGCTGATGCTGGCCCGTCCGCCCACCATCCGCACCTGACGGATGTGGGCCCGGGACACCAGATAGGACCGGTGGATGCGCACAAAACCCGCTTCGGCCCACTGCTCTTCCAGCTCGGCCAGCGGAACACGGATCAGGTAGGACGCCTCCTGCGTGTGCAGGCGGGCATAGTCGCCCTGTGCCTGCACGTAGCGGATGTCCTCGCGGCGGATGATGCGCGTGGTGCCGCCCTGGACCACAGTGACGACGTCGTCATCCCCGGTGGCCGCTTCTGCCGCCTGGTCGCAGATCCGCCGCACGGATTCAGCAAGGCGCTCCGGCCGGACCGGTTTGAGCAGGTAGTCCACGGCGGCAAGGTCGAATGCCGCCAGCGCCTGCTCCTCGTCCGCGGTCACGAACACCAGGACCGGGGGACGGTCTCCGCTGCCCAGCGCCCCGGCAAGCTCGAGGCCGGACATCCCCGGCATATGGATGTCCAGGAAAACGGCATCCACCGGGTGGTCGCGCACCAGGGCCAGTGCCTGCGCCCCGCTGGAGGCCCGGTGGATCTCCCCGATCCGGGCATCCCGGCCGAGCAGGAACGCCAGCTCATTGACGGCGGGCAGCTCGTCATCGGCCACCACCACGCTCAGGTGACGGGGAACGGGCTTTCCGGGAACGGACATGTGCAACACGCTACAAGACTCAGGCCCGGTGGCCCGGCTGCGACTTGGGTATGCGCATGGTGATGAGGGTTCCGGCTCCCGGAGCGGTGTCAATGACCAGGCCATGATCCTCGCCGTAGACCTGGCGCAGCCGGACATCCACGTTCCTTAGGCCCACGTGGTCGCCGTCGGCGTGTCCGGCCAAAACCGACCGGAGGTAATCGGGATCCATCCCCACTCCGTTGTCCTCGATGGTGATCACCGCGGAAGAACCCGCGTCCGCGGCGGTGATCGTGATGTGGCCCTCGCCGTCGTCCGCTTCCAGTCCGTGACGCACCGAGTTTTCCACCAGCGGCTGCAGGGACAGGAACGGGATGACGGTCCCCAGGACTTCCGGGCCGATCTGCAGGCTGATCTTGAGGCGGTCCCCAAAGCGTGCCCGTTCCAGCAGCAGATAGCGGTTGATAGCTTCCAACTCCTCGGCCACGGTGGTGAAGTTGCCGCTGCGGCGGAAGGAATAGCGGGTGAAATCGGCGAATTCCACCACCAGCTCGCGGGCCCGGACCGGATCCGTGGTGATGTAGGAGGCGATCGCGTTGAGCGAGTTGTAGATGAAGTGCGGGCTGATCTGGGCACGAAGTGCACGGACCTCAGCCTCCATCAACAGCGTCCGCGACGTGTCGAGCTCGGCCAGTTCCATCTGGCCGGACACCCAGCCGGCAACGTCGTTGACGGCACGCACCAAGCCTGCGCTGACGGAGGGCACAAAGACGGCGAGCGTCCCCACCGTTTTGCGGTTCACCTGCAGCGGGCATACCAGCAGGTGCCGGCCGCCGTCGTCGTCGAACCCCAGGGAGCGCAGCGAGGCGCCGCGGAAAACCCGGGTCCGGCCGCTGTCCAGGACCGTGCGGGCCGCCGCCAGCAGCCTGGCACGGGACGCTGCCGTGTCCGGCAGCGAACCCTCCCACGCCAGGACGGCTGCCGCGTCCGCCAGCACCAGGGTGTCGCAGCCCAGCAGTGCGCGCAGGTGGCGGGACGCCTTGCCCGCACCCGAAGCGGTCAGCCCGGTGCGCAGGTGCCGGGACGCGAGGGTGGCCGTATGCAGCGCGGCGTAGGCGGCGCGCTCCGAATCCGAGCCGAGGTCCCGCTGGGACCTGCTGAGCCGGTGGCCCAGGAAACCGATGATCGCCACGGTCAGGAGCGCGACGGCGCACACCACGGCAACATCGACGGCGGGGCTGAACATGCCCCCACCCTAGCCGCCGCGGGGGCCGCACGCGTTCCGACACTGCGGAGGCCGGCCCGGCGCGCGGGGCGGGACCGTTTACCGCAGGGGAATGACCGCTCATCGAAGCACGTGCGGTGAAACTGGTTCGGCGGTCCCTGGCAGGGGACAGTGATGGAGATCACTATTGTGCAGAATGCCCGGACCCGCCGCTGACCCCTGCCGGTTCGGGAGAACCCGCGGCCGATGTGCCCAACTCAAGGAGGAGCGATGGCAAGAAAACAAGTCCCGCGATCGGGCGCCCATGCAGCGGCGGTCGATTTCACGCAGGTCCAAAAATCCCCCGAGCTGCAGGAGCTGCGCAAGCGGCAGCGCAGCTTCATTTTCCCGATGGCCGTACTTTTCCTGCTCTGGTACTTTGCGTACGTCCTGCTGGCCGACTACGCCCACGAGTTCATGTCCACTCCGGTCTGGGGGAACATCAACGTTGGCCTGATCCTGGGGCTGCTGCAGTTTGTCACCACCTTCGCCATCACCATGGGGTACGTCAGCTACGCCAACCGCCGGATGGATCCCATTGCCGCGGACCTGCGCGAAAAACTTGAAGCCAAGGGCGTCCGGCGTCCGGAGGAGGCCAAATGAATCCCCTGAACATTGCGGCGCGTGTTGCCGCGGCGGATACGCCCGTTTCCGCCGATGCCGTCCGGGAAACCGGTTGGCTGAACATGCTCATCTTCGGCCTCTTCGTGGCCGTGACGCTGATCGTTGTGCTGCGGGCCAGCCGCAACAACAAGACCGCGGCTGATTACTACGCCGCCGGCCGGTCCTTTACCGGACCGCAGAACGGAACGGCCATCGCCGGTGACTACCTCTCGGCGGCATCGTTCCTGGGGATCGTGGGTGCCATCGCCATCAACGGATATGACGGCTTCCTGTACTCCATCGGCTTCCTCGTGGCCTGGCTGGTGGCACTGCTGCTGGTGGCTGAAATGCTGCGCAACACGGGCAAGTTCACCATGGCCGATGTGCTGTCCTTCCGCCTGAAGCAGCGGCCCGTCCGGATCGCCGCCGCCATCACCACCCTGGCGGTGTGCTTCTTCTACCTGCTGGCCCAGATGGCCGGAGCCGGCGGACTCGTGTCCCTGCTGATGGGCATCGACTCGAAGGTCGGCCAGTCCCTGGTGATCACCGTGGTGGGCGCACTGATGATCATTTACGTACTGATCGGCGGGATGAAGGGCACCACCTGGGTGCAGATCATCAAGGCCTGCCTCCTCATTGCGGGTGCCGGAGTGATGACCGTCTGGGTCCTGGCCCAGAACGGATTCAACCTCTCCGAACTGCTCGGCGCGGCGGTGGAAACCTCCGGCAACCCGAATATCCTCAACCCCGGCCTGGCCTACGGCAAGACCGGAACCACCCGCCTGGACTTCGTCTCCCTGGGCATGGCACTGGTGCTGGGCACCGCGGCCCTGCCGCACGTGCTGATGCGCTTCTACACGGTGCCCACGGCCAAGGAAGCACGCCGCTCCGTGGTTTGGGCCATCTGGCTGATCGGCATCTTCTACCTCTTCACCCTGGTGCTGGGCTACGGCGCCGCCGCGCTGATCCCCGCGGAAACCATCAAGAGCGCCCCCGGCGGCGTGAACTCGGCCGCTCCGCTGCTGGCCTTCGCCCTGGGCGGGCCGGTGCTGCTGGGCCTGATCTCCGCAGTGGCGTTCGCAACCATCCTGGCGGTGGTGGCGGGGCTGACCATCACTGCCGCGGCATCCTTTGCGCACGACATCTACGCGAACGTGATCCGCAAGGGCAAGGTGGACGCCGACGGCGAGGTCAAGGTTGCCCGGCGCACGGTGCTGGTGATCGGCGTGATCTCCATCCTCGGCGGCATAGGCGCACAGGGCCAGAACGTGGCCTTCCTGGTGGCCCTGGCCTTCGCGGTTGCCGCCAGTGCCAACCTGCCCACCATCCTGTACTCGCTGTACTGGCGCCGCTTCAACACCCAGGGCGCCATCTGGAGCATGTACGGAGGCCTGATCTCGGCGATTCTGCTGATCATCCTCTCGCCGGTGTTCTCCGGGGCCGAGACATCCATGATCTCGGGGATCGATATCTCGGTCTTCCCGCTGAACAACCCGGGCCTGGTGTCCATCCCGCTGGCCTTCCTGCTGGGCTGGCTCGGCACCGTCCTGGGCAAGGACGACGAGTCCCCGCAGAAGCAGGCGGAAATGGAAGTCCGGTCCCTGACCGGCGTCGGCGCGGAAAAGGCTGTGGACCACTAGCCTTCCGCGCATCGTCCCGGACCAACACCCGGTTCCCTGCTTCGGCAGGGGGCCGGGTGTCTGCGTTGGCGGGGCTTGATCCGGCGGGGCGGCGTCCGGTGAGTCAGTCTTCGGCGTCGCCGCGTTCAAGCAGGGGAGTGACCCGGAACGGAATGAGCTCGCCCATGGCCAGGTTGGTATCGCAGCGCTCGACACCGGGCACCGCGAGAATGGCCTTGTTGATGCGAAACAGGTCCTCGGCGTCTTCGGCGACCACGCGCAGGAGGATGTCCGCGTCACCGGTCAGGCCGTGGGCCTCCACCACTTCCGGGATGCCGGCCAGCTGTGCGGTGATGGCGGCCAGCTGTTGCTGCTGCACGTGCACGTGGACAAAAGCCATCAGCGGGTAACCCAGCGCCGCCGGGCTGATCCTGCGTTCGAAGGAGAGGAATACTGCCTTCTTTTCCAGCTGCGCCAGCCGGGCCTGGACCGTGTTGCGGGAGATCCCCAGGGCCGTGGCCAGGGCTACGACCGTGCGCCGCGGGTCCCTGGCCATGGCAAGAAGCAAGCGGGTGTCGGTGCTGTCCAGGCGCATAGTGCGAAAGATTAGCACGGCCGAAAGGCGACCCGTAGAGCATAATGCGCAGCGAATCCGGAAACGGTTGTGCTGCCTGATGAGTGTGAGTAGTGTCACAGTTATCCGGGCAACGTCGCCCGGGCATCGGTTCGGTCCCGCCACCCCTGGGGCCCAACACGGAAGGATGCGTACCGACGTGTCTCTGCATACTCCTGTTCGAATTTCTCATGACGGCGCCTCCGCTGCCGTCCCCTACGTCCAGCTGATCCGTCCCGACGGTTCCCGGGCATCCTCCGACTATGACCACTGGGTCTCCGATGTTGACGCTAACCAGCTGCGGGCCCTCTACGAAGATATGGTGGTTATCCGCCGGATCGACACCGAAGCCACCGCACTGCAGCGCCAGGGCGAGCTGGGCCTCTGGCCGCCGCTCCTGGGCCAGGAAGCCGCCCAGATCGGTTCCGCCCGCACCCTGCGTGCCAGCGACTTCGTGTTCGGCAGCTACCGTGAAAACGGCGTTGCCTGGTGCCGCGGCGTGGACCCGGAGTCCCTGATGCGGATGTGGCGGGGCAACGCCGCCGCCGGCTGGGATCCGTTCACCGTCAACATGGCCGCCACCCAGGTCATCATCGGTGCCCAGGCGCTGCACGCGGCCGGCTACGGCATGGGCGTGGTTGCCGACGGAACGGACGACGCCGTGATCACCTACTTCGGCGACGGTGCCACCAGCCAGGGCGACGTGAATGAGGCGATGGTCTTCGCGGCCAGCTTCCATGCGCCCGTGATCTTCTTCTGCTCCAACAACCAGTGGGCCATCTCGGAGCCGGTGGGCCTGCAGGCGCAGGTGCCCATCGCCAACCGCGCCCCGGGCTTCGGCATCCCCTCCGTCCGCGTAGACGGAAACGACGTCCTCGCCGTCATGGCGGTCACCCGCGAGGCACTGGAACGGGCACGCAGCGGCGGAGGACCCAGCTTCATCGAAGCCGTGACCTACCGGATGGGTCCGCACACCACCGCGGATGATCCCACCCGGTACCGCGACGCCGCAGAGCTGGAGGAATGGCGGGCCAAGGATCCGATCAGCCGGGTGGAAGCCCTGCTCCGGTCCGAAGGCCTGTTCACCGGCGAGTTTGAGGAATCGGTGGCTGCCCGCGCGAACGCCGTGGCAGCTGAGCTGCGCCAGGCCTGCATCGGCATGGAACCACCCGCGGCAATGGAACTCTTTGCGCACGTCTACGCCGAACCCAACTCCTGGCTGGAGAACCAGCAGGAGGAATACGCCCGCTACCTCGCCGTGTACGGCACGGAGGACGACGGCGGCACTGACCAGGCTGCGGCCCACACGAAGGGAGAGCGCGCATGAGCAGCATGACTTTTGGCCGTGCCATCAATGCCGGACTCCGCGCCGCCATGGACGCCGACCCCAAGGTCGTCCTGATGGGTGAGGACATCGGCACCCTCGGCGGCGTCTTCCGCATCACCGACGGGCTGAAGAAGGATTTCGGTGGACACCGCGTCATTGACACCCCGCTGGCCGAATCCGGAATCATGGGCACCGCCGTCGGGTTGGCCTTCCGCGGCTACCGTCCGGTGGTGGAAATCCAGTTTGACGGGTTCATCTACCCGGCCTTTGACCAGATTGTGTGCCAGGTGGCCAAGATGCACTACCGCACCCGCGGTGCCGTCAACATGCCGCTGACCATCCGCGTGCCCTTCGGCGGCGGCATCGGTTCACCTGAGCACCACTCGGAGTCTCCGGAAGCATATTTCACCCATACCTCCGGGCTGCGGGTGGTCAGCGTGTCCAACCCGCAGGACGCGTACACGATGATCCAGCAGTCCATCAGCAGCAACGACCCGGTGCTGTTCTTTGAGCCCAAGCGCCGCTACCACGTCAAGGGCGAAGTCAATGAGGACCTCAACGGTGCGCTGCCGCTGGGCTCCGCCCGGGTGGTCACCGAAGGCACCGACGTGACCCTGGTGACCTACGGTCCACTGGTGATGACCGCCGTCGACGCGGCTGTGGCCGCCTCGGACGAGGGTGTTTCCGTGGAAGTCATTGACCTGCGGTCCCTCTCGCCGGTGGATTTCGCCACGGTGGAAGCCTCCGTCCGTAAAACGGGCCGGCTTGTCATCACCCATGAGGCCGGAAAGTCCGGCGGCATGGGGGCTGAAATCTCCGCCAGCATCACCGAGCGCTGCTTCGATTTCCTCGAGCATGCGCCGGTTCGGGTCACCGGCTTTGACGTTCCGTACCCGTCCTCCAAGCTCGAGCACCACCACCTCCCTGATCTGGACCGGATCCTCGACGGCGTGGACCGGGCCCTGCGCCGCCCCAACTCGCTCAGTGCCCGGGATGCCGCCGGCGAAGCACGCGCCATCCTGGAAGGGGCCGGTCTGTGATCAAGGAATTCCGCCTGCCGGACCTGGGCGAGGGGCTGACCGAGTCCGAGATTGTCAGCTGGCATGTGGCAGTAGGGGACAAGGTCACCCTGAACCAGGTCATTGCCGAAGTGGAAACCGCCAAGGCCGTGGTGGAGCTGCCGTCCCCCTACGAAGGAACCGTGGCACTGCTGCATGAGCAGGCCGGATCCGTGGTGGAGGTCGGCGCTCCCATTGTGTCCTTTGACATCGGGGGAGGGGGAGGGCTGGCCGAAGGCGTGGCACCGGCGGATCTGTCCGGTTCGGAGCAGCTCAAGCGCACCCCCAACCTTGTGGGCTACGGTGCTGTTCCCGAGAAGTCCGGCCGTCCCGCGCGGCGCCGCTGGCTGACCGGGGTGCCGCCCCAGGCTGCCGCCCCCACAGCGGAACCTGCTGCCCCAGCCGCAGCTCCGCCCCCCGCCGCAGCTCCGCCCGTCTCCGCGGTTCCGGTCCCGCCCGTCGACCCGGTGCTGCCGCAGGAAGCCGCCGCGCCGCGGCGGGAGCGGCCCCGCTCATCTCCGCCGGTGCGCAAGCTCGCCCGCGACCTCGGGGTGGATCTGGCACACCTGGACGGAACAGGGCCGGACGGACTGATCGTCCGTTCCGATGTTTCCCGGGCCGCCGAGAGCCAGGCGCACAGCATGCAGGCAGCTGTGCAGCAGGTGCCGGAGGCCGGCGCGGCGTCCTCGCCGCTGCCGTCCTCCGCGGTTTCCCCGGGGATGCGTGAGGAGCGGATTCCGGTCGCCGGAATGCGCAAGCACACCGCCGCGGCAATGGTTGCCAGTGCCTTTACGGCACCGCACGTGACCGTTTTCCTGACCGTGGACGTCACGGACTCCATGGCACTGCTGGCGCGCCTCCGCGGCCAAAAGGCGTACGACGGCGTGAAGCTGACGCCGCTGACGCTGGCCGCCAAGGCAGTCTGCCTGGCGCTGGGACGGCATCCGACGCTGAATTCGCGGTGGGACGAGGCCGCACGGGAGATTGTGCAGTACCGCTACGTGAACCTCGGCATTGCCGCAGCCACACCGCGCGGCCTCATGGTTCCCAATGTGAAGGACGCGCAGTCCCTGGGCCTGCGTGCCCTGGCTGAGGCTGTGGGCAATCTGGCGCAGACCGCCCGGGCCGGCAAGACCACCCCGGCGGACCTGTCCGGCGGAACCTTCTCGATCTCCAACGTGGGCGTGTTCGGAATCGATGCCGGAACGCCCATCCTCAATCCGGGAGAGGCCGGGATCCTGGCGCTGGGCGCGGTGCGGGAACAGCCGTGGGTTCATGAAGGCGCGCTCGCGGTGCGTTCGGTCATGACCCTCAGCCTGTCCTTCGACCACCGGCTGGTCGACGGCGAGCAGGGTGCGCGTTTCCTCAACGACGTGGGGGCAGTGCTGGCGGATCCCGCCATGGCCCTGACCCTGATGTAACAGTCACCAATGCACAGAACCCGCCGCCCCATCTTCGGGACGGCGGGTTCTGTGCGTGCCGGACCAGTTCAGCTCACGTTCGAGGTGCAGTGTTTGAGGTGCGGCGTCGGGTTGGTGCCCATCACCGCCGTCGAATGACGCAGTGATGCCGCTATACCCGTCACCAGACGGCATCGTCTCGACACTGGATTCGGATAAGCGACCGTATCTCGACACTCGGCGGAGGGGCTGGACCGAATCGGACCGAACTAGTTCAATTCAAGTTCAAGTTCCCGCACGACGGCGCCGCGGGCGTTGGCGAAGCCCTTCGCCTCGCCCACCACCTTGAAGCCGTACTTCTCCAGGATGGCGATGGAACCGGCGTTGTCCGCGACGGCCCGCGCACGGATGGGGCGCTCGTCGAACTCCTGCAGGAACTGGCCAACAGCGGCCGTGGTGATGCCCTGGCCCCAACGCTCGGTGTCGATCCAGTAACTGATCTCCGGAATTCCGCCTTCACGGTAGGCCATGATGCCGCCCACCACGTCACCGTCGGCCACAATGGTGCGGACGGTGACGGTGGGATCGTTGAGGATGTTCTGCCAATGGTGATCGAAGACACCGCGGTCAGAGGGGTTTTTGGCGGCAAAGCCAACCATATGGTTGGCGCTTGGATCCAGCTGATGGGAAAAGAAGTCATCCAGGTCGGCGGGAACTACGGCACGAAGCTCAATCACAGCAGGTCTTTCTGCTCGGGGGGTTTGGTTCAGGGTACTAGGCATTCAGGGCGGCCCATGCCATGGTTTCGAGCAGCGACCGCAGCCGCGCCGTGTCCCGGGCCAACATTCTTGTATTCAGCGTATGCGAGGTCGAGTTGATCAACCCGAAGACTGCCTGGGCGCGGTCCCGCAGCAGGGGCGGGGGCGAGCCGGGATGCAGAACGGAGAGGGCATCAACCCATACTTCCACGTACTGGCGCTGGAGCTGCCGTACGGTGCGTTTGTCCGGCGCCGGCAGGCTGTTCAAATCCCGGTCCTGGACCCGGATCACGTTCGCCTGCCGCAGGGCGAAGTCCACCTGGAATTCCACCAGCCTGCGCAGCGATTCCTCGGGGGTGGAAGACGCGGCGGCTACGGCTTTTCCGCCGCGGAGCAGGTCCTCGCTCACGCCAACCAGCAGGGCAGTCAGGACCCCGGGCTTGCCGCTGAAGTGGCGGTAGACGGCAGGGCCGCTGACGCCGGCGGCTGCCCCGAGCTCTTCAATGGAAACACCGTTGTAGCCGCGTTCGGCGAAGAGTGCCGCGGCGGCGTCGAGTATGGCCGCCCGGCGGGATGCCTTGGCCAGGCTGCGCCCGGTGGGGCCGCCGGGGCTGACGGTTGATGCGGGCGTTTCCCGTTTCGGCCGGTTCGGCCCGTTCACCGGCGCCGGAGCCGCGGGAAGCGTTTCTTCTGGAACTGCGTCCATGCCCGCCTTTCCGGCAGAGTCGGTTGAGGAACTATTTCCATTGTGGTGGACAGCTGGGTTAATAACCAATAACCTGATTTGAGTTAGCCGTCATTAACCGGTGCTGGAGCTTCCGGCACATGCGCCGGGCAGCTGTCCGCCCTGAGCAGAGAGACGTCAATGGAGACCCTTGCAACCCGGCTCGACCCCGCCTCACCCGAGTACGCCCGCAATGCCGTTGCGCAGGCTGAGCTGGTGCAGGACCTGCGCAAGCGGCTGGAGCAGGCCGCGCTGGGCGGACCGGAGCGTTCCCGGGAACGCCACACGGCCCGCGGAAAGCTGCTGCCGCGCGAACGCGTGGACCGGCTGCTGGACCCGGGCAGCCCGTTCCTGGAGATTTCCCCGCTGGCCGCGGACGGGATGTACGACGACGAGTGCCCCGGCGCCGGCCTGATCGCCGGCATCGGCCTGGTGCAGGGCCGGCAGGTGATGGTGCTGTCCAACGACGCCACCGTCAAGGGCGGCACCTACTATCCCATGACCGTAAAGAAGCACCTGCGCGCCCAGGAAATTGCGCTGGAAAACCGCCTGCCGTGCATTTACCTGGTGGATTCCGGCGGGGCATTCCTGCCCAAACAGGATGATGTTTTTCCGGACCGGGACCACTTTGGCCGGATCTTCTACAACCAGGCCCAGATGTCCGCACGGAAGATCCCGCAGATCTCCGCCGTGCTGGGCTCCTGCACCGCCGGCGGCGCCTACGTGCCGGCCATGAGCGATGAAACCGTCATCGTGCGCAACCAGGGGACCATCTTCCTGGGCGGACCGCCGCTGGTGAAAGCTGCCATCGGCGAGATTGTCACGGCCGAAGAACTTGGCGGCGGCGACCTGCACTCGCGCATCAGCGGCGTCACCGACCACCTGGCGGACAACGATGCCCACGCCCTGGAGATTGTGCGCACCATCGTGGAAACCCTGCCCGTGCATTCCCCGGCCTGGGAGATTCTGCCGACCCGGCCGCCGTCGCACTCCGAAGCCGAAATCTACGGGGCCGTGCCCGCGGACCTCCAAACCCCCTACGACGTCCGGGAGCTCATTGCCCGCCTGGTGGACGGCAGCGAATTCTCCGAATTCAAGAAGGAATACGGCGCCACCCTGGTCACCGGATTCGCCAGGCTCCACGGCCACCGCGTGGGCATCGTGGCCAACAACGGCGTCCTGTTCTCCGAATCAGCGCTCAAGGGCGCGCACTTCATTGAACTGTGCGACCAGCGCGGCATTCCGCTGATCTTCCTGCAGAACATTTCCGGATTCATGGTGGGCCGTGACTACGAGGCCGGCGGCATCGCCAAGAACGGCGCCAAGATGGTCACCGCCGTCGCCACCTGCCGGGTTCCCAAGCTCACGGTTATTGTGGGTGGCTCCTTCGGTGCCGGGAACTATTCCATGTGCGGCCGGGCGTACAGCCCGCGCTTCCTCTGGATGTGGCCGGCGGCCCGGATTTCGGTGATGGGCGGCGCCCAGGCTTCCTCCGTCCTGGCCACCGTCAAGCGCGACCAGCTTGAAGCCCGCGGCGAGGAGTGGGCCGCGGAGGACGAAGAAGCATTCAAGGCACCCATCCGCGAGACCTATGAAACCCAGGGCAGCCCGTACTACTCCACGGCGCGGCTGTGGGACGACGGCGTCATCGACCCGGCGGACACCCGCACCGTCCTGGGCCTGGCCCTGGACGTGTGCGCCAACGCCCCGCTGCCGGAGACCTCCTTCGGCCTGTTCCGGATGTGAGGCAGAAATGACCGAGAAGCTCTTTGACACCGTCCTGGTGGCCAACCGCGGCGAGATCGCGTGCCGCATCATTGCCACGCTGCGGCGGCTGGGTATCCGTTCCGCCGCCGTTTACAGCGACGACGACGCCGGCGCCCGGCACGTGCGCGAAGCCGACGTTGCGGTGCGGCTGGGGCCGGCCGCACCCCGGGAAAGCTACCTCAATGTGGACGCCGTCCTGGCTGCCTGCCGGAGCGTCGGCGCCCAAGCCGTCCACCCCGGCTACGGCTTCCTCAGCGAAAACGCCGATTTCGCCCGGGCACTGGAAGGTGCCGGAATTGTGTTCATCGGCCCCGGAGTACGCGCCCTGGACCTGATGGGGGACAAAATCCGGTCCAAGAACCATGTCTCCTCGCACGGGGTACCCGTGGTTCCCGGCATCGCCGAACCCGGGCTCAGCAATGAGCAGCTCATTGCTGCCGCGGCGGAGGTGGGGTATCCGCTGCTGATCAAGCCCTCCGCCGGCGGCGGCGGCAAGGGCATGCACGTGGTGGAACGCGCGGACCAGCTGCCGGAGATCCTGCCCACCGCACGCCGGGTGGCGGCGTCCGCCTTCGGCGATGACACCCTTTTCCTGGAGCGGCTCATTGCAGTGCCCCGGCACATTGAGGTCCAGGTCCTGGCGGACACCCACGGCAACGTCATTCACCTGGGGGAGCGGGAGTGCTCCCTGCAGCGCCGGCACCAGAAAGTCATCGAGGAAGCCCCGTCCGTGCTGCTGGACGAGGCGACCCGGGAACGGATCGGCCAGGCCGCGTGCGATGCTGCACGCTCCGTGGACTACACCGGCGCCGGGACCGTGGAGTTCCTGGTCTCCGACGCCGCCCCGGGGGAATTCTTCTTCATGGAGATGAACACGCGACTGCAGGTGGAGCATCCGGTCACCGAAATGGTCACCGGCCTGGACCTGGTGGAGGAACAGGTACGCATTGCCGCCGGCGAAAAGCTGCAGCTGGACCAGGGCGATGTCCGCCTGACCGGACACGCCGTTGAAGCCCGCGTGTATGCGGAAAACCCTGCCTCCGGCTTCCTGCCCACCACCGGAACCGTGCATTTCGTGCAGGAGCCGGCGGGGGAAGGCATCCGGGTGGACTCCTCCCTGTTCCCGGGGCTGCCGGTCTCCTCCAGCTATGATCCGATGCTGGCGAAAATCATCGCCTGGGGTCCTGACCGGGACACCGCGCTGAGCCGCCTGGACGCGGCGCTGGCGGACACCGTCATCCTGGGCATCGGCACCAACATTGAATACCTGCGCCTGCTGATCAACGATCCCGAGGTGCGCGCCGGACGCTTGGACACCACGCTGATTGAACGCAGGCTGCCGGACCTGGCTTTCCGCCGCCCCGGGGAGCCGGAACTGGCGGCCGCTGCCCTGGCAACAGCTGCGGACCTGGCGGCGGGACCGTCCCCCTGGGGCCGGGCGGACGGTTGGCGGCTGGGGGCGCGGGCGCCGCTGACGCTCGTGTTCGCCGCCACCGATCCCCAGCTGCCGGACGACGTCGTCGTCCTCCGCGGCACCGTCTCCGGCGCCGCCGTCACCGTCAACGACGGGCCCGAGCGGCAGGCCTCGCTGCTGCGCGAGGGAAACCGCGCCCTGGTGACGCTGGACGGCGTCGTGCATCCGCTCACTTTGGCTTCAGTGCCGGGGGAGGGAAGCGCCGCGCCCACTCTGTGGACCGCAGGTGCCGGTTACGCCGCACCCCTGCGGCTGCGGACCCGCACCGAGCTGCTCGCCGCCGAGCGCGCCGCTGCCGGGCGGGCGGAGGGAGCCGCCGATCCGGTGCTGCGCTCGCCGATGCCCGGCACCGTGGTGGCCGTGGCCGTGGCCGACGGCGACCGGGTCACCGCCGGAGCGCCGCTGCTGAGCGTGGAGGCCATGAAGATGGAGCACCAGCTTGTTGCTCCGGCGGACGGCATTGTCTCCCTGAACCTGCGCCCCGGTGACCTGGTGAAGGCGGACCAGGTGCTGGCCGTGGTGACGCCGGATCCGGTCACCGAAGCACCCGCAGCACCCCAACCACGTCCGGCAGCGGAGCCTGCCGCCGGAACAACCGAATCGCTTGAAGGAGTAGGACATGCCGGACTTTGAACTGAGCGAGGACCACCAGGACCTGGTGGACATGGTGCGCGACTTCGCGGACAACGTGGTGGCACCGGTGTCCGCCCAGCATGACGAGGAGCACAGCTTCCCGTACAAGGTGGTGGCGCAGATGGGCGAGATGGGCCTGTTCGGGCTGCCGTTCCCGGAAGAGTTCGGCGGAATGGGCGGAGACTACTTTGCCCTGGCGCTGGCGCTGGAGCAGCTGGCCCGGGTGGACCAGTCGGTGGCCATCACGCTCGAAGCCGGCGTGTCCCTGGGCGCCATGCCCATCTACAAGTTCGGCACCGAGGAGCAGAAGCAGCAGTGGCTGCCGATGCTGGCCTCCGGCGAGGCGCTCGCGGGCTTCGGACTGACCGAGTCCGAGGCCGGCTCCGACGCCGGCGGCACCCGCACCAAGGCCTACCGCGAGAACGGGCAGTGGGTGATCAACGGAACCAAGCAGTTCATCACCAACTCCGGCACCGACATCACCCGACTGGTCACCGTCACCGCGGTCACCGGCACCTCCGAGGTGCCCGACGGGCAGGGCGGAACCAGGGTCAAGAAGCAGATCTCCACCATCTTGGTGCCCGCCGAAACCCCGGGGTTCACCGCGGAGAAGGCGTACAACAAGGTGGGCTGGAACGCCTCGGACACGCATCCGCTGACCCTGGACAATGTCCGTGTCCCGGAGGCCAACCTGCTGGGCGCCGAAGGCCGCGGCTATGCCAACTTCCTGCAGATTCTGGATGAAGGACGCATCGCCATTGCGGCGCTGGCCACCGGAGCGGCGCAGGGCTGCGTGGAGGAAGCTCTGCGCTACGCCAAGGAGCGGGAACAATTCGGTGCCCCAATCGGCACCAACCAGGCTATTTCCTTCCGGATCGCCCGCATGCAGACCCGTGCCCACACCGCCCGCCTGGCCTACTATGACGCGGCAGCGCGGATGCTGGCCGGCAAGCCGTTCAAGACCCAGGCCGCCATGGCCAAGCTGGTGGCCGGTGAAGCAGCCATGGACAACGCCCGCGACGCCACCCAGATTTTTGGCGGCTACGGCTTCATCAATGAGTACCGTGTGGCACGGCACTACCGCGACTCCAAAATCCTTGAAGTGGGCGAGGGAACCACGGAGGTCCAGCTGATGCTCATTGCCCGCGAGCTGGGGCTCTAGGATAAGCGGAACACCCCGGTGAGAACCGGCGGCCCAGGCCGCCGGCAGGTTGGTCAAGGACGATTAACGAACGGACACAGTCATGATTGACAAGGTGGTAGGCACAGCGGCGGAGGCGGTCGCGGACATCGCCGACGGCGCTTCGCTGGCAGTGGGCGGCTTTGGGCTCTGCGGCATTCCCGTCGCACTGATCGATGCCCTGCATGACCAGGGTGCCGCGGACCTGGAGACGGTCAGCAACAACTGCGGCGTGGACGACTGGGGGCTCGGCCGGCTGCTGGCCGATCACCGCATCCGCCGCACCGTCAGTTCCTATGTGGGTGAAAACAAGGAGTTCGCGAGGCAGTTCCTGGCCGGCGAGCTGGAAGTCATCCTGACACCGCAGGGCACCCTGGCTGAAAAGCTGCGGGCCGGCGGGGCGGGCATTCCCGCGTTTTACACCAGCGCCGGAGTGGGCACCCAGGTCAGCGAGGGCGGGCTGCCACAGAAGTACGACGGCGACGGCGGGGTCCTGCAGGCTTCCGAGCCCAAGGAGGTGCGCACCTTCAACGACGCCCCGTTTGTGTTGGAGGAAGCACTGACCCCCGACTTCGCGCTGGTGCATGCCTGGAAGGGAGACCGGCACGGCAACCTGGTTTTCCGCGCCACGGCCATGAACTTCAATCCGCTCTGCGCCATGGCCGGACAAACCACCATTGCCGAAGTGGAGGAACTGGTGGAACCGGGCGAGTTGGATCCGGCGCAGATCCACGTCCCCGGAATCTACGTCCAGCGTGTGGTGGAAGTGGGCGCCGGGGAGAAACGGATCGAAAAACGCACGGTCCGGCAGCCGTCCGATACACCGAAGGAGGCCTGACATGGCCCTGACACGTCATGAACTTGCCGCCCGGGTGGCCCGGGAACTGGAGAACGGCCAGTACGTCAATCTGGGAATCGGCATGCCCACGCTCATCCCCAACTACATTCCCGACGGTGTGGAAGTGGTGCTGCACTCCGAAAACGGGGTACTCGGCGTCGGGCCCTATCCGCTGGAAGCAGACCTGGATGCGGACCTGATCAACGCCGGCAAGGAAACCGTGACGGTGAACTCCGGTGCCTCGTTCTTTGACTCAGCGGCCTCCTTTGGCATGGTCCGGGGCGGGCATGTGGACGTTGCCGTGCTGGGAGCCATGGAAGTGGCAGCCAACGGCGACCTGGCCAACTGGATGATTCCGGGCAAGATGGTCAAGGGAATGGGCGGAGCCATGGACCTGGTGTTCGGGGCCAAACGGCTCATCGTCATGATGGACCACACGGACCGCAGCGGGCAGCCGAAGATCGTCACCGAATGCTCCCTGCCGCTCACCGGCCGGGCCTGCGTGGATTTGATTGTTACCGACCTCGCCGTGATCGAGGTGGGTCCGGAGGGACTGATCCTGCGTGAAACCGCTCCGGGCGTCAGCGTGGATGAAGTCCTCGCCGCCACCGGCGCACCACTGGAGGTAACCCTTGACGTATGAGGCACCGGACGCCGGCACCGAAGAACTTGCCATGGCCCCCCGGGTGGTGGAGCAGCGCGGCCTGTGGTTTGAGGAGTTCGAGCCGGGAGTCGTTTACCGGCACCGGCCGGGACGCACCCTGACGGAGGCGGACAATGTCCTGTTCACCACCCTGACCATGAACACCCAGGGCCTGCACCTGGATGCGGCCTACAGCGCGGACCAGCCGTTCGGGCAGCGGCTGGTGAACTCCATGCTGACCCTGGCCACGATGGTGGGCCAATCCGTGGGGCAGCTGACCCAGGGCACGCTGGTGGCGCAGCTGGGGCTGGGAGACATCAGTTTCCCGCATCCGCTCTTCCACGGGGACACCCTGTATACGGAAACCGAAGTGGTGGACAAACGGCTCTCCGGCTCCCGGCCGGGGCAGGGAATCGTCACGCTGACGCACACGGGACGGAACCAGGCGGGGAACATTGTGGGACGGTGCACCCGGACCGCACTGGTGTGGACGCAGGCTGCCGGAACAGAGGCTGAGATAAGTTGAAGGCAGCGTTCCACACTGAACATGTTCCACATTAAAGGAGACCCCGCGTGACCACATTCCCCATGGGACCTGCACTGCTCTTCTGCCCGGGAGACCGGCCGGAACGGTTCACCAAGGCAGCCGACCGGGCGGACGCGGTGATCCTGGACCTGGAAGACGCCGTCGCACCCGCTGACAAGGAGGCGGCTCGCCAAAACCTTATCGCCTCCACCCTGGATCCGGCCACCACCATAGTCCGCGTCAACCCGGTGGGCACTCCGGACTTCGAGAAAGACCTGGCCGCGGTGCGCCGGACCCCGTACCGCACGCTGATGGTGGCCAAAGCCGAAGACCCCGCCGCCATGGAGGCGGCGCTCGCCGGCTTCACGGTCCTCGCACTTTTGGAAACGGCGCTGGGCGTGGTCCGTGCCGCGGAGATTGCGCAGCTCTCCTGCGTGGCGGGCCTGATGTGGGGCGCCGAGGACTTGATGGCATCCCTCGGCGGGGACTCCAGCAGGGGACCGGACGGCAGCTACCGGGGTGTGGCACAGCATGCACGGGCCACGGTGCTGCTGGCCGCCGGTGCCTTCGGCAAGGGTGCAGTGGATTCGATCTACGGCAACATCCCGGACGTCCAGGGCCTGGAGATCGAGGCACGAGATGCAGCGGCCTCCGGGTTCGCTGCCAAGGCCTGCATCCATCCGGGCCAGGTGGCAGCCGTGCGGGCCGCCTATGCGCCGTCGGAAGAGGAACTGGCCTACGCGGAGGATGTGACCGCCGAGGCCGCCAAGCACGGCGGGGTGTTCAGTTTCCGGGGTGAAATGATCGACGGTCCGCTGCTGAAGCAGGCCCGCCAGACCCTGCAGCGCGCCGGCCGCTAACGAAGGCTGCTGCGGGTTTTGCAGTGTGCCCGGGACACCGGGACCGCGCTGCGCTACCTTCGAAGGATGCGCATAGTCATAGCAGGAGCCCATGGCCAGATTGCCCGCGAACTGGGCCGGCTGCTCACCGCCCACGGTCACGATGTGGCAGGCCTGATCCGCAACCCTGACCAGGCGGGGGATCTGGAGGCCGACGGCGTAGCGCCGGTGGTCATTGACCTCGAGAACAGCACGGCCGACGACGTCATCCAGGTCCTGACCGGTGCTGATGCAGCGGTGTTTGCCGCCGGCGCCGGACCGGGCAGCGGGGCGGAGCGCAAGGATTCTGTTGACCGGGGCGCCGCCGTCCTGCTGGCGGAGGGCGCCGAACAGGCCGGGGTGGTGCGCTTCGTGCAGATTTCCTCGGTGGGGCTGGACGCCGTCCGCGGAGGTGCCCGGCCGGACGGGTTGGACGACGTCATGTATGCCTACCTCACGGCAAAGCTTGCCGCGGAAGAGGACCTCATCACCCGTGATCTGGACTGGACCATCCTGCGGCCCGGACGCCTGACCAATGATCAGGGTGAGGGACTGGTGGAGCTGGCTCCGTCCGTGCCGCAGGGCAGCATTCCCCGCCACGACGTCGCTGCCGTCCTCGCGGAGCTGATCAACAGCGGCCGCGGCAGCCGGCAGATCCTGGAAGTCGTCACCGGTTCGTCGAGCATCCCGGACGCCGTGGCTGCGCTGCCTATCACCCTCTAACTGCCTGCGCCTTCTTCATGCCGTCGGCGTCCGTCGTGCAGATAACGGGCCTTGCGAAAATCCTTCGTGCAGTTCAAGGGACTAAACCGGGCGAAAACTCCTTTTTGAGCCCGCGAGCTGTACGAAGGTTTGGCGGGGCGGGTGTTTGAGCCCGGGAGCTGCCCGAAGGTTTCGCGGGGCGGGTGTTTGAGCCCGGGAGCTGCCCGAAGGATTGGACGGGAACCGTGCCGCGGGCGATCCCCGGCGGCGCCCGTGCGCGATACTGGAAACATGCAGCTTCCAGGAATTCCCGGCACCCCGTCCGCAGCTACTGACCGGCCCTTTGGCAGCACCGAGGGCGTTCCCCGCCGCATCGTGCTCTTGGGCTCCACCGGTTCCATCGGCACCCAGGCCATTGACGTGGCCGATGCCGCACCCGAGCTTTTCACCATCGTTGCCCTCGCTGCCGGCGGGACGAACGTCGAGCTGCTGGCCCGTCAGGCCGTCCACACCCGGGCAGCTGCCGTCGGCTGCGCTCTCGTGGACACTGCAACCCTGAACAAAGCGGTGCAGGACGCCGCCCGCACCGCAGGCGTGACGGACTACGACCCGGAGCTGTTCACCGGCCCCTCGGCCGCCACCGCCATCGCGGCGTGGCCCGAAGCCGATGTGGTCCTCAACGGCATTACCGGCTCCATTGGACTGGAACCCACCCTTGCGGCTCTGGCCGCCGGGCACCTGCTGGCGCTGGCCAACAAGGAATCCCTGATCGTCGGGGGAGAGCTGGTCAAGAAAGCCGCCGCCCCCGGGCAGCTGGTGCCCGTGGATTCGGAGCACTCCGCTCTTGCCCAGGCGCTGCGCTCCGGCACCCCGGAGGAAGTGGACCGGCTGATTGTGACTGCCTCCGGCGGACCATTCCGCGGCATGGCGCGTTCGGAACTGCAGAACGTCACCCCCGACCAGGCGCTGGCGCACCCTACCTGGAAGATGGGCCGGATGGTCACCACCAATTCTGCGTCCATGGTCAACAAGGCCCTCGAAGTGATCGAGGCACACCTGCTCTTTGACGTCCCGCTGGAGAAGATCGACGTCGTCGTGCATCCCCAATCCGTGGTGCACTCCATGGTCCAGTTCGTGGACGGCTCCACCATTGCGCAGGCATCGCCCCCGGACATGCGCCTGCCGATTGCGCTCGGTATGGGATGGCCGCACCGTGTACCCGGAGCTGCCAAGCCGTGCGACTGGACCCGCGCCGCCGAGTGGACGTTCGAGCCGCTGGATGAGGAAGCCTTCCCCGCCGTCGCGCTGGCCAAGCGCACCGCCGCAGCCGGCGGGACCGGAATGGCCGTGTACAACGCCGCCAATGAGGAGGCTGTGGATGCCTTCCACGACGGTCTCATCGGATTCACAGACATCGTTGATACGATCGCCGCCGTACTTGCCGAACACACCGACTCTGCGCCGCTGACGCTGGAGTCAGTGCTGGCAGCGGAGAAGTGGGCCCGCGAGGCTGCACGGAAACGCTGCGGACGCTAAAGGCCATGACCCGTTGTTCCCCTGATCCGAAGGAAATCCGTTGACCGTTCTGCTCTTCATCCTCGGCGTGCTGTTTGTGGCGGTGGGAGTTGCCGTGTCCATCGCCCTGCACGAGGTGGGCCATCTGGTGCCGGCCAAGGCCTTCAAGGTCCGGGTGACGCAGTACATGATCGGCTTCGGTCCCACCGTCTTCTCCCGGCGCCGCGGCGAAACCGAATACGGATTCAAGGCACTGCCGCTGGGCGGCTATGTGTCCATGGTGGGCATGTACCCGCCCAACAAGGCTGACGACGCCGAGGGCACAGTCCGCGCCTCCAGCACCGGAATGTTCCAGCAGCTGGCCACGGATGCCCGTGCCGCTGCAGCCGAGCAGCTGCAGCCGGGCGACGAGAACCGGATGTTCTACAACCTGCCGATTTGGAAGCGCATCATCGTGATGCTCGGCGGTCCCTTCATGAACCTGGTGATTGGCACTGTTCTTTTCGCCGTCCTGCTCATGGGTTTCGGCACGGCCCAGAGCACCACCACGCTCGCCGAGGTCAACCAGTGCGTCATCACCTCCGACCAGGCGGCACAGGGCCAGACCGAGTGCACGGACGCCGACCCGGCCGCTCCCGCATATCAGGCGGGGCTGCTGCCCGGCGACACCGTCACCGCCTTTGACGGCAACCCCGTGTCCGGCTGGGATGACCTCTCGGCGCAGATCAAGGAAGCAGCCGGCCGCCAGGTGCCGATCACTTACGAGCGCGACGGCGTGGAACAGGAAACCGTCATCACGCCGCTGCTGACGGAACGGCCGGTGGCCGGCGACGACGGTGCGCCCGTCACGGACGACGCCGGCAACCCCGTGACGCAGGAAGTCGGTTTCATCGGAGTGGCAGCTTCCACGGAGCTGGTCCGGCAGCCGGGTTCTGCTGTTCTCCCGGCCGTGGGGGAGAACCTGAAGAGCATTGCGGGCGTCATTGTCCATCTGCCGCAGCGCGTCGTGGACGTAGGCAAGGCGGCCTTCTCTTCCGAAGAGCGGGATCCCAACGGCCCTATCAGCGTGGTGGGCGTGGGCCGCATAGCCGGAGAGATCTCCGCCCTCGAAGAGGTGCCGGTTGCCAGCAAGGTGGCCACACTGGTTGGCCTGGTGGCCAGCGTTAACCTGGCCCTCTTTGTGTTCAACCTGATTCCGCTGTTGCCTCTGGACGGCGGGCACGTTGCCGGAGCCCTGTGGGAAGGGCTGCGCCGCCGCACCGCCAAACTCTTCAAGCGGCCGGATCCCGGTCATTTTGACCTCGCCAAAATGCTGCCGGTGACCTACGTGGTGTTTGCCCTGCTGATGGGAATGAGCGTGCTGCTGATCTACGCAGACATCGTGAAGCCGGTCAGCCTCTTCAACTAGCAAGCTCGTCCACACCGCGATCCGGACGATTCCCGAAGTTGAAGCCGGAATCGGTTGTAATTTGAATTACAACCGCATACGGTTTCAATATGTTCGTGTTGACGGTCGACCAAAAAGGCAGCCGCAGCGGCCGGGACCGTGTTCCGGACCTCCTCGAGCTGTTGGGAAACCTGCCGCTGGACCGCCCGTTCGAACGGTCCGTGGGTGACGAAGTCCAGGGCATCGCCAGCGACGCGTCGGTGGCCGTGGACGCTGCGCTTAGGGCGCTGCGGGACGGCCACTGGTCCGTGGGCATCGGAGTGGGTCCCGTGGATACTCCCTTGCCCGCCACCACCCGCGAGGCATCGGGGGCGGCCTTCGTGGCGGCCCGCGAGGCCGTTGACCGGGCCAAGAAAACCGGCGACCGTCCGCCGGTTGCAGTGGCCGGGGCTCCCGGGGCGGCTGAGGCCGAAGCAGTGCTGGTCCTGATCGGCCGGCTGATCCGGGACCGCAGCGCAGAACAGTGGCGAATTCTGGACCATGTGGAACCCGGGATCTGGGGAGCCCAAAGCGCTGCCGCCCGTAAGCTCGGGGTCAGCCCGCAGTCAGTGGGAAAAACCGCAGCCCGAGCCGGATGGCAGGAAGAATGGGCGGCCCGCCCTGCTGCAGCGGTGCTCCTGGCCCGCGCGGACTCGCAGGCTTCGGCGGAAACCACGGCGGACCCAATCCAGGCCGAGGCGTCATCCAAAGCCGATGTCCGGCGCCCTGCCGATGAGACGGAGCACCGGTGATGGACTTCATCTGGATAGTCCTGACCCTGCTGGCGGCGGCACTCCTCGGCTGGCCCGTTACGGCCGGAGTGCTCCGGCTCGCCCGCGCGGTGGAAGCTTCCGGTCCGCCGTTTACCGAAGCCGATCCCGCCGCTGATCAGGATCTGGACGGAGAACTGCGGGCCGCGGGCCGGGTGCAGGGGCCGGTTTTGTCCGGCGGGGCATCGGCAGGTCCGCCGCCGTCAGCACCGCCTCGATATACAAGCCGGACTCCTGCCGCGGGCTCGGTGCTTCGCGGCGGACTGGTGATCGGCGTCCTGGAACGCCTGGCCGTCGCGGCCGCCGTCCTGGCTTCCGAGCCGGTGGCCATCGCCTATGTGGTGGCGGTGAAGGGCCTCGGCCGGTACGCGGAGCTCAAGGAAACTCCCGCAGCAGCTGAACGGTTCATTATCGGCACCCTGGCCTCCATGCTGTGGGCGGTTGGCGTGGCGGCCGCAGCCCGCGCCTTCCTGCTGTGACGATGACATCCCGTAGGGTGGAGCAATGAGCATTTTCGCAGTTGAATACGTGTACGACTCAGACTCCGCCGCGATCCGCGATGAGCACCGCCCCCGCCACCGTCAGTGGCTTGCCGAGCTGGCAGAGGAAGGCCGGATGCTTGCCTCCGGTCCGTTCCTGGACGGCGCCGGCGCCCTCCTGATCTTCACCGCGGAAGATGAGTCGGACCTCATGTCCCTGCTCAAGCAGGATCCCTTTGCTTCAGTTGGAGCCATCTCCGGCATGAAAACCACTGCGTGGGCCCCGGCCGTGGGCGCCTTCGCGCACCTGGTCTAAATCCACAGCTCTAAGCTCAGAACGATATTCGTACATCCCGCACCGGTGCGGGTGGATAATGGACTAGCGCATCTTTAGCGGCGCATTAGCTTCAGTCGAAATTACTGCCGATAAGGCACATGGAGGACGTTTTGACCTCGGTCAACCTTGGAATGCCAGCAGCACCGCCGCCCACCCTTGCACCGCGGCGCAAAACCCGCCAGATCAAAGTGGGCTCGGTGGGGGTTGGTTCAGACTTCCCTATCAGCGTTCAGTCCATGACCACCACGCCCACCACGGACATCAACGCCACCCTGCAGCAGATTGCGGAGCTTACGGCGTCCGGCTGTGACATTGTCCGCGTGGCATGCCCCAGCGCCGATGATGCAGCGGCCCTGCCCATCATCGCGAAGAAGTCGCAGATCCCCGTGATCGCGGACATCCACTTCCAGCCGAAGTACGTCTTTGCGGCCATTGAGGCCGGCTGTGCGGCTGTCCGGGTGAACCCGGGCAACATCCGCAAGTTCGATGACCAGATCAAGGAAATCGCCCAGGCAGCCAAGGACCACGGCACCTCCATCCGGATCGGCGTCAACGCCGGCTCGCTGGATCCCCGCCTGCTCGCGAAGTACGGCAAGGCCACCCCCGAAGCCCTGGTGGAATCAGCCGTGTGGGAAGCGTCCCTCTTTGAGGAACACGACTTCCACGACTTCAAGATCTCCGTCAAGCACAACGACCCCGTGGTCATGGTGCGCGCTTATGAGCTGCTCGCTGAACGCGGCGACTGGCCCCTGCACCTGGGCGTGACTGAGGCAGGCCCCGCCTTCCAGGGCACCATCAAGTCCGCCACCGCCTTTGGTGCGCTGCTGTCCAAGGGCATCGGCGACACCATCCGCGTCTCTCTCTCCGCTCCGCCGGTGGAGGAAGTCAAGGTCGGCAACCAGATCCTGCAGTCGCTCAACCTGCGCCCGCGCAAGCTGGAGATCGTGTCCTGCCCGTCCTGCGGCCGCGCCCAGGTGGACGTGTACACTCTCGCTGAGCAGGTAACCGCCGGTCTGGAAGGCATGGAAGTTCCGCTCCGCGTCGCCGTCATGGGCTGCGTCGTCAACGGACCGGGCGAAGCCCGCGAAGCTGACCTCGGCGTTGCCTCCGGCAACGGCAAGGGACAGATTTTTGTGAAGGGGGAAGTCATCAAGACTGTCCCTGAGGATCAGATTGTTGAGACCCTCATTGAAGAGGCTATGAAGATCGCAGAGAGCATGGGGGAGTCCGATGGCGAAGATGCTGGCACGGGTGGCCCCATGGTTGTTGTCGGCTAAGACCGCTGACTCCGGCGGACCGAACGTCCGCGGGGCCAGCTCCGGCGCGCTCCGCCTTCTGGGCAAGGAGGACACCGATGCCCTGTGGTCCCTCGCGGAGCAGGACCCGGTAGCCAACATCTTCCTGCTCTCCCATCTCGAAACAACCCGCACCGCTGCGCCCACGCCGGCCGGCGGGCGGGTTGTCGGCGTTTTCGACGACGCCGGCGCCCTGACTGCCGCCTGCTGGGCCGGTGTCAATGTGGTCCCGGTGGGCGTGAGCGCCGAAAACGGACCCGAGATCGGACAGTTCCTGGCCCGGTCAGGGCACCGCTATTCCTCCATCTTCGGTCCGGCCGAAGCCGTGCTGTCCATCTGGTCCGAGCTGCAGCATTCCAGCCCCCGGCCCTTCGATGTGCGCAGCGACCAGCCGCTGCTGCAGATGACCGGGCTGTCACCGGTACAACCGGCGCCCGGACTGCGCTATGCGCAGCCGTCCGAACTTGATGTTCTGCTCCCTGCCTGCGCTGCCATGTTTGAGGAGGAAGTGGGATATTCGCCCCTGGCAGGCGGCGGCCACCACTACCGGCAGCGGGTGAAATCCCTCATTGCCCGGCGGCAGTCCCTGGTGGATTTTGATTCTTCCGGGCAGGTGGTGTTCAAGGCGGAACTGGGAACGGTGTCCACCGGTGCGGTGCAGATCCAGGGTGTCTGGATGAACCCCGCTTACCGCGGCCGCGGGCTCAGCGCCTCCTACATGTCCGCCGTGGTGGAGGCTGCCCGGCAGGTTGCGCCGCTGGTGAGTCTCTACGTCAATTCCTACAACGCACCGGCCCGTGCCACCTACGAAGCCGTGGGGTTTGAACAGGTAGGCACTTTTGCCACCATCCTCTTCTGACGGAACGCCCGCCCTAACTGACTGACACCACCCGGGGGAAAAGAAACATCATGAACAACACCATGAAGACCGGAGCGCTCTGCCTGGCCGGGATCCTGGCCCTTTCAGCCTGCAGCTCCGGCGAGAGTGCCTCTTCGGCTTCCCCCGCCTCGCAGGCTTCATCTGCTTCCGCACCGGCCTCATCCGCGCCCTCCTTCACGCCTGCTCCGGCGGCAGGCCGGGAGCAGTACACGGCGGATGAGCTTGAGGCGGCACTCACCGCAGTTAAAGCCGGCCAGGGACTGAACGGCGAAGTGCGGAACGACGCCGCCGTGCGCCCCCTGCTGGCCGAGAATCCCTTCACGGGCGTGACCATTGCGCCGGAGCAGTGCCGCAGCCTTATGTCGTCTTTCCTTGACGAGAAAATCTCTGCCGGAAATCTTGCCGCCGTGGGGCTGGAGGGCTCCGACATGCTGATGCTGATCAGCTACGACAATGCGTCAGCGCCGAATCAGCAGACCGAGGGCAGCAGGCAGCTCATCAAGGACTGCGGGAACTTCACGGCGGAGCTGGGCGGGACGGCAATCGACGGTTCAGTGGAAACCATTGACGCCTCAACGCAGGCACCGTCCACTCAGGCTTTCCGGACTGAGCTCAGCCGGGATGGAAAACCCCTGGGGACGGTAATCCAGGTCAGCGCCGTCTCGGGCACCGTCAACGCCGGCGTGACTCTGTTTGACCCCGAAGATGAGGACGCTGCGGTGGCGGCCGCCGAGACGACCATTAACGCGGCGCTGGCCGAACTCGAAAAGAACTAACCTGCCCCGGGTCGGATCCCGCTGCCGGAGCAGGGGACACCGGGACACGGGGGACACCGGGACAGGGGGACGCCGGGGCAGGGCCTGCGGTGCAGGCCGGGCCCCGCCGTCGTCCTGCCGCATGTCCGGGAGCAGGGGCAGCACGCGCTAGATTAGAGGGGAGCAGTATTTCCCTCATTTGTCCCAGCATGAATGCAGCCACCGGCTGCAGAAACGGATTCCCAGCGTGGTCCTTCGACTTTCCACTCTTTTCCTGCGCACATTGCGCGACGACCCCTCCGACGCGGACGTCGCCAGCCACCGCCTGCTGGTGCGTGCCGGCTACATCCGCCGCGCCGCCCCCGGCATCTACTCATGGCTGCCGCTGGGCCTGCGCGTCCTGAACAAGGTGGAGACCATCATCCGCGAGGAAATGGCCGCCATCGGAGCCCAGGAAGTGCACTTCCCGGCCCTGCTCCCGCGCGAACCGTACGAAGCCACCAACCGCTGGACCGAATACGGAGACAATCTGTTCCGGCTGCAGGACCGCAAGGGCAACGACTACCTGCTGGCTCCCACCCACGAGGAAATGTTCGCGCTGCTGGTCAAGGACCTCTACAGCTCCTACAAGGACCTGCCGGTCTCGCTGTTCCAGATCCAGAACAAGTACCGTGACGAAGCCCGTCCCCGCGCCGGCCTGCTGCGCGGCCGCGAATTCATCATGAAGGATTCCTACTCCTTCGACATTGACGACGAGGGCCTGGAGGCCAGTTACCAGGCGCACCGCGGCGCCTACCTGCGCATCTTCGAACGCCTCGGCCTGGAAATCGTGGTTGTCTCCGCAGTCTCCGGTGCAATGGGCGGGTCCAAGAGCGAAGAGTTCCTGCACCCGACTCCGGTGGGCGAAGACACTTACGTGCGGTCCGCCGGCGGCTATGCAGCCAACGTCGAAGCCGTCACCACCGTGGCCCCGGCCGAGATCGACTACTCCGCTGCTCCGGCCGCGCAGGTGGTGGACACCCCGAACACTCCCACGATCGAAACCCTGGTGGCCGAGGCCAATGCACGGTTCGGCCGCGAATCGGGCGAATGGACTGCTGCCGACACCCTGAAGAACGTGGTCCTGGCCGTGACGCTGCCCACCGGCGAACGCCGGATCGTCGTCGTCGGCGTTCCCGGCGACCGCGCCGTGGACATCAAGCGCATCGAAGCGAACATCGCCGCGCATGTGGAAATCGGCGGCGAGCTCGAAGTTGAACCCGCCACCGACGAGGACATCAAGAAGCACCCCGGCCTGGTCAAGGGCTACATCGGCCCGGGACTGTCCCTCGCCGAACCCGTCCTGGGCACCGAATCCTCCACCGGCCTGCTGTACCTGGTGGATCCGCGCGTGGTCTCCGGCACCAGCTGGATCACCGGAGCCAATGTCGCCGGCAAGCACGTGATCGGGCTGGTAGCCGGCCGCGACTTCACCTGGGACGGCGTCATCGAGGCCGTTGAGGTGCGCGAAGGCGACGAGGCTCCGGACGGAACCGGCCCGCTGGAAGCCGCCCGCGGCATCGAGATGGGCCACATCTTCCAGCTCGGACGTAAGTACGCCGAGGCGCTGGGTGTGAAGGTGCTGGACAAGAACGGCAAGCTGGTCACGGTCACCATGGGCTCCTACGGTGTGGGTGTTACCCGCGCGGTCGCCGCGCTGGCCGAGTCCAACCACGATGACAAGGGCATTATCTGGCCGCGCGCCGTCGCCCCGGCCGACGTCCACGTGGTGGCCACCGGACGCGGCGAGGAGATCTTCGAGGCGGCTGCCAAGCTGTCCGGGGAACTCGAAGCCGCAGGACTGGAAGTCATCTACGATGACCGTCCCAAGGTCTCCCCGGGCGTGAAGTTCGGTGACGCCGAGCTCATCGGCGTTCCCACCATCCTGGTGGTTGGCCGCGGCCTGGCCGACGGCGTCGTAGAGGTCAAGGACCGCGCCACCGGCAACGCCGAAAACGTGCCCGTGGCTGAAGCGGTGGAGTACGTTCGCCGCGCAGCCGCACAGTAACGGCGCAGCGTGGTCTCCGGTCTCGAGGAGATTCAGCTCGCCACCATCCTCCTTGTGGTGGTGGCGGGCCTTGCTGCCGGCTGGATTGACGCCGTAGTGGGAGGCGGGGGGCTGCTGCAGCTTCCCGCCCTGCTGCTGATTCCGGGGATCACCCCGGTCCAGGCGCTGGCCACCAACAAGATGGGCTCCATCTTCGGCACCACCACCAGCGCCGTCACGTACTACCGCCGCGCCCACCCGGACCTGAAGACGGCACTGCCCATGGCCGCCGTCGCGCTGCTGGGCAGCTTCGGGGGCGCGGCGCTGGCTGTCTCCCTGCCGTCGTCGCTCTTCAAGCCCATCATCGTGGTGGCGCTGATTGCCGTGGCAATCTTTACGGCGCTTCGCCCCACAGTGGGGGAGCTGACCAAACTGCGGCACACCGGACGCCGGCACTACGGCACGGCAATCGGGATCGGCCTGGCCATCGGGTTCTATGACGGTTTGATCGGGCCCGGGACCGGCTCCTTTTTGATCATTGCCATGGTTACCTTCCTGGGCTACAACTTCCTGGCCGCGAGCGCCAAGGCAAAGATCGTGAACATGGCAACCAACCTCGGGGCCCTCGCGTTCTTCCTGCCCAACGGCGCCCTGCTCTGGGGCGTGGGACTCATCCTGGGCATTGCCAACATGGTCGGCGGCTATGTGGGTGCGCGGATGGCTGTCAAGCAGGGCAGCAAGTTCATCCGCATCGTGTTCCTGGTGGTGGTGGGTGCCTTGATCTGCAAGCTTGGCTACGACGTATGGGTGGAAAACGTCAGGGGATAACCGCCTGTCGAATTACCCGGCTACCGCAGCAGCCACCCACACGGAACGGTCGGCGTCGGCCCGCTGGCCGTTCCGGATGTAGTCCAGCGCATTCTCCACTTCCCGCAGCACGCTCCACTGCCGGGCCGCTTCATCATCCAGCCCCGCTGCGCTGCACAGCCGCTCCAGCCGCCTGCGCAGATCCGCCTGCGGCCGGTTTTGATCCAGCTCTTCCATCCGGTTCCACAGCATCGGAGCGACAGCAAATTCCGCCTCCCCGACCATGGCCTGCGGATCGATGGCCACGAATCCCTGCCCGGCGGAGGAACCGCCGTTCCGGTACAGGATGTTCTCAAAGTGCAGGTCCGTGTGGACCAAAACGTCGTTGCTGCTGCGGCGGCCAACGGCGCCGCGGGTCTGGCAAACCTCGAGGGCAGCCTCCAGCAGGGTCCGTTCAAAGGGCCGGCCCAGTTCTTCCCAGTCAGCCGGCAGTTCATCGGAGAGCTGTTCCACCCGTTCCGCCAGCGGCGGGATCCCGGCCCACAGCGGTGATTCCGTCACAGGGAGGGAGATTTTCCGCATCACGGCTCCCCATGCCTCCACTGCCGTTTCCATATCCGTGCTGCGCAGATCCCGACGGTGGTCCAGCCGTTCCAGCAGCAAAGTGCCGCTGGAGGCATCGCTGGCATACAGGTGCACGGCACCGTTTCCACCCCACAACGCCAGGGCGGGGGCCTCTGTCAGTGCTTCCTCGTGCGGATAGGCAACTTTCAGGACGGCGGGACCCCGGGGTGAGTGCACGGGCAGGACCAGGGCTCCGTGGCCGTGCCACGGTTCGGCACCGCGGGGCAGGTCCGGCGCTGCCTCCCATCGCTCCAGCGCCTCGGAAATGACAGCAGGCAGTCCGGCCAGCCAGTTCCGTCCTGCCCGGGTGCGGCCATAGCGCTGCGCAAGCGCACCGGGGATGCTGAGGGGAATGGGCATGGTCATCGGCCAGGGGACGCCGGCAGGCGGGGAAGTGCGGCGGGCTCGGCGTCGAGTCCCGGAGCCGCCGGCACGGGGAAAGCGGAAACGCCGGAACCGGACTCAGCAAAGATATCGGCGGCTGCCGTGTCCGCGTACAGGTCCGCGCTGACCTGAACCAGGCGCTGCGCAGCCAGTGCACGGACGCTTCCGGTGCCCAAGGCGGCCAGATCCGCGTAGACACCGGGAAGGGATCCTTCCAGGGCCGCCAGGGCCGAGGCAGGGTCCAGGGCGAACGACGACGGCAGGGAGTAAGCGGGCGCCGGAGTCAGCGCCGGCAGGCAGAGCTGAGGCAGCAGCTGCACAGCGAGGGCACCAGCCGCCAGGTGACCGTTCCGCGCTTCGCGAAGTGAGCTGCGTCCGGCCGGCTCGGGGGTACGTGCCATGGCCACTTCATAGGCGTAGGCGGCGCCGTATTCAGCGTCCACGGCGCCCTGCAGGGCGCCCGCCGCATCAGGGCCGCCCTGCGCTTGGGCCGGAACCGTAACATCCTGCTCCCCGGGGCAGCTGCCGTCAGAAGCGGGATCCGAATCCCGGTCCGCGCCCGGCTGCGGGGCGCGGGGCGGTGTCCACGCTTCCGGTGCGGGCAGTCCTGCAGCGCCGGCGGCCCGGACAGCCAAAACCTGCTGTGCCGCACCGGTGGACGCAAGCAGGCGCGCCGTGCCGTCGTCGGCCCGCATTGCCGCATCCAAGCTGGCCCGGGCGGAATCGGACAGCGCCGCAACATACTCCTCGGCAGCTCCGGCGTGAGCTTCCGGAGAGGGGAGTGTGAAAGCGGGGATTCCCTCCGGCAGGCGTTCGGGCGAGGCGAGGAGCGCGGACTGTTCAGCGAGGATTCCCGCCTGGGCAGTGATCTCGGCGGCCAGAGTTTGAGCGACCTGAGTCTGAGCGGCCTGAGCTTGAGTGACCTGAGTCTGAGTGTCCCGGGGTGCGGCGGACTCCGCAGGGTTCCCGGAGAACTCCCTGGCCAGCCGGGAGAGCCCGGCTGCGGAAGCGCGTGCGTCGGCACGTGCGATCTCCGAAAAGCTGGCGGGCCGGTCCTCGGAGGGGGTGGTTCCGGCGGCGAGGTTGAAACTGAGGACCACGGCGGCCAGGACAGCCAGCAAAGTGGTACGCCTCACCCCGCCCAGGGCCGTCGTCGCCCGTCCGGCGCGGCCGGCCGCGGACTCTGCACGGTTCGGGGGCTTCTTCACTACATCTGATGATGCCATGAAACGAGCCCCCATCAGCGGCGATGCCGTAGGGACTCAGGAATGTCGGTACGCTAGTAGGTACAACATCATCTAGTGGGAGGCACCTATGGCGGTTCGGCCCAGCCCCAAAAAAGACACGTCATCGGATTACCGCAAGAAGGCCATGCACGCAGAAATCACCGCTGAAACCCAGCGCCTCAAGAACTTCCTTGCTCCCACGGTTGAACAGCAGCAGCTTTTCCTCGAGGACATCGAGATCAAAATGGCCGGTGCCACCCGCACCGTGCACATCATAGTGGACCTGCCCGAGGGAGAGGCCGGAGGCGTCAGCCTGGACCGGATCTCCGACGTTGCGCACGCTGTTTCGGAGGCCATGGATGCCGATCCCAATGACGACGGGCGCGCGTACAACTTGGAGGTTTCCTCTCCCGGTGTGTCGCGTCCCCTGACGGAACCGCGCCATTGGCGGCGCAACGTGGGACGCATGATCCGGGTAAACCTGGTGGCCGGCGACGACATCACGGGCCGTTTGGTCTCCGTGGAAGAGAACGGCATCACCCTGATACCGGAACTGCCGGTGAAAAAGGGCATGAAGCCCAAGCAGGGCGCGCAGGCCACTGTGCCGTTCAGCAACATCCGCAAAGGACGCGTCGAAGTCGAATTCGCGCATATTGACGACGTACCGCTGGACGGCCCTGCCGACAGCGATGAAGAAACCACAGCTGAGGAGGCCTAAATGGATATTGATATGAGTGCGCTGAGGCTGCTGGAACGCGAACGGGAGATCCCCCTGGATCTGTTGATTCCGACCATTGAGCAGGCGCTTTTGGTGGCTTACCACAAGACGTCCGGTGCGCAGGACAAAGCCCGCGCCGAACTGGACCGCAAGAATGGCCACGTCACGATCTGGGCCACGGAAGTGGACGACGACGGCGAGCCCGTGGGCGAGTTTGACGACACCCCCACCGGTTTTGGCCGCATCGCAGCAAGCACTGCCCGGCAGATCATCCTGCAGCGGCTGCGCGACGTCGAAGACGACGCCATCGTGGGGGAGTTCAAGGGCCGCGAGGGCGAAATCGTCTCCGGACAGATCCAGCAGGGCAACAACCCGCACATGATCCAGGTGAACCTGGGTGCCGTGGAGGCGCTGCTGCCCCCCACCGAGCAGGTTCCGGGCGAGAAGTACACCCACGGCTCCCGGCTGCGCGCCTTCGTGGTTGATGTGCGCCGCGGCTTCAAGGGCCCGTCCATTACGCTTTCCCGGTCCCACCCGGGCCTGGTGCGCAAGCTCTTTGAGCTGGAGGTTCCTGAAATTGCGGACGGCAGCGTGGAGATTGTGGCCCTGGCCCGCGAAGCCGGCCACCGCACCAAGATCGCCGTCAAGGGCAACGTTCCGGGCATCAATGCCAAGGGCGCCTGCATCGGCGAAATGGGTTCGCGTGTCCGTGCGGTCATGACTGAACTCCACGACGAAAAGATCGACATCGTGGACTTCAGTGAGGATCCGGCAACGTTCATTGCCAACTCCCTGTCGCCGTCGCGCGTCAACTCCGTGACCATCACGGACGAGGAAACCCGCTCCGCGCAGGTCGTGGTTCCCGACTACCAGCTCTCGCTGGCAATCGGCAAGGAAGGGCAGAACGCGCGCCTGGCGGCCAAGCTGACCGGGTGGCGCATCGACATCGTTTCCGACGCGAAGAACGCCTAAGCAAGCAGGTTGGCGCGTGGATGCGGCACACGGAGAGAAACGCGTTAGAATGGACAAGGCCGGGTCACCGTCCGCTTTCTTTTTGTCCCCTGCAGCCTCAGGCGCTGCAGCGCATGTCCCGCAGAGGACGTGCATCGGGTGCAGGAAAACGGATGACCAGGCTGTACTGATGCGGCTGGTGGCCGTGAACCGGGAAGGCAAAACTGCCGTCCGTGTTGACGAAAACCGCCGCATGTCTGGCCGCGGCGCCTGGGTGCACCGCGGGACAGCATGCTTTGCAGCAGCGCTTCGGCGACGCGCGTTCAACCGGGCCTTTCGGGGACCGGTGGACACCGCGGACGCGGAAGCTTGGTTCAAGGCTCTTGAGTACGCTCCGACCGGGAGCGGGCTCGAAACCGTCCAACCTGGAAGCGGGTCAGCAATCTGATGGAAACCCGATGAGTACCCAGCGATGAGTACTTTGTGCTCTGTGATGGGCTTTGCTGCGACTGCAGTGGAAGCCCGCAGGAAATAGACGGTTCGTACCTGGCTCGGTGCGGACCGAGACAGGAGAAATGTGGCCAAGGTCCGCGTACACGAGCTCGCCAAAGAGCTCGGCATCACCTCGAAGGATGCAGTTGCAAAACTGCAGGAACTGGGCGAATTCGTCCGTTCCGCTTCATCAACAATTGAGGCACCCGTAGTCAAGAAACTTCGCGGCGCTTTCCCGGCGTCCGAATCGAAGTCCGATTCCAAGCCCGCGGCATCCGCAGGCACCCCGGGCCCCCGCCCGTCGGCAGCACCCGCTGCTCCGGCACCGGCGGCACCCACCCCCGCCGCATCGGCTCCGGCTCCGGCCGCTCCCGCTCCGGCAGCACCGGCTCCGGCAGCTTCAGCTGCTCCGGCACCGGCGGCACCCGCCCCGGCAGCTCCGGCTTCGGAGGCTCCGGCCCCCGCTGCGCAGAAGCCTGCCGCTGCTCCGACTCCGGGCGCCAAGCCCGGTGCCCGTCCGGCTCCCAAGGCCCCCGAGGCCGAAAAGACTGCTCCTGCCGCCGAAACCGGCACCCGCAGCAATGCTCCCCGTCCGGGTGCACCGCGTCCAGCGGCACGTCCGGGCAACAACCCGTTCGCTCCTTCGCAGGGCATGCCGCGACCCCGCGGCCGCGGCGAGAACGACCGGGGAACCGGCGCACCGCGTCCGGGCAACAACCCGTTTGCTCCGTCCCAGGGAATGCCCCGTCCGGGCCGCCGTGACGAGAACACCGAGCGTCCGGCAGCAGCCGGCGCCGGCGGTCCCCGTCCGGCAGCAGGTTCGGGCGGCCCGCGTCCGGGCGCTCCGCGTCCCGGTGCACCCCGTCCGGGCGCCCCGCGTCCGGCCTCGGCACGTCCCGCCGGTCCCGGCGGTCCCCGTCCGACTCCGGGCATGATGCCCAACCGCACTGAGCGTCCGGCAGCCCCGGCACGCGGCGGAGCAGGCGGCGGACCCCGCAGGGGACCGGGCGGCGCTCCGGGCGGAGCTCCCGGTGCAGGCGGCGGCGCACCCGTTGGCGGCGGCTTCGGCAAGGGCGGCCGCGGACGCGGCGGCACTGCCGGTGCTTTCGGCAAGGGCGGCGCAGGACGCGGCAAGCAGCGCAAGTCGAAGCGGGCAAAGCGGCAGGAACTGGAGCAGATGTCAGCTCCGTCGCTGGGCGGCGTTTCGGTGCCCCGCGGCGACGGCAACACTGTTGTCCGGCTGCGCCGCGGTGCGTCCATTACGGACTTTGCCGACAAGATTGAGGCAAACCCGGCAGCACTGGTGACCGTACTGTTCCACCTCGGTGAAATGGCAACGGCCACTCAGTCCCTGGACGAAGAGACGTTCGGCGTCCTGGGTTCGGAACTGGGTTACAAGATCCAGGTTGTCTCGCCGGAAGACGAAGAGCGCGAACTGCTGAGCACCTTCGACATCGACTTCGATGCCGAGCTGGAAGCAGAAGGCGACGAAGACCTCGAGGCACGTCCTCCGGTAGTCACCATCATGGGTCACGTTGACCACGGTAAGACGCGCCTGCTGGATGCCATCCGCAACACCAAGGTGGTTGAAGGTGAAGCCGGCGGCATCACCCAGCACATCGGTGCCTACCAGATCCAGTTCGATCACGAGGGCACTACCCGTCCGATCACCTTCATTGACACCCCGGGCCACGAGGCGTTCACCGCCATGCGTGCACGTGGTGCCAAGGTGACCGACATCGCCGTCCTGGTTGTCGCAGCCGACGACGGCGTCATGCCGCAGACGATTGAAGCGCTGAACCACGCCCAGGCAGCAGATGTGCCGATCGTGGTCGCAGTGAACAAGATCGACAAGGAAGGCGCCAACCCGGAGAAGGTCCGCGGCCAGCTGACCGAATACGGCCTGGTTCCCGAAGAATACGGTGGCGACACCATGTTCGTAGAGGTCTCTGCCCGCCAGAACCTCAACATTGACGCCCTGCTCGAGGCCGTGCTGCTTACCGCAGACGCTGCTCTGGACATGCGCGCCAACCCGAACAAGGACGCCCGCGGTATCGCCATCGAAGCGAACCTGGACAAGGGCCGCGGTGCAGTTGCCACCGTCCTGGTCCAGTCCGGAACGCTGAAGGTCGGCGACACGATCGTGGCGGGAACGGCCCACGGCCGCGTCCGTGCCATGTTCGACGAGAACGGCGAGAATGTCACCGAAGCCGGGCCTTCCCGTCCGGTGCAGGTGCTGGGTCTGTCCAACGTTCCCCGCGCCGGTGACACGTTCTTCGTGACCGACGACGAGCGCACCGCCCGCCAGATCGCTGAAAAGCGTGAAGCAGCGGACCGCAACGCCGCCCTGGCCAAGCGCCGCAAGCGCATCAGCCTCGAAGACTTCGATCAGGCTGTGGCCGACGGCAAGGTCGACACCCTCAACCTCATCCTCAAGGGTGACGTTTCCGGTGCCGTGGAAGCCCTGGAAGACTCGCTGCTCAAGATCGACGTTGGCGAAGGCGTGCAGCTGCGCGTCATCCACCGCGGCGTCGGTGCCATCACGCAGAACGACGTCAACCTGGCGACTGTGGACAACGCAGTCATCATTGGCTTCAACGTCAAGCCTGCCGAGCGCGTTGCCGACCTGGCAGAGCGCGAAGGCGTGGACATGCGCTTCTACTCCGTCATCTACGCAGCAATTGATGACATTGAGCTTGCACTCAAGGGCATGCTCAAGCCTGAGTACGAAGAGGTCCAGCTCGGCACCGCCGAGGTCCGCGAAGTCTTCCGTTCCTCCAAGTTCGGAAACATTGCCGGCTCGATCGTCCGCTCCGGTGTTATCCGGCGCAACGCCAAGGCACGGGTCACCCGCGACGGCAAGGTTATCGGCGAGAACCTCACCGTTGACTCGCTCAAGCGGTTCAAGGACGACGCCACCGAGGTCCGCACGGACTTCGAGTGTGGTATCGGTCTGGGCTCGTTCAACGACGTCAAGGAAGGCGACATCATCGAAACCTTCGAAATGCGGGAGAAGCCGCGCGTCTAGCAGTACCTTGCGGGGCCGCCGGTATTCCGGCGGCCCTGCCCCGGCGGAAGGGCCAGCAGCCATGGTGCGGCTGGCCCTCGCCGAGGTCGGCCCGGCTTCCGGATTGCTCCGGTCCTGCCCGCGCCGACACATCACGCACACGACTGACCGGCCTGCGCCGTCGTCGTGCTGCGAACCACAAAACTTAGTTAAGGAGAGGTAATGGCAGATCCAGCACGCGCTGCAAAGCTCGCTGACCGAATCAAGGTTGTAGTTGCCCAGGCGCTGGAACGGCGGATCAAGGATCCCCGGCTGGGGTTTGTGACCCTCACTGACGCCCGCGTCACCAATGACCTGCAGCACGCCACGCTGTATTACACAGTTTTCGGCGATGAAGCGCAGCAGGCCGACACCAGGGCAGCACTGGAGTCCGCCCGCGGAATCCTGCGCGCCGAGGTCGGCAAGAACATCACGGTGCGCCTGACGCCCACACTGGAATTCGTCCCTGACGAGATTCCCGTGAACGCCAGCCACCTTGAGGAACTGATCCGTGCCGCCAAGGCCCGCGATGCAGAGCTGGAGGCCCTCAAGAAGGGCGCCACCTATGCCGGCGACGCCGACCCGTACCGCAAGGACGAGGACTTCGAAGACGACGAGGAAACTCAGGCCGGCTCCGACGCCAAGTAGCCTTTTCGCAGATCAGATACAGAGGACGGTTTCCCCGCGGGGGAGCCGTCCTCTTTGCTGTGCCCCCTGGCCTCTGCCCGGCCGGTGGAACTGGTTCACTCGGCGGCTCCACGGGAGGCCCGGATCCTTCGTGCAGGTTCCGGGCTCATTTGGCGGTTCGTGGAATCCATAGCGCAGCACCCGGGCTCAAAGGCACGTTTTGGAGACGAATAAGCCCCTTAGCTGCACTACAAATCGCGCCATTCCCCGTGATCTGCACGAAGGATCGCACGGGCCTGACGGGGGGCCGACTGTCGAGGTCGTGCCCTTATGCCGCATCCACTGACGCGACGATGGCGTTTTGGGGCTTCGGAAGCGGCATTGTCTCTACACTCGGGACAGCCGGGGCAGCGGGGACAGCCCGAGTCACTCCGCGGCACGGGAAGGGCAAACGTGCGGCAACTACCTCGCCGAGGGAGCGATGAGATCGGAAGGGGCAGCGGGGCCGGCGCGGTCCGGAAGCCGTCCCAGCCCGGTCACCAGCTCCTCGCGGGATCCACACAGGGCGATCCGGATCCATCCTTCGCCGATGGAGCCGAAGGCAGTGCCCGGAGCCACGGCAACTCCCTGCCCGGCGAGGAACTTCCGCGCCCAGGCGCGGACGTCGCCCTCCGATGCGTGGGAGACGTCTGCCCAGAGATAGAACGCGCCCTGGGCCTTCAGATAGGGAATTCCCTTGGCGTCCAGAACGGCAGCGGCGGCGTCACGGTTGGCCCGGTAGTGCTCGGCGGCTTCGCTGACGTAGTCCTGCGGGCCGGTCAGGGCGGCCAGAGCAGCGTACTGCGACGGCGAGGCAACGCAGGACACGATCGACTCCATGACGGTGCTCATCTGCGTTTCGAGGCCGGCCGGAGTGATCAGGGCGCCGATCCGCAGGCCGGTCAGGCCGTAGGTTTTGGAAAGCGTCACGGACACAATGACGCGTTCCCCGCCGTCGGCCGGCTCATCGGAACCCGCCCCGGCGCCGTCGTACGCCAGCGGACTGACGTGGGGCACGTCGTAAGTGAACGCCTCGTAACACTCGTCCGAAATGATCCACAGGTCGCGTCGGCGGGCCAGCTGGACCAGGTCCGCCACGAGGTCTGCGCTGAAGACGGCGCCCAGCGGATTGGACGGGGAGTTCAGCAGCAGGACGCGGGTCCGCGGGGTAATCAGCGCCTCGATGTCCTCGATGCGCGGCTGGAAATCGTGTTCGGGGTACAGCGGATACTCCACCGGCGCCGCGTGCAGCAGCCGGGCCGTCATGGCGAAGGTGGGGTAGCCGGGATTCGGAATGAGGATTTCATCTCCTGCGTCCAGCAGCATGCTCATGGCCAGGTGCAGGCCCTGCTGGGCGCCGGACGTGACAAAGGCCCGGCCCGGGGCAATCTGAACGCTGTTCTGCCGGCCGGCGCGCTCCGCGAAGGCTGCGCGCAGCGGCATGATGCCGGCGTTGGGGGTGTAACCGGTCTCGTCCCGGCCCAGCGTTGCAGCGGCGGCTTCGAGGATGTGCGGGGGTGTGGGGAAGCCCGGTTCGCCAATGCTGAGCACAATCGAATTCGGCTGCGCCCAGGCAGACTGGGTGATTTCCCGGATCTGGTTGGCGGACGCATTCCGGATGTGGGGTGAGAGCTCAGGCATCTGTGCATCGTATCGCCACCGCGGCGTCAGGAAGCTCAAGCCGGGGCCGCATATACTGAAAGGCGTGAATTCCGGGCAGGTCCGTTCAGGGCTGATTATTGTGGACAAGCCGCAGGGATGGACCAGCCACGATGTGGTTGGCCGCCTGCGGAAACTAGCGGGAACCCGAAAAGTGGGGCATGCAGGGACATTGGATCCCATGGCCACCGGAGTGCTGGTGGTGGGCATCAACAAGGCCACCCGGCTGCTGACCTACATTGTGGGCACCTCCAAAACCTATGAAGCCACCATCCGGCTGGGCCAGTCAACGGTCACCGATGATGCCGAAGGCGAGATCACGGCCGAGACCATTGCGGCTGCGGTCACCGATGAGGACATCATGGCAGCCGTCGCCGATTTGACCGGCGACATCCAGCAGGTCCCCAGCAGCGTCAGCGCCATCAAGGTCAACGGCGAGCGCTCCTACGCCCGCGTGCGGGCCGGGGGAGAGGTCAACCTGCCCTCCCGTCCGGTGACGGTTTCCCGCTTCGAGGTGCACGATATCCGCCGTGAACACGGCGGGAAACTGCGCGACGTCGACGTCACCGTTGACTGCTCTTCCGGCACCTACATCCGTGCGCTGGCACGTGACCTGGGAGCTGCCCTGGGCGTTGGCGGCCACCTGACCGCTCTGCGCCGCACCTGCGTGGGCCCGTACGGCCTGGAGCAGGCTGCCACGCTGGAACAGCTGGCAGCGGACCTTACGGTCCTGGAGCTCGACGACGCCGCCCGGGCCCTGTTCCCGGTCCGTGAACTCACTGACGCGGAAGCAGCGGACCTTTCCCACGGCCGCCGCATCCCGCCGTCGGACATTGCCGGCGTCGACGCCGCGACCCCGGTTGCCGCCTTCGCTCCCAGCGGCACCCTGGTGGGACTGCTGGAGAACAGGGGGCAGGCCGGAGCGGCCTTCCCTGCCGCTTATGCCAAGGCCCTGCTGGTCTTCGCCCCGGGAAACGAGGCGGCGTAAGTGGTAGTCGATCCCCTGTTCATCGTGGGTGCCGTCGTCTGCCTTGTGTCGGTGGTGCTGTGTTTCGGTGCAGCCATCCTGAAGCACGGACCCAATGACCTCACCATTCTTTCCGTGGCGGCCGTGGAGCTCTTCCTCATTGTCTACGGTGTGGCTGCCGTTATCCGCCAGGTTGGCGGCGAAGGGGTCGCCGGAGAAGTCTGGGAGTTCTGGGGCTACCTTTTCACTGCCCTCATCGTTCCGATCGGCGCAACGTGGTGGTCCCTCATGGACCGCAGCCGCTGGAGCAACCTCGTCCTTGGTGCCGTGGGCATCACGGTATTTGTCATGCTGTTCCGGATGGAACAGATCTGGGATGGAGCCCCCCTCGCATGAATGGAAATAAGTCCGAACACGGTGCCGCCTCCGGCCGGGACGCGGCGCGGCCTGCAGCCCGCAACACCGGAGCGGGCCGCCTGCTGGTGGCGGTCTACGCCGTTTTTGCGCTGTCCTCAACCGCCCGCGCCGTGTTCCAGATAGCCACCAAGTTTGACCAGGCGCCGCTGGCGTACCTGCTCTCTGCTCTGGCTGCCGTGGTCTACATCGTTGCCACTGTGGGACTGTCCAAGTCCGGGGCGTCGTCCTACCGGGTGTCAGTTGCCGCCGTCGGCATTGAAATGGCCGGTGTGCTGGCCGTGGGCATCTTCGGGCTGGTGGACCCTGCCGCACTGCCCGATGACACCGTCTGGTCAGGGTTTGGAGCCGGCTACGGCTACGTCCCGCTGATCCTTCCCGTGCTCGGCCTGTGGTGGCTCTACCGGCACCGGGCGGACGCGTCGGCCCGCAGCTGAGCCAACCCGCCTAAATCAACCCGCGGCGCCCTGGCCGCCGGGATGCCTGATGCGTGAGACGATGGCAGAAGAATGCATCACATCCGCACGTTTTCCATTCCTCCAGGGGGAAAAATGAGCAACTCGGCTTCCACACCCAGTGACCGCCAAAGCGGAACCGGCCCCGGGCAGCCCGCCCAGGGTGCAGCCGCCCAGTCTTCCGGCCAGCAGCCTGTTGCCGGGGGTCGGAAACCGCATGTTCCCGGGGCCAGCCAGGAGCCCCGCCCCACCGAGCGGCTGCAGGTTCCCCCTGCAGGCAAGCCGTCCGGGACCACCGCAACAGGCACCGGCGGCAAGCCGCGGACCAAGGCCCGGAACAAGCCCTACAAGAGCAGCGATGACTGGGGTGTCTTCCGCGCCGTCGTCATTGGAGTGGGCGTCCTCATCGCCGGCGTCGGCATCTACTACCTGACCACCGGAACGGCGGGGGTAGCGGACACCGGCGGAGGAGAAGTCAACGCCTCGCTGGAATCCCAGTTCCGCTTCTTCTCGGCCATGATGGTGGGTGTCGGAGCGGCCTTCATCGCCATTGCCGTGAAGTTCCAGTGGGCCAACATGCTGTGGCTGGTCTGCCTCATGGTCTTCCTGGGAGGCATTGGGCGGGTGCTGTCCTGGGCCTTCAGCGGCACCCCGCACTACACGATGATCATCCTCATGATCCTGGAACTGGCGTTCCCGCCGGCCCTGCTGGTCTGGCACCGTTTCATCGCCAAGACGAGCGAACTGAAGCGGGAGTACAGCGAGGGTGCATCCGGCCCGCAGGGGACCGCTTCCGCCGGCGGTACGCAGGGCTGAACCTTTTTCGGCCATAATGGATAGGTCCGGTGCAGCCATGCGCTGCTCCGGCCGAATCTTCCGCGGCTTTGCCGCGACCCCGGAACGCCCGTCATAAGGAGCTTGTGTGCACTACTGGAATGGCCTGGCAGAGGTTCCTGCCGGCATTGGTCCGACAGTAGTCACGCTGGGCAACTTCGACGGCGTTCACGTGGGCCACCAGCACGTGCTGGACCGGCTGGTGAAGGTGGCCCGCGAAAAGGACGCCGCCGCTGTGGCGATTTCCTTCGATCCCCATCCGGCCCAGGTGCACCGCCCCGAGGCGGCCCCGGAGCTCATCATGGGAGCAGTGGACCGGCGCGAGGCACTGGCCGCCACCGGCCTGGACGGGCTGCTGATGATGCACTACGACCTGCAGCTGGCGTCCATGACCGCTGAAGAATTTGTCCGCTCGGTATTCGTGGACGGACTCCACGTCCGGGCGGTGGTCATCGGACATGATGTGCGCTTCGGGCGCGGCAACGCCGGGGACCTGCAGACAATGCGCGAGCTGGGCGACAAGCTCGGCTTTGAGGTCCAGGCAGTCGAGGATTTCGGTGCCCTGCCGCAGGGGACCGGCGCCGAGGGGTCAGCAGCGTCCGAAGGACGCCGCTGCTCCTCCACCTGGATCCGCGAAGCGCTGCGCAGCGGCGACGTACGCACCGCCGCCCGGCTGCTGGGCCGAACGCACCGCATGCGCGGAGAGGTCATCCACGGCGCTGCCCGGGGGCGCGAGCTCGGTTTTCCCACCGCAAACCTGGCCCCCGAAGCCAGCGGGCTGATCCCTGCGGACGGAATTTATGCCGGCTGGCTGGTCGACGAAGCCGGCATCCGCTGGCCCGCCGCCATCTCCGTTGGATCCAATCCCACCTTTGACGGTGTCAGCCGGCAGGTGGAAGCCCACGTGATTGACCGGCCGAACGAGAAGATCACCGATTTTGATCTGTACGGACAGCATGTGGTGGTGGAATTCGTGGAACGGCTCCGCGGCATGGTGGCGTACACCGGACCGGAGGCCCTGATTGAGCAGATGCGCCTTGACGTGGCGCGCACCAGGGATGTGCTTTCGACAGATAGCAGCGGGGACAGGTAAACTGTTATCAAATTCGGCTGCGGTCCGTGGCGGCTGAATTTCTTTGTGTCTTTCAGGACTTATCCTAAGGCACCAAGATCCCCGGCAGCGCAGTGCTGACTCGGGCCTCACGGCACAACTCTAGGAGAGTTACATTGGCACTTGATCCCGTAGTCAAGCAGGAAATCATCAAGGAATACGCTCGGGCCGAAGGCGACACCGGTTCGCCCGAGGTTCAGGTTGCAGTGCTTTCGCGCCGCATCCTCGACTTGACTGAACACCTGAAGACGCACAAGCACGACCACCACACCCGCCGCGGCCTGATGGCCATGGTTGGTCGCCGTCGTCGTATGCTTTCGTACCTCAAGGATACGGACATCACCCGCTACCGTGCGCTCATCGAGCGCCTCGGCCTGCGTAAGTAGTCTTTGGAGAGGGCGGCCCCTGCGTTTCGTGGGTGCCGCCCTTTTTCAGGCAGACATGGACACCGGCCTGACCGGAAGCGCACCTGCCCTCGAATGATCCAGGCACTACTGCAGTAACCAAGCACTACAGCACACATCAACAGGAGTCAGCCAGCATCGCAGCATTCGCGGTCCTCGGTAGTGGTCTCCGGGAGTTTCTGCCCGTGGACCTCGATCGAAGACCGGGTGTTGAACCGAACCGCTTACCAGCGGCGAACGCGTTTATTGGGACGGTGCTGGATGCCTCCGCCAACAAGGAAACGGAGGTGACTCTCTATGGAGGGTCCCGAAATTCAGTTCTCAGAAGCCGTCATTGACAACGGCAAATACGGCCAGCGCGTCATCCGCTTCGAAACCGGCCGTCTGGCCCAGCAGGCTGCAGGCGCAGCCACTGTTTACATCGACGATGACACCGTCCTGCTGTCGGCTACGTCCGCCGGCAAGTCCCCGCGTGAAGGCTTTGACTTCTTCCCGCTGACCGTGGATGTCGAAGAGCGGATGTACGCCGCCGGCCGCATCCCGGGCTCGTTCTTCCGCCGCGAAGGCCGCCCGTCCACCGAAGCCATCCTGGCCTGCCGCCTGATGGACCGCCCGCTGCGCCCCGCCTTCGTGAAGGGCCTGCGCAACGAGGTCCAGATTGTGGTCACCGTCCTGGCGATCAACCCCGACGTGCTGTACGACGTCGTTGCGATCAACGCTTCCTCCATGTCCACCCAGCTGAGCGGCCTGCCGTTCTCCGGTCCGATCGGCGGCGTCCGCGTTGCCCTGATCGACGACCAGTGGGTTGCCTTCCCGAAGCACTCCGAACTGGATCGCGCCGTGTTCTCCATGGTGGTTGCCGGCCGCATCGCCGGTGACGACGTCGCCATCATGATGGTGGAAGCCGAAGCCACCGACGCCGCCTGGAACCTCATCAAGGAAGAGGGCGCCACCGCCCCGACCGAAGAGGTTGTTGCCGAGGGCCTGGAAGCTGCCAAGCCGTTCATCAAGGTTCTGTGCGAAGCGCAGTCGGACCTGGCTGCCCGTGCCGCCAAGCCCACCGTCGAGTTCCCGATCTTCCTGGATTACCAGGACGATGTCTACGAAGCCGTGGAAGCCGCAGCCGCTGACAAGCTGGCCACGGTCTTCTCCATTGCTGACAAGCAGGAGCGCGACATTGCCGCCGACGAGCTCAAGGACGAAGTTGTGGCTTCGCTCTCCGAGCAGTTCGAGGGCCGCGAGAAGGAAATCTCCGCAGCCTTCCGCTCCGTCACCAAGCAGGTTGTGCGCCAGCGCATCCTGAAGGACCAGGTCCGCATCGACGGCCGCGGCCTGACGGACATCCGCCAGCTGACCGCCGAGGTTGAGGTCCTGCCCCGCGTGCACGGTTCAGCCATCTTCGAGCGCGGCGAAACCCAGATCCTTGGTGTCACCACGCTGAACATGCTCAAGATGGAACAGCAGATTGACTCGCTGTCGCCGGTAACGCGCAAGCGCTACATGCACAACTACAACTTCCCGCCGTACTCCACCGGTGAAACCGGCCGCGTGGGTTCGCCCAAGCGCCGCGAAATCGGCCACGGTGCCCTGGCAGAGCGTGCGCTTATGCCGGTGCTGCCGACGCGTGAGGAATTCCCCTACGCCATCCGCCAGGTCTCCGAAGCCCTGAGCTCCAACGGTTCCACCTCCATGGGTTCGGTCTGCGCCTCGACGCTGTCCATGCTCAACGCCGGTGTTCCGCTGCGCGCCCCGGTTGCCGGTATCGCCATGGGCCTGGTCTCCGACCAGGTTGACGGCGAAACCCGCTACGCCGCCCTGACCGACATCCTCGGCGCCGAAGATGCTTTCGGCGACATGGACTTCAAGGTTGCCGGTACCTCCGAGTTCGTCACGGCCATCCAGCTGGACACGAAGCTCGACGGCATTCCGGCTTCCGTGCTGGCAGCAGCACTGAAGCAGGCCCGCGAAGCCCGCCTGCACATCCTCGGTGTCATGGACGCTGCGATCGATACCCCGGACGAGCTCTCCGAGTACGCCCCGCGCATCATCTCGGTGAAGATCCCCGTGGACAAGATCGGCGAGGTCATCGGCCCGAAGGGCAAGATGATCAACCAGATCCAGGAGGACACCGGCGCTGACATCTCCATTGAAGATGACGGCACGGTCCTCATCGGCGCAACCAACGGCGAATCCGCCGAGGCTGCCCGTGCGGCGGTCAACGCGATCGCCAACCCGCAGGTCCCTGAGATCGGCGAGCGTTACCTCGGTACGGTTGTGAAGACCACCACGTTCGGTGCCTTCGTTTCCCTGACCCCGGGCAAGGACGGCCTGCTGCACATCTCCGAGCTGCGCAAGCTCGCCGGCGGCAAGCGCGTGGACAACGTTGACGAGGTTGTCTCCGTCGGCCAGAAGATCCAGGTGGAAATCACCAAGATCGATGACCGCGGAAAGCTTTCCCTGTCTCCGGTGGTTGCTGACGACGCCGAAGGCGCAGAAGCAGCGGAAGCCGAGTCTGCAGAGTAAATGCCGCATATTACTGATGGAAACCGTCCCGATGCCGGACATGCTCCGGCATCCGGGACGGTTGTCCGCCTTCCGCTGACCACTCTTCCCGGCGAACCGTCCCTGGTGACGGGCACTCCGGGAGGCGCCGTCGTCCGCCGTTCCGTCCTTCCGGGCGGGGTCCGCGTGCTGACCGAAGCCATGCCGGGCCAGCGGAGCGCCACCATCGGTTTTTGGGTTGGTGTCGGCTCGCGGGATGAAGCCGCGGGCCGGCACGGCTCAACCCACTTCCTTGAACACCTGCTGTTCAAGGGCACCACGCGCCGTTCCGCCCTGGATATCGCCCTGGCCTTTGACGAGGTCGGCGGGGAGTCCAATGCGGCCACGGCCAAGGAAAGCACCTGCTACTACGCCCGGGTGCTGGACAGTGATCTGCCGATGGCCATTGACGTCATCACGGACATGATCACCTCCGCGGTCCTTGACCCGGAGGAACTGGAACAGGAACGCGACGTCATCCTGGAAGAAATTGCCATGGATGCCGATGACCCCGCAGACCTGTGCCACGAAAAGTTCGCCGAAGCCGTGCTGGGCGACCATGCCCTGGGCCGGCCCATAGGCGGCACCCCCGAAGCCATCAAGAGTGTTCCGCGCGAAGCCGTGCTGGATCACTACCGGCGCTACTACCGCCCCTCGGAGCTGGTGGTCACCGCAGCAGGCGGCCTGGAGCACGACGACGTCTGCGCCATGGTGCTGGACGCCCTGAAGAAGGCGGGCTGGGACCTGTCCGAGGACGCTGCTCCGGCGGCCCGGCGCAACACTGAGCCTGCCGTCATCTCCGGCACCGCCGGCGTACAGGTCATCAACCGGCCCGTGGAACAGGCAAACGTGGTCATGGGGTGCCCGTCCCTGACGGCCACCGATGACCGCCGCTTTGCCATGAGCGTCCTGAACACCATCCTGGGCGGCGGCATGTCCTCGCGCCTGTTCCAGGAAATCCGCGAAAAGCGCGGCCTGGTGTACTCCACCTACTCCTTCTCCGCGTCCTACGCCGATGCCGGCTACTTCGGCATGTATGCAGGCTGCTCGCCCGCCAAGACCCGCCAGGTCATCGACCTGATGGGCAGCGAGCTGGAACGCCTGGCAGCGGACGGAGTGGATGAGGCGGAGCTGAAGAAGGCCCGCGGCCAGATTGCCGGCGGCATGGTTATGGCGCTGGAGGACTCCAGCTCCCGCATGTCCCGTCTCGGCCGGGCCGAGCTGGTCAGCGGAGAGTTCATCGACATTGACGAGTCCCTCGCCCGCATCGGCGCCGTCACCGCGGAGCAGGTGCAGGCGCTGGCCGCTGAACTCGCTGCCGCCCCGCGCACCATCACCGTGGTGGGCCCCTTCACGTCGAAGGAAGAACTGGGCTTCTAGCCTTCCCCCCGCGAGATAGCAGAAAGTGCGCTTCCCAGCCTTGGGAAGCGCACTTTCTGCTATCTCGCGTGGCCGGTGGCCGGTGGCCGGCTGTTCCGCTGTTATCCGCCGGCGAAGGGCGGCAGGATGTCCACGGTGTCTCCGGCGGACAGCACCAGGGAACGGTCCCGTGCGGCATACCCGTTGACCAGGAAGGTGCTGCGGGAAATCACGCTCTTGAGCGGAGGAGTGCCCTCGGGAGCGCTGACATGGCGGGCGGACAGGAACTCCAGCAGCCCGTCCAGCGTCATTCCGCCGGGAACGGAGTCTCCGGCCCCTCCCGGCCCCGCCTGCGGAAGGGTTTCCTCTTCCGCGCCGGAGGCAGCCTTGGCTGCCCCAAAGTATCGAATCAGCACTTAGCCGCCTATCGCGCTCATGGTCCGGTCCGGCTGCACATAGTCAGCGTCGCCCAGGCCTGTATGGTCCATTCCGTGTGCCTTGGGTTTGCCCCACATGGCGTCCTGCCAGCGTTCCGCAACTGCGGCGTCGCCGGTCTCGGGAGACCGGAGCAGCTCCAGCAGATCCGTTTCCTCGTGCGAGAACAGGCAGCTCCGCACCCTGCCCTCCGCGGTGATCCGGGTCCGGCGGCAGTCCGCGCAGAACGGCTCTGTCACCGAGGCAATGATGCCCACAGTGCCGGCAAGGACGTCAGGGGCGCTGCGGCGCCGGACTTCCCAGCGTTCAGCCGGGGCGCCGTCGCGTTGCCGCGGATCCGGGGTGAGGATAAAGTCCCGCTCCATCCGGCCGCGGATTTCCGCGGCGGTGATCATTCCGTCCCGGGTCCACCCGTGGTCCGCATCCAGGGGCATCTGCTCAATGAAGCGCAGTTCAAAACCGTGGCTGACCGCCCATTCGAGCAGCTCGGGGGAGTCGGCGTCGTTGATGCCGCGCATGAGGACGGCGTTGATTTTGATCAGTCCCAGCCCCACCCGTGCCGCTTCCTCCACGCCGGCCAGAACCCGGGTCAGGAACGGACGGCGGGTCAGCTGTGCAAAGGTGTCCGGATGCAGGGTGTCCAGTGACACGTTGATGCGCGTCAGGCCGGCGTCCTTGAGCGCCTGTGCTTTTTTGTCCAGCCCCAGGCCGTTGGTGGTCAGGGAGATGGGAAGCTCGGGGTGGTTGCTCCGGATGCCGGCGATGATGTCCACCAGATCGGCACGCACCAGCGGCTCGCCGCCGGTTAGCCGCAGCTCCCGCACGCCCAGCATCTCCACACCGATCCGCACCAGCCGGATGATCTCGGCCGCGGACAGCACCTTGTCCTTTGCCAGCCAGTCCAGCCCTTCGGCGGGCATGCAGTAGGTGCAGCGCAGGTTGCATTTATCGGTAAGGGACAAGCGCATGTCCGTGGCACGTCGGCCGTAACGGTCCAGCAGCCCGTCAGCGGCACGGATCCCGGCCGCAGCAGCGGAGCCCGAAACCACCGCCCCGGGGGAGCTGGCAGGTGCTGCTCCCGCATCGGCTGCGGCGGAAACCCCGCAGCCTGCGGAAGCGGACACGGCGGAGTCCGCCGCGTTCAGCGGCGCACCAATGGACGGCATTCCCAGCTGGATACCCATGGGTCGAGGTTACGCCCTTTCACGGTTAGGCTCTATCAATGCGTTTTATCTGTCGAAGCAGCAGAGCCCTGGCTCTCTCCGCCGCCCTGCTGGCGGTGGCCGCCGGCTGTTCGGCGCCCGGACCCGGAGCCGGGTCCGAGGACCCGCCGACGTCCGACATTACGGTCTTCGCAGCCGCCTCGCTCACGGATGTGATCGGAACCCTGAATGAAGCCTACGACGGCGGCGGCCGGCTGCGCATCAACCTGGGCTCCAGCGCGCAGCTCTCCGGACAGCTTTTGGCAGGCGCTCCGGCCGACGTCGTCATCACCGCGGATATGGAGTCCCTGGACGCGGCCCGCGGTGACGGTTTGATTGCCGCCGAGCACGTGGTTGCCGGGAATGTGACGGTGCTCGCGCTGGCACCGGGCAACCCCGGGCAGGTAGCGTCGCTGGCTGACCTGGCTTCGCCCGGAGTGCAGGCAGCGGTGTGTGCTGATTCGGTCCCGTGCGGCCGGGCTGCCGGGCGCGTGCTGGATTCCGCCGGGGTGGCGCTGTCCGGGGAAAGCCGGGAGGACAGCGTCCGGTCGGTCTTGACCAAGGTGGCTACGGGACAGGCCGATGCCGGGCTGGTGTACCAAACCGATGCACTGTCTGCTGCGAATCCAGGAGTGACATATCTTGAAGTGAGCGATCCAGACCCCAACCAGTACCCCGCGGCACTGACCGCGGAGGGAGCAGACCATGAGGCAGCTGTCCGATTCTACGAGTGGCTTACAGGGGAGGACGCCGCCCGGATCTTCCGGGAGGCAGGCTTCCGGCCTCCCGGACAGTGACCGGACCAGTGATCCGAAACGTGACGCGGGCAGCGGCGGCAGCAGCGGTGCCGCCCGGAACAGGCGCACGACGGCGGAACAGGGTTCCGCTGTGAACCGCGGTGCGCGCGCCACCACCCCGGCCTGGCTGTGGGTGCCCGCGTCCCTGGCTCTGCTGTTCTGTGCGGGACCAGTGGCCGCCCTGCTGCTGAATGTGCCCTGGACGTCCCTGGGTTCGCTGCTGACAGCCTCCGAAGCGCGCACCGCTCTGGGACTGTCCCTGGCCACATCCGTGGGTTCAACGCTCATCTGCGTGGTGCTGGGCCTTCCGCTGGCCGTGCTGTTCAGCAAGCTGGCAGGCCCGTGGATGCAGCTGCTGCGCGGCATCCTGCTGATACCGCTCGTGCTCTCGCCCGTGGTGTCCGGAATTGCCCTGCTGTACTTCTGGGGACGGCAGGGCCTGGCCGGGAGGGTGCTGGAATCCGCGGGCCTCGGGGTCGGGTATTCACCGGCCGCGGTGCTGATTGTCCAGGTCTTTGTCTCGCTGCCGTTCTTTGTGGTGGCGTCCCTGAGCAGCCTGCGGGCAGTGGACCATGACCTGGAGATGGCAGCCGCCACCTCCGGGGCCGGACCCACCGCCATCCTGCGGTACATCACGGTTCCGCTGGCTCTGCCGGGCATCATTGTGGGCGCACTGCTGGCCTTCGCCCGGTCGCTGGGCGAATACGGCGCCACCATCACGTTTGCCGGCAGCATCGAGGGGCGCACCCGGACCCTCCCGCTGCAGATTGAACTGAGCCTCAACTCCAACCAGCCCGAAATTGCGCTGGGCATCTGCCTCATCCTGATCTCCTTGTACCTGGTGCTGCTGGCGGTGGCCCGTTTTGGAGTGGCGCTGCTGCTGCCCCGCTGACCGCCGGCGTTGGACATCCTGACGTCCCGGGCCGGCCCGGCACGTCAGCACCGGGTTCCGGCTTCCGTTATCAGGATTCGTCCAGCCAGTACCGGTAGAACAGAGCAGCACCTATAACAGAGCTGCACGGGTTTCACCAGTACCGTCACCATTAATTGGAAGAGAGCGGCATGACACGCACGAGCCCTAAATTCTCCCTGTGGGCTGCCGCCGGGGGCCTTGTGGCCGTTGGCCTGGCCGTGGCTGCGGGGGAGCTTTCAGCAGCGCTGCTGAGCCCGTCGCTTTCCCCGGTCACAGCCGTGGGCTCCGTAGTCATCGATGCCATGCCGGGACCGGTGAAGGACTGGGCCATCGGCCTGTTTGGAACCGCCGACAAGGCAGCGTTCCTGGTGGCCATGGCCGCGATCATCGCTTTGAGCGGGGCGGCGGCCGGCGTTCTGCAGCTGCGGCGTCCGCCGGCCGGCGCCGTCGTCATCGGCTTGTTCGGTGCAGCCGGCCTGGTTGCCGTGCTGACCCGGGCGCAGGTAAGCGCGCTGTCCCTGCTGCCGCCGCTGCTGGCCGGCGCGGTGGGAATCCTGGTGCTGCGGGCGCTGACCGCCCGCCTTGGGCGCTGGCGGGATTCGCGCCCCGAAGAGGCCGGCGCCCGGCGCCGCGACGTGCTCATGACCCTTGGCGGGGGAGCAGCGGTGGGTGTGGTGTCCGGCGCCCTGGCCGGCGGTTCACGTGCGGGTCAGGTCAATACGGTGGCCCTGCGCGACGGCGTGGCCCTGCCGGCCGCCGTCACCCCGGCAGCGCCCATCCCCGCGGGGGCGGAACTGGGAATTGCCGGGCTGGATCCGGTGCTGACTCCGGCAGCCGACTTCTACCGCATTGACACCGCCCTGAGCGTGCCGCTGGTAAACCCCGATGAATGGACCCTCAAGGTCACCGGCCTGGTGGACCGTGAGGTGGAGATCAGTTTTGCAGAGCTGCTGGCCAAGCCGCTGCAGGAAAGCTACGTCACCCTCGCGTGCGTCTCGAACGAGGTGGGCGGGAGCCTGATCGGCAACGCCAAGTGGCTGGGCTGGCCGGTGCGCAACCTGCTGGCCGCCGCCGGTGTCCAACCCGGCGCTGACATGGTGCTGTCCACCAGTAAGGACGGGTGGACGGCTTCCACGCCGCTGGAGGCCCTGACGGACAACCGTGACGCCCTCCTGGCCGTGGGCATGAACGGGGCGCCGCTTCCCCTGGAGCACGGTTTCCCGGTCCGTCTGGTGGTCCCGGGACTGTACGGCTACGTCTCGGCCACCAAATGGGTCACCGAGCTCAAGGTCACCCGTTTTGCAGATGAGGTGGCCTACTGGACACAGCGCGGCTGGACTGAACGCGGTCCCGTCAAGCTCTCTTCCCGCATCGACACGCCTTCGCGCGGCGCCGCGGCGGACGCCGGACCTGTCACCGTGGCAGGGATGGCCTGGGCGCAGCACACCGGTATCAGGGGAGTGCAGGTAAGGGTCGACGGCGGCGACTGGCAGGACGCGGACCTGGCCTCTTCGATTTCGGCGGACACCTGGGTGCAGTGGTCCGCCCAGCTTGACCTTGAACCGGGGGAGCACGAGGTTACCGTGCGCGCCATCGACGCCAACGGCACCGAGCAGGATGAAACGGAACGGCCGGTGGTTCCCGACGGCGCCACCGGGCTGCATACAATTCGGGTGAAGGTCCGCTAGGAACTGTTCCCGCCAGCAAAGGAATCCGGTGTCCACTCCCCATACTGAGCCCGCCAATGAGTCCGGCGATGCGTCCGGCTGCCGCCCGGCACGTTCGCCGCGGCCGCCGCGCAGCGTGGCTGAGCACCGGGACGCCGTGCGGAACCTGCTGGCGGCCGGTTTCCGCGAGCGCCCCCAGGGCACCGAGGACACGGACCTCATCAGCGCCCGCGGACGGATTCTCGCTGCCGACGTTGCGGCGCCCGGGAGCCTGCCGCCGTTCGCGAATTCCCAAATGGACGGGTATGCCGTGCATTCGGCAGACCTGGCTGCGGCCGGCAATGGGACAGGGGACTCTGCCGCACTCGTGGAACTGGCCGTCGCGGCGCCCATTCCCGCCGGTTCCGAACCGCCCGCCCTGGCCCGCGGCACAGCTGCCCCGATCATGACCGGTGCCATGCTCCCGCCCGGTGCGGACGCCGTCGTCCCCATCGAGCAGGCGGTACCGGATTCGTTTCCGGCGCCGGAAAGCACACCTCCCGCAGGAGCTGCGTCCCCGCCCGCCGTCCGGCTTCCCTCCGGTGTGCCCGCCGGGCAGTATGTGCGCGGCGCCGGCAGCGACATCAGGGCCGGCGAGCCCGCGCTGAACGGCGGGACGGTCCTGGGGCCCGGGCAGCTGGGACTGCTGGCGGCACTGGGACTGGACCGCGTTACCGTACGTGCCCGCCCCCGGGTGCTGCTGCTGACCACCGGAGACGAGGTGGTGGCACCGGGACACCCGCTGCAGCCGGGCCAAATCCACGACGCCAACACCACCTTGCTGCGCTCGCTGCTGGAGGAAGCCGGAGCGCAGGTGCAGCTCACCCGGGTGCTGGCCGACTCGCCGCAGGAGTTGAGGGACCGGCTGCACGCCGACCTCGCCGCCGGGCAGCCCGATCTGGTCATTACCTCCGGCGGCATCAGCAAAGGCGCCTACGAAGTGGTGAAGCAGGGCCTGGAGGCGGAAGACGTGCACTTCCTGTCCGTCGCCATGCAGCCCGGCGGCCCGCAGGGAATCGGCCGGGTTGCCGGCATTCCCTTCCTTGCCTTTCCCGGCAATCCGGTCAGCTGCGTGGTGTCCTTTGAGATGTTCCTGCGCCCGGCGCTGAGCAGCGTAACGGGCCTGCCCCGGCCGCGGCTGCAGCTGTCGGCGGTACTGCGCGAGGATTCCCGCAGCCCCGCCGGCAAGCATCAGGTCCGCCGTGGACGGTACCTGCCGCCGGCCGTCCCCGGCGGCACCGGAGAGGTGGAACTGGTGGGCGGCCCGAGCTCGCACCTGGTCCATGCCCTGGCCGCCTCCAACGCGCTGGTGCACCTGCCCGCCGGACGGGAGTCCTTTCCCGCCGGCACGGAAGTGACAGTATGGCTGTTGGACCGGTAATTCTTCCGGGCTCCGAAGCGTTGACGAAAGACTTATTTGCCTGCGGGGTCCGCCCGCATCTTTGAAGGGATTTATCCATGGCCGGCAGCAACGAGCAGCAGCTCGGGCTCACCCATGTCCGCGACGACGGCACCGCCCATATGGTGGATGTGTCCGCCAAAACTGAGACCGCGCGGGAAGCCACAGCCACGGCACGGCTGCGCACCACGCCCGAGGTCCTCAAGCTGATCTCCGACGGCGGTCTGCCCAAGGGCGACGCCCTGGCCGTGGCCCGCATCGCCGGGATCATGGGCGCCAAGCAAACCTCCACGCTGATTCCGTTGTGCCATCCGCTGCCCCTGACCAAGGTGACGGTGGATTTCGAAACGGAAGAGTCCGACGTCGTCATCCGGGCCACCGTGAAGACCAAAGCGCTCACCGGCGTCGAAATGGAAGCCCTGACCGCCGTGTCCGTGGCCGCGCTGACGCTGTACGACATGATCAAGGCCGTGGACAAGCACGCCGCCATTACGGACACCCGGGTCCTCGCCAAATCCGGCGGCAAGAGCGGAGACTGGACGCTGTGAGTTCCCATCCGGGCAGCCGGCACGAGCCGCCGCACCAGCCGCCGCGCCGCACCGCCGCCGTCCTGATCGCTTCCACCCGCGCCGCCCGCGGGGCATACCAGGATGAATGCGGTCCACTGGCCGCGGACTGGCTGTACGCACTGGGTTTCGACGTCGTGCTCGCCGAGGTGGTGCCCGACGGCGTTGCCGTGGGCGAAGCGCTGCGCCGCATGCTCGCGCTGGAACCGGCCGTAATCCTCACCAGCGGCGGCACCGGGCTAAGCCCCGACGACCTCACGCCGGAACAGACCCTGCCGCTGCTGGACCGGGAGGTGCCCGGGGTGATGGAGGCGCTGCGCGCGGACGGGCGCACCAAGACACCCATGGCGGCCATCAGCCGCGGCCACGCCGGCACCGCGGGACGGACATTCATCGTGAACCTGCCCGGTTCACCCGGGGCCGTGGCGGACGGACTCGCGGTGCTGGAACCGGTCATCGGACATATCTGCGGACAGCTGGAAGGACGAAATGAGCACTGAAACTCCGGCGCCGGAAGGCGCCAACGCCATGTCGGAGGTCATCAATGCCACCGTCTCGGACCTGCCGCTGAACGCCGAACATGCCAACGGTGCCGCGTGGAGCCCCGAGTGCGGGGCGGTGGTGGGCTTTAGTGGAATTGTCCGCAACCACGACGGCGGCCGCGGGGTGGCCACCCTGTCCTACAGTGCCCATCCGAGTGCGGAGGAAATCCTCGCCGCAGTGGCGGCGGACGTTGCGGACAAGTACGACGGCGTGCGGATCTGGGTGGGGCACCGCACGGGCCCGCTGCAGATCGGGGAGGCAGCCCTGGTGGCCGCCGTCGCCTCGGCGCACCGCGGGGTGGCCTTCGCCGCCTGCTCGGAGCTGGTGGACACCGTCAAGGCACGGGTGCCCATCTGGAAGGAACAGGGATTCTCGGACGGAACCACGGAGTGGGTGGGAGTCGGCGAGGCCGACGATGTTCAGGACCCTCCGCTGTGACCGGTAATCTGGGGGTATGACTGAGCAACTAGCCGTAGCAGTCCTCGGTGCCGGCGGGCGCATGGGATCCGAAGCCGTCAAGGCCGTTGAAGCGGCCCCCGATCTTCGCCTGGCGGCCGCCCTGGGCCGCGGGGACTCCCTCGACACCCTGGTCTCCGCCGGGGCTCAGTACGTCATTGACCTCACCGTTCCGGACAGCACCGAAGCCAACGTCCGGTTCGCCGTCGAACACGGCATGCACGCCGTCGTAGGCACCACCGGCTGGGACGCGGACCGGCTGGAGCGGCTTGAGGCGCTGCTGCAAAAGCATCCCGGCACCGCCGTCCTGATCGCCCCCAACTTTGCCCTCGGCTCTGTCCTGGCCTCGGCCTTCGCTGCGCAAGCCGCCCGGTACTTCGAATCGGTGGAAGTCATTGAACTGCACCACCCGGACAAGATCGACGCTCCGTCCGGCACCGCCGTGCGCACCGCGGGAATGATCGCGCAGGCCCGGGCCGACGCCGGCGTCGGCCCCTCTCCGGACGCCACCACCAAGGAAGTTCCCGGTGCCCGCGGCGCGGACATAGACGGTGTCCGGGTTCATTCCGTGCGGCTGCGCGGCCTGGTGGCCCATCAGGAGGTGCTCTTCGGCGGTGCGGGGGAGCAGCTGACCATCCGCCATGACTCCTTTGACCGCGCCTCCTTCATGCCCGGCGTCCTGCTGGGCGTGCGGGAAGCGGCGGCCCACCCCGGCCTCACCGTGGGCCTTGACGGCTACCTGAACCTGAACGCTCCGAACTCCTAAACGACTGCACGGCACTACGACTGCACGGCTCATCGACTGCACGGCACTGATGCCGCGGCTCACTGATTGCTAAAGGAACACCTTGTCTTTTTTTACCGGGCTTTTCACGAACAAAGCCAAGATCGGCGTCCTGCTGGTCACCCTCCTGCTGGTGTTCTACCTGGTGATTTCCTTCCAGCGCGGCTGGACGCTGCTGACCGCCGATGAGTTCAGCGCCAAGGCCCTGGGCGCGGCGTATCTGGTGCTTCCGATCGTGGGTGCCTGGGCGCTGATCCGGGAACTGCAGTTTGGCGGACGGACCGAGAAGATGGCACACATCCTGGCCGACGAGGGCGGGCTTCCGGTTGATAACCTGCCGCGCACCCCGGGCGGCCGGATCATCCGCGAGGCTGCCGATGCCGAGTTCCCCCAGTACCAGGCCGAGGTGGAGGCCCAGCCGGATTCCTGGCGCGCCTGGTTCCGCCTCTCCTGCGCCTACGACGCCGCCGGGGACCGCAAGCGGGCACGCGACGCGATGCGGCGCGCCGGCCGGCTCTTCAAATAGCCCCTCCCGCACCCACTCCCACTCCCGAGATAGCAGTAGGTGTCCTTCCCAGCGCTGGGAAGGACACCTACTGCCATTTCGCGAGGGAACGGTGCCTATCTCGTGAGGGAACCGTGGCGGGCCAGCGACGACGCTCCGTGGGTCACCAGTTCCAGCGGCCCGCGTGAGCCGAGTTTGGCAAAGGCGATGCCGATCGCAGCCGCCGCCACCGCCGAGATCCAGAAAAGCCAGACCGGCTCCGGCGGCACGGGCAGGGCGTCGGTGACGCTCATGATCCACACATGCACGCTGTAGAGGGTCAGGGTCATGGCTCCCGCTGCGGACAGCGGCAGCAGCAGGTTGGGCCGCGCCCGGGTCAGCAGCAGGCACACCCCGACGACGGCGGCTGCCGTACCGGCTGTGTGCAGCAGGTCCAGCGGGGTGCCCGAGTGGGGGCCGCTGACCGCGAGCCACCACCAGGAACCGGTCTGTTCCACGCCGGCAAGATTGACCTCCATCATCTGCTCCACCGGCCAGATCCGTCCGGAGTTGGTGGCCAGGATGGCCTCCAGGCCGCCCTTGTCCAGCAGCAGGTAGTAGCTCAGGAACTTTGCCCCCGCCGCAGCGGTAATGCCGGCAGCCACCAGTCCCGTCTGCACGGGCAGCTCGCCCAGCCGCAGGCGGCCGATGAGCATGCCGATGAGCAGGTAGCTCAGCCACTGGAAGACGGGGTAAAAGCCGGTAAAGAGGACGTCGGCGGCCAGGGTGGCCGGCTGCAGGAACGCATCCCAGGAGATGTTGGTGTCCAGCGTGGACGGCGAGACGTGCTCATAGATCCAGGGCCGGATGAGATAGGCGGCCACGGGGGAAAGCAGCAGCCAGCCGCCCGCCCAGAGGGCCAGCTTCGGCACGCGCATGCCTGCAAACGGCAGGGCCAGCAGGAACAGGATGCCGTAGTGGAACAGGATAATGGCGATTGACGTGTCCAGCCCGCCCAGCGTCAGCCCCACCAGAGCAATAATGAGGGCCCGCACGGCGATGCCCCGGCGGTCTGCAGCCAGCGCGCTTCCGGAGCGGGGCTGGCTGCCTCCGGTGAGCAGTGCCAGGCCGATCCCGGCCACCACCGCGAACAGTGCCGAAGAGCGCCCGGACAGCACGAGCCCCGTCCAGGACGGTATCCCCGTCTGCTCGTTGTACAAGGGAAAGATATGGGTCGCCATCATGCCCAGAAGCGCTATGCCCCGGGCCGCGTCAATGCCCGTGAGCCGCCGTCCGATCATGATCCGATCGTCTCACAGCAGTGTCGGACTTCCGCAGTGTGTCCACGGGGCGGGCAGATGCGGAAACCGCGCGTCATCCCCGGCCCTCCGCCGGCGTGGAAGAGTGCCGCGTTGTCCCAAGTCCGTGTGCAGCGGGTAACGTTTTACCCATGGCTGACTCTGATATTCGTGCACTTCCGTTTGGAACCCTCGTCACCGCAATGGTGACACCGTTCACCGAGGACGGTGCCGTGGACTTTGACGCCACGGCCACACTCGCCAACAAGCTCGTCGAAGACGGCTGCGACGGCCTCGTGGTTTCCGGAACCACAGGCGAGACCTCCACGCTGGAGGACAGTGAAAAGGAAGACCTGTTCCGGGTCGTCGCCGAAACAGTGGGCGGCCGCGCGAAGGTCATCGCCGGCACCGGCACCAACCACACCTCCCACTCAGTGGAAATGGCCCGGCGAGCGCTGCGGGCAGGCGCCGACGCGCAGCTGGTGGTTACGCCCTATTACAACAAGCCCACCCAAGCCGGCGTCGTCGCCCACTTTGAAGCCGTGGCTGCCGCCACCGACCTGCCGATCATGGTCTACGACATCCCCGGCCGCGCCGGGATCGCCATCTCCACCGACACCTTGGTGCGCCTGGCCAACATCCCCACGGTCCTGGCCCTGAAGGACGCCAAGGCGGACTTTGCCGCGGTCACGCAGGTCCTGGCGAACACCACCCTGGACGTTTACGCGGGCGACGACGGACTGACCCTTCCGTGGATGGCTGCCGGAGCCGTGGGTGTTGTCAGCGTCACCGCCCACGTCGCCACCGCACAGTTCCGCGCCCTCGTGGACGCTGCCGCCGCGGGTGACTTCGCCACCGCACGCCGGATCCACTTCGAGCTCGACCCCGTAGTGCGCGCCGTGATGACCCACATCCCCGGCGCCGTGTCCGCCAAGCAGATCCTGAAGATGCAGGGCGTTATCCCGAACGCTGACGTGCGCCTGCCGCTGGTGGCACCCGACGCCGTCGAAATGGAAACTGTCCTGACTGACCTGGCCGAGGCGGACTGGGACTTTTCCCGGGCCCTTTCCAGCAACGAGGCGTAAGCACCATGACTGAAGCAGCGGACCCCGCCCTGAGAACCCCGCCGGCCCTGGAAGACGGGACCCTGCGGATTGTTCCGCTGGGCGGCCTCGGGGAAATCGGCCGCAACATGACCGTGTTCGAGATCAACGGCAAGCTGCTGATCGTGGACTGCGGCGTCCTTTTTCCGGAGGAGAACCAGCCCGGCGTTGACCTGATCCTTCCGGACTTCTCCTACATCGAAGACCGGCTCGACGACGTGGTGGGCGTGGTCCTCACCCACGGCCACGAGGACCACATCGGCGCCGTGCCGTATCTGCTGCGCCTGAAGCAGGACATTCCGCTGATCGGTTCCCAGCTCACGCTGGCCCTGGTGGAGGCGAAGCTGCAGGAACACCGGATCAAGCCGTTCAGCTTCACCGTCACTGAAGGCCAGGTGGAGCAGTTCGGCCCGTTCGAGTGCGAATTCGTGGCCGTGAACCACTCCATTCCGGATGCCCTGGCCGTGTTCATCCGCACCGAAGGCGGCACTGTCCTGCACACCGGTGACTTCAAGATGGACCAGCTCCCGCTGGACGGCCGGATCACTGACCTCCGTGCCTTTGCCCGGCTGGGACAGGAGGGCGTGGACCTGTACATGGCGGACTCCACCAACGCCGATGTCCCCGGCTTCACCACGGCCGAACGGGAAATCGGTCCGGTGCTGGAGGCCCTGTTCGGCAAGGTCAAGAAACGCATCATCGTGGCGTCCTTCTCCTCGCACATCCACCGGGTCCAGCAGGTGCTGGACGCCGCAGCCGTGCACGACCGCAAAGTCTGTTTTGTGGGCCGGTCCATGGTCCGCAACATGGCCATTGCCGAGAAACTCGGATACCTCCACGTGCCCGAGGGTATCCTGGTGGATTTGAAGAACGTCGATGAAATGCCCGATGACCGGCTGGTCCTGATGTCCACCGGATCCCAGGGCGAACCGATGGCTGCCCTGTCCCGCATGGCCAACGGCGACCACCGGATCCGGGTTGGGCGGGGCGACACGGTGATCCTTGCGTCGTCGCTGATTCCGGGCAATGAGAACGCCGTCTTCCGGGTCATCAACGGCCTGATGAAGCTCGGTGCCGACGTGGTGCACAAGGGCAACGCCAAGATCCATGTCTCAGGCCACGCGTCGGCCGGCGAACTGCTGTACACGTACAACATCCTCAAGCCCAGGAACGCCATGCCCGTGCACGGCGAGACCCGGCACCTGATCGCCAACGGCAAACTGGCCGAGGCCACCGGCGTACCGGCGGAGAACGTGATCCTGGCCGATGACGGCACTGTGGTGGACCTGCGCGAGGGCAAAGCCCTGGTGGTGGGCGCCGTCGACTGCGGTTTTGTCTACGTGGACGGCTCCAGCGTTGGCGAGATCACCGACACGGACATCAAGGACCGCGTCATCCTCGGCGAGGAAGGTTTCATTTCCGTCATCACCGTGGTCAACCGCAGCACCGGCACCATAGTCTCCGGGCCGGAAATCCATGCCCGCGGCTTCGCTGAAGAGGACACGGTGTTTGACGAGATCAAGCCCAAGATCAGCGCCGCGCTGGAGGAAGCCGTGAAGTCGAACAAGGACCACACCACCTACCAGCTCCAGCAGGTGGTCCGCCGGGTGGTGGGCACCTGGGTCAACCGGCGCCTGCGCCGGCGTCCCATGATCGTTCCGGTGGTTCTCGAAGCTTAGGCAGGAAACCCGTTCCCGGGACTCCAAAGCAGGGTATCCGGCGGGGCCGGGCAGACGCGTAAATCCGTGGTTTGCCCGGCCCTATCGGGTACGGTGGAGCGTATGGCCACTCGTACTTCCCCTGCCGCACGCGGCGGTGCTTCCGGCCGGACCACCAGCCGGAACACCGGGGGCACCTCAGGAAAAAACTCCGGCAAAACCCAGCCGCGGGGGAAAGCGACCGGCCGCTCGGGTGCTGCCGCCAAGGCGCAGGCCGACGCCGCGCAGGTTCCGCTGCCGCTGCGTGCTGTCCAGGGTGCCTGGATGGGCGTGGCCCGGCTGGCAGGAGCGGGCATCCGCAAACTTGGTGCCGACGTCAGCCCGGACCGCGACGTCCGGCGGGACGGCACCGGATTCTTCCTCATCCTCACGGCTCTTGCCGTGGCCACCGTTGAGTGGTGGGCACTGCGCGGCCCGGTGGCGGACATCATCCACGCCGGCGCGGCAGGTACTTTCGGCTGGATGGCTGTGGTCCTGCCCTTCCTGCTCCTGACCGGCGCCGTGCGGCTTTTCCGCTACCCGGAGCGCCACCGTGCCAACAGCCGCATCAGCATTGGGCTGACCCTCATTCTTTTCGCCGGCTCCGGCATCACGCACATTGTGGGCGGCTCGCCGGCCCTGTCCGACGGTTTTGACCGGCTGTGGGAATCCGGCGGCATCGTCGGATTCCTGGTTGCCGGCCCGCTGTCCGCAGCGCTGACCACCTGGCCCGTGGCCCTCCTGCTTGGCCTGCTGGTTTTTGTTGGCGTGCTCATCATTACCGCCACGCCGTTCCGCCATATTCCGCTGCGCCTTCGTGCCCTGTACGAACACCTGATGGGGCAGGACCTTGCCCCGGATGATCCCGAGGCGCATGACCAGACCTATCTCTACGAACGCGACCACCTTCCGAAAAAGGCACCGAAAAAGAAGTCCCGGATGTTCAGCCGCGGACCCGAAGCACAGGAGCATCTTGCCCCTGAGGGGTTTGCCGGCGACGAGGCGTTTGAACGCGCCGTGCTGGCGGATGAAGAGGAACAGGCGTCAGCCGCCGCGGCGGCTTCGGCGGAACCGGCTGTTCCGCCGGGCGTGCGCCGCCCCACCCGGTCCGAGCTGGCCACCCAGAAGATCCGCCGGGCGCAGGGCCTGCCCGCGAAAGGTGGCTTCGACGGCGGTTTTGACGGGGCCGAACCTCCCACCGAGGCCATCGCCATGGTTCCCGAGGCCGCAGCGGAGCTCACCGCCGTGGAAGGGCTGCCGCCCGTTCCCGCCGTGCCCCCGGTTCCCGCGCGGACCGTCCGGAACCTCACCCCGGCCACGCCCATTCCGCAGCGCACCGAACAGCTGCAGCTCTCCGGCGACGTAACCTACACCCTGCCGCCGTCGGAATTCCTGCCCGCAGGGCCCCCCGCGAAGGAACGTTCCGAGGCCAACGACGCCGTCGTCGACGCCCTGACCAACACTTTGGACCAGTTCAAGGTGGAGGCGCACGTCACCGGATTCAGCCGCGGGCCCACGGTGACGCGCTATGAAATTGAGCTGTCGCCGGGCACCAAGGTGGAGCGGGTGACCGCGCTGTCCAAGAACATCTCCTACGCCGTGGCGTCCTCCGACGTCCGCATCCTCTCGCCCATCCCCGGGAAGTCCGCGATCGGCATCGAAATTCCCAACGCGGACAAGGAAGTGGTGGCCCTGGGCGATGTGCTTCGCTCCAACGCCGCCCGCAAGACCGAACATCCGATGGTGATGGGGGTCGGCAAGGACGTGGAGGGCGGCTTCGTGGTGGCCAACCTCGCCAAGATGCCTCACCTTTTGGTGGCCGGTGCCACCGGTGCAGGCAAGTCCTCGTTCGTGAACTCCATGATCACCTCCATCCTGATGCGCTCCACCCCTGATGAAGTGCGCATGGTGATGGTGGACCCCAAGCGCGTGGAACTCACCGCGTATGAGGGCGTGCCGCACCTGATCACGCCCATCATCACCAACCCCAAGAAGGCCGCCGAGGCTTTGCAGTGGGTGGTCCGTGAAATGGACACCCGCTATGACGACCTCGCCAACTTCGGTTTCAAGCACATCGACGACTTCAACAAGGCCGTCAAGCTGGGCAAGGTTGTTCCGCCGGCCGGTTCCAAGCGCGTCGTGCGTCCCTACCCGTACCTGCTGGTGATCGTGGATGAGCTCGCGGACCTCATGATGGTGGCCCCGCGCGACGTGGAAGACTCCATCGTCCGCATCACCCAGCTGGCCCGTGCCGCCGGCATCCACCTGGTCCTGGCCACCCAGCGTCCCTCCGTGGACGTGGTCACCGGCCTGATCAAGGCCAACGTGCCCTCCCGCATGGCATTCGCGACGTCCTCTGTCACCGACTCCCGTGTGGTGCTGGACCAGCCCGGCGCCGAAAAGCTCCTGGGCCAGGGTGACGCGCTGTTCCTTCCGATGGGCGCCAACAAGCCCATCCGCGTGCAGGGCGCCTGGGTTACCGAATCGGAAATCCACCGCGTGGTGGAGCACGTCAAGGGGCAGCTGGGCGCCGTCTACCGCGAGGACGTCACGGTCACCGCGCCGAAGAAGCAGATCGAAGATGACATCGGCGATGACATGGACGTCCTGCTTCAGGCCACCGAACTGGTGGTCACCACCCAGTTCGGGTCCACGTCCATGCTTCAGCGCAAACTCCGCGTCGGGTTCGCCAAGGCCGGACGCCTGATGGACCTGCTGGAGTCCCGCGGCGTCGTCGGGCCCTCCGAAGGCTCGAAGGCCCGCGACGTGCTCGTCAAGCCCGATGACCTCGCAGCCACGCTGGCAGCCATCAGCGGGGGAGAAGGCGCCAGCGGACCCTCGGCCGCTGAAACTGCTGCCCTGGCGGACAACGCCAACGTCAACCACGGGTTCGAAGCCGATCCTCTCGCCGGTCCCGTGGACCTGGTGGCCCAGGACCTGGAGGGCCGCCAGCAGGCGACCGAGTACTACGACGGGGGAGACGACGGCGAGGACGGCGGATCCGAGGACGCGTGGAGTCTGACCGGCCGTTGAATCCCCGCTAGGCTGGATGTGTGAGCAACTCTTCTACCGGGAACGCCCCCCTCCTGAACATCGCCAACGTCCTGACGGTTGTGCGGATCCTGATGGTTCCGCTTTTCATCTGGCTGCTCCTGGCCGATGACGGCCGGCATGGTCTCTACCGCTGGCTGGCGGTGGCCACATTCGCCGTCGCCATCTACACCGACAAGCTCGACGGCGATCTGGCCCGCAGCCGGGGGCTGATCACCGACTTCGGCAAGATCGCGGATCCGATCGCGGACAAGCTGCTGATCGGTTCGGCGCTGGTGATGCTGTCCGCACTGGGCGAGCTGTGGTGGTGGGTGACCATCGTGATCCTGGTTCGGGAAATCGGAATCACTCTGCTGAGGTTCGTGGTGATCCGCTACGGCGTGATGGCAGCCTCCCGCGGCGGCAAGCTCAAGACAGTGATTCAGACTTTCGCGATCTTCCTCTACCTGCTGCCGCTGACAACGTGGCTTGGCAGCTGGGCCTGGTGGATCAGTGCCGTGGTGATGGCCGCCGCACTGCTGGTCACCGTGGTGACCGGTGTTGACTATGTTGTCAAGGCACTGCAGCTGCGCCGCAGGGCGCTGCAGAATCCGGGCGCCCGGTGACATCGGCTCCGGCCGCCGACGCGGCCGCCGTGGTATCTGCGGCTTCGGACGCAGGCCTCACCGTGGCAACGGCCGAGTCCCTCACCGCAGGCATGGTGGCTGCCGAACTGGGCGCCGTTCCGGGAGTGTCGGCAGTACTTGCCGGCGCAGTGGTGGCCTACTCCAACTTTGTGAAGAAAAAAGTCTTGGGAGTCGATGCCGATCTGCTTGCCTCAGCCGGCTCCGTCGACGCCCGGGTTGCCGGGCAGATGGCTGAGGGCGTCCGGCGGTTGCTGGAGACGGACCTGGGCGTGTCAACCACCGGAGCAGCCGGACCCGAACCGCATGACGGCAAGGCTGTGGGCTGCGTGTTTATCGCCGTCGCATCCCCGCAGGGCACCCTGGTGGAAGAATATTCGTTTTCCGGAGACCGGGCAGCCATCCGCCGGCAGGCCTGCGACGAAGCACTTGTACTGCTGGGCCGGGTCCTTGCGGAGCACCCCTGAATCGGGTGCGAAAAACCGGCAGCGGCAGCGGGAACAAATCCCGGAGACGCTCAGTTGTTAGTATCAGGAACCGCCAAGGTTTCCCGATTACGATCTTTAGATATCTGCGGGGCAACCGCAGCCGGACCACATAGGGAGCAGGACGATACAGATGGTTAAGCAACCCGTATCCGTGAACGGCGTTATTCGCTGGCGGGATGTAGGGTTGGCGGAAGATGCACACCGGGAGCCAAAGGAGCGCAAAATGGTTGTTCTTCGTCATGAAATTGGCGATGTCTTGCGCGATGTCCGTCAGCGTCAGGGTCGCACCCTGCGCGAGGTATCGCACAGCGCACGCGTTTCACTTGGCTACCTCAGTGAGGTGGAACGAGGTCAGAAGGAAGCATCATCAGAACTTCTGTCCTCCATCTGCACCGCACTTGATGTGCCATTGTCCCTGATGCTTCGTGAGGTCAGTGACCGGGTGGCGAGTGCAGAAGGCATCGCCATACCCGACACCGTGCCGTCGGAATTCTCGCGCGAGTTTGCCCGCGAATTCCCGGAGGACATGGCTCGGGACCTGGCCCGCACACCGTAGACCTACATCAACAAGGCTGCAGCTCCTGGGCAGCTTGTCCACCAAAATCAAAAAGGCCCCGCCGTAAGGCAGGGTCTTTTTGCTGTGTCCCCGGGCTGCCCGCATCCAGGGGTGCGCTCCTGCGGGTTTCGGGCGGCGGGCTCAGTGTTCGCGGGCGTAGGAGTCGTTGAGCTTGGTCAGCAGCGACCCCAGCTGGACAAGGTCCTCTTCCTCCCAGTCCTGGAGCAGGGTCCGGAACAGGTCCTTGCGGGCCGTCTGGGTCCGCGCCAGCGCCTGTGAACCCGCTGGAGTCAGCGAAATGGTCTGGGCCCGGCCGTCGAGCGGATCGGCATGCTTCTGTACCAGTCCGAGGCTTTCCAGCATGACAATCTGGCGGCTCACGGACGGCTTCCCGATGCCGATGCTTGCTGCGATGTCTGTCAGCCGCATCTCCTGATGCTGCTGCAGCAGCACCAGCAGGCCGTAGGCGGCCGGTTCCATGTCCGGATGCACCTGGCGGGCAACCTTGCTCGAATTCGAGCGGGCACGGCGCCACAGGACTGACAGCTCATGTTCAAGGGTTTCTATCGCGGTTTCATTGTGCTGCAGTTCGGGGGAGGACTCCGTCTCGCTCATAACTCCTATTCTAGGCTTTTTGGCACTGGGTCCCTGCGGGGGCCTTGGCCTGAGCCGGTCCGGACCCACCAGCCGGCTGCTGTGAACGTGAGAAGATTAAGCGATGCGACTCAGTGATTTCTGGCGGCTTATGGACGACGAATTCGGCTCGGCCTACTCCCGTGTGCTGGCTTCGGACCTCGTGCTGGGCTCCCTCGGCGGAAAGACGGCAGAGGAGGCGCTCAAGGGCGGAACCGAGCCCAAGTCCGTGTGGCTGGCTGTCTGCGACGTTCAGGAAGTGCCCCCGGAGCGGCGGCTGGGCAGGGATATTCCGCCGAAGAAATAGCAGGTGGCCCGATCTGCAGCAGGACACGCCGAAACACATATTCGAATACCTGTTCGGATGCGGCTATGCTCCTACACAAGGGCTATGCGACCGCAGAATTGCCCCGGATATCCCCACGGCAGTCCGCTCCGCTGTTTTGTCAGTGCCGCCGCATATGGTCGTAGAAGAGCAGGACAACCGGCCTTCGGGCCACGTAAAACTCAAACAACCGAGGTGAAGAATGGCAGCAGCAGTCGACCGCGCAAAGGCTCTTGAAGCAGCGCTGGCCCAGATCGATAAGCAGTACGGCAAGGGCTCGATCATGCGGCTCGGAGACGAGGTACGTGCTCCGGCAGAAACCATCTCCACCAGCTCGATCGCCCTGGACCTGGCGCTCGGCATAGGCGGACTCCCGCGGGGCCGCGTCGTGGAAATCTACGGCCCGGAATCCTCGGGTAAGACCACCCTGGCATTGCATGTTGTGGCCAATGCCCAGAAGAACGGCGGCATCGCCGCGTTCATCGATGCCGAGCACGCCCTGGACCCCATCTACGCTGCTCGCCTGGGCGTAGACACCGATTCCCTGCTGGTATCCCAGCCGGACACCGGTGAGCAGGCCCTGGAAATCATGGACATGCTGATCGGTTCGGGATCGGTGGACGTAGTCGTTATCGACTCCGTGGCAGCACTGGTTCCCCGCGCCGAAATCGAAGGCGACATGGGTGACAGCCACGTGGGCCTCCAGGCCCGCCTCATGAGCCAGGCTCTCCGCAAGATCGCCGGCCGCCTGAGCCACACCAACACCACGGCAATCTTCATCAACCAGCTCCGTGAAAAAATCGGCGTGATGTTCGGCAGCCCGGAAACCACCACCGGTGGCAAGGCCCTGAAGTTCTACGCTTCAGTGCGCATTGACGTGCGTCGCATTGAAACGCTGAAGGAGGGGACGGTCCCGGTAGGTAACCGCACCCGCGCCAAGATCGTCAAGAACAAGATGGCCCCGCCCTTCAAGCAGGCAGAGTTCGACATCATTTACGGCACGGGCATCTCCCGTGAAGGCGGGCTGATCGACATGGGCGTGGAGCATGGCTTCGTCAAGAAGTCCGGCGCCTGGTTCACCTATGACGGAGACCAGCTGGGCCAGGGTAAGGAAAATGCCCGCAAGTTCCTGCGCGACAACCCGGAGCTCACAGATGAGCTGGAGCGCCGACTGCGCGAAAAGCTGGGCATCAACGGACCGGCGTCCGAGGAAGCTCCGGCTGAACCGAAGCTCAAGGCCGTTCCGAAGAACTCATAGTTCCCATGCATGAGCAGAACAGCGGGTTTTCCGGTGCCGACGAGGCGGCCGGAGAACCCGCTGCCGTTCCTGCGGACCGTGAGCGTGATCCGTATGCCGCAGCACGCAACATCGTGCTGCGGCAGCTGACGAGTTCTCCCAAGAGCCGCCGCCAGCTGGCCGTCAAACTGGCGGAAAAGGAAATACCCGAGGACGTTGCCGCGGCCGTGCTGGACCGTTTCGAAGAAGTGCAGCTGGTGGACGACGCTGAGTTTGCCCGCATGTGGGTGGCTAGCCGCTCCCGGTCCAAGTCCCTGGCCCGGGGCGCCCTCAAACGGGAACTGGCCGAAAAGGGCATCTCCGGAGAGTTGGCTGCCGAGGCTTTGGAACAGGTCAGCGACGAGGACGAATATGTTGCAGCCAGGGCACTGGCCCGCCGCCGGCTGCAGTCCTCAGCGGACCTTACGGATAGGGCGGCAAGGGACAAGCAGGCCAGGCGCCTGGTGTCCATGCTGGCCCGCAAGGGCTACTCCCCGTCGGTGGGCTACCGCGTTGTCAGTGAAGTCATTGGCGATGTGCTGGACCAACCGCCCGAAGAAGACTGGTAAAAACCCTAGGTTGACGCGTGGGCGGTACCGTATGCTGAGCCACGATGTTCACACTGTTGCTGCCGGGGAAGAAGTCAACTGCTGTTTCCCTCGGCTCCCTCTTGCTGGCCGGAGCGCTTACCGCCTCCGCCTTTACTGCTGTGCCCGCAGTGCTCGCTCCTGCTCCTGCTGCCGCGGCGGACTACCCGTCGTGGGAAGAAGTTGAGCAAGCCAAACGCAGCGCCGGGGCCAAAGCTGACCAGGCCGGGGACATTGAAGCACTTCTGCGTGAACTGTCTGCTGACGCCGGCACGATCGGAACCGCTGCCGTGCAGGCCTCGTCCGATGCCCGCAGGGCTGCCGAGGAAGTTGAGGCCGGCAGCCGTGCCGTTGACGTCCTGTCCGCGCAGCGGGCGGAGGCCGCCGGAGCCGCAGCGGCGCTCACCGAACAAATGGGCGCTCTTGCCGCGCAGACGTACAAAACCGGCGGGATGGACTCCAACCTGATCATGCTCCTGGATGCCGATGCAGGAGCCGGAGCCCTGGACCGGCTTGCCGCGCTGCAGGGCATCAGCGGCCGGACGGACAGCCTCCAAGCTCAGGCCGCAGCAGCCGAATCCGTTTTGGGGAGTCTCGAAGAGCGGGAAGCTGCCGCCCTGAAGACCCGGGAAGAATCCGCTGCGGAAGCCCGCCGGCTGGAGGCCTCCGCCCGGGCCGCGGCAACCGACGCAGATGCTGCCGTACGGGAAGTGCAGGTGCGGAGCGTTGTCCTGCTGGAACAGCTCGCGGCCCTGCGGAGCACCAGTGCGGCCGTGGAAGCAGAGCGGCTGAAGGGCATGGAGGCGGAGCAGACATACATCAAACAGCAGCAGGAAGCAGAAGAAGCGGCCCTCAGGGCCCAAGCAGAAAAAGATGCTGTGCGGGACAGCACACAAAAGCCTGCTTTTCCACCGTCGGCGGTCCCGGATCCGGTGATTAATCCCACGCTTCCGTCCGTGGTACCACCTCCCAATCCTGTCACTCCGGTCCCGGAACTCCCACCGGCCCCACCTGTCCCGCAGCCGGCTCCACGTCCGGAGCCCGCGCCGGCACCGGGCCCGGTACCCGTTCCGACGCCGTCTCCCGGACCCGTCGACGACCCTGCTGCGGCCCAGGCCTACGCTGCCGGACGGCTGGGTGCCTTCGGTTGGGGGCAGGACCAGGCCAGGTGCCTGATCAACCTGTGGCAGCGTGAATCCGGCTGGCGGACCAGCGCAAACAACCCCTACAGCGGCGCCTATGGCATCCCCCAGTCCCTGCCCGGGGACAAGATGGCAAGCATCGGACCGGACTGGCGCACCAACTACCGGACCCAGATCGAATGGGGTCTGGGGTACATCCAATCCCGGTACGGCAGTCCGTGCTCCGCCTGGCAGCACTCTGAAGAAAAAAACTGGTATTAGAACCCCTTCTCCCGTGCCCTGTCAATCCGGCCGTTACCAATTCGAGACACTGATCCAGAATCCGTCTGTAACGTCTCGGTGCTATGACTTCCCCCCACAAAGATGCCCTCGGCAACGAAGACACCGCAGGACGGAACGCCTCCGGCCAGGACGGCTCACATCACAACCCCAACCAGGAACGCCCGCGGATCCACCGCAGCCGCAAGCTCCGTATTGGCGCCGTTGCCGTTGCAGGCGCGCTGGCATTCTTCGGTATTGCCGGAGCCTCGGTACAAAATGACCAGCTGCGCGCCAACCTGGTGAGCCTGACTTCACCGACAGCTGCACCGGAATCAACCTCCACCCCCGACTCAGGGGACGAAGCGGAGCCCGCAGCAGACGCCGGCCCCGAAGCAGAACAGAAGACGGCCAACGAAGCGGCTGCCGCAGAAGAGGCCCAGAAGGCCGAAGCGGCCGCATCAGCCGAGCAAGCCGCGGCAGCAGCGGACGCCAAGGCAGCAGAGGATGCAAAGGCCGCTGAAGCGGCCGCCGCAGACGCAGCCAGGGCCGCCGAAGAAACCAGGGCTGCAGAAGCCGCCGCAGCCGAGGCGGCCGCCGCGGAAAACGCCCGGCTTGCCGCCGAGCAGGAAGCAGCGGCACAGGCGGCGGCTGCCCAGGCTGCCGCCGACCGTGCGGCAGAGGAGGAAGCTGCTGCAGCTGCAGCAGCGGTTCCCATGGATGATCCCGCCGGAGCCAAGAGCTATGCAGCGTCGGCCCTGGCCGGCCACGGCTGGGCAGCCTCCGAGATGACCTGCCTCAACACGCTGTGGGAGAAGGAATCCAACTGGATGACCAGTGCCACCAATGCCAGCAGCGGAGCCTACGGAATTGTGCAGTCACTTCCTGCGGAGAAAATGGCCTCATCGGGACCGGACTACCTCACGAATCCCAAGACCCAGATTAACTGGGGCATGAGCTACATCGAATCCCGGTACGGCAGCCCCTGCTCCGCACTGAACTTCCACTACGCAAACAACTGGTACTAAACCCGGCAGTACCTTCCCCTGGAGAAGGCGCCTGCCCGGGCGTCCTGCGGCAGGTACCCTAGGACTGTGAGTTTGACTGTATCTTCCCCCGAATCTTCCCCCGTATCTGCGCCGCTTGCTGCCGAGCTCCTTCAGCATCCGCGCACCTATCAGGTGCGCACCTTCGGCTGCCAGATGAATGTCCATGATTCCGAGCGCATCTCCGGACTGCTGGAGAACGCCGGATACGTTCCTGCTGCGGGGGAGGAAGCCGACGTCGTCGTCTTCAATACCTGCGCGGTGCGGGAGAATGCGGACAATAAGCTGTATGGAAACCTGGGCATGCTGGCCCATGTCAAGGAAACCCGTCCCGGCATGCAGATAGCAGTGGGGGGCTGCCTGGCGCAGAAGGACCGCGACACCATCCAGCGCAAGGCTCCGTGGGTGGACGCCGTGTTCGGCACGCACAACATCGGTTCCCTGCCGGCACTGCTGGAGCGGGCCCGGCACAATGACGAGGCTCAGCTGGAAATCCTGGAATCCCTCGACGTTTTCCCCTCCACACTGCCTACCAAACGGGACTCCGTGTACGCGGGCTGGGTCTCCATCTCCGTGGGCTGCAACAACACGTGCACGTTCTGCATCGTTCCCTCCCTGCGGGGCAAGGAACGGGACCGGCGCCCCGGCGAGATCCTTGCCGAAATCCAGGCACTGGTGGACGACGGCGCCATCGAGGTCACGCTGCTGGGGCAGAACGTGAACTCCTACGGCGTGGAGTTCGGCGACCGCGGCGCGTTCGCCAAGCTGCTGCGGGCCTGCGGCAGCATCGAGGGTCTGGAACGGGTGCGCTTTACCAGCCCGCATCCGGCGGCCTTCACCCAGGACGTCATCGACGCGATGGCCGAAACCCCCAACGTGATGCCGCAGCTGCACATGCCGCTGCAGTCCGGCTCGGACAAGGTCCTGAAGGACATGCGCCGGTCCTACCGCTCCAAGAAGTTCCTCGGCATCCTGGACAGCGTGCGTGAACGGATGCCGCACGCGGCCATCTCCACCGACATCATTGTGGGCTTCCCTGGGGAGACGGAAGAGGACTTTGCCGCGACGCTGGACGTCGTGGAGAAGTCCCGCTTTGCCACGGCTTTCACGTTCCAGTACTCCAAGCGCCCGGGTACTCCCGCGGCTGACCTTCCGGACCAGCTGCCCAAGGCCGTGGTCCAGGAGCGCTTTGAGCGGTTGACCGCGCTGCAGGACCGCATCGCCGCCGAGGAAAACGCCAAGCAGGTGGGAACCACGGTGGAAGTAATGGTGACGGCCGGCTCCGGCCGCAAGTCCGAGGAGACCGGACGCCTCTCCGGCCGCTCCCGCGACCAGCGGCTGGTGCACTTCTCCGTCCCCGAAGGCTGCGAGGTGCCCCGTCCCGGAGACCTCGTCACCGTGCCCGTAACCTCCGCGGCGGCCTTCCACCTGGTGTCTGATCCCGCCACCGCGGGCGACTATTCCCTGCGCCGCTCGCGGGCAGGGGACGCGTGGGACCGTTCGCAGGCAGAGTCCTGCGGAGTTCCCGCTCCCGGAACAACAGGGGGCAAGACCGGGGTTTCCCTCGGCATGCCGGCCCTGCCGCCGCGCTCCTAATGCCGGGCCTGATGATCCGGTGCGGCCGGTGACGGACGCAGCCCCGCGCACCCGCCCCGTCATCGCCGTCGTCGGACCCACCGGCTCCGGCAAGTCGGACCTCGGCGTATCCCTTGCCCGGCAGCTCGGCGGGGAGGTCATCAATGCCGATGCCATGCAGTTCTACCGGGGCATGGACATTGGTACCGCCAAGATCAGCGTCGAAGAGCGCCGCGGCGTTCCGCACCACCTCCTGGACATCATGGATGTCCGGGAAGAAGCCAGCGTTTCGGACTTCCAAGCCTCGGCGCGCGACTTCATCACGGAGATCCAAAACCGCGGAAAGTATCCAATCCTGGTGGGCGGTTCCGGTCTCTACGTGCGTGCGGTGCTCGATGTGCTGGAATTCCCCGGTACGGATCCGTCCGTGCGCGCTGCCCTGGAACAGGAGCTTGAGGACGTGGGCCTGGAGGCGCTGCGCGAGCGCCTGCGGGCAGTGGATCCGGTGTCCGCGGACAGGCTCGGCGACGGCCGCCGGGTGGTGCGAGCCCTGGAAGTCCACCGGCTAACCGGCAGGCCGTTCAGTTCCTTCATGCCCGTCCGAGAGTACTTTCAGCCGGCCGTCCAGATCGGACTGAGCGTGGAGCGCAGTGTGCTGCACCGCCGGCTGGCAGCGCGCGTGGACCAGATGGTGGACCGCGGGCTGCTGGCCGAGGTGGAAATGCTGGCGGGGCGCGGGCTGCGCGAGGGCCGGACCGCGGGCCGCGCCCTGGGTTACTCCCAGTTCCTGCGGGTGCTCGACGGCGAATCAACCGTTGCCGAGGCAGCCGAACAGACAGTGGTGGCCACCCGCCAGTTTGCCCGCCGCCAGCTGACCTGGTTCCGGGCAGACCCCCGCATCACCTGGCTGAACTGGGATGATCCCGATCTGACCGGCAGGGCCGCCGCCGCTATCCTTGAACAGTGAACACAACTCTTTCTGCTCCGCTGTCCGCTTCCGGCCTGCCTGCGTCCCTGGCCGGCCTTCCCTTTGCCAAGGGCCACGGCACCGGCAACGACTTCATCCTGGTGGCTGACCCCGCCGGAGAACGGAATGTCACCGCCGAGGAAGTGGCAGCCGTGTGTGACCGGCACCGCGGCATCGGTGCCGACGGCTTCATCCGGGCCGTGCGCTCGGAGCACCTGCCGGAGGGCCAGGGCCTGCTGCAGAGCGAGCCCGCAGCGGAATGGTTCATGGACTACCGCAACTCGGACGGCAGCATCTCGGAGATGTGCGGCAACGGAGTCCGGGTGTTTGTGCACTTTCTGCTCGCCGAAAATCTCGTGACCCTGGGCGACGGCGAGACGCTGACCCTCGGCACCCGTGCCGGGCTTAAGACCGTCACCCGGGTGGACAGCGGCTACGCCGTGGACATGGGCCCGTGGGAGTTCATCTATCCCGACCATGCAGCTGCCAAGGCCATGGACGCCGTCGTCAACGCGGCAGGCCTGGAAGTTCCGCGGCCCGGACTGTCCGTCAGCATGGGAAACCCGCACACCGTGGTGGCCCTGGCCGAGCTGTCGGAACTGGCCGCCACAAGCCTTGCCGCAGCACCGACCGTCCAGCCCGAGCCGGAGCACGGCACCAACGTGGAATTCGTGGTGCCGGCAGAACCCCTGGTGGAGAACGGCGTGGGAATGCTGACCATGCGCGTGCATGAGCGGGGCGTGGGAGAGACCCTCTCCTGCGGCACCGGAGCCTGCGCCGCTGCCGTCGCCATCCGGTTCTGGGCCGGCCGCGAAGCCCCGAACGACTGGGCCGTCACCGTGCCCGGCGGCGTCGTCGGCGTCCGGTTCCTGACCGCCGAGGACGGCCGCGAACACGTGGAACTCAGCGGTCCCGCCGTCCTCGTGGCCCGCGGAACCCTGCTCTAGCAAGCCGATGCGGAGCCGGCCCTGCGCAACGGGCCACGGCCGGCTTCGGGAGCGGATAATGCCCGGCTTACCGCCGGAATAAAGCGCTGCGGAACACTGTTGTTCCAGTCATGGTATTGAGCACGCAGTTAGATCCAACCCACGGTTAGGCACTTAGCCCGCGACGGGCTTGCGCACAATCTTCAGCACGCGGAAAGATTTCGCGGTGCTGTGCCGGGACACCGAGTAGCGGGTTCCGAGTTGATCCGCGATCCACTTTTGCAGCGAATCCGCACCCAAATTCTTCTGGACCACCAGCCAAGCGGTTCCCTCCGGAGCCAGCCGGGGAAGCCACAGGAGCAGGAGGGCATGGAGTTCGTCCTTGCCGATGCGGATGGGTGGATTGGACCAGATGGTGTTGAACCGGAGGTCAGGATCCACGTCTTCGGGCAGCGAAACGCTGACGTTGTCCAGGCCGAGCGCGGCGGCATTGTCGCGCGTCAGGGCGAGGCTGCGCTCATTGACGTCTACCGCGTACACGCGGGCGCCAGGAGACTTCAGCGCCAAGGTCAGTGTCACGGGTCCCCAGCCGCAGCCGATGTCCAGCAGATTGCCGGTGGGGGAGGGTGCAGGAACTTCATCCAGAAGTACCGCCGTCCCCTTGTCTATGGCATCGGGGCTGAAAATGCCTCCGGAGGTGACGAGCGTGCGTTCGCGCCCGTCCAGGAAAACACGGAGCGGCCGGCGGACCTCGGGCCCGGACGGCTGTGAACTGAAGTAATGGTCTGAACCCATAACAAACCAGATTAGTGGGTCTGCTGCAGGCAGCGGAAACCGGATTCAGCGGCGGGCAAATTCCGCCCCCAAATGTCCGTGCCCTGACTTACCATGGATAACACGGCTTATAAGGAGAATATGACGATCAACAATTCCCGTCCTGGCACGTCCGGATCCGCCCAGCCCACACCGGAGCTGAGCCCCGAAGACATCCAGGGGGTCATTGACAGGATCCTCGCCAAGGAAAGCGCTGCGGAGGCCAAGGCTCCCGCCCGGGACGCCCCGCGCGGCCGGGCACAGGCGCTCTCCGCCGAGGACGCCGGGCACTCCGTGCACGACGGCGACCAGGAGGACCTGCGCGAACGGCACGCACTGCGGCGCGTGGCGGGCCTGTCCACCGAACTCGAAGACGTTACCGAAGTTGAGTACCGCCAGCTGCGCCTGGAACGCGTGGTGCTGGCCGGCCTGTGGAGCGAAGGAACGGCGGCCGACGCCGAGAACTCCCTGCAGGAACTGGCAGCCCTTGCTGAAACGGCGGGCTCCGAGGTGCTCGACGGCGTTATCCAGCGCCGCCTGAAGCCGGACCCCGGAACCTTCCTGGGCTCGGGCAAGGCACAGGAACTCAAGGACATTGTGGCCGCCACCGGTGCGGACACCGTCATTGTGGACAGCGAACTGGCCCCGTCCCAGCGGCGCGGGCTTGAGGACATCGTCAAGGTCAAGGTCATTGACCGGACGGCCCTGATCCTGGACATTTTTGCCCAGCACGCCAAGTCCCGCGAAGGCAAGGCCCAAGTGGAACTGGCCCAGCTCGAATACCTTCTGCCGCGGCTGCGCGGCTGGGGTGAATCCATGTCCCGGCAGGCCGGTGGCCAGGTGGGCAGCGCCAGCGCCGGTATGGGTTCGCGCGGTCCCGGTGAAACCAAGATTGAGCTGGACCGGCGCAAGATCCGCACCCGGATGGCGAAACTCCGCCGGGAAATCGCGGGCATGAAACCTGCACGCGAAACCAAGCGGGCCAACCGGCAGCGCAACCAGGTTCCCTCCGTGGCCATTGCCGGCTACACCAACGCCGGAAAGTCCTCGCTGTTGAACCGGCTGACCGACGCCGGCGTCCTGGTAGAGAACGCCCTGTTCGCCACCCTGGATCCCACCATCCGCAAGGCCCAGACCGAAGACGGCATCGGCTACACCCTGGCGGACACCGTCGGGTTCGTCCGGTCGCTGCCGACACAGCTGGTGGAAGCCTTCCGCTCCACGCTGGAAGAAGTCGCGGACGCCGACCTGATCCTGCACGTCGTGGATGCATCCCATCCTGATCCCGAGGGCCAGATCGCCGCGGTGCGCACTGTGCTCACCGACGTCGACGCCCGCAACGTGCCGGAAATCATTGTCCTGAACAAGGCCGATGCCGCTGATCCGTTTGTCCTGGAACGGCTTCGCCAGAAGGAACGCCGCCACGTGGTGGTCTCCGCCCGAACCGGCGAAGGCATCGATGAGCTGCTGCAGGCCATCTCCGAGGGGATTCCCCGTCCGGCGGTGGACCTGACGCTGATGGTTCCCTATGACCGCGGAGACGTCGTGTCGCGGCTGCACAGCCCGGACACCGAGATCCTCTCCGTGGACCACTCGGAAACCGGAACCCGGCTGCACGTCATGGTCCGTGAAGGCCTCGCTGCTGAACTGGAGCCGTTCGTCACCCATGAGTAAGGACACCACCGGCGAAGTCTTGGAACTGCTGGACACCGCCGTTGCCGGCATGGGCGGCCAAAACCGCCCGGGCCAGCATGAAATGGCCCGCCAGGTGACACAGGCCATCGACGAAGGCAAGCACCTGCTGGTCCAGGCCGGCACCGGGACCGGCAAGTCGCTGGCCTATCTGGTCCCGCTGATCCACCACTCGCTCGAGAGCACCAAACCCACGCTGGTGTCTACGGCCACGCTGGCCCTGCAGTCCCAGATTGTGGGCCGGGACCTGCCGCGGCTGCTCAAGACGCTCAAGCCCCAGCTGCCGCGGGAAGTGGACGTGGCACTGCTCAAGGGACGCAGCAACTATGTCTGCCTGCACAAGACCGGCGGGGGTTTTCCCGAAGAGGAAGACCCGGCCGGTGCTCTGTTCACCCTCGGGGACGACCACGGGGTGGCTCACCCGTCTCCGGCTCCCACCTCGGCCATGGGCCGCGAGGTGGTGCGGCTGCGCGAGTGGGCCGAGGAAACGGATACCGGAGACCGGGATGACCTGGTCCCCGGCGTCAGTGACCGCGCGTGGAGGCAGGTCTCCGTCACCTCCATGGAGTGCCTGGGCGCCCAGCGCTGTCCCGTGGCGGCCGAGTGCTTCAGCGAGCGGGCCCGCGCCTCCGCCGCCGTGGCCGACGTCGTCATCACCAACCATGCGATGCTGGCCATCGCTGCCTTTGAGGGTCTGGCTGTGCTGCCGGACTATGACGTGGTGGTCATTGATGAGGCGCATGAACTGCAGGACCGCGTCACCGGAGCCGTCACCGGGCAACTGTCCGGCACTGTCGTGTCTGCAGCTGTGACCGCTGCGCGCAAGCACACCTCCGCCAGCGTGGAAGAGCTGGCACAGGCGGAGCGCGCCTTCGAGAAGTCCATGGAGGGTGTGCCGTCGGGGCTGCTCGCCAGCGGGTTGAACGAGGAGCAGGAGCAGGCCGTCAACCGCATCCGTGAAGCGTGCCGCGTGGCTCTCTCCGATTCGAAGCCCGAGCCGGGGGATACGGCCGACGGCGGCCGCCAGACTGCGCGCTCCCGGCTGATGGCGGTGCTGGAGGTCTGCGAACGGCTGGTTTCGGCTCCGGCTGCCGGCGAAGTGATCTGGGCATCCCGGCCCAGCTCGTTCTCGCCGTCGGGCGGGTTCTCACCCCCGGACGAAACGGCCCCGGCCACCTTGAACGTTGCTCCGCTGTCAGTGGCGGGGCGGTTGCGAGAGGGATTGTTCGACGGGCATACCGTAGTCCTGACCTCGGCCACCCTGGCGATTGGCTCCGAGTTCGGCCCGGTGGCAGGTGCCCTGGGTCTGCTGGGCCCCGGTGCGCCGTCCTGGACCGGAACCGACGTCGGCAGCCCCTTCGACTATCCCCGGCAGGGGGTGCTGTACGTGGCCAAGGACCTGCCGAAGCCGGAGCGCGGTACCTCGCAGGCTCAGCTGGACGAGATTGAAGCATTGCTGAAGGCATCAAATGGCGGTGCCCTGGGTTTGTTTTCCTCCCGCCGGGCTGCTGAAGACGCTGCGGATGCCATGCGCAGCCGGGTGGATTTCCCCATCCTGTGCCAGGGGGAATCTTCCATGTCCTCCCTCGTGAAGCAGTTCTCGGAGGAACCTGACACCTGCCTTTTCGGCACCATGTCACTGTGGCAGGGCGTTGATGTTCCGGGGGCTGCCTGCCGGCTTGTGCTGATCGACCGGATTCCGTTCCCGCGCCCGGATGATCCGCTGATGACCGCCCGTACCCGCGCGGTGGCCAAGGCCGGGGGCAACGGCTTCATGTCCGTGTCGGCCACCCATGCGGCAGTGCGTCTGGCACAGGGCGCCGGGCGGCTGATTCGTGCTGCGGGGGACCGCGGCGTGGTTGCCGTCCTGGATTCCAGGCTCGCCACGGCCCGTTACGGGGGTTTCCTCCGTGCCGCGTTGCCGCCGTTCTGGTCCACTACGGACCGTTCAGTGGTGCTGTCGGTCCTTGGCCGTCTGGCGGAGCAGTCCGCAGCCGAGGAGCATGCCACAGGCAAGCCGGGAGCCCGAACATAAGGGGCGGAACATCAGGGAACGCAAATGGCGGCCGGAAGAATATTCCGGCCGCCATTTGCGTCCCGGCGTGGGGCCCGGGACGGGGATTTTCCCGCTAGAGCGAGCGCATCACCGAGACAACCTTGCCCATGATGACTGCGTGGTCGCCCACGATCGGCTCGTAGCGCGTGTTCTGCGGCAGCAGCCAGGTGTGGCCGTTGCGCTGCCGGAAGGTTTTGACAGTGGCCTCGTCATCAAGGAGGGCGGCCACGATGTCACCGTTTTCCGCTGTTGGCTGGCGGCGGACAACCACCCAGTCGCCGTCGCAGATGGCGGCGTCCACCATGGAGTCACCCGAAACCTTCAGCATGAACAGATCGCCGTGGCCCACCAGCTGGCGCGGCAGCGGCATGATGTCCTCCACGACTTGCTCCGCGAGGATGGGACCGCCGGCTGCGATGCGGCCAACGAGGGGCACCATTGCGGTATCCACGGCCGTGGCCAGCTCCGTCACGGATGCCAGTGCCGGGGCGGACGCAGCCGCGGCTCCGGCGCCTGCCGCGGCATCAGGAGCTGCGTCGGAGCCGGCGGCTGCCTGGGCGGATCTCGTGGCGGTCCCGGCCGTGCCGGTCTGGTCTTCAGCGGAGCCTGCGGCACCTGCCGTGCCGTCCCGCAGCATCAGTGGAATCAGGATTTCCATGGCGCGGGGCCGCTTGGGATCACGGCGGATGTAGCCGAGCTTTTCCAGCTGCATGAGCTGATGGGTGACGCTGGAGAGGCTGGCCAGCCCCACCGTGTCACCAATTTCGCGCATGGTGGGAGGGTATCCGTTGGTACTCACCGACCGCTGGATCATTTCCAAGACGGTCTTCTGCCGTGGTGTGAGCCCCTTGACACGCGCACGGGTGCCTGCGGCAGCTGGCTTGTTGGTGCTGTCTTCGGAAGCAGTGGTGCGGGCCACGTGGGGTTCCCTTCGGGTCAGCTGGTCCGGGAGGTGCCGGAGCTGGTTTGGTCTATGGCTGGCGGTTATGTCAGTGGCAGCTGATTCAGTGGTCCCAACGAACCTTTCCGGGGCCGACGCTCCGGATCCGGTCCGGTTGACACCGGATGAACCTCTTCCATGCCCTCAACGCTAAGGGAGTGGAGCAACGTTTTCAAACATTTGTTCGAGCGAGTCTCGACTTTGTTAGTAGATAGGTGCTAGAAATGAGTTCGCAACAATCGAACACACTTTCGACAACAGTTCTCCGCTCCGGCGCAAGGACGTCAGATAACTTCCAATCGTTCGAACATGGCTTCGGGTTATTTCCGATGTCGACGAACCGGAAAGGTGCAGCAATGCCCACTCAAACTTTCAGGCCTATTCAGATCGCCAGACCCAAGCGGGCCAAGTCCACTTCAGCTGTCACACCCAAACTGACTGTTGTATCTGGCCAAAAGGTTGTGCCCGGCAAGAACCTGCTGACAGACCGGACGGATGTTGCTGAGCGAACGCTTGTCGCCAGCCAAGCCGCATCGGCCGGCCGGGCTGCAGTGAAATCTCCCCGCCTCTCCCGCTTGCGCTTTCCTTCCAAGGTGCCCTCCCTGTGGACCCGGGGCGGGACTCCGGTGCCTTCGGCAAATCCGTCACCCTCCGTTCTGGTCTCTTCAGCTGCTTTGGCGCCTTTAGCAGCTCCTGCTGATTCAAGTGCACCGGCTGTTTCAAGTGCACCGGCTGTTTCAAGGGCATGGGCCGTTGGAGCTGCACAGGCTGCATCAGTTCTGCCGAAGGCTCCGGCCCGCCCGCACGGACTGCATCTCACGCGACGGGGACGGCTGGTGTTCATCGGCCTGCCGATCATGCTTACCGCCGCAGCGGCGCTGACGCTTCTTGCGTTCTTCACGGCCCCTGCCATGGCCTCCAGCGGAGCCCCGGAGGTCACCCGAACCGTCCAGGTCAGTGTGGCTGCCGGCGAGTCCCTGTGGGAACTTGCCGAAGAATTCGCCCCGGAACGCGACCCGCGGGACGTGGTTGCGGACATTATGGAATTGAACAACCTTTCCAATGCGAGCATCCGCGCTGGGATCCAGCTGTACATCCCCGTTGAAGGCTGACGCTGTTACACCGCTGCAGAACTGCACCCCCCCGCAGAACTGCACCCCCCCCGCAGGACTACACAACTGCACCACTACACAACTGCACCACTACGCAACTGCACCACTACACAACACGGCGTAATAACGCCGGCCCGTCTGTGCGGCGATTCTTCCCGCTCGACAACAAGTCTTAAGCTGTACAAGTGACTGAACAGCTGCAAAGACTCAACCGACTTCCCCTGCGCGATGACCTTCGCGGCCTGACGCCCTACGGCGCGCCGCAGCTGGACGTGCCCATTCTGTTGAACGTCAACGAGAACACCCATGGGCTGCCGGAGTCGGTGCGCAAAGCGATCACAGCCTCCGTGGATCAGGCCGTATCAGGCCTCAACCGCTACCCGGACCGGGAATTCACCGACCTGCGCAATCGCCTTGCCGCGTATTTGGGCCACGGGCTCGGCGCCGAGAACATTTGGGCCGGCAACGGCTCCAACGAAGTCCTGCAGCAGATCCTGCAAGCCTTCGGCGGTCCGGGCCGCACCGCCATGAGCTTCCCTCCCACTTATTCCATGTACCCGCTGCTGTCCAGCGGTACCGGAACCCGCTATGTCACGGGCACCCGCAGCGATGACTTTGGACTCACCGCGGAATCAGCGGCAGAGCAGGTCCGCGCGCAAGCCCCGAACATCGTCTTCCTCTGCACGCCGAACAACCCCACCGGCACGGCGCTGCCCCTGGACGTGGTGGAAGCCGTGTATGAAGCCGGTGCAGCATCACAGGCCATAGTGATTGTGGACGAGGCATACGGGGAGTTCTTCCATGCGGGAACCCCCAGTGCCCTGCAGCTGCTGCCGGGACGGGAGCGACTCATCGTTTCACGCACCATGAGCAAGGCTTTTGCGCTGGCCGGAGCGCGGGTCGGCTACATGGCGGCCGCCCCCGAGGTTACCGATGCCCTGCGCCTGGTCCGCCTGCCGTATCACCTCTCCGCCATCACCCAAGCCACCGCCAACGCAGCCCTGGACCACGCTGACGCACTGCTGGCCAACGTTGAAGCCATCAAGGTCCAGCGTGACCGCATTGTCTCCGAGCTGCTGACAATGGATCTGAAGCCGGCCCCGTCGGACGCGAATTTTGTCTTTTTCGGCGGGTTGGAGAACCCCCACGCCGTATGGGAAGGCCTGCTGGAAGCCGGCGTGCTGGTGCGCGACGTCGGGATCCCCGGACACCTGCGCGTCACCGCCGGGACGGAGACCGAAACCAGCGCCTTCCTGGACCGGCTCCGCGAGCTCCTCGCCGCAGGCATCCGCTAGGCTTCTGCCGCTCGCGCAGCCGCGCGGAACGCTCCCGCGCCAGACACTAAACTGTTAGACGAGACTCCCTTCTTTCAAAGGAAAACCATGACCGTGGAGACCACCACCGGACGCACAGCCCGCCTCGAACGGGTCACCAGTGAGTCGTCAGTGGTAGTGGAGCTGGACCTGGACGGAACCGGCCAGTCCAACATCAGCACTTCCGTGCCGTTCTACGACCACATGCTGACGGCCCTGGCAAAGCACTCCCTGATGGATCTCACGGTCCAGGCCACCGGTGACACTCATATTGATGTCCACCACACAGTGGAGGACATTGCCATCAGCATCGGCGAGGCGCTGAAGACAGCCCTGGGCAACAAGGCCGGCATCCGTCGCTTCGGCGAGGCCACCGTGCCGCTGGACGAGGCTTTGGCCAACGCCGTCGTCGATATTTCCGGCCGGCCCTACCTGGTGCACACGGGTGAACCCGCGGGCCAGGAGTATCACCTGATCGGCGGGCATTTCACCGGTTCGCTGACCCGCCACGTCTTCGAGGCCATCACCCTGCATGCCCAGATTTGCCTGCACATGACCGTCCTTGGGGGCCGCGACCCGCACCACATCGTGGAAGCCCAGTTCAAGGCCTTCGCGCGTGCGCTGCGTGCCGCCGTCGAGCCTGATCCCCGTGTAGAAGGTATTCCGTCCACCAAGGGAGCCCTGTGAGCACCCGCAACGTTACCGTTCTTGATTACGGCTCCGGCAACATCCGGTCCGCTGTGCGGGCGCTGGAATACGTCGGTGCCAATGTCACCCTCAGCAGCAAGTCCGCCGATGTCCTGAACGCCGACGGGCTGCTGGTACCCGGAGTGGGTGCCTTTGCCGCCGTCATGCAGGGCCTCAAAGAAGTGGATGCCCTTCGCCTGATCGGCCGCCGGGTTGCCGGCGGCCGGCCCGTCATGGGCATCTGCGTGGGCCTGCAGGTGCTCTTTGACGAGGGCGTGGAGCACGGTGTCCGCACCCCGGGCATGGGGGAGTGGCCCGGAGTCGTGGAGCGGCTGGACGCTGAAGTGGTGCCGCACATGGGTTGGAACACGGTGCAGCCGCCCGAAGGATCCAAGCTTTTCGCCGGGATCGAGGACGAGCGGTTCTACTTTGTGCACAGCTACGGAGTGCAGAAATGGGATTTTGACGTCACGCAGCCCGCCATGCGCGCACCGCAGGTCACCTGGGCCGAGCACGGCAGCCGTTTTATTGCCGCCGTGGAAAACGGGCCGCTGACCGCCACGCAGTTCCATCCGGAAAAGTCCGGTGACGCCGGAGCGGCGCTGCTGGAAAACTGGCTGAAGACGCTGGGCTAGAGCCGTGTGGAGCATTCTCCTTATGGGCCTTGCCGGACTCTTGATCGGCGGAGCCATTTCCTTTCGCCGCCAGGGCATGTCCCGGATTATCACCGTTAGCTTTTGGGTGCTCGCAGGATTATCCCTGCTTGGCGCCTACCTCCTGATCGACAGCAGCGTCTGAGCATTCCGCCGCTGCCGGAACCCCACGAAAGCAGAATCATGTCACTTGTTGAAACACCCGTCCTGGAACTCCTGCCCGCCGTGGACGTAGCGGACGGCCAGGCTGTCCGCCTGGTCCAGGGCGAAGCCGGCAGCGAAACCAGCTACGGCGATCCGCTGGACGCCGCCCTGGCATGGCAGAACGACGGTGCCGAATGGGTGCACCTGGTGGACCTGGACGCTGCCTTTGGCCGCGGGTCCAACCTGGCGCTGCTCAAGCGCGTGGTGGACCAGCTGGACATCAAGGTGGAGCTCTCCGGCGGCATTCGTGACGATGCTTCCCTGGACATGGCCCTGGAGCTGGGCGCCAGCCGCGTCAACCTGGGCACCGCCGCACTGGAAAACCCGGAGTGGACCGCCAGCGCGATTGCGCGTTACGGCGAGGCGATCGCCGTCGGCCTCGACGTGCGGGGCACCACCCTCGCCGCGCGCGGCTGGACCAAGGAAGGCGGAGACCTCTGGGAGGTCCTGGCGCGCCTCGAAGAGGCAGGCTGCCCGCGCTACGTCGTGACGGACGTGACCAAGGACGGAACCCTGCGCGGACCGAACCTGGAGCTCCTGCGTGAAGTCCTGCTGCGTACCGACCGGCCGGTGGTGGCCTCCGGCGGCATCTCGTCACTGGATGACCTGGCTGCCCTTCGTGAGCTCGTACCCCTTGGACTGGAAGGCACGATCGTGGGCAAGGCGCTCTACGCCGGTGCCTTCACCCTGCCGCAGGCCTTCGACGTCGCCGGGCACCCGGAGCGCTAGAACCCATGGCTGAACGCGCTCTTCCCGGCCATATTGCCGCTGCCCTCGCGGGCGCCGGCGGCCCGGCCGACTCCGCCGGGCAGTCCTGGTCCGGCCGGGATCTTTCCGGCGAGGGAAACCCGCTGCACAATTTCGACGCCGACGACGGCACTGCCGACGCCGGCTACCTCGCCGCCCTTGCCGCGCTAGAGGCAGGCACCGGCACTGAGGCGCAGGTGGTCGCCTCGCTGGCCACCGCCCGCGTGTTCGTGCCCATTGTCGCGACGCTGGCCGAGGAAGCTGAATCCGAGCACGGACTGGCCGCGGACAAGGAAGCGGACATGGCCCTGGTCACCCTCACCGCACCCGACGGACGCAAGGCCCTTCCGGTGTTCACATCGGTACCCGCCCTGCAGCAGTGGCATCCGGAAGCGCGCCCGGTCGCGGTCTATGCCGCCCGGGCCGCGCTCTCCGCTGTCTCCGAGGAAGCCCAGCTGCTGGTCGTGGATCCCGGCGCCGATGTCACGTTTGTGGTGCGCCGGCCCGCAATGTGGGCGCTTGCCCAGCAGCGGGAGTGGACGCCGTCGTACGCCGACGAAGAGGTGGGCAGCGCCGTGTCCGCGGCGGTCGCCCACGAACCGTCCGTCACCGGAGTGGAACTGGTTCAGGGGCCCGGAACTGCGGCGAGATCGGCGCGCGGGACGGTCCTGGCAGGAGGCGGTGCCGGACCTGAGCTTAGAATGGTTCTTCACCTGGCACCGGGACTGGATGCGCAGGCGGTGCAGGGCATCGCCGGAACGCTGCAGCAGCGACTGGCTGCCGATCCCTTATTTGTTGAGCGTGTGGATTCCCTGGAACTCAAAATCACGCGCTAACCCGTTGGGCGGGGGACCGCCGGAAGAGAAGTGCCGTGAATTTTGCTGCGTACGGGGAGCTGCTCCGCATCGCCCCGATCCGACGCCTGCTGCTGGTGGGAATGATTGCCCGGTTCCCGCATTCGGCGGCCGGAGTGCTCCTGACCCTGCACGTGGTCCTGACCATGGACATGGGTTACGCCAAGGCCGGCGCGGTTGCTGCCGTTGTCACCGTCGGCATTGCCTTCGGCGCCCCGTGGCGCGGGCGGCGCGTGGACAATGTGGGACTGCGCCGGGCCCTGATTCCCTCGGTGATCTCCGAGGCTGTTATTTGGTCCATTGCCCCTCATGCCAGTTATGAGTGGCTGCTGGTTTTGGCACTGATCGGCGGGGTCTTTACGCTTCCGGTGTTCAGTGTGGTCCGGCAGTCGCTGGGTGTGCTGGCCAAGGGGGACCAGCGGCGCACGGCGTTTGCGCTGGATTCCATTGCCACCGAAGTGGTCTTCATGGGCGGTCCCGCGCTCGGTGCCGTCCTGGCCACATCCTTCTCCTCCGTGATCGGCCTGACCCTGGTGGGCATTACGACGTCGCTCGCCGGGCTTCTCCTGATCTGGTTCAACCCGCCGACGCGGTCCGAGCATCCGCTCGATTCCGCCAGCGAGGTCCAGGAGCGCGAGGCCGCCAACGCCGCCGTCGTCGCTGCGGCCCCGGCCAATCTGGCCGAAGCCTCCTCCGAACTGCAGCCGCTTGCCGTGCTGAACCGGCGGGAACGGCTGCGCTCCGGATTTTCCTGGTTCACGCTCAGTGTGGCGGTGGTCTTTGCCGTGGCTGTGGGCGCCGGACTGCTGTTGTCCAGCTCCGACGTCGGCATCGTAGCCCTGGTCGAATCCTCCGGCCAGCCCGGACAGGTGGGCCTCGTGTTCGTTGCCTGGTGTGCAGCGTCAGTGGTGGGCGGCCTCATCTACGGCGCGATGCACCGCAGGTTCTCGCCGATGCTGCTGCTCCTGGCCATGGCTGTCCTGACTCTGCCCATGGCGCTGGCAACCGACACCCTGAGCCTGGCGCTGCTCTCCATTCCCGCCGGCCTGCTTTGCGCTCCGGTGCTCTCCTCCGCGTCCGAACGCGTGGCTGACCTGGTGTCCGAAGAGCGCCGGGGTGAAGCCATGGGCTGGTACGGTTCTGCGCTCACCTCCGGCACCGCTCTGGGGGCCCCGCTGGCTGGCATGGCAATTGACCTTGCGGGGCCGTGGGCGGGCTTTACGTTTGCCGGTGCGTCAGCGGCGGTGCTGGTGCTGGCAACCCTGGCTGTGCGGAAGTTCAGCCGGCGCGGACAGCGGCTTCCGGCTTAGTTCGGGGCTAGTTTCGGGCTAGTTTCGGCGGTTCGGCCTGCGCCGACGGGGTTATAGGGGACACCTCTACTCGACTCGCGCCCACGGCACCGCCGAGCGCGCGGCACCGCCTCCGTGAGCCCAAACCGCTCAGCGGCGGCAGCGTGTGTTCGGTGCTCTACCCGTCAGGACGGGGATGGCGCGGGGGCCGGCGGAACCTGCCGAGCAGCCGGTGCACCCAGCCCCGAAGGCCAGGCCTCTGGTTACTGCCGTTGGATCCAGTTCCGGCTCCAGTTGCAGCGCTGGCTCCGGATCTGATGCCGGATCGGCCGGCGGCAGCAGGCCGGGCGGCTGCATCCCCTTCGGCTGCGTCCCCTTCAGCACTGACTGCGGACAGCCCCCGGCGCTCCCGCCAGCTCCGCACCTCGTCCTCCACTCCGCGGATCCTGGTGATGACGGGAGGCCCGCCCAGCAGCTGGCGGCGCGCTTCGATGACCCGCGAGTTGAAGTCCTCCACGGCGTCGCGTACCTGGCGCTCGGACGGCAGCTCGTCCAAGCGGGACGCAAAATTCTCGTCTTCCACCCTGAGCAGCAGGGCCGGCGGACCCAGCCCGCTGATGTTCTCCCTTTTGATCAGCCGTTTGATCCACCAATCGGGATCGGGGTCATCAAGTCCGGGAATGGGTTTGCCGGCATAGCGGAGGTTGTCGAATTCACCACGGTTCATGGCGTCGCGAACAAGGTAGTCCGCTTTTTGCGCCTCAGTGAACTTCCGGCGTTTCTCGCGTGCCTCCTCGCTTTCGGAAGCGCCGAGCCCCTCGGGCACTTTGTACCCGGCCGCTTCGGACGTTCCTGCGGCCTTGAGCCGTGCCGCTTGTTCCAGCCGTTTCCGATATGCCTCCGCGCCGCTGCCAGCCACTCGTCACCGCCTTCGTTGAATGTCCCCAACAGGTTACGCAACCGGAACGGGCAGACAAAAGCCCGGTGGGCCCGCCGCGAACGGCAGGCCCACCGGGCTTCGAAGGGCAGAGGCTTTAGTTGACGGGGCCGGTGAACTTCTCGCCCGGACCCTTGCCCGGAGCGTCCTGGAGTTCGGAGGCCTCGCGGAAGGCCAGCTGCAGCGAACGCAGTCCGTCGCGCAACGGACCGGCGTGCTGGCTGCCGATTTCCGGAGCTGCTGCAGTCACGAATCCGGCCAGTGCGGTAATCAGCTTCCGGGCTTCGTCCAGATCTTTCAGTTCTTCGGCGTCGTCGCCCTCGGCCAGGCCGCACTTGACGGCGGCAGCGCTCATCAGGTGAACGGCAGCGGTGGTGATGACTTCAATTGCGGGGACTTCGGCGATGTCACGCATCTGGGCCGCCACTTCCTGCTCTTCAGCGGAAGGTGCGTGCACCTCTTCCGTGGTGCCGGGGAAGGAATGGCGGGTGGGTTCGCCCGCCGGGTTGCTCTGTGGGGTACTCATACTGGTAAGCTTGTCACAGACCGACTGGTTGTCGTTACTTTCACTGCCTTCAACGGCCCCGCCCCTCACGGAGCGGATGGTGAAAGTATCGCATCGGCCAGTATGCAAGCGGAGACTCCTCCCACCCGCGTCAGCCTGAATCTTCAAGCCGTATGCCCCAGGGCATGTGTGCAGAAGCAGAGTTGCCGGGTATGGTCGGCCCCCTGTGGCGGGTCCAGGCATTGCCTGGCCAACCATTCAGGGAGGTTGCTGCTGACGCAGCTCCCGCCGACCCCTCGAGGCCTCCGATTGCGCGTGCAATTGGGGGCCTTCTTCAGTTGCAGGCGGTAGCCGTTTTGAATTAAACAGGAGCTGCAACATTAGCGAGCCAAGAATCAATGATCGAATCCGCGTCCCTGAGGTGCGGCTGGTAGGACCGGCTGGAGAGCAAGTTGGGGTCGTCCGTATCGAAGACGCCCTGCGTCTCGCTGCTGAATCCGACCTGGATCTTGTTGAGGTGGCACCGCAGGCCAAGCCTCCGGTGTGCAAACTAATGGACTTCGGCAAGTACAAGTACGAAGCCGCTGTCAAGGCCCGTGAGGCACGCAAGAACCAGACGAACACCGTGCTGAAGGAAATCCGGTTCCGCCTGAAGATTGACACTCACGACTACGAAACCAAGCGCGGCCATGCCATGCGCTTCCTCGCAGCCGGTGACAAGGTCAAGGCCATGATTCAGTTCCGCGGCCGTGAACAGCAGCGTCCGGAAATGGGCATGAAGCTGCTGAACAAGTTCGCAGCTGACGTCGCCGAGGTCGGTGTGGTTGAATCCACTCCGCGCATCGACGGCCGCAACATGGTCATGGTGATCGGCCCGCTGAAGAACAAGGCCGAGGCTAAGGCCGAAGCACGCCGCGCAACGCAGCGTGCCGATGCCAAGGCAGCCAACGAAGCCGCCAAGAACGGCGAGGCCCCCGCACGGGTGGACACCTCCGCTGAAAACAAGGCGCCCATGACGCAGAGCCTGGCAGACCTTCTGCCGGACGGCCTGCGGCTTGGTTCCTCCGCTGCCGAGGCCGACAAGGCCCGTGCAGAGAAGGAAAAGGCTGACAAGGAAATGGCTGAGAAGCGCGCACAGGCAGCAGCTGAGAAGGCTGCGTCGGATGCACGCCGCGCAGCACAGGCCGCCAAGGCTCCGGCTCCCCAGCCGGTTGCGGAGGCTCCCGCTGCTCCGGCCGCTCCCGCGGAGTCGAAGCCTGCAGCCGCGCCCAAGCCGGCTGCTGTGCCCAAGCCCACGGCAATGAAGCCTGCACCTAAGCCCGCAGCACGGCCCAAGCCGGCTGCTGCACCCAAACCTGCTGGCAAGGCTGCTCCTTCACGGGGCGCAGCGAGCCAGAACAAGCCCGGAACTGCGGAGTAGAGTCTCAGCTTTTCCCGCAGGACGTCCAGGCGTCCAGTAACCCCTGGCATCTGCAAAGGTGCCCAAAGCCCCGCGGGCCTGCCCGCGGAAACCTAAAGGAGATCGGTAGTCATGCCGAAGATGAAGACCCACAGTGGCGCCAAGAAGCGCTTCAAGCTGACCGGTACCGGCAAGCTCAAGCGCCAGCAGGCCAACCGCCGCCACTACCTCGAGCACAAGCCGTCCACGCTGACGCGCCGCCTCGCCAGTGACAAGCTTGTTGCCCCGGCAGATGCCAAGGTCATCAAGAAGATGCTGGGCATCTAGTCTTTCCATCTCGACAGGCGTGCCCGTCCGGGCCGCCGTCACCCCATCAAGCTTTTCCGGGCCTGAGTACCAGGCCGAGCACCTCGCAGTGCACGGAAGATTTATCTAAAGGAGTACGCACGTGGCACGTGTGAAGCGGGCGGTAAACGCCCACAAGAAGCGTCGGGTAATTCTCGAGCGCGCCAAGGGTTACCGCGGACAGCGTTCACGCCTGGTCCGCAAGGCCAAAGAGCAGCTGCTGCACTCGTTTGTGTACAGCTACGGCGACCGCCGCAAGCGCAAGGGTGACTTCCGTCGCCTGTGGATCCAGCGCATCAACGCTGCATCCCGCGCCAACGGCCTGACCTACAACCGCCTGATCCAGGGCCTGAAGGCTGCCGAGATCCAGGTTGACCGCCGCATGCTGGCCGAACTGGCCGTCAACGACGCCGCCGCGTTCGCCACGCTGGTCCAGATCGCCAAGAACGCCCTGCCGTCCGACACCTCCGCTCCGGCCGTTGCCGCTGCTCCGGCTCCCGCTGCGAAGGCTGCTCCGGCTGCCTCCAAGCCGGCTGCTGCTGTCGCCGACGCTCAGGGTGGCTTCAAGGCTTCCGAGGGCGACGCTCCCGAGGGCTTTGTCATCAAGGGCAACCTGGGCTCCGGCAAGTACCACGTTCCGGGTTCCACCTGGTACGACCAGACCGTAGCTGAGTACTGGTTCAACTCCGTCGAAGCAGCCAAGGCTGCCGGCCTGGAGCCTGCTGGCGGAGAATCCCGCCAGAAGTTCCAGGGCTAGAAATCGGTTATTAGCCGATCATGAGTATCGATGGGCGCCCGCCCGCTCCGCTGATGTCCAACCCCCGAGCAGATCGGGTCAGGGATGTTGCGAAGCTGGCCGGGCGCCCAGCGCGTTTAAAAACCGGCCGCTTTGTGGCCGAGGGTCCGCAGGCCGTCCGTGAGGCGCTGCTGTCCCACCGGGACGACGTCGAAAACGGCGGTCCCGGCGTCGTGCTTGAAGTCTTTGCCACCGAGGCCTGCCTGGACCGGCTGCCCGAGCTGGCCGAGCTGGCGTCCGACGTGACGCTGCGCCTGGCCACCGATGAGGTCATCGGTGCCATGGCCACCACCATTTCTCCGCAGGGGATTGTGGCAGTGTGCCGCATTGCGGAATACGACCTGGACGACGTGCTGGCCTCCGGCGCCCGGCTTATTGCCGTCCTGTGCGAAGTCCGGGACCCGGGCAACGCCGGCACCATCCTGCGGGCTGCCGATTCTGCCGGTGCCGACGCAGTGGTGCTGACCGCCTCCAGCGTGGACATCCACAACCCCAAAGCCGTGCGTTCCACTGCCGGTTCCCTGTTTCACCTGCCGGTGGTTACCGGCGTCGAGTTCGACTTCCTGATGTCCGCCTTCCGTGCCCACGGCCTGACCGTCCTGGCCGCCGACGGGTACGGCAGCGTGGACCTGGACCGGCTCCAGGACGAAAGCGCGCTGCGCCGCCTGGCTCCGGCAACGTCGGAAGAAGCCGACGGCGGGGATGCGCCGAACGCTGCCGTTGAGCCGTCCCAGCCGCGGCTGGAAAATTCCACCGCCTGGCTCTTCGGCAACGAAGCCCAGGGCCTGTCCAAAACACAGCTCGCGGAGGCCGACTACCGCGTGGCCGTGCCGGTGTACGGCAGGGCTGAAAGCCTGAACGTGGGAACCGCGGCCACCGTGTGCCTGTACGCCTCTGCGCGTGCCCAAAACCGCTGAAATCGCAGCCAGGACCGGTAGTACAGTAGGCGCAGGACAGATCCCGCCCAGCGGGGTACACCACTCCTACGAAACGGGTTCCAGCCATGTCTGCCAGCGGCGGTAACAAGGCGGTGGTTGCGGCGCTGTCCGCGAATCTCGCCATTGCGGTTCTCAAGTTTATTGCGTTTGCTTTGACGCGTTCTTCGTCCATGCTTGCCGAAGCGATCCACTCGGTGGCGGATTCCGGCAACCAAATCCTGCTCCTGATAGGCGGCAAGCGGGCGGCGCGCCAGGCCAGCCCCGAGCATCCGTTCGGCTACGGACGCGAGCGCTATATTTACGCCTTTATCGTGTCAATCGTGCTGTTTAGCCTGGGCGGTCTTTTTGCGCTCTACGAGGCGTACCACAAGTGGCAGGATCCGCACCCGATAGAGGGGCAGTGGTGGTGGGTTCCGCTGGCCGTCCTGGTGGGCGCCATCATGGCGGAGGGCTACTCCTTCCGCACGGCGATGCGCGAGTCAAACCACACGCGCGGCAGGAAGTCCTGGGTGGAATTCGTACGCACGGCCAAGGCGCCGGAGCTCCCTGTGGTGCTGCTGGAGGACTTCGGCGCCCTGCTGGGTCTGCTCTTCGCGCTCATGGGCGTGGGCCTGACCCTGATTACCCGCAACGGGCTGTGGGACGCGGCCGGCACCGCCATGATCGGCCTTCTGCTGGTGGCCATTGCCGCCGTCCTCGCCGTGGAGACCAAGTCCTTGCTGCTGGGTGAATCGGCCACCTCCAGTGATGTGCGCCGGATCGAGGAAGCCATCACCTCGGACGGCACCCGGATCATCCACATCAAGACTATGCATCTGGGTCCGGAGGAACTGCTGGTTGCCGCCAAGATCTCGGTGGACGAGTGTGAGACGGGCCAGCACATTGCCGAAGCCATCAACGGCGCGGAAGAACGGATCCGAGCCGCAGTGCCTATTGCGCGCCAGATTTATCTGGAACCGGATGTGTACGCGCCGCGCGCGCAGCAGCAGCTGCCTGCGGATCCTTCCGGTCCAGCCAGCCACTAAGTACGGCGATGCCCAGTCCCATCAGGGCCAGGACGGCGCCGACGACGGCGGGGGAACGGTAGCCCCAGCCCCAGGCAATCACCAGCCCGCCCAGGAGGGCTCCGAGCGCATTTGCCATGTTCAACGCGGAGTGGGTCAATGATGATGCCAGGGACTGGGCGTCGGGGGAGACATCCAGCAGCCGGGTCTGCAGCGGGGGAACCAACATGGATCCGATGGCTCCGACCAGGAACACCAGGGCGAGGGCCCCGGCCTTGTACTGCACCAGCCAGGCGTAGGACGCGAGGATGACGACGGTGCCCGCCAGGATCCCGTAGATGCTGCGCATGACACTGCGGTCCGCCAGGCGTCCTCCGGCAATGTTCCCGAAGACGTTCCCCAAGCCGTACAGGCCCACGATCAGGGGCAGCAGATCCGAGTTGAAGCCGGCCACGTTGGTCATGGTGGGGGAGATGTAGGCGTACACGGCAAAGAATCCGCCGAAGCCCACCGTTCCCACCAGCAGTGCCAGCCACACCTGGATCCTGCGCAGAGCACCGAGTTCACGCCGGATGCTGGCTCCGGGAAGGACTGCTTCGTGCGGAACAAACCGCACCATCAGGGCCACCGTCAGCAGCCCTATCGCCCCGACCAGGACGAACATCCAGCGCCACCCCGCCTGCTGTCCCAGCCAGGTGGCAAACGGAACACCGACGACGTTGGCGATGCTCAGGCCCAGCATCACCATGGAAATGGCACGGGCGCGTCGGGTGGGCGCCACCAGCGAAGCGGCGATAACGGCAGCGACGCCGAAGAAGGCGCCGTGCGGCAACCCCGAAATAAAACGGCTGACCAGAAGCCAGTGGTAGTCGGGTGCGAAGAACGAGGACAGATTGCCGATGGCGAAGAGCATCATCAGCCCTACGGCCAGCCGCTTCCGGGGCATGCGTGCGCCCAGGGCTGCAAGGACCGGAGCGCCCACCACCACGCCCAGCGCGTAGGCGGAAATCACATGGCCGCCGGCCGGCACGGAGATACCGAGTTCGGTCACCATTTCCTGAAGCAGGCCCATGATGGTGAATTCAGTGGTGCCAATGGCGAATCCGCCTACGGCAAGGGCGAAAATGGCCAGTGAAGCCCGCTTGGCGTGGAGCGCGGGTGTGGAAGACATAAAACTCTTTCAGAACGAATGTGGGTTGAGGGCATGGATGTCGCGGAGTACGCGCAGAAGCCGGAAGAACCCGCAGCTGCCTCTGGGGGCGGGGGCAGCCGGTGAGGACGAAGAACCCGGGATTGAAAACCCTGGGAGTCGAAAGGGGCGCGCAGGGACCTCCGGCAGATGGGAACCGGGGCTTCGCGGTAACCGCAACAGCGCTGTCCAATCCAGCTTAGTTCAGGGCTGCCCGTAGACTCGAGCCGTGTCTATTTCCGAACTGAAACAAGTTGTTGGCGCCGCAGTGGTGGACAGCCTTGCCGCTCCTACAAAAATGCTGGCCGCCCGGCGCACGGCTCCGGAGCAGTATGCCGGCATGTGGGAATTTCCCGGGGGAAAAGTGGAAGCCGGTGAAACGTGTGAAGAAGGCCTGCACCGGGAGCTGCAGGAAGAACTCGGTATCCGGGTCCGGCTCGGTGCCGAGGTCCGCGGTCCGGGGGCCCAGGGCTGGCCGCTGAACGCCAAGGCGGCCATGCGGGTGTGGCTGGCCGAGGTCACCGAAGGGACTCCGGCTCCGTTGGAGGATCATGACGAGCTGCGGTGGATACCGCTGGATCCGGAGGAGCTGAAGCTGCTGGCCTGGATCCCCGCCGATCTGCCCATTGTCGGAGCGATGCTGGAGACAACCGGCCGGCCGTAGCGGTGCGCAGTTCTCATCCGGATGCGCCTGGCAGGCTCAGAACAGGGTTTGTACAGCGGGCTGCGAGAGTGCGGGCCCGGACAGGGCCGGTGCCGTCTGGGCTGCCCCGGTGACCCGGGTCGGCTGCTCCGGCCGGTTGGCGGCCGCACTCCGGGAGGGAAGAAACTCGGCCCTGGACGTGAAGCCGTGCTTCTTCTTGAAGTACTGCACACGGCCCGCAAGCCACTGGCGGTATTCCTTGGAGGCGTACGTGCCGCCGCCGTAAAGCCGGGCATATTTGCCGGACAGATGAGGATAATCGCGGGCGATCCAGGCGAGGAACCATTCCCGGGCTCCGGGGCGCAGATGCAGTGCTCCGGCAGTGACTCCGGTGGCGCCGGCGGCCGAGAGGGCACTGAACAGGGTATCGAGTGACTCATCGCCGTCGGTCAGCCAGGGCAGGATCGGCATGGCCATGACCGAGCAGGGCAGCCCGGCCTCGCGCAGCCGGCTGATCAGTTCCAGCCGGGCCTTGGGCGCCGGGGTGCCCGGTTCCACCCGATGCGCAAGATCCGGATCCAGAAGTGCCAGGGAGATGCCCATTCCGATCTCCGTGTCTTGGCCGGCACTCTTGAGCAGGGGAATATCCCGGGCCAGCAGGGTTCCTTTGGTCAGGATTGAAAACGGTGTTCCGGAGGCTGCCAGCGCCTTGATGATGTCCGGCATTAGCCGGTATCGACCCTCGGCCCGCTGATACGGATCGGTGTTGGTGCCCATCGCCACATGCTCACGCTGCCAGGACGGACGGGCCAGCTCCCGGCGCAGGACCTCCGCGACGTTGGTCTTCACCACCAGCTGGCTGTCGAAGTCCAACCCGCTGTCCAGGTCCAAATAAGTATGGGTCTTCCGGGCAAAGCAGTACACGCAGGCATGGCTGCAGCCGCGGTAGGGGTTAATGGTCCAGCCAAACGGCATGCCGGAAGTTTTGCCTACCTTGTTCAGGGCGGATTTGGCGATGACTTCGTGGAAGGTGATGCCGGCAAATTCCGGGGTTTTGACGCTGCGCACCACGCCCTGCAGGGCCAGCAGGGCATCCTGCGAACCTGCGGCCTTGGGTTCCTGCGCTTCCCATCTCATGCCCACCATTAGAACACACGTACTAATGGCGGGAAAGGTGAACACCGGAGGTGAGGTGGAAGACGAAGGGGTGGAAGAGGAAGGCGGAGGCCCTTAGCGGTAGCCGCCGTCCTGGAGTCCGGCGAGCTGTTCGAAGATGTTGCCCGACGCGGGATTTCCGGTGCGCAGCACGGACAGGCCCGCACAGGCAAAGTAGGCGGGAAAGAAGGCCAGGCCCAGCGCGGCATACTGGCTGGCGTGCCGGGCCTCGTGCCGCAGCAGGGGACCGCCGCTGCCGGGAGCCAGGGAACGGGCAACCTGCGGACGGAACAGGATGACGTTTCCAACCGTGAAGGCAGCCGCCTTCGGCAGGGGCAGGTTCCACCCGCCGGCAAGGAGCAGCCCGTCCGGCCCGCGCTCAACCCGGCAACGGGCAACGCGGGCCAGGGCCAGTCCGGCCGGCGTCGTAAGGTTCATGATGTTCAGCAGCCGGCGCAGGTTCACGCTGCCAGTGTAGGAGCCTGTTCCGCGGACGTCTTCCCCGGGCGCCGTGCCCCGGTTCGCGGGCCGCGTTGGTTAGACTGGAAGATACGGGCATTTTCGCTTGCTTTTACATAAACCAACGCCCATCAAAACGTCCATCAACAGGGCCGGAAATAGGTAAGAACTGTACATGTCGAACTCCATACCGGGGACGCACTCCCCAGACACCGTCCCCGAACCGCCCAACCCGCTCGATGAGGCGGCCGTCGCTGCCGCTGTCGACGCCGCGCTCGCAGCCATTGCTGCTGCCGAAGACCTGGACGGCCTCAAAGACGTCCGCATCGCCGTCGCCGGTGACAAGTCTCCGCTGAGCCTGGCCAACCGGACCATCGGTTCCCTTCCCAAGGACCAGAAGTCCGCCGCCGGCAAGCTCGTGGGCCCCGCCCGCGGACGCATCAACGCCGCGCTCGCCGCCCGCACCGTGGAACTGGAAGCAGAGCGCGACGCGCGGATCCTCGTTGAGGAGGCGGTGGACGTCACCGCTGCGCCGCGCCGCCGCCGCATGGGCGGCCGCCACCCGCTGTCCACGCTGCAGGACCGCGTCATCGACGTCTTCGTGGGCATGGGCTGGGAAATCGCCGAAGGCCCCGAGGTGGAATCCGAGTGGTTCAACTTCGACGCACTGAACTTCAAGCCGGACCACCCGGCCCGCGAAATGCAGGACACCTTCTTTGTGGAACCGCCCGAAGCCCACCTGGTGATGCGCACGCACACCTCGCCGGTGCAGGTGCGCTCCATGCTGGAACGTGAGCTGCCGATCTACGTGCTGTGCCCGGGCAAGGTATTCCGCACCGATGAACTCGATGCCACCCACACTCCCGTGTTCCACCAGTTCGAGGGCCTGGCCATCGACAAGGGCCTGACCATGGCTGACCTTGTTGGCACGCTGGAGCACTTCACCCGCGTGCTGTTCGGCGAGGAAGCCAAGGTGCGCCTGCGCCCGAATTACTTCCCCTTCACCGAGCCCAGCGCCGAGCTGGACATCTGGCACCCGGGCGCCAAGGGCGGCCCGCGCTGGATTGAGTGGGGCGGCTGCGGCATGGTCAATCCGAACGTGCTGCGCGCCGCCGGCATTGATCCCGAGGTCTATTCAGGTTTTGCCTTCGGCATGGGTATTGAGCGCGCACTGATGTTCCGCAACGAAGTGGGGGACATGCGCGACATGATCGAGGGCGATGTACGTTTCAGCGAACACTTCGGGATGGAGATCTAAGTGAGAATCCCACTTTCCTGGCTGCGCGAGTATGCCCAGGTTCCGGCGGACGCAACCGCCGAAGACGTCATGGCGGAACTGGTCAAGGTAGGCCTGGAGGAAGAGGACGTCCACCGTCCCTCCGACGAGCTGTCCGGCCCCATTGTTGTGGGCCAGGTGCTCTCTATGGAGCCCGAGCCGCAGAAGAACGGCAAGACCATTAACTGGTGCTCCGTCCGCGTGGTGCCCGAGGGTGCCGAGCAGACGCTGACCGGAGACGGGATTGACCCTTCCGGCGTGCAGGGCATCGTCTGCGGCGCCCACAACTTCGCGGTGGGCGACAAAGTTGTTGTCACCCTTCCCGGCGCCGTGCTGCCCGGAGACTTCCGGATCAGCCCGCGCAAGACCTACGGTCACGTGTCCGCCGGCATGATCGCCTCGGTGCGCGAACTGGGCATCGGCGATGACCACGACGGGATCCTGGTGCTCTCCCGCCTGGGCCTGGACCCCGAGGTCGGAACCGACGCCATGGACCTGCTGGGCCTGCATGACGAAGCCGCAGAAATCAACGTCACCCCGGACCGCGGTTACGTGTTCTCCATCCGCGGTGCCGCGCGCGAATACGCCCACGCCACCGGAACGAAGTTCACGGACCCCGCTGCCGCCGTCGTCGTGCCCCAAGCCGACGGAAACGGTTACGGCGTGCGCCTGGAAGACCAGGCTCCGATCTACGGCAAGGCCGGCTGCGACCGCTTCGTGGCCCGCACCGTCCGCGGCGTGGATCCCACCCGTCCGACTCCGCCGTGGATGTCCTCACGCCTGCGCCTGGCCGGCATGCGGTCCATCTCGCTGGTGGTGGACATTTCCAACTACGTGATGCTGGAGCTCGGCCAGCCGCTGCACTTCTACGACCTGGACAAGCTGTCCGGTGACATTGTGGTGCGCCGCGCCGCCGCGGGGGAGACCCTGAAGACACTGGACGAGAAGGTCCGCACCCTGGACCCCGAGGACCTGCTCATCACGGACGATTCCGGTGCCATCGGTATTGCCGGTGTCATGGGCGGCGCCGCCACGGAGGTCTCTGATGCCACGCAGAACGTCCTGATCGAAGCTGCGCATTTCGAAGAAGTCAGCATCGGCCGCTCGCGCCGCCGTCACCGCCTCCCCTCGGAAGCGTCCAAGCGCTTCGAGCGCGGCGTGGACTGGAACATTGCCGATGTTGCGGCGCAGCGGGCCGTGGACCTGCTGACCGAACTGGCCGGCGGAACCGCTGATGCCTCAGTGACCGACGTCGGAACCAAGCCCGAGGCCAAGGCCATCGACCTGCCTGCGGACTTCGCGTCGAAGCTGATCGGCTATGACTTCAGCGAGGACCAGATCACCGGAACGCTGACCGATCTGGGCGCCACGGTGGAGAAGACGGCTGCCGGCTACTCGGTGACCCCGCCGAGCTGGCGCCCCGACCTGGAAACGCGTGAGGACCTCACCGAGGAAATCATCCGCCTGGTGGGCTACGAGAATATTCCGTCCACCCTGCCCACGGCTCCTCCCGGCCGCGGCCTGACCCGGATCCAGCAGCAGCGCCGCCGCCTGCAGCAGGCACTCGCCGCTGCGGGGCTGACCGAGGTGCTGTCCTACCCGTTCGTCACGGAAGAGGACAACAACACCTTCGGAACACCCGACGCCGGTGCCCCGCTGCGTGCGGTGAAGCTGGCGAATCCGCTGAGCGCCGAGTTCGGTTTCCTGCGCACCTCGGTGCTGCCGGGACTGTTTGAGGTAGCCAAGCGCAACCTCTCCCGCGGGTTCCGTGACCTGGCCCTGTTCGAGTCCGGTTCAGTGTTCCTGCCCGGCGAGCAGCTGGGAACGTCCTCCATTCCTCCGCTGGGTGTCCGCCCCTCGGAGGAAGTCCTGGACGCACTGTATGAGGGAGTTCCGGATCAGCCGCTGCACATTGGCGTCCTGTTCACCGGCCACGAGTCACAGCCCGGTGCGGGTTTCACCCCGCGCGCCTGGGACTGGGCCGACGCCGTGGACACCGCACGCTTGATGGGCGACGTGCTGGGCGTGGAACTGGTGGTGAGCCAGGGCGAGCACCAGGCCTTCCACCCCGGCCGCACCGCCAAGCTCTCCCTGCGCAGCGGCGAAACCGTGGGCTACGCCGGCGAGCTGCATCCCAAGCTGCTGGCGGCCCGGGACATGCCGGCCCGCACGGTGGCTCTGGAGCTTGACGCTGATGCCCTGTTCGAGGCCGCGCCCGAGGTGATCGTGGCCCGGAACATCTCTTCCTTCCCGGCCACCACGCAGGATGTGGCCCTGGTGGTGGAAGCGTCGATTCCCGCCGAGACCGTGCTGGAGACCCTGCGCGAAGGCGCGGGGGAGCTGCTCGAGGACATCTCGCTGTTTGATGTCTATTCCGGCAAGGGCATTGAGGAGGGACACAAGTCCCTGGCCTTCGCCCTGCGCTTCCGCGCTCCTGACCGGACCCTGACAGCAGATGAGGCGTCCGAGTCCCGGGCTGCCGCCGTCGCGCTGGCTACGGAACGCTTTGGTGCCGTGCAGCGCTAGGGCCTAAACCGCGTCAGCAGCAGGTCCCGTCCGGATTCCGGACGGGACCTGCTGCCTTTTTCACTGCCCCGGCCTGCTGCCTTCCGGAAGGACCCTGCTCAGCAGGAGGATCTCGCCGCTCCCAGATCCAGGGGCTTGAGCAGTGAGGAGAGCCCCTGCCTCTTGGACTCCGCGCAGAAATCGAGCGAGCCCTCGTATTCGACATGCAGCACGGCTTTGCCCACTTCCGCAAAGGGGGCATACGCCTCGCACTCCCTGTACCGGCGGCACTCTTCATTGACCGCAAAATCGAAATCGTCCACGAGTTCGGGTATTTGGTCGATGTCATTCTTCAGGGCCACGGACATTCCCCGTTCGTGGGCCAACCCCGCAACGGCGCGGTTGTAGGCCAATTGGTCATCCGCCGTCAGTGGAAAGCCGGACTCATTGATGTATCCGTCCACATTGTCGGCTTCGACTGCGTCAAAGCCCTTCGCCGCGCAGACGTCCATCCGCGCTGCCATGACTGGCAGGATGTCGTCCGTCCGGCGGATGTCGAGCCATCGTTCGTCCGGCCACCCGTCCAGGGGCCTTCCCAGGACCGCCTCCGGAAACACTCCCGCATCGCCCCGGAACTCTTCCCAGGAACCGACGGACAGATAGCAGACCAATCGCCGGCCGCTGCCCTTTAGGGTGTCGACGTCCTGCTGCGTTGTTGTCTCATAGTCGATGTCATACACGTCGGCGTCCATCGTCAGATCCAGTGCGCCGCTGAGCTGCCACTGCCAGCTCGTCTCCGGCGATGGGCTCCACCGCGCGGAATCGGGCTCGGACTGCGGCAGCGTCTGCGCAGCCGCCTCCGTTTGCCGGACAGCTTGGGCCGGTGTTTGGGATTCGGCCTGGAGTTCGGCGTCGGACGCACAGGAAACCAGGGGTGCGAGGAGGAGAACGCCGCAGACGACAGGGACAAGGCGGGTTTTCTGCACGGACAGTCTTCTCATGGGCGAACCGCCCTTCTCTTGGAAGCCAAACGGGTGGAGACCGGGGTGGGTGCTCCCAGCCATGGGTTGGGCAGAGAACGGTCGGTGGCAAAAGCGTACCCCGCTCCGCGTTTGGCCGCTGCGGTGTAGACGGCGTCGATCTCTTCGGGATCGCAGTCGTACACCAGATGCCACAGCTGCGACGGCGGCACGCGGTGCGCCCAGGCGGGCTGCGTAAAGTCAGCGTAGTTCTCTGCCGTGCCCTCGAAGACGGCCGTGACGTCGAACAGAGACAGATGTGCCGGGGACGGAAACCGGCCGGGGTTGGCCGCCAGGAAGGTGATCCCTGCCGCCCGGGCCGCAGCGGCGTATTGCGCACACCTTCCCAGGCTTTCCGGTACGGAGGGAAGCTCATCGAGCATGATTGCCTCGAGCCCGTATATCCTTTGCCAGCTTTCAATATCCCGTGCGACGTCCGCGACGGGCCTGTTCCCGTAATCGACCGGAACATATCCCAGCAGACGTGCGTGCGGGCGCAGTTCCGCCACCGCGGCAGGGTAGTACGCGTCGTCGTCGCGCCCCGGCCCGTTGTGCACGTTGACGACGGCGAAGGCCAGTTTGCGCCGCCGTGAGCCCAGCCACGCCCATTCCCGGGGAGCTTCTGCCGGATGGACGTACCAGGGAATTGCACGCCGTGCTTCTCTCACGCGTAGGTCCGCGGATCGGAAACGTGCATCAGCAGGACACCGAGACCGGCGCACAGGAATGCCACGGCCACCAGCAGGCCGGGCATGTTTCCCGCGCCAATCCAGGTTCCCGCAGAGAGGCAGGCGCCTCCGGCAAAAAGGACTCCGCCGCCCGGGAGCCCAAAGGCGGCCAGCGTTGTTGCCGTGGTGGCCAGGGAGCTGAAGGCCGCGGCCACCAGAACCGTGGTGGCGGTCCTGCTGTCGTCGACCAGGAAAACGACCACAATCATCGATGCCGAAGCGGAGATGACGACTATAGCTGCTGATATTGCCATGGTGAGCGTCCGCGCGTTGCGGGCTGCGTTGCGCAGCAGCGGCGTCCGTTTGGAGGACCAGATGAGCCTTTGGCGCATGAGGACCAGCGCCGGGTCCGTGGAGGCCGCAGCGACGACGGTAGCTACGACGAGTGCTGTTCCTTCCCAGTCCGGCAACCGGGTCAGGGCCAGCGACAGTGCGGCAGCGAGGAAGGCGGCCTGGGCTGCCGGTGCGACGGCGGCGCCCCAGCCGCCGCGCCCGAACAGGCGCCGCTCGCTGCTTGCCCGCAGGTGCCTCACCAGGGCCAGGGTGACCGCTGCCAGTACGAGGACCGCCACCGACAGGACGATGACGGTGGCAGCCCCGTGGCCCAGGAGCAGCGCAAGGGCCACGATGGGAACAGCGACGGCCAGGATCCTCAGCAGATACCAGGAGCGGCCGAGGATGATGAGCATGGAGACGACGCAGGAGTACCCGACCCAGGCCATCACCAGGCCTGCCAAACTTCCGTCCCGGCCGGGAATGGCCAGCGAGATCAGCATGCAGCAGGCCAGGACCAGCATGATGAGAATGGTTGCTCCGGTTCCGCGGGCAACTCCGCGGTGCACCTGCCCGTCACTGGCGTGTGACCAGACGATGCCCGACACCGACTGCCCGATAATCCAGGCACCGATTCCGGCAATCAGGACTTCCCGGGTATTGGCCGCCATCACCGTGGCGGTGAGGCCGCCCAGGATGGCGCCCAAAATAAGGACAATGCCGCGTCGGACGGCCTCCAGCAGTTCATCCCGGGATACCCATGACTCCTGGTTGTCAGCGACGCGGGTAACGGCACGCACCTGGACAAGGGAATGTGCGTAATCGAAGACATCCTTGGCTCCGTGGCGTTTCCGTGCGGTACGGTCGCTGACGCCTGATGCCTCCAGCCGGGCGGTGATCTCGTACACATCCACGGCATCGACGCCGGCTTGGTCGTTCTCGAATACGGCTACCGGCTTTCCAGCTCCGGGTACCGCGGGACTGTCCGCGCTCATGCGGACAGTCCCAGCTCAGCTGCGTCCACCCGGAACGACGACGGCGCCGCCAGGGGTGCCGGCGGCACTAGGACGGCAGCGCTTTGCGTCGGTGCGAGGAGCCGGCCGCTGCGAGCTGCGGCATAGGCTTCCCGGTACCGGGTCAGGCACCGCTCCAGCGTGAATTCGGCAAGTGCCCGCTGACGGGCGGCCGCTCCCATGGAGGCCCTGAGCTGCGGATCGGACAGGAGCGAGACGCAGGCGTCCGCAAAAGCAACGTAGTCCCGGGCGGCAACCAGCATGCCGGTTTCCTGCTCCTCATCCAGGCACTCACCCACCCCTCCAACATCGGTGTTGACAGTGGCGCGGCCGCACATCATTGCTTCAATCAGGGTGAACGGCAGTCCCTCCGAAACACTGGAAAGAGCTACTACATGACCGGCCTCGATCGCAGGCCGGCTGCCTTTGCTGGGTCCTTCCCAATGGACCGCGTCGGCCACGCCAAGAGTGTGGGTCAAGGCAACCAGCAGCTCTTTGTACGATCCGTTTTCAGCCGGCGTCGGACCGAAGATGCGCAACTGTGCGTCCGGCACCCGGTTACGGACCAGGGAAAAAGCGGATATCAGCGTTTCCAGGTCCTTGAGGGGATCGACGCGTCCCACGAAACTGATGGTTGGTTTATCGGGTTCCGTGGTGACCGGCAGGAAAGTCCCGGGATCGACGCCGTTGGGAATGGTGTGGATGCGCTCCGGAAGCGCACCCAGCCGGCGTTCCCACCGCGCGTTGAACTGGTTTACGGGAAGGACCATGTGCGCCTGCACGTTGACCACCTGGCACAGCCGTCGCAGGAACGCAGTCACCGCACGCCGTACCGGCCACGACAGATTGGCGCCGTACAGCGCCAGATAGCGTTCACGGAGGTAGACCCCGTGCTCGGTCAGCAGGATGGGGGTTCCGTGGCGCCATGACTGTGCCAGTGCCAGCAGCGACGAGGGACCGTTGCTGGAGGCATGGACCACGTCCACCTTTCCCAGCCGGTGGTCGACAAGGGCAAGTGCGCGGTCAACGATGCCGGCAGCCATGACCGCATCTGCAACCGAGATGGGAGGTTCGCCGGCACTGACCATGTGACGTGTCCACGCTGCGATGATGGGGGCCACGGACCCACGGGTTGCGAGGGAATGGGCCAATCCCACGCGGTCGCTGATGCCTACCAGGTGCTGCAGGGCACTCGCGGTCCGGCCCACGGGGTCATGCTGATCGGATCCCAGGGCGGCGTCCCACACCCGGGTCAGTTCATATTGCGTGGATTCAATCCATCTCCGGCGCTGGAGAGTGGGACGAAGCGGGGAGGCGGAGGGCCCCCACACCGGAATCAGGCGGAGTGACCGGACGTTCGGCGGCACCTCCCACACGGGCTTGTCGGCTCCGCTGCCGGTCAGCGCAACAACGTGGAAGTCGTGCTCCGGGATTCCGCTCAGGAGCTGGTTGCACCACGTGCTTACGCCGCCGGTGACAACCGGGTAGGTCCCCTCAGTGATCAGCGATATTTTCATACGGGTGCCCCTTCGGCTCGGCTCCGGGGCCGAGATGTCAGCGGGCTTCTTTTTTCAGGCAGGACGGATATACACAGCATTTGAGGCTTTCGGACGAGATTGGCGACATCGGTTGCAACGGTCGGTGCCGTCGGCAGATATCGATCTCAGTAAATATGATGTCCGTGCCGCAATCCCGAGTAACGCCTACGTGCCTGCTACGTACGCACTCTCGAGTTGGTGTTGAGCGCTGTTTGTGCTTCCCGGTGTCATCCGGTCCGGAACCTGATGACGCTACTCATCGCCGCTACGGAACGAGCAGCACCTTGCCCGTGGTTTTCCGCCCTTCCAGGTCTTCCTGTGCACGGGCAGCCTCGGCCAGCGGATAGGTGGCGCCGATCCGTACGTCCAGGGTTCCCTCGCGGACCATCTCGAACAGGTCATGTGCCCGCCACTGCCGTTCCTCGGAGGTAAGCAGGTAGTCGCCCAGCGTGGGACGCGTAAGGAACAGGGATCCGCCGGAGTTCAGCCGCTGGATATCGAAGGGCGGAATCTGCCCGGATGCGCCGCCGAACAGGACCAGCATGCCGCGCTTGCGCAGGCTGGACAGGGATCCGTCGAACGTTGTCTTGCCTACGCCGTCGTACACCACGTCCACACCCTTGCCGTCCGTCAGCTGGCGCACCTCCTCGGCAAAGGTGTCGTAACCGAGGGCATGGTCGGCACCGGCGGCACGGGCCAGCTCCCGCTTCTCATCAGTGGAGGCAGTGGTGATAACCCTGGCGCCTCTGGCCTTCAGCAGCTGGATCAGCAGCAGGCCGACGCCGCCGGCTCCCGCGTGGGTCAGGACAGTCTGGCCCTCCTCAACAGGGAAGGCCGAGTTGCACAAGTAATGGGCGGTCATTCCCTGCATGGGCAGGGCCGCTCCCACTTCGTCGCTGACACCCTCGGGAAGCGGCAGGGCCTTGTCCGCCTCCATGATCATGTACTCCGAGTAGGTGCCGCCGCCCTCAGCGGTGGCAACCCTGGCGCCCTCGCGGAAAGCTGCGACGTCGCGGCCTGCACTGACCACGGTTCCGGCGGCTTCCACTCCGGGGATGAAGGGATACTCCATGGGATAGATGCCGCTGCGCTTGTAGGTGTCGATGAAATTCACCCCGGCTGCGGCCACGCGCACCAGCAGTTCCTTGGGGCCGGGCTCGGGAAGGTCCACGTCTTCAAAGCGCAGGATTTCCGGCCCGCCGGGTGCGGGGACCACAATAGCTTTATGCATGGAATGTCTCTTCCGTCACGGCGTTGGTTTAGCTGCCATGGTAGGGCAGCGGCGACCATCCGCACAGCTCCGGGCAGGAACTCCGCCGATGGGGTCGGGAATGCGCGTCCGTCATGAATGCATAAATATGAACATCCCTGTATAAATCTGCTGTAGGGTGAAGCTATGACGATTTCAGTTGCTGTCTCAGGAGCCTCCGGCTACGCCGGCGGTGAGGTGCTGCGCCTGCTGGCCGGGCACCCCTCCGTCTCCATTGGTGCGATCACGGCGCACAGCAATGCCGGTTCCCGGCTGGGGGAGCTGCAGCCGCATCTCCATGCGCTCGCGGACCGGGTCCTTGAGGACACCACCGTGGAGAACCTGGCCGGGCACGACGTCGTCTTCCTGGCACTGCCGCACGGCGCCAGTGCTGCCATTGCAGCTCAGCTGGATCCGTCCGTCCTGGTGATCGACGCCGGAGCCGATCACCGGCTCGAAGATCCGCTGGCCTGGGAAAAGTTCTACGGTTCACCGCATGCCGGGTCCTGGCCGTACGGGTTGCCGGAACTGCCCGGCCACCGCGACCGGCTCAAGGGCGCCACCCGGATTGCCGTCCCCGGCTGCTATCCGACGTCCTCGCTGCTGGCGTTGGCTCCGGGATTCTCGGCCGGGCTGCTGGAGGCCGACGACGTCGTCATCGTTGCTGCCTCCGGAACCTCCGGTGCCGGCAAAGCCGCGAAACCGCACCTTCTGGGATCCGAGGTCATGGGCGGAATGAGCCCCTACGGAGTGGGCGGCGGACACCGCCACACGCCGGAAATCGAACAGGGTCTCTCCGCGGCGGCAGGCGAATCCGTGGCCGTGTCCTTCACTCCCACACTGGCCCCCATGGCACGCGGCATCCTCACCACTGCCACTGCGAAGGTGCGGCCCGGCGTAACCGCCGCACAGCTGCGCGCCGCCTGGCAGGAAGCGTACGGCAACGAACACTTTGTCCGCCTGCTTCCCGAGGGCCAGTGGCCGGCCACCAAAATGGTGGTGGGTTCCAACTATGCCGCCCTGCAGCTCGCCTACGACGCCCGCGCGAACCGCGTCATTGTCGCCTGCGTGATCGACAACCTGAACAAAGGCACCGCCGGCGGCGCGGTGCAGTCCATGAACATTGCCCTTGGCCTGGAAGAAACCGCCGGCCTCATGACCCAGGGAGTTGCCCCGTAATGAGCACCACCAATGACAGCATCGATACAGCCCACGGCAGCTCCGAGGCCGGTGCCGCCAGCGTAACCACCGGCGTCACCGCTCCGGCAGGATTCCGTGCCGCCGGCATTACCGCAGGGCTGAAGCTCTCCGGCGGCCGCGACATGGCGCTGGTGGTCAACGAAGGCCCCGCCAAGGCAGCCGCCGCCGTGTTCACCCGCAACCGGGTTGCCGCCGCGCCGATCCATTGGTCCCGGCAAGTCGTTTCGGACGGCCGGGCCGACGCCGTCATCCTCAATTCCGGCGGTGCCAACGCCTGCACCGGACCGCAGGGCTTCCAGAACACGCACGCCACGGCGGAGAAGACGGCCCAGGTCCTGGGCATCTCGGCCGCTGACGTGGTGGTCTGCTCCACCGGACTCATCGGCGAGCAGCTGCCCATGGAGAAGATCCTGCCCGGTGTCGAGGCCGCAGCGCAGGCACTCACGGCCGACGGCGGTGCTGCTGCTGCCGAAGCAATCATGACCACCGACACCGTTTCCAAGCAGGCCGTGTTCTCCGGCAGCGGCTACACCATTGGCGGCATGGCCAAGGGTGCCGGCATGCTGGCTCCGGGACTTGCGACCATGCTCGTGGTGCTGACCACCGACGCAAAGCTTCCCGCAGCCGACCTGGACACTGCGCTGCGGACGGCAACGGCCGTCACGTTTGACCGCACCGATTCCGACGGCTGCATGTCCACCAATGACACCGTGCTGCTGATGGCCTCCGGTGCTTCCGCCATCGAACCGGATGTCTCCGAATTCACCGCCGGCCTCACCGAGGTCTGCCATTCCCTGGCCCAGCAGCTGATCACGGACGCCGAAGGCGCCAGCCATGACATCGCCGTGACCACGTTCAATGCCGCCACCGTGAAGGACGCTGAAACCGCCTCCCGTGCCGTCACCCGCTCCAACCTCTTCAAGACCGCAATATTCGGCAACGACCCGAACTGGGGACGGGTCCTGTCCGCCGTCGGCACCACCGACGCGGTATTTGAACCCGACCGGATCAACGTCACCATCAACGGGGTTCAGGTGTGCCGCGACGGCGGAATCGGCGATTCACGCGATCTGGTGGACCTGACCGGACGTAAGGTCACCGTGGAAATCGACCTGAACGCGGGCACGGAAAGCGCCACCATCTGGACCAATGACCTGACCACGGACTACGTCCACGAAAACTCGGCCTACAGCAGCTAACCAGGGACTGACATGAGCACAACAGCAGAAGTACGCGAACAGCTGGCTGCGCAGGACAAGGCCGCCACGCTCATTGAAGCGCTGCCCTGGATCCAGCGGTTTGCCGGCACCATCATGGTGATCAAATACGGCGGCAACGCCATGGTCAATGATGATCTGCGGCGTGCCTTTGCCGAGGACATCGTCTTCCTGCACCACGTGGGAGTGCATCCCGTGGTGGTGCACGGCGGCGGCCCGCAGATCAGTTCCCTGCTGGAACGCCTCGGCATCAAATCCGAGTTCAGGGGCGGCCTGCGGGTCACCACTCCCGAGGCCATGGACGCCGTCCGCATGGTCCTCACCGGCCAGGTCGGCCGCCAGCTGGTGGGCATGATCAACGCCCACGGCCCCTACGCCGTCGGGCTCTCCGGCGAAGACGGCGGGCTGCTCCGGGCAGAGCGCATTGGAACCGTCGTTGATGGCGAAGAAGTGGACCTTGGCCTCGTGGGCGAGGTGACCGGAGTGAATCCCGCCGCCATCGTTGACCTGCTCGACGCCGGCCGCATTCCCGTAATTTCCACCGTGGCTCCCGAGGTCGACGCGGACGGTGAACTCACCAGCGACGTCCTGAACGTCAATGCTGACACCGCTGCGGCTGCCCTGGCCGTAGCCCTGGGTGCGTCCCGGCTGGTGGTCCTGACCGATGTCGAGGGTCTGTACTCCAACTGGCCGGACAAGACATCCCTGATCTCCGCGCTGACCGCGGGAGAGCTGCGGGAGATGCTGCCCTCCCTGGAATCGGGCATGATCCCCAAGATGCAGGCCTGCCTCACCGCGGTCGACGGCGGCGTGGACCGGGCTGCCGTGGTGGACGGCCGCATGGCCCATTCCATGCTGCTGGAAGTTTTTACCACCGCCGGCATCGGCACGCAGGTTGTTCCGGAGGAAGAGGCATGAGCAAGTTGACCCCCTATCAGAACCAAGCGGACACACCGGATTCCACCGGAACGCTGAACACCCCGGCCTCTGCCGGGGATGCTGCCCTCGCCGGGCTTACCGGCTCCTCCGAAGACTGGCTTCGGCGTTACGGCTCCGCCCTGATGGGAGTGTTCGGGACACCCCAGCGGGTCCTGGTCCGCGGCAGCGGCTGCACCGTGTGGGACGCTGACGGCAAGGCCTACCTTGACCTGCTTGGCGGCATTGCCGTCAACGCCCTGGGCCATGCCCATCCGTTCCTGACCTCCGTGATCGGCAGCCAGCTCGCCACCCTTGGCCACGTCTCCAACTTCTTCACCAGCCCCACGCAGGTTGCCCTGGCCGAAAAGCTGCTGCAGCTCTCCGGAGCCCCCGAGGGTTCCAAGGTTTTCTTCGCCAATTCGGGCACGGAAGCGAACGAAGCAGCGTTCAAACTGGCCCGGCGCAACACCGGAACGCAGCCCCGGCGCACCCGGATCATCGCGCTGGAGGGAGCCTTCCACGGCCGCACCCTCGGTGCGCTGGCCCTGACCGCCAAGAAGGCCTACCGGGCGCCGTTCGAACCGTTGCCCGGGGGAGTGGAGCACGTGCCCTTCGGCGACGTCGAGGCGCTCCGCGCCGCGGTGGATGACACTGTTGCCGCCGTCTTCGTGGAGCCCATCCAGGGCGAAGCCGGTGTGGTCCCGCTGCCTCCGGGGTACCTGCAGGCTGCCCGGGAAATCACCGCCGGCGCCGGTGCGCTGCTGATCGTGGACGAAGTCCAAACCGGCATTGGCCGCACCGGAAAATGGTTCGCCTCCGAAGGCGTACTGCCGGACGCCATGACCCTGGCCAAGGGCCTGGGCGGCGGCTTCCCCGTGGGCGCGCTGATCACCTTCGGGGAGGCGACGTCGTCGTTGTTGGCTGCCGGGCAGCACGGCACCACCTTTGGCGGCAATCCCGTGGCCACGGCAGCGTCGCTGGCCACGCTGCACGTCATTGAATCCACCGGACTTCTGGACCAGGTCCGGGACACGGGTGAATACCTCCGCGGGGCGCTGGCGGCAGTTCCAGGCGTCGTCCAGGTCCGCGGGGACGGCCTGCTAATCGGGATCGACCTGGCCGCGGAGACGGCACCGGCCGCGGTGGCTGCGGCCCTGGACGCCGGGTTCATCATCAACTCCACCGGACCGAAGACGCTGCGCCTGGCCCCGCCGCTGATCCTGACCCGTGAGCAGGCCGATTCATTTGTCAATGCGCTGCCGGGAATCCTGGCGTCCGCATCCGAACGGACCACCGGAAAAACAGAAGGAAAATCATGACCCGCCATTTTCTGGTCGACACCGACCTCACCCAGGCCGAGCAAGCCGAAGTGTTGGACCTTGCAGACGTGCTGAAGAAGGACCCGTACAAATACCAGCCCTTCGCCGGTGACTCCACGGGACGCAAGACCGTGGCCGTCATCTTCGACAAGACCTCAACCCGCACCCGCGTGTCCTTCGCCGCCGGCGTGGCCGATCTGGGCGGTGTTCCGCTGATCATTGGCGCGGGGGAATCCCAGCTGGGGCACAAGGAAAGCGTTACGGACACTACGAAGGTCCTGGAGCGCATGGTGTCCACCATTGTTTGGCGCACCTACGCGCAGGCCGGGCTGGAGGAAATGGCAGCCGTTTCCAGGGTTCCCGTGATCAATGCCCTGTCTGACGATTACCACCCGTGCCAGCTCCTCGCGGACCTGATGACCATTCGCGAGCACAAGGGAACGCTCGCCGGGCTCACCCTGACCTACCTGGGCGACTGCGCCAACAACATGGCCAACTCCTACCTCCTGGCCGGTGTCACGGCGGGAATGCACGTCCGGGTGGCCGGTCCCATCGGTTACCTTCCCGATCCGCTGGTGGTGGACGCTGCCGCAGCCCGGGCGGAGGAAACCGGCGGATCGGTCATGATCACCACCGACGCCGCTGAAGCTTTGGCCGGAGCCGACGTCGTCGCCACCGACACGTGGGTCTCCATGGGCCAGGAAGATGAAAAGGCGGCCCGCTCCGAACTTTTCCGCAGCTACGCAGTGGATGCTGCCGCCATGGAGCAGGCCGCGGACGACGCCGTCGTTCTCCATTGCCTGCCCGCCTACCGCGGGTACGAAATTTCCGCGGACGTCCTCGACGGGCCGCAGTCCGTGGTCTGGGACGAAGCAGAGAACCGTCTGCACGCACAGAAAGCCCTCATGCTCTGGCTGATGGCCCGTTCCGGCCTCACCGGTGTTCCCGAGGGCAAGTTCGCAGAGGAGGCCAAATCATGAGCATGCCCGCCACAAAGACCGCACGGCAGGCCCGCATCCGCGCCCTGTTGACCGGCCTTTCGGTACGTTCCCAAGCCGAGCTCGCTGCCCTGCTCGCGGACGACGGCGTGCAGGTCACCCAGGCCACCCTGTCACGGGACCTGGTGGAACTGGGCGCGGTGCGCATGCGCGGCAAGGACGGCGTGCTGGTGTACGCGGTGCCTTCAGAGGGCGGGCAGCGGGCGCCGCAATCCGGCGTATCGCCTGAGGTCCTGGACGCCCGCCTGGCCCGGCTCTGCGGGGAACTGCTGGTCACAGCGGAGGCCTCCGGCAACATTGTGGTGTTGCGGACTCCTCCCGGCGCAGCAAACTTTCTGGCTCTCGCCATCGACCACTCGGTGATTCCGTCCATTCTGGGCACCATCGCCGGTGATGACACGGTGGTGATGGTGACCCGCGAACCCAACGGCGGTGCCGACGTGGCAGCACGCTTCCTGCGTATTGCAGACGAAGCCACCGCAAACGGCCAGGCCCCGGACAGCCGCATCCTGTGATGCCGGGTTTGTTCCCGGTTCCGGCCCCGTAACTTTCCACCTACCTTCATCAACACAGCAGCCCGCAGCGGCTGCGCACTACGCAAGAGGAGCATATTTCGTGAGTGAACGCATTGTTCTGGCCTACTCCGGTGGCCTTGATACTTCGGTGGCAATCGGCTGGATCGCCGAAGCAACCGGTGCCGAAGTCATCGCCGTGGCGGTGGACGTTGGACAGGGTGGCGAGTCCCTGGAAACCATCCGCCAGCGTGCCCTGGCGTGCGGCGCCGTCGAAGCCTATGTTGCCGATGCCCGGGACGAATTCGCCTCCGAGTACTGCATGCCGGCCCTGAAGGCCAACGCCCTCTACATGGATTCCTATCCCTTGGTTTCCGCCCTTTCCCGTCCGGTGATCGTCAAGCACCTCGTGGCAGCGGCACGCCAGTTCGGCGCCACCACCGTGTCCCACGGCTGCACCGGCAAGGGCAACGACCAGGTCCGCTTCGAGGTCGGGATCCAGACCCTGGGCCCGGACCTGAAGTGCATCGCACCCGTCCGCGACCTGGCCCTGACCCGTGACAAGGCCATTGCCTTTGCCGAGCAGAAGAACCTTCCCATCGTCACCACCAAGAAGAACCCGTTCTCCATCGACGCCAACGTCTGGGGACGCGCAGTGGAGACCGGCTTCCTGGAAGACATCTGGAACGGTCCCACCCCCGACGTCTACGAGTACACCTCCGATCCCGCCGCCGGCCTTCCGGCCGACGAAGTGGTCATCACGTTCCGCGAAGGCGTTCCGGTGGCCATCGACGGCAAGCCCGTCACTCCGCTGCAGGCCATTGAGGAAATGAACCGCCGCGCCGGTGCCCAGGGCATTGGCCGCATCGACATTGTGGAAGACCGCCTTGTGGGCATCAAGAGCCGCGAAATCTACGAAGCTCCCGGCGCCATGGCCCTGATGACGGCCCACCGTGAACTCGAAAACGTCACCGTTGAGCGCGAGCAGGCCCGCTTCAAGAAGACCGTTGGCCAGCGCTGGACCGAGCTGGTCTACGACGGCCAGTGGTTCTCGCCGCTGAAGAAGTCCCTGGACGCCTTCGTGGAGGACACCCAGAAGTACGTCTCGGGCGACGTCCGCATGAATATGCAGGGCGGCCGCGCGGTAGTGACCGGGCGCCGTTCGGATTCCTCGCTGTACGACTTCAACCTGGCCACCTACGACACCGGTGACAGCTTCGACCAGTCCATGGCCCGCGGCTTCATCGAACTGTTCGGCATGTCCTCCAAGGTGGCCTCCGGCCGCGACCAGCGTTTGGCAGAAGGTAAGTAAGAAATGAATCACGGCAAGCCGCCGGTCAAACCGGCCGGACCCGCAGCAGCAGGTTCCACCGTCCAGGGCGCATTGTGGGGCGGCCGATTTGCAGGCGGCCCCGCTGACGCCCTCGCGGCGCTGAGCAAGTCCACCCACTTCGACTGGCGGCTTGCCGGCTATGACATTGCCGGCTCCCGGGCCCATGCCCGGGTGCTGCACACGGCCGGCCTGCTCGACGACGCCGAGCTCGAGGGCATGCTCGCCGCGCTGGACGAGCTCGACGCCGATGTCCGCTCGGGTGCCTACACACCGGCGGAGTCCGACGAGGACGTGCACGGTTCCCTGGAACGCGGACTGATCGAGCGGGCCGGACCTGCCCTGGGCGGAAAGCTGCGCGCGGGCCGGTCCCGTAATGACCAGATCGCCACCCTGGGCCGGATGTACCTGCGCGACCATGCCCGCATCATCGCAGCCGGGGTCCTGGCAACGATTGACGCCCTGGTTGAGCAGTCGGAAAAGCACCTGGGCGTGGCCATGCCCGGACGCACCCACCTCCAGCATGCCCAGCCGGTGCTGCTCAGCCACCACCTGCTGGCGCATGCCTGGGCTCTGCTGCGCGATGTGCAGCGGCTGGTTGATTGGGACAAGCGCGCAGCGGTGTCCCCGTACGGCTCCGGTGCTTTGGCCGGCTCATCGCTGGGACTGGATCCCAACGCGGTGGCCGCCGAGCTCGGATTCACCTCAGCCGTCTGGAATTCCATCGACGGAACCGCTTCACGCGACGTCTATGCCGAGTTCTCCTGGGTGGCCGCCATGATCGGTGTGGACCTGTCCCGCATCAGCGAGGAAATCATCATCTGGGCCACCAAGGAGTTCTCCTTTGTGACACTCGATGATGCCTTCTCCACGGGCTCGTCCATCATGCCGCAGAAGAAGAACCCTGACGTAGCGGAGCTGGCCCGAGGCAAGGCCGGCCGCCTGATTGGTGATCTCACCGGGCTTCTGGCCACGCTCAAGGGTCTTCCGCTGGCTTACAACCGCGACCTGCAGGAGGACAAGGAACCGGTGTTTGACGCCGCCGACACCCTTGAAGTGCTGCTGCCCGCGGTGTCAGGCATGATCGCCACGCTCACGTTCAACACCGAGCGGATGCAGGCGCTGGCTCCGCAGGGCTTCGCCCTCGCCACAGATATTGCCGAGTGGCTGGTCCGCCAGGGTGTGCCGTTCCGCGAAGCGCACGAACTCTCCGGTGCAGCCGTGAAGCTGGCGGAAAACCGCGGCGTCGAGCTCTGGGACCTGACCGACGAGGAGTATGCAGGTATTTCTTCTCACCTGACACCGGAGGTCCGCTCCGTCCTGAGCACCGAAGGATCCCTGGACAGCCGCAGCGGTCAGGGCGGAACCGCCCGCTCTGCCGTTGAAGCGCAGCTCGCAGCCCTGAAGTCTGAGTTGGAGACGGCTCGCAGCTACGCTGCCTGACCAGAGCCGCTGTCTCAAGACACGCAACCCCCGGAAGGGCCCCGGAGAGCTGATCGCCTTCCGGGGTCCTTCCGGGTTCTCCGGGGATGCTTTCCGTGTGGCTTGGAGCGCCGTGGGTGTGCCGCCTATCCGGCCGCTACCCTTAGGCCATGAGCGACTCCTTCCGATTGATGCTGCGCGCATTGCCTGACTTCCCTGAAAATCTTCCGGGATTCGACCCTGCCCAAGCGCCGGTTGATCCTGCTGAACTGTTCCGTTCCTGGCTCGACGAAGCCCTCACCGCCGGCGTCCGCCAGCCTCATGCCTTTTCGCTGGCTACGGCAGACGCTGGCGGGAACCTGTCGTCGCGGATGCTCATTCTGAAAAACCTGGACGATGACGGCTGGCACTTTGCGACTTCACGCACCTCGCGAAAGGGCCGGGAGCTCTCAGCCAACCCCCGTGCCGCAATGAACTTTTACTGGGCGGAGCTGGGGCGGCAAATTCGGGTCAGCGGCAGCGTGGTCCAGCTGTCCGAGGAGGCATCGGCACGGGACTGGGACGAACGTCCTGCCGGTGACGGCTCGGCCAACCCCGAGTGGCAGCTGTTCGCACTGCAGCCCGTCGAGATTGAGTTCTGGCAGGCCGACCCCAGCCGACGGCACATCCGCCACCGTTACCAGCTCTGAATCAGAGATAAAACCAGTTCCACACCAGTTCCACACCAGTTCTGGTCCAGCTTTGAACCAGCTTTGAACACATGAAGACGCAGTACAGGATTGGCCCGGTTGTAGCTTCTGACACGTGCCGGGTCTCCGGGTGCCCTAGAGCCCGGTTCACTCGAGTGCCGGTGCCGCAAAGTGCGGTGCACCAAAGCCAGGTGCACTCAGCGTCGCTCCGAGTAGTGGCAAACCGGTTCCCGCGCTCTATGGTGTGTCAATGACTGGTCCCTCCGATGCCGCGGGTTCCTCCCGGCCCTCCGTTCCCAAGCCCTCGCCCCGGCCGTCTTCTTCCCGGCTGATGTCTTATCTGGAGTCCGCTGCAGCGGGCTTTATGGAGCACGCGGATTGTCTGCAGAATGCCGATGTCCGCGATGCGTCGCGCCTTCCGGGATGGTCACGGGGCCACATTATGGCGCACGTGGCCGGAGTTGCTGATGCCATGGAACGACAGCTCCGATACGCTGCGGACGGCGAGACCATCGGCCTCTATGACGGCGGGTCGGACGGCCGCAACCGGGCCATCGATGAAGGAGCCGTGCGCTCAGCCGAGCAGCACCGACAGCAGCTGGGAGCAAGTTTGAACAGCGCGTTGTCCGCCTTCCGTAACTTGCAGGAGTCCGACTGGCGCACTCCGATCTCGTACCGCGGCGGAGTGGTGCGGGACGGCGGACTGGCACTGTGGCGTGAACTCGTTATTCACGGCACCGATTTGGGAACCGGAGGCGAAGCCGATGCCTGGTCCCCGCAGTTATGCGAGCATCTCTTTGGTTTCCTTGCCGCCCGGGTCCCTTCCGGAGTGCGGCTGAGGATCCAGCCGAGGGGAATGGCCCCTCGTGTCCTCGCAGCCGTTCCCTTGGAATCGGGATCTGCGGCCGACGGAAGCACTGTAGTGGTTGGCGGAAACACTGTCTCGGTGGACGGCATGGCGACAGACATCGCCGCTTGGCTCGCCGGCAGAACCCCCAACTTGGGAAGCCTGCGGGTTGAAGCGGACACCGATGCTGTTGACCTTCCCAACCTCCTGCCTTGGCCGTCAGGCATCCCGGCCAAGTAGCGGCCGCGGAGCCAGCAGACTGTCAACCGGGTGCTGGCCGTTCACCTACCGGCGCGTCCGGTCTCATTCAGTTCACCGTTCGGGAACAGCGGGAGAAAAAAGTCGGGAACAGCGGGAGAAATCAGTCGGGAATACCGGGAGAAATCAGTCAGGAACGCCACGAGAGATCAGTCGGGAATACCGGCAGAGATCAGAACGGCGGCGGGTCGCCGTCCTTCGAGGCCGAGCCCGAGTTCGAGCCCAATTCAAACTCTGTGTGAGCAAGCGGTGAGTTCAGAGCGGGTCGGAGTTGGCCGAGGGTGAGTTCCGGCTGGGTTTGATAATGCCGTCCCAAAGGGGAGATCCATTCCAGCACGCCCGGTGATACCTGTTGGGCTTTCCAATGACCCAGGGTTTTCAGCCGATGGTGCTTCTTGCAGAGATTCGCCAGATTCCAATGCTCGGTTGGACCACCCTGTGCCCACGGAATGGTGTGGTCCGTTTCGGTCCTGGCCGTGCCGGTACTGCAGCCCGGGAACCGGCACGTTTGATCCCGCGCCTGCAGCCAGCGTCGCAGGCCGGCCGGCACCTTTCGCCGCCGTCCCACTCCCAGAACTTCGCCTGTGCGGGCGTCTTGGACCAGTCCGGTCCACCGGCAGGCGGTTCGGGCGAGCCTGCGGGCGGCCTCCGCACTGATAGGTCCGTAGCCGGCGAGTTCTGCAGGGGCATTGTCGGCGCCGAAGAGCGTGTCGGCGTTGATGAGCACCATGATCTCCGCGACGGTTCCGGACGGAAGCTGAGGAGTGCCGCGCATGCCTCCGGGGCCGGTCTGGCGCTCATTTCTCACGTTGGGTGCACCCTTCTGCCTGGTCTCGCATTCATCTCTCGCGACCGCCCCACCTCCGGCAGCGTCCGTCCTCTGGACGGAGGATGTATTCCTGATCCCAGCACCAGCCCCGGTCTCGGAGTCATCTCGGTCGCTACAGACCTCCGGTTCGCCGATCCACGGTTCGGGTGTGTGCAGGAGCAGACTGGCCAGGATGTCAGCCCGAAGCTGGTCCAAGCCGCGCGGGTCGCCCAGAAGCTGTTCACCGCGCGCCGCGCCGGTGAGCGCGCCGAAGATACCCTGTCCTTTGTCCGCGGGCAGATATGCCGTGAGGTGTCCCATGCCGTCGGGCTGCGGCTGGAACCAGACCCTCCGCTGCTCAAATGCTTTGCGGTGGCGTACGGGAATGGTTTCCGGATAGCTCCTTTCCCGAAGGCGGCGTGCCTTCCGGACCAATTGCGCATTCGTCAGTCCCGGGGCCAGCTTTAATAACTCTTGTTCCATGGCATGGGCTGCACCGGGAGGAAAAACCTGTGCCTCCCGGGCAGGAACCGAAGGGGGAGGAAGCTCCTCTGCGACAAGGGAACGCGTCTGGTCAAGGATTGTCAGGGCCTGGGCCGGAGTGATTGCCGCTCGTTCCAGCGCGTCCAAGGTGCTGGGGCATCGTTCACAAAGTTCGCAGGCTTCATCAACAAGGGCCTTGGCTGTCCCCTCCGGGATGCCAAGCATCGTTGCTACCTCAGTCGCGGTGAGACTGAAGGCCAGACCGGCGTCCACTGCTCGCGGAACAGCAGCTCTGCCCCTGACTGCATCCTCCGCCGCACGCTCAGCGTTGAAAGATTGGAGTTCCTCCATCATCAGCACATGCTGCCGATAGATCAGACGCACCTTAGCCGCTGCTGCCCAACCCTCCAGCAGCCGCAGACCCTGCAACGCCGACCCCGTTCGCTCCTGATTCAAGGAACCGGCCGGGCTTAGCCTCAAGCAGCCGCTGAGGCCGTCGGGAAACCCTGAAGCCGACAGAGGAAGGCAACCGCTGCCCCGAAGGTGATCGGCAGAGAACATTAATCCTTCATCTGCACCGGTTTCATCTGGTGCACTTCCCCATGCTGTGGAATCTGCTTCCCGCGCCACGCCCTCAACCCACGCTGCAAGCCCGCTCTCTGAGCACCCCTCATCATTCCGGCCGCGGGGCCAGCCCGAATCGGGAAACCACAAAGGATCGGGAGGAGGGTCTGCCCGCTTTCCGTACGCCGTCGTCGTATCCATGACTGAAGGCTGTCAGCCGCCACCGACATTTCCGGCCCCTTTCGCCCGGCCGGATAGCCAAGTGATACGTGGAAAAAAGCGAGTAGTGTGACGGGTCCCTGACCCTGTCCTGCGAGCCTTACGGTACTTCGGGCTGGAAGCTAGGCTGGAAAAGCCCACCCCGGTGGATTCCGGACAGGAGGACCTTGTGATGCCAGGACAGTTCAGCTCCGCGCCCGTTCCCGAAGGCCGCATCGAGAAGCTTTCAGACGGATTTGCTTTGGCCTTTGACCGCCAGTTCGACTATCCCGCAGCACACATCTGGGACATCCTGACCAACCCCGAGAAGATCTCCCTCTGGCTCGGGCAGGTAAACCCTGAATGGCAGTTGGGCAAGGAATACACGCTGGATATGGACGGGGGCACCAGCTCCGGAACGGTGCTCCAGCTGGAACCCCGCTCGAGCCTGCAGATCACGTGGGAAGACCAGCTGGGCTCAGACTCCGTTCTGGAATGGCAGGTGCTGGAGAGCAGCGGGGGAGCGTTGCTGCTGTTTCGCTCCCGGACTGACACCCCTGATTTCCTGGCTGAGGGCAGCGCGGGCTGGCAGGGCATTCTGGACGCATTCGCCCACGTCGCAGCGGGCACGGAACCCCAGCCGGACAGTATGGAGCAATGGCTGACGCTGCGGGATGCCTACGCCAAGGACTTTGACATCTCACCCACGATGGGTCTGGTCACAGGCTCGGGACGCGATGCCGAACTTGTTTTTGAGCGGTGGTACCGCGCTCCGTCCGAGGACGTGGAAGCTGCGGCCGACGCCGCCTCCCGCAGGCTGAATCTGGGCGCAGAGGCCCGGATGGAGATGGCTGACGACGGCGATGAAACAAGGCTCACGCTCCACCAGCCCGTAACCGGAAGCCAGGACCAGACGGCGGAGCTGCTTGCTGCCTGGCACGTGACGCTGGACGCGGTTCGCGATCAGCTTGACGGCAGCATGCCACACCCAAATTCGCACCGATTGGCGGCATTGGAGCAGTTTTACCGGTCCATGGTCTAACCCGGCCGCAGGGAAGCATGGGGTCCGGCTCTGGGCCGCTGATTCTGCTGACCCGCCCTGCAGTTGCTACGGTCAAAGCATGGAAGACACAAGCGCAAGGTCACGGCTTGCGGTGCCGGCCACCAGTGCCGCCCGCCTCCTGTTGGGATCGGTCCTCACGCACGACGACGGCGGGGGCCCGGTGAGCGTCCGAATCACCGAGGTGGAGGCCTACATGGGCGATGTTGACCCCGGGTCCCACGCCTTCCGCGGACGCACGGCACGGAACAACACCATGTTCGGTCCCGCCGGCCATCTTTACGTCTACTTCACGTATGGAATGCATTACTGCGCCAACGTGGTCTGCGGTGATGAAGGGTTTGCCACCGGGCTGCTGCTGCGGGGCGGGGAGATAGTTGAAGGAATCGAAACCGCACGGGTACGACGCAACAATCCGCGCACAGACCTGGATCTGGCCCGCGGCCCGGCCCGGCTGGCCCAGGCACTGGGCATCAACCGGGAACTTGACGGAGCCGACGTCTTTGCTGCTCCGCTGCGCCTCGAACTGCCCGATCAGCCGGTGGCAGACGCACTAATTTCCTCCGGCCCCCGAGTGGGAGTCAGCGGAGCCGGCGGCACTGACGAATACCCGTGGCGTTTCTGGCTGACCGCCGATCCCACCGTCTCGAAATACCGTCCGGCAGTCGCCCGCAAGCGCCGGAATGCAGCCGGTGCGACTGCCCGGTAAACGGAAAAGGCCCTAATAGTTGGGCCCGCTGCCGGAAAACGCAAAGGCGGCGTCCGGGATAACCTCCCGGACGCCGCCCAACCCGGATCCTGCGGGATGCAGGGTCTTTCTATGCTGCAGACGGCAGGGGCGCCTGCGCAGAGATCAGCTTGTTTTCCAGCAGTTCGTCCCAGAAGGCGCCGGGAATTGATGCCTTCATTGCCGCAACATCCTCACTAACGCGCTCGGGCCGGCTGGAGCCGGGAATGACCGCAGCCACAGCGGGGTGGGCCGCGGAGAACTGCAGGGCAGCTGCCTTCAGGCTCACGTCATGCCGCTGGGCGATGTCCGTCAGCCGCTTGATCCGCTCCTTGACCGCCGGAGGAATCTCCGCGTAATCGAAGTAGTCTCCGCCCAGCAGGGCACCGGAGTTGAACGGACCGCCGACGACGATTCCCACACCCTTTTCCTGTGCAGCAGGCATCATGCGCTGCAGGGCACGCTCGTGCTGCAGCAGGGTGTACTGGGTGGCGGAGAGGCTCATGGTCGGAGCTGCAACATCCATGTCCATGGCCAGCTCTATGGGTTCGGTGGTGTTGACCCCGAGGCCCCAGCCCTGGATCACGCCTTCGTCCTGCAGCCGGGCCAGAACGCGGAACGCACCGGTCCGGGCCTCATTGAACTTTGCTACCCATTCGTCGCCCAGGAAATCCCGGGATGTGTCGTGGATGAAGACAAAGTCCAAGCGGTCCGTCTTCAGCCTCGTCAGGCTTTCCTCGATGGACCGCAAGGTGGCATCAGCCGTGTAATCAGTGGCGATCTTATTCGCCCGTCCGTGGTTGAAGAGGCCGTCGCTCTTCTCTTCCTGTTCGTCCAGGATGAGCCGTCCCACCTTGGTGCTCAGGGCAAATTCGTCGCGTGAATGCTGGGAGAGCACCTCACCCAAGCGGGATTCCGCCAGCCCGGCTCCATAGAACGGAGCGGTATCGAAGTAACGGATGCCTTCGTTCCAAGCGGCTTCGACAGTGGCCAGTGCCTCGTCCTGGGGGATGTCACGGAACATGTTTCCCAGCGGAGCCGTCCCGAATCCGATCTTGTTCTTCAGCACTTCGTGCAGGTTAACCATGTGTATAAATCCTTGCTGTTGATTCCGGGACCTCTCCGAAGGTCCCGCTCAAACGTGGCAACTGCCTCCCCGGAGGCTTTATTCCGCCGCCCTTCGACGCCGAGGGCCGTCGAGAGAAGGGCCACAGCCGCCCCGCTCGGCCACGGGCTCCCGCCGCTGAGCGGGTAAGGTGGATGGGTGAAAGAAACGCCCGCGGACGCCGCACAGAACATTGAGCCCATTGCCGACACCATTGAACGACTGGGCGCAATTGTGCCGGATTACCCCAAGCCGGGAGTCGTCTTCCGCGACCTGACACCCGTTTTTGCCGACGGTCCCGCGTTCCGCGGCGTTGTCGATGCCCTGCTGGAAGAGTATGAGGGACGTTTCGACTACGTGGCCGGGGTTGAAGCCCGCGGGTTCCTTCTCGCCGCAGCCGCGGCCTACGCAGCTGACAAGGGCGTCATCACCATCCGCAAGCCCGGCAAGCTGCCGCGCCGCGTGTTTTCCGAAAGCTTCTCCATGGAGTACAGCGAGAACACGCTGGAAGTTCACCAGGATGACATTCCGGCCGGCTCCCGCGTCCTCATCTTGGACGATGTGCTCGCTACCGGCGGGACCCTCGGTGCAACGGCCCGGCTCATCGAAAAGGCCGGGGCCGTAGTGGCCGGATTCGGCGTCGTCCTGGAACTGAACGACCTCGGCGGACGCGCCGCGCTGGCAGGTTACCCGGTGCACGCCCTGGTCGCTTACTAGCCACATCTTCCGCTCTTCCGCACGGCGGAGCATCACCGCGTCTCCGGAGTGAGACGCACTTAGACCCATCCGGCAAGGGCCGGCGTCACTTAAATAGCTCAGTGCATGGAAAAAGTCCAAATGCACGCTAAACTTGTGGGTCTGCCTTTGCGAGAGGGAACGCGAACATGCCTGAAACGTCTTCTGCCCACCATGAGCTGGAACATGAGCGACACTATGTCGCCGGTTTGTACTCACGACTCGATGAACTCCGTGAAGAAAAGCGCGAGCAGCTGGCCCAGGTGCGGCGCAGCACCTCGGCCGGTTCACATCAGAACCGCTCCGAGCGCGACGCCTTTGCCACCATGTATGAGGACCGTCTGGCGCAGCTGAACGCCGTTGACGACCGCCTGGTATTCGGCCGGCTGGACCTCGACGACGGCGAGGAGCGTTACATCGGCCGGATTGGCCTCTCCACCGCTGATCTGCAGCGGCTGATGGTGGACTGGCGGGCGCCGGAAGCAGGCACCTTCTACCAGGCAACAGCCTTTGAACGCCAAGGCGTTCGACGCCGCCGCCACCTGATCCTCAAGGGCCGCAGCGTCCAGGCCATCGAAGACGACGTGCTGGACTACAGCATGCTCGAGGAAGAAGAAGCGCTGCAGGGCGAAGGTGCTCTGCTGGCCGCCCTGAACTCCAAGCGCACCGGCCAGATGTCGGACATCGTCGGCACCATCCAGGCCGAGCAGGACCGCATCATCCGTGCGCCGCTGGCAGGCACCCTCGTTGTCCAGGGCGGACCGGGAACCGGAAAGACCGCCGTAGCGCTTCACCGTGCGGCGTACCTGCTGTACACGCACCGCGAACGGCTCAAGTCCGCCGGCGTGCTGCTTGTTGGTCCTTCCAATGCGTTCATCCGCTACATCGAACGCGTCCTTCCGTCCCTGGGCGAGACCGGCGTCGTCATGTCCAGCCTGGGACAGCTCATGCCGGGCATCACCGCCGTTCCGGAAGAGAACGCGCAGGTTGCCGAGATCAAGGGCCGGATCTCCATGGCCGACGTCGTCGCGCGCGCAGTTGCCAACCGCCAGCGCATGCTGCTGGAGCCGCGGAAGCTGAACGTGGAAGGAACCATCCTCACGCTGACGCCGAAGATGGTCCAGCGTGCCCGGGACAAGGCGCGGGCCACCGGCAAACCGCACAACGAGGCGCGCGTTACCTTCGTGAAGATCCTCCTGCGCGAACTCACCGAACAGCTCACGGAACAGCTCGAAGAGTCTGCCGGTGCCGGCAACAGCACCGACCGCGCGTATCTGGCGGAGGACGTGCGCGCCTCCCGTGACGTGCGCGTGGCCTTGAACCTGTGCTGGATGCCGATGACGCCGGAGAAACTGCTCTCCGAACTCTTCAGCAAGCCCGGACACCTTGAAGGGGCAGCTCCCGACCTGAGCGACGAAGAAATCCGCCTGCTGCGCCGCAGCCCGGATGCGGCGTGGACGGAAGCGGATGTTCCGCTGCTGGATGAGGCAGCCGAACTGCTGGGGGAGCTGGATGCCTCCGCCGGCCGCGACCTTGCCCTGCGCGAAGAACAGCGCAAGCGGGACCTGGCCAACGCCGAGCGGGCCATCGAAAACACCGAAGGCTTCCTGGAAGATTCCGGTGCCCACGGGATTCTCTCGGCCGAGGACCTGGCGGACCACAACACGGTAGGGGAGGCACGCCTGACGGCGGCCGACCGCGCCGCCGTCGACCGCACCTGGGCCTTTGGGCACATTGTGGTGGATGAAGCGCAGGAACTTTCCGCCATGCAGTGGCGGCTGCTGATGCGCCGTTGCCCGCTGAAGTCCTTTACCGTGGTGGGTGACATTGCCCAGACCAGCTCCGCCGCCGGCGCCACCTCCTGGCAGCAGGCGCTGACGCCTTTCGTGGGGGAGCGTTGGACGCTGGAAGAGCTGACCGTGAATTACCGCACTCCGGCGCAGATTGCCGAAGCTGCGGTCCGCATGGCCAACGCCGCAGGACTGGTGGTTTCCGCGCCTAAGGCGGTCCGCGAGGGGCGCTGGGCGCCGTTCGTTGACCGGGTTCCCGAGGGAGGGCTTGTTGCCCGCCTGATGGAGACCCTGCCGGAGGACCTGGCAGCCCTGGAAGGGGGCCTGCTGGCGATCATCGCCGAGGAACACCACCTCGACGCCGTGCGCCGGGAAGTCGGTGCGGTGTACGGCAAGCGGCTGGGCACCGGAGCCGGCGGCTTGGAACAGGACATCGTGGTCACTTCGCCGCGCGAAGCCAAGGGACTGGAGTTCGACGGCGTCGTCATTCTTGAGCCGGAAGAACTGCTGACCGCTGCCGCCGGAAAGGTGGGGGACCTGTACGTTGCGATGACCCGTCCTACGCAGCGCCTGCGTCTTATTGCCGCCGGAGCGGTCCCCGCGGGCATTGTGGAAGAAGAAGACTGATATTTTGGAAGACGTGACTATCGAAACCCCAGCGGGCCTGAGCGCCCAGAAGAATGATCCGACTTTCAACAACGTTTGGCAGGAACTGAAGTGGCGCGGCCTGGTTCAGGTCTCCACCGATGAAGCCGAACTGGAGAAACTGCTCGCCGGGGATTCGATTACCTACTATTGCGGCTTCGATCCCACAGCGCCGAGCCTGCACCTGGGCAACCTGGTGCAGCTGCTGACGATGCGCCGCCTGCAGCTGGCCGGCCACCGTCCGCTGGCCCTCGTGGGAGGATCCACCGGCCTGGTCGGTGACCCGCGCCCGACGGCCGAACGCACCATGAACACCAAGGAAACCGTCTCCGAATGGGTCGGCTACCTGCAGGGACAGGTGCAGCGCTTCCTCAGTTTCGAGGGGCAGAACGCTGCGCAGATGGTCAACAACCTTGACTGGACCGCGCCCATGAGCGCCATCGACTTCCTGCGGGACATCGGCAAGCACTTCCGGGTGGGCACGATGATCAAGAAGGAGATCGTCTCTTCGCGCCTCAACTCCGACGAAGGCATTTCCTACGCCGAGTTCAGCTACCAGGTGCTGCAGGGCATGGATTACCTCCAGCTCTTCCGCGACTACGACTGCGTGCTGGAAACCGGCGGATCAGACCAGTGGGGCAACCTCACCTCGGGCACCGAGCTGGTGCGCAAGGTGGAGGGCAAGAGCGTCCATGCCCTGGGCACCCCGTTGATCACCAACTCGGACGGCACCAAGTTCGGCAAGAGCGAGGGCAACGCCATCTGGCTGGACAGTGCCATGACCAGCCCGTACGCGATGTACCAGTTCTGGCTGAACACATCGGATGCCGACGTCGTGGACCGGCTCAAGGTCTTCACCTTCCTGACCAGGGCGGAAATCGAAGAGCTTGCCGTCTCGGTTGCCGAGGAACCGCACAAGCGGGCAGCGCAGCGTCGGCTGGCCTACGATGTGACGTCCTTGATCCATGGGGTGGAAGCAACCGAGAAGGTTATTGCCGCCTCTGCCGCACTGTTTGGGCAGGGTGAAATCAGCGACTTGGACGAAGCCACTCTGAGCGCAGCAACTGCGGAACTCCCTCGGGTGGTTGTGAACAGCAGCGGACTGGGAATCATTGACCTGTTGGTTGCCTCCGGACTGTCCGGCACCAACTCCGCCGCGCGGCGTACGGTCTCTGAAGGCGGGGCATACGTCAACAACCGCAAAATCACAGATGCGGAGACAGTCATAGGAAGTGCCGACCTGCTGCACGGCAAGTATCTGCTGCTGCGCCGAGGCAAGCGCACTCTGGCCACTGTGGAAGTCAGTGATTCTTGAGTTCACCTCGTTGATCAGCGTGTTCTGATCATGCATTGATCAACCACTAGAAGGCCGGATTTCGGCTCCTGTCACCCTGGACATCCGGGGTGACAGAAGCTCGAAAGCCGGCCTTCTGCTTACCCCGGGGTTCACGGATTCCCAGCGTGCAGCAGATCACAGGGTCCCGGCTTGCACGGTCCGGCGACTCTGTGTAAAGTTGAGTGAGTTGCCCCGGAGAGCGCCCAGCGGACATGGTCTGCAAGCGAGACTCCCGGATCCGGCAACATCCCACAACACAGCAGCGGAGATAATCCGGATGCTTCGTGGTGGGTTCGTCCGGCCAAAATGAAGCAGTCTTCGGGAATTATCCCGAATTGCCAAACACGGTCCGGATGAAATAGAATAAAGAAACACTGCAGCGAAGAGAAAAGAAAAA